>JBCBSD010000032.1:0-42219 GCA_039819365.1 Pseudomonadota bacterium
GTGAAAATGCCCGGCTGGTTCCGGAACCGCCCGAGCGGCGTGTCATACGGTTCCTTCTCGACGAATTCGGGGTCGCCCAGCACCGTCAGCAGCTTGCCCCAATCCGCGTCCGTATAGGGTACAATGGCGACATGGCCGTCGGCGGTCGGGAAAGGCTGGCGGGTCGGCTCGGCCTGGCGTTTGTACACGATGCTCTCGACGGGCGGATCGAAGGTCGCGCCGTACAGATGCTCCTCGAGCGAAAAGTGCGTGAAGCTTTCGAACATCGGCACCTCGACGAATTGCCCCTCGCCCGTCCGCAGCTTGTGAATCACGGCGGTCAGCGTCGCATAGGCCGCGTGCAGCCCCGACACCTTGTCGGCAATCGCCGCCGGAACGAAGCGCGGTGCCGGGTTATCGTCGGCGCGCGGCAGCATCGAGGTCATCCCGCTGGCGGCCTGGATCACATCGTCATAGGCCTGAAGCGGCGCATAGGGGCCGTCCGAGCCGAAACCCGTGCAATGGATATAGGCGATGTCCGGCGCGAATTCGCGCACCGCCTCGTAGCCGAAACCCAGTTTCTCGATCGCATGGGCGCGGACATTGTGAATGAAAACATCGGCCGTCGCGAGCAGATCGCGCATCACGGCCCGGTCGTCCTCGTCCTTCAGATCGAGCACGATCGACCGCTTGCCGCGATTGAGCGTCATGTGACAGGCGCCCATGCCGCGATTATTGGCAGGCTTGCCGGCCGAGCGGAACTGGTCCCCGGTCGGCGACTCGACCTTGACGACATCCGCACCGCAATCCGCCAGTGTCTGTGTCGCATAGGGCCCGAAAATCACGCTCGTCATGTCGACGACGCGAATCCCTTCGAGCAGTTTGGGATCGTTCATGGCCAGCTCCTTCGGCGTCTGCATATCCGAGAGAAACGCAATTCGCCATGGCCTAATGCCTGCCCAAAAAAGGCGGCTATAGACACAGCCGCACCTCACTATTCAGATATTCCTAACCATATATCGCAAACACCGGTTAATATAAATGAACTAATGGTAACTATAGATTCCATTTTTCAAATAATTTTTATGTTTGTTGGAACTTATAGTCTATATGTGTGTTTATCGGTCGAGAGAAAGCCATAAGGGGATATCCAATGCTGGGCGACACGGGTTTGACCGAATTCACGACGATCTCGCTTTCGGAAAAACCGCCGCAAGCCGCCGACCGTCGGTCGGGCCAACGCTATATGAGCGTATTGCAGGCGGGAAAGATCGTCACCGACACGGTTCAGGAGCTGTGTCTGATCCGCAATATCTCCAGCCGCGGCGTGATGACCGAAGTGTTCGCCCCCATCGAAACCGATACGCGCGTCCAGATCGAATTCAAGGCGGGCGCTCTGGCCAGCGGCACCGTTCGCTGGGTGCAGGACGGCCGGGCCGGAATAGAGTTCGACCACGCCATCGACGTTCACGAAGTGCTCGCGCCGCATAGCGGTCGCATGGCGCCGCGCGCGCCGCGGCTCAGCATCGACGGGATGGCGAAAGTCAGCATCGGCGACGCGCATGAACGGTTGCAGGTATTCGATATTTCCCAAGGCGGCGTGAAGGTAGCAACCGGCAGGTACATGGACGCCGGTCTCGATGCCGTTGTTGAAATCGAAGGACTGCCTGTACGGGCCAGCGTCATTCGCTGGGTCGGCAACAAGCATGCCGGCATATCCTTCAACCGCATCATGCCGCTCGATCAGGTCGCTTATTGGGCCGCGCAGCAAAGCGGCGAACAGAGCTTCGACGAAGCGGCTGCGAAAAACGTCGCGACCAGTCGTTAGAGCCACACTCGCGCGAAAGCATCCTTCGGGTCAGGCCGCGTCCCGGGCCTCATTTTCCGGCCAGCGCGTTTCGGGATCGCCTGGAGACCAAGGCCCGAACTTTCCCATTACCGATTTGAACAGCGCCGATCCGATATGACGATCGAGCCAGGCGCGCAGCGCCGGCCATGGCTGCGCATCGAACCAGTCGCGGTCGGTCGCCGCGAATTGGCGAATGAAGGGAAACAGCGCGATATCGGCAAATGACCGCTCGTCTCGCAGCAAATTGCCCTGCCCCACCAGCCGCCCGTCGAGTTCCGACAGGATCGCCGAAGCCGCATTCCGGTGTTCGATCGGATCGCTATCGTGCCGCGTCGCATATTTGTAGCGATCGAGATGATGTTTGAACGGCCCGTCATTCGTCGCGATCAACGCGTCGCAGGCTGCCGCATCCACCTCCAGCCAGCCTTCCGGGTCATCGATGGCCAGCGCCCAGCGCATGACGTCCAGACTTTCGTCGATCACCGTTTCGTCTGGCAATACCAGCACGGGCACCGTGGCTTTTGGCGAAGCGGCGATCATGGCGTCGGGCTTGTCGCGCAACAGCACTTCGCGAAGGACGCAGCCCTGGCCCGCGATGCGCAGCGCCATGCGCGCGCGCATGGCATAGGGGCAGCGGCGAAAGCTGTAGAGGATCGGACGGTCAGTCATGGTCCGGCAGCTCCGCGCCGACATGCGCTTCGCCTCGCGCCGCCGCCAATTCGCTCTGGCGCTGGCGCTCGGCATAGCCGCGCCGCTGCTCGGCGGTCCGGCTGGCATGACAGGCCGGACAGCTGACCCCTTCGGCATAGTGCGGCGAGGCCCGATCCGCTTGGCTCACGGGCATGCGGCAGGCGCGGCACAGAGCATAGCTTCCGCCTTCCAGCCCGTGCGTCACCGTGACGCGCTCGTCGAACACGAAACATTCGCCATGCCAGCGGCTGTCCTCGGGCGCGACCGTCTCCAGATATTTGAGGATGCCGCCTTTCAGATGATAGACCGCGTCCAGTCCCTCGGCCTTGAGCAGCGCCGTCGCCTTTTCACAGCGTATCCCGCCGGTGCAGAACATCGCGATCTTCGGATTGTCCCTGCCCGCAAGCAGCGTGTCCCGATTTTCCCGAAACCAGCCGGGAAAATCGCGAAAACTTGGCGTTTTGGGATCGACGGCCTTCTCGAATGTGCCGGCGGCCACTTCGTAGTCGTTACGCGTATCGATTACGATCGTGTCGGGATCGGCGATCAGCGCGTTCCAGTCCTCCGCCGCGACATAGTCGCCCGCATTGCCGGCCGGATCGATATGCGGTTCGCCCATCGTCACGATCTCGCGCTTCAGCCGGACCTTCATCCGGTAAAAAGGCATCTCCGGCGCAGCTGAAAATTTGATTTCGATATCGGCACAACCGGGAAGCGCACGGATATCGTCAAGCACGGCTTCGAGGCCCGCCTGCGCGCCGGCAATCGTGCCGTTGATTCCCTCGGGCGCAAGCAGGATGGTGCCCTTCACACCGCACGCGCGGCACCGGGCGATCAGCTGTTCGCGCAGCGCCTCGCGATTCTCCAAAGGCGTGAAGCGATACAGCGCGGCGACGCGGATCGGATCGGCAGTCTCGGTCATCGCGCCATCAACAGCGCGATTGCACGGGAGACGCAAGGATTTTCCGCAATCGGCGCGAACCGCCGCGCCGCTCGGCCTCAGGCGGTCACCAGCATCGCATTGACCTCGTCCTTCAGTTCGAGACGTCGCTTGCGCAAATCGGTCGTCCGGGCGTCCGTTGCCGGTTCCACTTCGCTCTCGATCCGATGAATCTCGCGATTGACCATGTGATATTCCTCGGCGAGCTTAGCAAAACGCGCGTTGGACATTTTCAGGTCGTGCAGCTTGTCGACATGGTCCGGAAACTCTTCGGCCAGTTCGTGGGGCGTATGCGACATAGGCAGTCTCTCCTGGTGATAGCGGGCGTCGGCCCTGTGATTCGGCGCTCACCATAACGAGCAGCGCCGTCGTCGATTTGATTTTGCGCAAATAAACTCGGCCTCAGAGCGGCTCCATCAGATAGCATAGACAGTCCTGGCGAATAACGTTCCGATCCTGCGTCACCATCGCCGGGGTCGCCGGGCGACGGAGCCGGATCGTATCGCCATCGCGCACGAAGAATTGCGCCGTAATATCGCCGCCATGCTCGTCGACGACGCGCAGCGGCGAAACCGGATCACGTACTGTCGCCCATTGCGTATCGGCCGGAAGATCGGTGAAATTCAGCGTTTCGAGATCGGGGCGCAAGCTGAGCTGCGACGTCTCTCCGCCAAAGGCGAAATCGCAATCCGGATCGATCAGCACCGCGCCCAGCGTGTGGTACAGGCTCATGGCATCGTCGGGCGGCGGCGTATCGGGAAAGCTGTCGAGGCGCATCGTGCGCTCGACGAGATCGACAGCGCGCGCGATCCCGGCTTCGTCGCCGCTGCGGCCGCATTCGACTGTGACCGCGGGGCAGAAGCTGGAAAAGGCGATCGACTGGGTCGTTGGCGGGTTACGGTAGTAAACGCCGATGCTGGCAAACATGGCGGCGAGGTGCAGATCGGCCGGCCGCAGCGCATTGACGCAGCCATAATGCGGATTGGTGCCGCTGTTATTATGGATGTCGATGCTCGCGAACGGACCCTGCGCCCGGGCGATGTCGGCGACCTCATGGACAAGCCTGTGATAGGGCGTATCGCCCTCGGCCCATATGCGGTTGAAATCGGGCTGATCCGGAAGGAAACGGACCCCCGCCGCCATGGCCCGCACATTGCCGACGAAAATCGTCAGGCTGCGCGGCAAAGGCCGGTCGCGATATCGCTCCGCCAGAGCGCGCAATACGAAAAAACTCGTCGTTTCGTTGCCGTGCAACAGCGTCGTCAGGCACAACGGCGCGGGCCGTTCGCCCGTCAGCTCGATCAGGGTCGGGTTGGGAAAGATAGTGCAGGTGTCGCGCGGCTCTGCCTGCCAAAGGCCGTCGGGCAAATAATCGATCCGATCGAGTATAGGGGGCGCGGCGGCGACGCTCAGATCGGCCATCGATGCACCGGCTCTCCATCCGCCTGCAATTGGGCATAGCGCTCGGTCAGCGCCTGGAAATTGCGGCCAGTGGCACGGTAGTAGCGCCGCTGCCACTCCGCCCCCGTCTGGCCCGACGCGATGCGCTCGCCGAGTACCTCATCGAAATAATGGTCGAGGCATTCGGCATTCAGGCCCTCTTCGGCGAGCGCCGCCTTGGCGGCGGGCAACAGCTCCTCGAGCAACAGCGCGCGTATGTCGGTCGCGCGGCCCGCCCAGCGCACCCGCGCCGCCAGGCCGTTTTTGGCGCAGGCATAGAAATTCGCCCGTGCGTCTTCGAACGGCGTTTCGGTTTCCGGCGGCGTGTCCGCCCGCGCGAGAGCGAGGGCGAGGCCATAATAGAACGCAAGATTGGCGACCATATCCGTCACCGTCGGGCCGGACGGCATCACCCGTTGCTCGACCCGCAAATGCGGCACGCCCTCGCCATCGAAGCCGATGATCGGCCGGTTCCAGCGCCAGATCGTCCCGTTCTGCAGCCGGACATGCGGCAGGTCGCCGTGATCCTCGCGAAGCATGGGCAGCAGGACAGGATAGCTGAGATTTTCGAGGAAGAGTTCGAGTAGCGAATGCCGCAGATAACCCGTGCCCAGCGTGACGCGCAGAACGTCCCGCCCCTCCCGATCGGGAAAACTGTGCACCCTGGTCGACTGTTCGAAGGCCGGGATTCGCGTCTCCGCCCATAGCGAATTGCCATAGAGGAACGGCGAATTCGCGCTGGCCGCCACAAGCGGCGCCGATGCCAGAGTCGACGCGTTATAGACGCGCACGGCATCGTCCTGATTGACCTTCAGATGCGCCTGGAGCGAGGTGCAGGACGCTTCGAGCATGATGTGATCGCAGCGATAATCGAGCCGGTCCTCGCCCTCGATACAGATATGGAGCGGCTTGGATTCCCGCGCCTTGAGCAACGCATTGTTCAGCGCCGCATAGCGGTTGGCACTCGCCATCCAAGCCGGCTGCAGCATCTCGTCGCGCACGGTCGGAAGCATGCCTGTGGTCAGCGGCTTCAGATTGAGCGTGGCTCCGGCCCGTTTGCAACGACTCCAGAGTTGATCGATTTCGCGATAGGTCGCATCCAGACAATCGCCATATAGAGGCTGGGGATCGGCGTTCATTTCGAAATTGAATTTGGACAGCTCGGGCACCACGCGCTCGTCATTGGCGGTTGCGATAAACTCATCGGCATTGGGCGCGGGCAGGCAGTTTTCGTCGATCAGCCAGGCCTCGATCTCGAGCCCCGTGGTAAACCGATCTGCTGTGTCGAAGCGGCGGTCTTCGAACCAGTTTTTGAGGATTTTCGTCTCGTTGCGCAGGCGCGCGCGGAAGGCGTCATAATCGGTCTCGTCGAAGTCGGTTTTCCCGATATCCTCGCCCATGCAGATCCTCCAGCCCGTTCGCGCAGATCATTCGCGTCGATCTCTTCGCCGCTTTTTCATAGCATCGAGCATAGCATTGGAAAGACATGCCATTTTGATCGGCGTCAAAAGCAGAAGCTGGCCGATCAATCGAGCCCATTCGGACTGTAGTGCGAAAAACCCTTTAAAACGCGACTATGGCGGCGGGATATGCGTCGATCCTCGCTCTATCGCTGATCGAAACGACCATCGCTGTTCTGCGCGAACCGGCGCGCTACGGGAAAGGCGGCCCGGCTGTAGCGTATATAGGTTTGACCGGCTGCGAAAACCGAAGAGCGGTGTCGCAAGCGCCAGGCGATACACCGATACTGTCAGTCTCCGTTCCATCAGCGCCGGCAAAGCGCGGTATCGGACTGCATCGCATACCGTTCTTGACATCGGGCGGTCAGGAAGACAAAGCGGCGACAAAATTTGCGTCCAATCAATCGTTTGAGCGCAAATATTGGTTCGGCACCGGGCGCGGTAGTTCAGCCTTTATCAAATAGATGTTGCTAGCGCATTTGCTCGCCAAATCTGGGAATATATGCCCCTAAAGTCTCTTCTGAAAAAACGTAAGGCGCCCGCCTCCACGAAACCACGGGGCAAAGAGCAGAATAGCACCTGCACGAGCGATGAGGCGCGCATAGTCCTCTCGTTAATCTATGGCGTGTTGCCGTCGGAAGAGGCCTGTCGCGAGAAGACGCGCTTCTCGGCGCGCCGCGTGCTCCTATACGCCGTCGGTACAGAGACGCATCGTTTCGAAGCCATGCCGGCCTATCTGGACGCCACTGGATACGGCGCAGAAACTCTGCCGATCGGCTTTTCCGAAGCTGATGTGGGTTCGGCAATCGAACTGATCGATGACACCGCAGGCTCCGCGGCCGAACCGGGCACCAGCTCAGTTGGCACCGCGCGTACGAACAATTCTGGCTCGCGATTTTTGCGATGCCGCCCGATGCGAGGGCCGAAATCGATGCAAAACTCGGCCCCGATGCCGCGGAAAGGCTGTATAGCGGCCTCGAATCTATCGCCCGGATCGATGCCCATATGGCGGACGATCAACCCGAGCGTGCCTTTCTGCATGCCAAGGCGGCCTGGGACGCCGGTCTTGGCGCCTCTGGCTCCCGTTATGTAGCGTTAGCGTTGGTTCTGGGGACCCGGCTGAACGACGTCGAGCGGATCCTTCTCGAAGTTTCCTCCGCACTGCCCCCCGGCCTCGAAGCAACCTGCCAGGCCATTATAGAGGCGCGCGTCCAGAACGCGGACCCCTCTGAGCTTCAGTCGCGCTTTCAGGATTTGGGGAAATATCTGCCGGTCAGCTATTATCTCTCAAGACCGCGCGGCCTGGGCAGCTCGGATGAACGGTTGGAAGACAATGCCATCTGGTCGCTGATCTGCAATCGGGGAGCCGTAGCCGGTGCCGGGTCCGATCTTGGCAGCCGAACAGACATTTCGGTCGTCGACGGTAAAGATTTGGTCGGCCGGAACGGCGACGGGGGCGGCGGGAATATGTCGACTTTTCTGAACCGGCTCGAAGATACCAATCCGGACCCGCAAGCGCCGGTGCTATGGGAATTCAAGTCAGCAAGTCTGCCGGAGCGGCTCGTCTCGATACTTGGTGAAGCTATCGGCCCCGGCGATGTCGCCCCCATACTTGTGAGCGAAGGCATCGCCCGACCGGATGCGTCTTTCGTCGCGGGCGAATGGCAGCTCTCGCCGGTCGTTGCCGGAGTATTGTGCGGATCGCCTGAAGCCGCAAAGCTGTTGGCCGAAACCTGGGACAAGAAGGGCGATGTCGGCTCTCTGCACGATGCCGGCGACCCCATAATATTGACCTCCCAGGTCACTGACGAAAGCAACGAGGGGCCGACGCCCGCGCTGTGTATCGCGGCAGAGCAACAGTCCGGCTGCCAGCACGGCCTCGTCATCGGCGAGAACGCGACCAATCGGGAGGCGCAGGAGAAGATCGCGGCGTTCTGCGAGCAGGACGTGCTGGACGAAAGGACCCCGGTCGTCGTCATTTCGCCCGCGCTACGCTATCCTTCCGACTATGCGTCGTTTATGACGCGCAAGTTCGATCTCAACGGGCACCGGGCGGCGGTCGCTTTAGCCGAAGTAATGCCGGAAAGCAGCGATTGGCGCGGGGTCGATATCGCGCGGAGCGATGAGCAGCGTTTCGTCTGTCGAACGCCCGTTCTAGCGCTGTCCTGCATGGCACTGTCCGACCTGCTCCAGACGCTCGAGGCGCTGCCCGACAACCGCTTTTACGACAGCCTGGCGCTGCCGCGACTGCCGGCTGTCCCGATCAAGCATCGGATCGATGTCGTAGCTTCAAACCAAAGAGTGTTACGCCGCCGCGCCACAGCGCTGTTTCAAGACCCAGCTAGCCTTCAGCACGTTTTCAGGCGTTTTATAAGGCCCTTGCAGGGATGGATCAGCACCGAAACGAGCAAGGAAACTGCGCTCGTATGGGCGTTCAGCAGTGCCGCCAATTCATATTGGGACGCGCGCAAGACACTTGCGAAATTCGTCCACGGCGAGGGCGGACGAGGCCTCCGTCAGAAGCTCGGCAGCGGAATAGTCAGAGGCTGGCTGAAAATGCTTGCCGAGGAAGGGGAGATAGAGCTCGTCTACAATTTCTTGCAGGCGGCATTCGATAGAGACGACTATCTTTGCACCTGCGGCGTATCGGAATTCGCGGCGCTCACCGATGCAGTACGCGCACTAGGCGCACAGTCGGAATTTGCAGAAACGCTTTGCTCGCATGCGCTCGCCATCTGCGAGGAAAAACCGGAACTGCTCGTCGAGCTATTCACCTTTTTGGCCGGCCCTATCCCCGAAAGCCGGTTCGTTGCGCTTGTCGTCGCAATGGTGCCCCAGACGTTCATGCGCCGGCAAGTCAACGGCCGGCGCGTTTCAAGATATATCGACGGCGCCAGCCGCTATTGCGATGACGAGACGATCGCGCTGATTGTCGAAATGATATCGTTTACCGGCCAGAAGGAAGTGATCGGGCGGCCGGACATTCTTGCAAAGGTGGCTCCAGCCCTGCTGAGCGCCGGCAGCCCGGATCTGTACGACCGACTCGACCTCAGCGTAGGCGAACTCCGCAGCGCGGCGCCCGCCGAGGAACGACTGGTCGCCGCCCTTGCGAGCGACCCTGATAAAGCGCAGGTTGCGACGCTGCTTGGCTCGCTTGCCGATGAAGACCTGGACCTCGTCGAGATAACCGAACTGATTCGGGCCTACAGCAAGGAGCTCGCAGAACTTGCGATCACCAGCCTCGACTGGCCCTATCATCTGCATGGAGAGCCAGCGGCCGTGCTCGCCATGGCCAGCACCTTGAAAGACGAACGTCAGATCACCGAAAACCTGCCGTTGGTAGCCGATCCCGAACTCAATGCTTTCGCACGGTGCGCGATCGGCGATTTTTCGGCTTTGAACGCGCTCTACGATGGCCTCGCTGAGACCATCAATGTCGGCGCGCTCGAATTTGAAGGCCAATCCACATACGATTTGTTCAAGAATCTGTCCGGCCAATTGTCCGGATTGTCCGCCAGAACCGACGGCCCCTTGATTTCGGTGATCATGTCGACATTCAATCCGGATCTGGAGCTATTCGGACACGCGGTCGATTCCGTGTTGAATCAGACGCATCGCAACATCGAACTCTTCATCGTCGACGATGCGAGCGATCCGGAAAATGTCGAGGCCATCAAGCGGGCCGCAGAACGCGATGAGCGGATCACCTTTATCGCACTCGATCGGAACCATGGCCCTTATACGGGTCGTAACGTTGCTCTCGCGCAATGCTCCGGGGAATTCGTTGCTATTCAGGATGCCGACGATTTTGCGCATCCTGAACGATTCCGCGCGCAGCTCGAGCAGTTCGCAGAACATCCCCAATTGGCGTTATGCGCTGCACGGCACCTGCGGTTTGACGCCGACGGCAGACTGCAAATCGAACATGATTTCAAACTGACCGGCGATGGCACGATGAGCTCGATGTACCGCCGGTCCGTATTCGACACGCTGGGGCCCTTTGCGTCGGTGCGATCGCGCGGAGACGTTGAGTTTCGCGAGCGGGTCAAGAAGGCGATCGGCCCGCATGCGTATCGTGAGCTGGAATGCCCGCTGGTTTTCTGCTTCGCGGGGCCGGCCACGCTTTCGCACTCGACGGCGCGAAGCAAACGCCAGCAACTGCAGGATTTCCGGCGGAGTTTTGCGCTGCGACTGTGGCGCCACGACCAAAGTGAGCCGAGCGGCCTGGGGGAACTGAACATCCCAGGTGCATTGAGGCCTTAGGCGGAATCGATGGTCGCAGCGAACGTTCAGGACACGCCTGCAGTCACGGTTTCGTTGACGGCGATCAGCAGCCGCTTCGACGCGCTTCCGCGGACGATCGATTCGCTATTGGCGCAAGACTATCCGAACCTGTCGGTTCGCCTTTATCTCTCTCGCGAGCCGTTTCTGATCGACAAAGGGGTTGGTGAAGCTGTGCCTGCCGCGCTCAAGGACATCGAGCAAGCGTCAGACGGCCGGTTCAGCATCGGTCTCGTTCCCAATATCGGGTCATATCGCAAACTCCTGCCGTTCCTTCTGGAAAACTGGGGGCAACAGCGGCTCGTCGCGACCGCTGACGACGATACCATCTATCCGCCGGACTGGATGAGCACATTGATGGCCCATTACCAGCGCTGGCGCTGTGTCATCGCGTTTCGGGGGCATTACATCCGGCACAGCGACGGCGCTCTCATGCAGTACCGATCCTGGATGAGAAGCAAGGTTAGGCAGAATCCCGGTATTTTTTGCCTTCCTACCGGAAAAGACGGCATTTTGTATGATACGCAATTTTTTCATCCATCGGTGATCGACTATCGAAGCGCGCTCGAGATCGCCCCCACAGCGGACGATCTGTGGTTCAAGTGGCACACTGCGGCCAACGACGTGCCTGTTTTTCTCGTCAATTCCGACTATCGTACCCAGACTTTCAGCCATGGCGGCTTTCAGGAAAGCTTGTTTGATACATTCAATCGCGGGGGCAAAAACGATGAAGCCATTGGAAAATTGGTCGAATATGGCCGCCGCCGCCTCGATCTTGACTTGATCGGTCGCTGGGGGGACTTTTGCCCCGATTCAGCCCGGGCAGTAACAGGCTGAGATACATCTATTGGCGGAACATTATCTATGAATAGACAGGCTACCGTAGCCGGGAACGAAACGTTATCGGCCACCTGCCCGTTGTGCGGGGGTACAGAATTCGGCGACTATCGCAAACGTAAAGCCGTTCGCTGCACCCAGTGCGGATCCTTCGAACGCGGACGGTTTCTCGGTCTTGTGCTGCAGCGGCTCGCGCCCGAACCGAATGGCGCGCCGGTCGTGCACTTTGCACCCGAGCCCGGCACCTCAGCTTTCCTGCACAAAGTCTATGGCGAAAGCTATGTTCCGGCAGATGTCGATCCCTCCGCCTATCCGTGGATGGAACTTCCGATGCGGCAGATCGATCTGCGCCAGCCTGCTGACTATCTGCAACATGAGAGCGTGCAAGGTCTGGTGCATTCGCATATTCTGGAACATATTCCGGCCGATCTCACCACGTCCCTGCTTGCAATGAACGACGCGATCATGCCCGGCGGTTTTCATATCTTCGTCGTGCCTTTCTTCTCGCCGCATTACCGCGAGGATATGTCGCCCGAGATGAGCCATGAACAGCGCGACGAGCTGTTCGGGCAATTCGATCACGTCCGCTCGTTCGGAACGGAGGACTTTTACGACCGTATCGAGCTGGCCTTCAGGGGCTTTGATCGTGTCGACCTTACCGAGCACATCACACCGGACGATCTCAAGGCCGCGTCGGTACCGATTAGAGCGTTGACATCTTTGACCGCACATACGGTGTTCTTTTTCCAGAAAAGGGCGCCTTGATGGGGAACGATACGGCACAAAGTTACGATCAGACTGTCTATTGGACCGAAGTCGGCGACGCGATCCCCGGCGATCACGCCGAGCAGTATACATCGGCAAAGTTGGCCACCCGCATCATTGGCGACAGCCGCGACATTTCGGTTCTCGACCTGGGTTGCGGAGACGGCAGGGCACTCGATCTCTTCAACCGGCTCGACGCGAATATCGCATACCATGGTGTGGACATCGAAAAATCGGCCGAGGTGCTCTCACGCAGTCGTTCTGACGCCAATTTCGACACTTATGACGGGAAGAACCTCCCTTACGACACGGGCATATTCGACCTTGTCTATTCCCACCAGGTGTTCGAGCATGTCGAGGATCCGCATGCCGTAATCCGCGAGATCCGCCGAGTCCTGAAGCCCGGCGGAGCCTTTGTGGGTTCGGCATCGCAACTCGAACCCTATCATTCCCTCAGCCTTTGGAACTTCACGATCTACGGTTTCCAAAAGCTGTGCAAAGACAATGGGCTGATCGTCGAAGAGTTTCGCCCGGGAATCGATAGCCTGACCCTGATATACCGATCATATACCCGGCAACGGAAACGGTTCGCGCGTTTCTTCGAGCAGGCATCGCCGCTGCACCAGCGAATTCTTCGCGAAGGGCGGGATGCAAATTTGAGCGTGAAGCAGCTGAACCACCGCATGATCACATATAGCGGTCATATTTGCTTTGTCGCGCGGCCGCGGTCCTTCTCCTATTAAGCTGAAGATTCGGACTCGATGACACGATTTCACCGCGCAATGGTTTGACTCAGGAATATTCGATGACTCTGGAAAAGCTGAATAGTCTCGAAGCATTGCAAACGCGTCGTAACAATCCGGTGGCCAACTGGGGTATGCGGTCCGAGGAGAATCGGGTCGAGCCGATCGCTCGTCCTGCATTCGAGGTGCCGTTTCGACTGGAGCCGGGCGAACCGATCTTCACGATTGGCTCCTGTTTTGCTCGCCATATCGAAAAGGGGCTGAGCGATCGCGGATTTCGCATACCGATGCGCGAACTGTTCGAGACGGAGGCCTTTGCCGGCGTTGATCCGCTCGTCGTCAACAATTTCGGCTCGCCATCGATATATAATGAGATAGCCTGGGCGTTCGGCGAGCAATCGTTCGATGAAGAGCTCGGTTTTGTCGAACTGGCGCCGGATAAGTTTGTCGATCTGCACATGGTCAACAGCCTGCGCGCAGCGCCGTTCGATCTGGTGCGCGCGCGGCGGGAGGGACTGAAAAAGGCTACGAAGACGATCTCCGATTGCCGGGTATTGATCATGACACTCGGATTGACCGAGCTCTGGTGGGACGAGGCGGCGCAAACATATCTCAACACCACACCGCTACCGTCCGTGATCAAACGCTGGCCGGACCGCTTTTCATTTCACGTTCTCGATTTTCAGGAGTGTGCGGACTATCTGATCGAGGCGTTCAAGATCATATTTGCCAATGCTCGTCCGGACTTTCAGGTTTTGCTGACCGTCTCGCCCGTGCCGATGGCTGCGACGCACCGGCACCTCGATGTGATAACCGCCAACTGCTATTCAAAATCGCTGCTCCGGACCGTTGCGGAGCATGTCGTCAGCCGTTTTGATAACGTAACATATTTTCCGAGTTACGAAACGGTGACCTTGAGCGACCGCCGGATCTCCTGGGCCGACGATCTCGTGCACGTCAATCGCGAAATGGTCGAATTCAATGTCCAGCGTATGGTGGAGGCCTTTACCGGTGCGAGCGGCTCCGATGCGGAGGCTACCTTGCCGGCGCCGGAGATCGACAAAGAGCCGGTAGAGGCCCTGCTTCTGGCGGAGGAGGCGCGCCGCGCCCGGGTCAATGCGGATGCGGACTTTTTCGCCCGGCATGCCGGCGCAGAGAAAAACTCACCGGCCTATGCGCGGGAATTCGCGCGCTTTCTAATCGATGAAGGAAAGCCGTCTCAAGCGGCAGAAATCCTCGAAGGGGATGAGCGTTACGAAAGCATCATCCTGCGTGCGAGCGCCCTGCTTGAGATAGGCCAGGCATCGGCAGCGACAGAGGTGCTCTTGCCGCTCTGCTCAGTGTCGCACAAAAATCCGAAGCATTGGCGGCTGTTGCTCGATGCCTATGTTGCCGAGAAAAAAGCTGGCGCGATCCAAGCGCTTGAAACGGAATGGATCGAGCGCCATCCGCGGATGGCGGAAAACGTTTACTGGTATTGTGGTCGCGCCTTGGCCTCGATCGGCGAATTCGATCTTGGACGAGAGAGGCTAGACAGGGTTATCGAACTGCAGGAAGTCGTCAATCCGGCAACACTGCTCGAATACGCATCAACGCTCATCGCATCTGGCGCAAAAGCCCAGGCGAAAGAGATAATCGACGAGGTCCAACCGCAAACGGACGCCCAAGCACGCAGAGTCCGCGTTCTGCGCAGAGCAACGGCCAAGTAGCACCTTCGTAAAGAGCTAGTTTCTGATAGTGATTAGCGAACCTGTATCTCGATCAGGGTCAGGATAGTCACCTTGTGACGACGAGCGCCAATTGACAAAACAATGCGGCGGCTGACGGGTTCTGGATAAAGCTGGTTGCGGGGGTTGGATTTGAACCAACGACCTTCAGGTTATGAGACCGAACAACCTAACTGTATGCAATTGATATTATTAGGTTTTTAGCAATTTGAAAAGGCGGTGTGTAGCTAAATGTGTAAGTATTGCACGATTCGGCGAAAAAGAGATTGCCTACACCACCAAATTTCACAAGAATCGTAACACAGATTTTTTCAATCGCACAATATTTTTATCTACAGGGCCGATGCTATTAGCTCAATCGCTATCTGTCGCCAAAAACATGCGAAGCGATTCCTCATGCGGCCCTTTCAGATACAGCAGCTTATCTGGCGGCACTGAAACCTCAATCTGAATGGACGATAGACATTCAGACCTACCTTTCACAACTACTGTACCCGAAATGCCTGGAAAAATGTTCGACACGTCAACATTTGTTCCAAAGTCCATCCAAGCCCCCCTCTCAATCTCGATACCGAACGATATTGCTCCGTCGGAATTGGTTTCTCCACCAAGCCTAGATATCAGTGCGTTAGCTTCGACTTCAGGAGGTGTCGCGTATCGATCGGATGAATCATCAAAATAAGCCGCAGGACCAACAACTCTATCAATTTCAACTGCTCTGATTATCTCCTTTTTGCTATTCTCAAATATCCTGAGCTTCGCAATTCCAAGGCATTGCGCACTGGAATTACCTTTCAGAGAAGACGAACCACTGCTCGTCTTGATTTTTTTTGATCTACCCTTGCCGCCCCCGAAACCAGCGATCTCGATCTTAAACTCGGACCGGCCCGAAGACGCCGAAGAGTGGCTGACTTTAGCTTCGTAGTCGGCAATCAAATGCAGATAGAGAGCGGGTAGCTCGATTTGAAATTTTTTGGGGGGTTTCTTTTCTTTGAAACCTTCAAAAAGCAAAACAAATCTTTCCAGCAACCGAAAGTCGAACATCACGCCAAGCTCTGTCTCTTCGAAACCGGCCTCGCTAATTTCGGCGAACGCTTCGGCTTGCTCGCAGATTTCCTGTATCTGACGCGAAGTGTAGAGTGGCGCGCGCAGTAGGAGTTGCCCAATCCTAGCCATCCGGTCAGGCCCCTCCCCCAATGCATCAATAACACCGGGGAGCACGGAGTCGCCAGCGTCGGCTCTGCTTTTGCGTGGCATCATAAGGCTATCGAGGGAGCGATCTGGCGACCTGCTTGGGTGTTCCAGCTCATCAATTTGCTCGGCTAGGGTTTCCGGAACGCGGCCAATGTTCGCTAGGCCCGGTAGTTGGGAAGGAAGTCCCAAACCAACAGGTAGTATAGGTAGGTCTTGGCCAGAGCCAGCATCGCTCATGTGTTCACTCCCTAACGCCTTAAATGAAGCGACTAGGTAAGTAGCACCGGAATCCCCGGCAAGAAAGTTCGCCGGCCCGGTCAGAACGGCGCGTTGCTCAAAATTTCCATAAAGTTCTTGAATAAGTTAGCGAATCACTGTATTATATGTGTAATACAGCGAGGTTAGATGAAGTTTATACGTGAGAAATTTAATAAGGTTTTTAGGCCAAATAGAGAAAGACTGCTGCGGGCGATTATGGAAGGCTCTTTGGCCGACGTTCAAAATGTTCTGCGCAAAAGACCAGCGTTGAATTTTGAGGAGGGGCTACCGCTCTTTTTAGCTGTCGAGACGAATGACGCTGAGAAGACAAGAGCGTTGATCGACGCAGGGGCTGATCCCCAGCGCTGCTCAGGAGGAATCGTCGCAATAGCCGCCATGCGCGGTGATATCGAAATGCTAACTATGCTCTTGGATGCCGGAGCCGATCCGAGTTCGCGATCTTGTTCCGCGCTCTACTGGTCGTGTAAACTTGGAAAATCGGAAAGCGTGAAGTTGCTGTTCGAGCATGGTGCGGAGGCGTGCGTTTCTACTCTGCGTAAAGCGTGGCAGAGCGGATGCCCTGAGACCATCGACCTGGTTCTCGATCACTTCAAAGACATGGACATGATTGAGTGGGAGATTGGGTGTCACCGTGATCCGAACGGAAAATCATCGGTGCATCCACACCTTCTGGCTCGATACGAGCAAATGAAATCTAATCTGCGGACTAGAACTGCACCGAAGGTAATCCCTGCGACGCCATAGCGTAGCACCTTACATCTAAAACAGAGTTAGCTGATGCTGGCGCGTCCAGCCGGTTTCCTCGGCGATCTCATCCAGCCATTTGCGGACAAAGGCCTCAACGCCTCCATGTTCCTCGACGTTTGGTCGCGGGATGAAGTGCGAGCGATAGCCGGTATCGGTGATCGGCAAAGGTCGATCATCGCACCTGACCTCGATGTGCGCCATGTCATGGCCATAAATCTTCCTATAAGACGGCGACCAGCTTGGACAATATGAGACGGACAGGGCGATGCCCTGCCAGACGATTTCAATAGGGTCTTGGTAGATGCCGGGCATGGTCAGCACCCCGCGAAAACGTGAAGGTCGCCCGCCACGCGTAAGCTAAAGACGTCGCCATTGATTTCGGCGTCCCGCGCCATCGCCTCATAATCGATATAGTGAATGAGCGAGGGCGGAATCTCGACAGTGCTCTCGGTAATCTCCGCCACGTAATCCGAAAGGCAGTCAAAGCATCCGAGATATTGGTCGGTCATGGCGGTTCGTGCATCGTCCAGATCAGCGCCAAGATGATCGGCGACCGCACTGCCAAGCTCGCCATGTTCTTTGAGGAAGACCGCAATGTCCGCGATGGTTTCAGCGGTCATGTATTCCCTGATCTGAAACGCGCCAAAATCCTCATAGTCGTGGATCGCCCATTCCTCGGCATCGCTGATCGGGGACTCCGCCAGCATGTCCTGAATATCGGCAATGATTGCCTCGGCCTCTTGGTCGGCGTTGATCCATTTGCCGTGCAGATAGCCGGAATTATATGCGGCCAGACACGCCACATAGATATATGGCCTAAGTTGGTTTTCGGTTGGTTCTTCCATTCTGTTCTCCTTTGGGGTTGGGTTGACAGCAGCTGCTGCAACCCTGCCCTTCGGCGAGAATGGGGGGTGCAAGACGCAAGGGAGGGGGATCACCCGGCCTGCACGGAGCGTCAGCGGAGGAAGGTTGGGGACACCCTTGCGGTGCGCCAGGGGGCAAAGCCCCCAAGGAATTCAATGCGGGCAAAGCCCCCAAGCATTGAGATGTCAAAAGCCGTGCATCGCAGATGCACGCCATCCAGAAGCGTTAGCGATCGTTACCGGATGGCCGAGACCGCAGGGCTCGGTGAGCGAAGCGAGTAGAGCGCGGGCCGAAGGCAACGCCAAAGATCCGCAATATGAAATTTTATGGAACGATGATACTCGATGCCGTCAATGTCTGGGTCGAATGAATGAGCACGAAAACCTGATAGGTCTGGGTGAAGGCTTCGCAAACACACTCGTGCTGGTCACCGTTGCGATCCGTAAGAACCAGTGTTTGCCTGCCTGACATCCGGCGGTTGCCCACCGGAACCATCCGGCCGATATCATCATCTGGCGTGAAGGAATCCGCCCATTCGATCTGACCGAAAATCTCCGTGAAAAAGGGGGACTGCACAACGCGTCGTAGTGTAGCACGAAAGCCGTCGCCTTCGATCAACTCTGGCGGATTGAGCACAACGACAGCGCAAGCGCGATGATTGCGAAAGACATACCGGCGAACCGTCGCATAGACTGACGCGCCGTATTTGCGGCTGAGTTTGAGCGGGGTCTTGATGCCGAATTCGTGGCCTTCGGCCTCTTCCGAAAATGTGTCGAGTTGGAACAGCACTTCGGACGCAAAGTTGTTTGCTTCCCGGTCAAAAAGATCGGCAACGCCGGGTTCGAGCGATTCCTTACTGTCTTCCACGACCGCGTAAAGATCGCTTTGCCACGGCATGAAACCGTGGGCGGCCTCGTGCAGACGGACGAACGTCTGCTTCACGACGTGCAGACTACGATCAATAAATACGAGCTTCGCGCCCGCATCGAACAAGCCGATCACTTTGCCCAAAGCGGACTTTAACGCATCGCCAGCTTTCTGGCGCATCTTTGCGATAAAACCGGGATTGAGGACATCATCCTCAACTTCCTCGACACGCGCTGCGGCCATGATGTCACTGACAGGCGTCGGGAAACGGCCGAGCGCACCGGATTCGTTCAGCGCGCGCTTGGCTTCGGCGCGCACCTTTCGATATTGCTCGGGTGTAAGGCTGCTATCATCGGGCTTCCTCACGATTTCTCCCGCTGTGACCGCACCCAGGAAAGATACTTCAAAAGCTCGCGCTCCTCTTCCTCATTAAGATTATCGATCGAGAACGTCGCTGCTTTCCCATGCTTCTGATTTGCCGTGCGCGTTCCGCCCGGCGCAACATAGCCGGCCCTGCGCATAATCTTCGTATAGTCTGCACCATAGACGGTTGCGAGACTATGCAGAATATTCGGCGACGGTTTAGAAATCTTGCCGTTTTCGAGTTGGCTCAGATAGGCATTCGAGACGTCTTTATTCGTCGCTTCCTCGACATCACGAAGCGATAGCTCGGCGCCGGTTCGTAGACTTTTCAGATATGCGCCGAACGATTCGGTCGAAGCTCGGCCTTTGGCCTCGTCGCTCATGGTTCCTCCAGTTGTGTGTAGCCTCTCATGGCGCTTCGCGCCCCGAAGGATATTAGCAAAATTGCTAAAAATGTCAAGCGCGCTAAGTTACTGCTTGACAAATTTAGCACGCGTGCTATAATGGGCATCGGTGTTCAAAAGCATCAATCCACTTCCAACAAGGGAAAATGAAAAATGTCAGATAATGAAAAAGAGAATGTCGGCGCTGCCGCCAAAGGCAAAGGCCCGAACCACAAAGGGTATAAGATCAAGGTCAACGGCAAGCAGATCGTCTTCGCCGATCCCAGCCCGACGGGCCGCGAGGTTCTGACCAGGGCTGAACTGACGCCGCCTGAAGATTACACGCTCCGGGTGAAGGTCGCGGGCGAGAAGCTGCGCAAGGTTGAGCTCGATGAGAAGGTCGATCTGACCCGCCCCGGTGTCGAGAAGTTCAAGGCGCTGCCGCGCGACCAGACGGAGGGCTAGATGGACCTTCGCCGGGATTTTGATCTGCTTGAGGACGACGAGGCGTTCCTCGAAGAATACGGCTTGCCGTGGGAAGCAGTCACAGACGGCTCCCAGTGGGTGCTGATCCATGATTTTCCGACGCATGACGGCTACACGGAAGGCACGGTCACAGCCGCGATCCGTCTCGAAACAGGCTATCCGCAGAGCCAGCTCGATATGGTCTATTTCTTCCCGGCGATTAAGCGGAAAGACGGTCGCCCGATCGGCGCGACTGATGCCACACAGCAGATTGCCGGAAAGACCTATCAGCGCTGGTCAAGGCATCGCACCTCGAAGAACCCGTGGATTGCGGGTCAGGATAATCTCGGCACGCACGTCATTCTGGTCGAAGACTGGCTGGAACGGGAGTTTGAAAAATGACCGATACACCTCCTGTCAGTCTCACCTTCACAGGCGATCAACACGCTGAACTGCGCGAACATCTTTTCCCCCATGACGGGAAAGAAGCGGTCGTGCTTGCCCTATGCGGTCGTCGCGCTGGTGCAAGGCGGCATCGCCTCGTGGTGCGTGAAGTCCACATCGTCCCTTACGACGCATGTTCCCACCGCTCCGAGACTGCGGTGATCTGGCAACCGGACGCCATCGCGGACTTACTCGAAAAGGCCACCGAACACGGCTACTCGGTGATCAAGATTCATAGCCATCCTAACGGCTATGCCGGTTTCTCCTCGACCGATGATGACGGTGACGAACATCTGCTCCCGATGATACGCGGTTGGGTCGAAGCGGATGTCTTTCACGGCAGTGCTGTCATGTTGCCGGACGGACAGATGTTTGGGCGGTATCTGGATCGCGACGACAGGCTCCACCCTATTCAGCTTATCAACGTGATCGGTGACGATCTGTTGTTCTGGTATGCAGATGCGGGAAGTGTCGACGTGCCGAACTTCGCGGCATCGCATGCGCAGGCCTTCGACGAAGGCACGATTGAACGCTTGCAGCGCTTGTCGGTCGCCGTGATTGGCTGCTCCGGTACGGGCAGCCCGACAATCGAGCAACTTGTGCGGCTCGGCGTTGGCGAGATTGTGAACGTCGATGACGATCACATGGAAGAGCGCAACGTCAACCGCATCGTCAATTCAACGATGCAAGACGCCAGGGATCTTCGCCCGAAAGTCGAAGTCATGGAGAATGCGATCGAGCGGATTGGTCTCGGGACGCGCGTCATCTCCATCAAGGAAAATCTGTGGTCACCAAACGTCGTGCGAGAGGTCGGACAATGCGACATCGTGATCGGCTGCATGGATTCGATAGACGGTCGATATCTGCTGAACATTCTCGCGACACACTACGATCAAGCCTATTTCGATGTCGGGGTTCGCCTGGTCGCGGATGAAAGCGATAGCGCGGATGCGGGTGTCAGTGAGGTCTGCGGGACGGTTCATTATCTCCAGCCGGGCAAATCAAGTCTCTTGAGCCGCGGGCTCTTCGACATGGATGACGTGGCTGCCGCGGGACTGCGGCGTAACGACCCAGAGGCACATGCGCGTCAAGCCGAGGACGGCTATATCTCCGGTGTTGAAGGCGACCGGCCGGCTGTTATCAGCGTCAACATGTTTGCGTCGTCACTTGCGGTCAATGAACTCCTCGCCAGAATTCATCCCTATCGCGAAGAGCCAAACAGCGAACATGCCAGCGTCACATTCAGTCTCGCCAGCATGGAGCTGATTTCCGACGCGGAAGACGGACACTGCAAACAGATCGGTAGCCATATCGGCAAAGGCGACACGCGCCCGCTCCTCGGTCAAATGGAACTGGCGGAGAAACTGTCATGATGGGCTGGCTCAAAAGATCACGGGCTGCCGTATCGAAAACGCTTGATCGAACGCGTCTAGCCTTTGGGCGGGTGCGGGAGAAAATTTCGCACTGGATCATTCCGGCCTATCGCACGGTCGTCGTCCAGGAATATTTGCCCGAAACGCTAGAGCGCCGCGTTCTCTATATCGTCGAAGAAGACGGATATCAGGAACAAGCTGCGATGATGTGTCCGTGCAAATGCGGCAACGTCCTTCACATGAATCTACTGACCGACGAGCGCCCGTGCTGGACGGTCACGATTCATCCGGACGACACCGTAAGTTTGCGTCCATCGGTATGGCGCAAGAAAGGATGCCGGTCACATTTCTGGTTTCGGGCGGGGCGGGTCTATTGGTGCTGACGGGAAAATTGGTTGCGGGAAGTGGATTTGAACCACTGACCTCAAGGTTATGAGCCTTGCGAGCTACCAGACTGCTCCATCCCGCGCCAAGAAACTCTAATTTTAATAATAACTTAGTTTCAGTCAAGCGATTCGGTGGCGGGCATTCGCCGGATCAGCGCTGGGGTTCGTCTCCGCGCCCGGGGCTAGGCGCTTTTTGGAAGCGCGATTGCTTTTGTTGCTCACTCGCAGCCTTCAATTGCGTCCTGCGATGATCTATGCTCTTGCAATCATTGGCCGGACTGAAAAAGCGGCTCTGAGCGGGTTGCTTATCATTCGATTTCGACGGTTGGGCTTGGTCTGAACGAGCCGGGGTATTCTCCGTTTTCACAAAGCGGCTGATCTGATTTTGCCGTTCCGCGCCTTTCAATCGTTCCGCTGACGTTTTCAACGCAGCGCGTGTTCGTTCAATATCCGCCCGATTGCGATCGATAAATTTCGATTCCCGACCCGATGTCTGTTCCAGTTTATGCTCCGAAGATGCAACCTGCTCCTGTTGAGCGCGCAGCTTCGCCTTTATGGCTGCGACATTCTGCGATGTGCCAGGTGGCACGGGAGGCGGACGCATCCCCGGCAAGGGTGGCGGTCGAAGCACATAGGCGGGCTTCTCGTTCTTGTCCCAGCCGCCGCGCCCCGAATTGCCGTCATAGCTCTGAGCCATTTGCAGAATCTTTCAAATATATGATATATTTAAGAGTGAACGAGACATCCAAACCAAACGACGAGCTTTCTTACGACGCGAGCGACGAACAGATCGATGAAGCGATCCGCGTTGCGGACAGTATCACATTCTTTGCAGACCGAAAAATCAACGCCATCGACTTGCAGATGGTGCTCAATATCATGCGCGAAGAGGCCGACGCCAAAGGCGTGAGCCTGCCCGCTTTTACGGACTTTCTTATGTTCTATGCGCTGAATGAGCGCGTGGATAACGACAGTGACTTGGAGTCGGTCACGGAGTTTTTTCGCAAAATGAAATCCTATGCCGATATTTTCCAGGGGCAGTATGAGGCGACGCACGGCGCAGTAAGCGAAGAAGACTGGCCGGAGGATTGGCCCGAAGAGTGGCGTAAGGGCGCCAGGGAAATGTTCGACAAATCCGGCGACTAGCGTTCGCGATCTTTGTCCTGTTCCTGTTGCCGCTGTTTCTCGGCTCTGTCCCTCTCGCGCTCCTGCCGTCGCTCGCTGCGTTCTAGCTGTCTGGCGCGTTCTTTCATGCGGCGGCGCTCTTCCCGATCCCGCTCCTTCTGCCGGTGGGCATTGTCCCGCGCTTTTGCCTTCTGCCCGCTGGTCAATTTCGCGGATTTGACGCCGGCATCCTTGCGCTCCTCGGCCTGCCTTTCTTTCATCTCCTCCCAATCCCGCGCATGACGCTCTTTCATATCGGCAAGATCTATCGGCTCGCGTCGCGGAAGCGCCTCGAGTGTTCGATCAAAGACATCGCCCGACAGTTTTCGGCTGAGCTTATATCGTTCGCGCTCCTGCTGTTTCAGAAGCTCGGCCAGTTTCATCTTGGTAAGCGAAAGTTCGGCCTGCGCCTGTTCCGCATTTTTGCGGAAGGGGAGCACCGAAAGGACGCGCCCAAGGAAAGAGTGCGCACGGCGATGCGTCTTGATCGCCTTCTCAACCGCGTTCCGCGCTTCGGCGCTCTCTTGGCGCTGGCGCTGGAACAGATCGCGCCAATAGGGTCGGTTTCGCTGCTGCGCGAGGCTTTTCTGATGCGCATGCTCTTTGAGGAAGGCGGCTTTATCGGCTTTCTTCCGTGCCTCGATCTTGATCTTCGCAAAGGCCCGATCACTGGCATGGTCTTCGTGCAAGTCGGAACGCTCTGAGGCTTGGCGTTCGAGCAAGGCCTTGCGCATCTTGTTCCATTCGGACCGGGAAAGGCGTTTGTTCCCTTCGAGCGTTTCGCCGGGCTCTAATCCGCCGCGCTCTTTTGCCCGCTTTCGCTTCTCTGCATTTTTCGCGCGATTGGGCGCGATTTTTTCGATATCAATCCCGTTCGTCTTGCAATAATCCAGCGCCCAGGCTTGCGCCTTGTAGTGGTCGTTGGATCGCGAGAACTGTTTTCCCGTTTCGGGATTGATGAGATTGATGACGACATGGACATGCGTTTTTCCATTGTCGTCATGACCGACGAAGATGGCTTGCGCCTCATCGAAGCCGGTCGCCTTTAGAAGATCACGCGCCGCGTTTTCCTGATGGGTGGCATCTGGTGACATGTCCTCCGGCCAGGACATGATCCAGTGATAGACGGGCCTCTTGGTCGTCCTGCGCCCACGTCCATCCCATCCGTTTGCGCGCTTGATCGCATCGGCATCCATCGCCGTGGCCGCCATCAGTCTTGCGGCCATGTGTATATCTTCGGTGCCGATGTTCTGGGTGGCTGACCAAACCGCCCGATGATCATTCTTCTTCGAACCGCCAAGGTAGGCCGCGAGGCCTTTGAAGGATGATCCTCGTGCGACGGCCGCTGGAATCATTGCGGCAGATAGCGATCGAAAAGCTGTTCAAGCTTCGTGATCGTCTTGGTCAGTTCGTCTTCCATGACGTAACGCCGCCCAGAATTTTTCACCCGGGCAATCTGGTTGAGATTGTTGCCGAGGTTCACGAGTGATCTTCGGTCCTCGGGTGAAAAAACGCCGCCATCATCCGCCGTTCTTCGCGGCGGAAGTGCGCGGCGAAGGGCGCAATCGCGGACAAAATCGGACAGGGTGGGATAACCAGCCTTTGCCGAACGCTCGATCATCGCGAGCCGTTCGGTTTCGGTCAAACGGACACGCAACACCTTATTTCGGGTGTTCTCAGTGTCCAGTTTTGGCCGTCCGATTTTCGTCATGCGATTGCGCCCTTGCGGGGGTTCAAAGGGGGAATTTTTCTCCCCCTTGCCAGAGTTTTTGTAGCTACAAAAACATATCTGGCTATCCGTTACTTCCTCGAATTATTATGCATGAAAACCCTGACTTCGTGAAGGGTTTTCTCTTCTTTGAATTTACTGCTACTGCTCTTTAGCGGAGGGGCAACAAATGCAAACTTGCGTAACGTCTGATCTATGAGTGACGACAAGCCTCTCGGCTGGGAACAGCTCGTCACGGACGGGCATGTTCGCGCCGCAAGGGTGCGGCGGATTCAGCCGGTGCTTGTCGGGCTTGGCATTTTCTTGATTCTGCTCGGCTGGTGGTCGTTCAGCTCCATCGAAACGAGTGCGACGGAAAACAACCGTGCTTCGACGCTCCAGGGCGAAGTGGATCGGCAGCAGCGCGAAGCGAGACTGGCTTTGGCCGGTCTGCCTGCACCCAGCGTGGGGCGCGAAGACCTCTCTCGAATCCCAACCACCGAACAGGCAACGGAAATCGAGCGGCAGATGCTCGATACGCTTGATGCGTCCAACGAAGTGCCCGCAGCCCTGCCGAATGATCTCGATGTTCAGTCTCTCGATGCGGAAGCATTCTGGAATGACGCATGGGAGCCGGGCACGGCCTATGTCGTCGATACGCGCCGGGTGAAACTCCTCGGCGTGATCCTGAACGGCGGATCGGCAGAGTATCCGCAACTGCAACGATGGCTGGCCGTGTTTCGTCGCGCCGAGGATCGATGGGACGTCGTCTACATCAGCGCGCCCGACTTTATCGGCCCGCCGGAAACGCCATCTGTCGAGATCGGCGAGATTCCAATCACGCTTCGACCTGTGCTGGGATGATCGGGATGCAAAGCTACAGTCTGACCAGTCTGCTTCTGAGCTACGCCCTTCCAATCGCGCTCGTGGCCGCGTGGCAATTCAAACCGTTCCGGCGCGCGATCATCTTCGTGCTGAGTCTGATCCCGGCATGGTGGTTGTTCGTGCTCGGAATTTTCGCCTTCGTCCTGTGGAGGCCGGTCAATTGGCTCGGCGATAAGCTCTCACGGTTTCTGCCCATCAATCGCTTCTCTCAATTCCTGCTCGACCGGGCGGCGAACACCGGCACGGACGCTCTGCGTGAAGGAGATCGGGAAGGCTACAGCGCACAGGTTTGGCCGAAGGAAAACTATCCCGAACTTTACCAGCCCGTGCCGGAAGATATTGAACGACCACTTTATGAAGACGGGCGGTTGCCGGGAGGGCGCGGCATCGTCTGGCTTGCTGATCGCTACATGACAGACGCAGCTTACAAGTCCGCCTTCCGTGGCGGATTGAAAGCCTCGCTCGTCGTTCTGACGGTCATCCTTCTATACCTTGTCCTCAATATATTCTTTGACGTGGCCGGGTTCATTCCGGCCCTTTTGGAAGGCGAAAGGCCGGTCATTGAACAATGGCCGGGCGACGAGCCGGTCAGGGTTTCCACATGGTCGCTTCTGTCAGCCAATTTCGGCGCGGCCCTCACCGACCTCTCCAAGAATCTCGCAACCGTTCTGGTGTCCGCGCTCACGCTCATCCCCTTGGCAATCGGCGTGGGCCTGATTGTAACGGTGCTTTTGCTGTCCTCATGGATGCGCGCAAAGTCAGAGCCCTATCGCCTCGTCACGAAAGACGCAGACGTGCGCTGGGCCTTTCGGAGCGAAATGCGTGATCTGATCAGCCAGACGTTTCGCAGGCAATTGGAACAGGCAACGGGTTATCTCAAAGACTCTCCCGTTTTCCCCGTGGGTCGCGCGACAGGAATGTTGAGGGCGCGCGGTGATCTGTCAGCCCCGACGCCGGGGCAGCCGCTCAATCTGGATCGGGAGTCCCTGTTCCAGCACACGCTTGTCTTCGGCGGCACGGGCGAAGGCAAAACCACCGCCCTTCTGAAACCTTTGATGCGACAGGTTCTTACCGACCGGAAGTTCGGCGCTTTTGTCGCCGATGCGAAAGGCGTCTTGTGGCAGGATGTTCAAGGCGTCGCAGACTCCATCGACCGGCAAGATGACGTGGTCGTCATCGGATCGGGCGCGGGACAGAAAGGCCTGAACCCGATTGCGAGTCTGAACCCCACGCAAATAGCGGCGGCACTGCGCTCGGTGCTGCGCCAGGTCAGCGGCAATGCATCGGATAGCTTCTGGCCCGATATGGCCGCCAATGTTTTGCGTCACGCGCTCACAATCGGTCAGGCCTATGCGCAGACGAAAGCCGGGCAGGATGAGTTCGAGGCCTCCGGCATCAATCCCTACAGTCTGTGGTGGGCCTATCGCGCCGTGACGATCACGGGGAATGAAGATCATCCCGGCCCGCTCGATTACGCGGTCTCCAGTCTTCGCCGTGAGTATGACAGCGAGGCCGACGATTGGGAGGCCGCGATCGATCGGAATGATACGGAAGAGGCGGATCGGATCAAAAGCCGGTTGGACACGATTTATTCTCCCGATGTGATGTCGTCGATTGAGTATTTGACCGGTGCATGGGTATCGATGGCGCCGCAGACCAAAACCGGCATCGTTGCTTCGATCACTCAATTGCTCGACGGGTTCTCAGGCGCAAAATCGCTGCGCGAGCGGTTTGCCGAAGGCCGCGCCGAGAACACTGTCGATATAAACGCTGCGCTGGACGGAAAGCTCGTTCTAATCGCTCTATCCTCCATCGAAGATGGTCTTCCGGCGCGCCTGACCAGCATCCTGATCAAGACCGCGCTCTATCGTGAAGCGAGGGTGCGCGAGATCGCGTGGAAGCGCGACGGCAAATCACCCCAAGATCAGCCCTGCCTCGTCGTCATGGACGAAGTCCAGGAGCTTGCGACGGTCGATCCCGCGTCGGGCCTGAGCGATGCCAGTTTCTGGAACGTGGCGCGTTCGACGGGGCTGGCGGGTGTTTTCGCAACCCAGACTATTGCCGCCTTGGTGCAGGCGATGGGCGAAAAGGCGGCCGGAAACTTTATACAGCAAGCGCGCACCAAAATCTTCTTCAGAACCGAAGAACGGGAAACAGTCGAATATGCCTGCTGGTGTGCCGGCGAATATGAGCGCAACCGTGTGTTTGAGGATGGGCATCGCGAGAGCATCGAATTTCGGTATCTGATTGATGGCTGGGATCCGTTCGCGCCGGTCGATGAAGCGGAAGAGATCGAAGCGCGCCCGAAGTCGTTCTTCGATGCCGCGATTGGGCTGATCAATCCAAAGCGGCTTTCGGTTGACCGCGCCAAGCGGCAAGCGACCTATGAAGCCGACGAGCGGTTCATTGGACCTGCTACGGATCGCCAATATCGTTCCGAACGTCAGGCGGCAGAATGGCGGGCAGAAGACCTGACGCGCCAATATCGCATGCACGGGAACGAAAAGCACCGCGCCTTGTCTCAAGCCGACTTGATCCACATGGGCCGCTGGCACGCCTTCGCGCAGGTGCAGCGTGCGGGCGCAGTGCGCCAGGACATCATCACGGTCGAACATGACTTTAGCTGAGAAACGGAAGAGCGATGTGCGAATGAATGTTGGACTTCGGAGAATTATGGTCGCGGCGTTGGCCATTGCGCTCGCCTCTTGTTCGGGCGGGCAATCCGCCGATGAAGGCGAGGCGCAGGACGATCTCACTCCCGAACCGATTCAAGCGCCCCCTCCAATACAGCTCGAAGACGCACAAGGCAGCGATGAGGTCGCCGAAACTCCCGTCACAACAGATGACATAGCCGACGATACCGGGCTTGATTCTGAGTCCCCTGCCCCGCCGCCTATCCAGTCAATTGACCCCCCGCCAAGCCGATCTTCGATTGGACCGACCTATAGTTGCGACGGCCAGCTCACCAATGTCGAGCGGATGGTGTGCGAAGATAGCGGCCTCGCCGGACTCGAACGGGAGATGGTGGCGCGGTATAATGCGCGCCGTGACGCAAGTCCGGCCAGCGAGCGCGATCGCCATCTGGCCGACCAGCGCCGTTTCCTGCGGCAACTGAGAGGCTGTCAGACGCGCGCCTGCATATCGGCAGCCTATCGGCAGCGCATTGGAGAACTTTCCCGATAGGCGCGCGCTCAGGATGTGAAGAATATACCTCGAAATTGTGATCTCGGTCGGGGCGGATTTGGGTTGCCGTCTCTGATACGTAAATCGGCGGCATGAGCGGCGAAAATGACGATCAATGGCCCTGACGGGTCATTTGGTCGCACCGCGACCGGAAGGCGGAATGTCTCGGTGTGAGCCACGAAGAGCGAAATCGCGTCTTGATAGGCCAGCTCGTAAACTTCGGCTGGCTGGAACTGCGTATCAAGGTCCGTAATGACGAAGGCGGTTGGCTCATCGGGTTTGAAATTGGCGGTTCTGGCGATACGTTCTTCGACAAGCCTCAGGACATGATAACAGTTTTCGTCGGCGAAGAGATCGCAGCTTCGCGCAATATCGCTTGGGCGCAAAGCAGCGAATTTCGGGTGTTTCGGGTCAAGAAGAATGATGGGGTCATCGAGGCAGATTGACCCGGTTGGGAATTTGTCGAGCCCGCCGTCGAAGTAGATTTTATAGATATCGAGATATCGAAATCGACCTTTGACGCAATAGAGGCACAACCATTTGAGCTTTACTGTCAAATAATCGCTCTTCATCACCTTATGTTAAACTAAAAAAGTGAATAAAAACTGAATCTTAGGCGATTTACTTAAAGTAAAAGCAGCCGCCCGAGGGCGGGGACGCCTATGCGCCCCCGTTTTCGGCTTCGCGCGGAGCGCGAAGAACGACCCGACCGCCGACCGGATGTGCGGAAAGAGCAATGCTCATTCCCTTGCCGTCCCGATGAGTCCAGGCAGCCCCGATCCGATTCCAGATTGCGCTCTCGCCATCCCCGCGAACGGCATAGGCGACGAAGGCGGGAGTTGTTGAATTTGAAGATGCTTGAGTCATGATTTTGTCCTTTCGTTTGAGACCGGACCATTCCGGCCATGCCCCGATCAGGACAGGCGCAGCGAAGCGCTGCACCGAAGGGAAACGGGTTACACGGGAGCCCCATAGGGGCGAATGGAGCGGGCCACCCGTTGCGGCGCACAGCGAGTATGTCAGGGGCTAGGTCAAAGGCAGGAATGGAATCCGGTTTTTCGAAAGGCGATCACGACGCTTACCAAGCATCGATATTCGACACTCGCCAACCTTTTGCCGGTTCTATTTGCGGGTGGTGTAAGTGATATTTGGCGATAGCGGATGATGCGGACATGGGCCGCGTGTCAGGTAATGTGAACATAGATCGTTAGTTGTCCGGTGTGCTGTCGGGATTTTGCCAGCCGTGGCAGTAACGCCGAAAGCGGGGGCTTCGGTGCCCGCGTAGCTCACAGCGTGCCGATATGGTGATCGATCTGGCTTGGATATTTCTCCTTGCGGCTCGTCCATAGAGTCCTTTGCAGGATTCGGTTTTCGCACAGGCGCGCTTCAAGCCCGCAACAGCTAAAGCTGTCCTCCTCTTCGTTGCGGTCCTTCGGATGCGTGTCAGCTCTCCGGTGCCCCTTCTCCGGTGTGTTCAAAGGCCTCGATGGGCGAGGTCTGAAGCAAGGAGAAAACCATGATAAACCAGATCGACACTCAATCTCTGATGGCACTTAGCGAGCAACAACTTCTTGGGCTTTATGAAACCCTGAACGCCGAGATCGGCGCGATGCAACCCGGCAGCGAAAATGCCCGCATCACGGCCGAAACGATCAATCGCGTTTTGAACGTCATTCATCACAAGCGCCGCCAGCGGCGCCCATCATTCCCGAGGCCAGGCCGTTAGGTCTCTGTCCTCGCGCGGAGGGCTTTCGCCCTTCACGCCAAATCAACCAAAAAACCACACCCTTGGGAGAGGCAAGTCAGGATGACGCCGTGCGCGCGGGGCTGGGCTCCGCCGGCGTCATCCTCCGCAGCCTCGACAAGAGTGCGCCGGAACGCAAAATCAAAAACGCCCGAACCCTGCCGGAGCGAAGCGGAAGGCAGAGTGCGGCCCTTACCGTCCCGTCATCAGAGAATGCGTTAGCGGTCGTCACCGGATGGCTATGACCGCAGGGCTTGGGGCGCGAAGCGCCTAGAGCGCGGGCCGGAGGCAACGCCCAGGAATTACGTATGGATATTTATGGGTATATTTTTGGATATTTGAGACTTGAGTTTATGGATATTTTTGGATACACTTTTGGATATGACGTTGAATGTTTCGGCATTGGAGATAACCTCCGAAACGCTCTCGCTGATTGCCGAAATCGACGAGTTCAAGGGCGCGTGGAAGGCGCTCGGAACGCTCGCGCCTGAACGACTCTCGGCCTTGCGCCATGTCGCGACCATCGAAAGCATCGGATCATCGACCCGGATTGAAGGCAGCAAACTGTCAGACCGCGAGGTCGAAAGACTGCTGCGCAATCTTGAAATCGAAAAATTCGAGACGCGCGATGAACAGGAAGTAGCCGGCTATGCGTCCGTCATGGAAACGGTCTTCGCCCATGCCGACGACATTGAGCTGACCGAAAACCACATCAAGCAGCTCCACCGCGATCTGCTCGCGCATAGCGAGAAGGACGAACGTCACCGCGGACAATACAAGACCAACTCGAACAGCGTCAGCGCCTTCGATGCCGAGGGCAACGAAATCGGCGTCGTGTTTGAAACGGCAACGCCATTCGACACGCCCCGCCTCATGGCCGAGCTGATCGAGTGGACAAACAAGGCTCTCGACGAAGGCGAGCTGCACCCGCTCCTCGTCATCTCGATCTTCATCGTCGTATTTCTGGAAATCCACCCCTTCCAGGACGGCAACGGTCGCCTGTCGCGTGTGCTCACGACATTGCTGCTGCTCCGCAGCGGTTATGCCTATGTCCCGTATAGCTCGCTCGAAAGCGTGATCGAACAATCGAAGGAAGGCTATTATCTGGCGCTGCGCCAGACGCAGGGCACGATCCGCACGGACACCCCAGACTGGCAACCGTGGATTGGCTATTTTCTGAAAGCGCTCCAGCGTCAGAAGAAGGCCTTGGAGGCCAAGATCACCAAAGAGCGCATCATGCTCGATACGCTCCCTGACCTGTCGATCGAGATCCTTGAGCTTGCGAAAGGCCACGGTCGCCTAACCAACGCCCAGATTGTTGAACTGACCGGTGCCAATCGCAACACGGTCAAAAAACATCTACAATCGCTCGTTTCGGCCAATCACCTCGTCCAGCACGGCACTGGCAAGGGAACGTGGTATGCGCGGCGTTAGCATGTCCGCTTTGCGCCCAAAGCGGACGCTTTAGATACTGTTGCGGAACCGGCTATTCGTCACCAAGATTGTCGCGCAGCGTCCTTAGCGTCGCAGAAAGCTGCTCTAATTCCTTAACCGCCACATTATCTAGCATCCGGGCGTAGAGTGCATCGGCCTCGCGGCGGAGTGCGGGGAGCAATTCTATTGCGGCGGGGAGCAGATGCACCTCCCAAACGCGCCGGTCATTTTCTGCGCTTCGCCGCTCGACATATTGCAGCTCTTCGAGCCGGTCTATGGCCTGACCGATGCTTGCCCGTTCCAATTCGAGGCGTTTTGCCAATTGTGTCTGGGTGAGGCCCGGCGAACGATAGAGATAGGCGAGCGTTCGCCATTGCGTCCGCGTCAGCCCGAATTGCTCAACCGAAGCGTCGAACTTCCGGCGCAGGCGGCGGGTTACTTCTTCAAGCAGAAACGCCAGCCGGTCTGTGCCGGTCAGGAAGCTGCTTGCCGCTTCGGCTTTGTCATGATCGAGGTCGGTTGCCATGCGCTGTCCCATATAGGCGAGCGAAATACCTTAATGCTATTTACTGTAAGATAATTTACAATATAACGCACTCATGACTGAGAGCAAGCGTTCGTATCGCGGTTCAGGCGGCCTATCCATCGCTGCCTCGATATATGGCCCTGAAGCCGGTTTTCCGGTTTTGCTTGCACATGGCGGCGGGCAAACCCGGCGGGCCTGGAAACGGATCACAAAGGAACTGGCAGAAGCTGGTTATTTTGCGATTGCAATCGACATGCGCGGTCATGGCGACAGCGGTTGGGCCAAAGATGGCGCTTATGACATTCGTGACTTCGCCGCTGATTTGATCGCGATTTCAGGTTCGCTACAGCGTCGGCCTGCGCTCGTCGGCGCTTCGCTTGGCGGCCTCGCCGGGATGATTGCCGAAGGTGAGCTTGTGAACGGCAGCTTTGCATCGCTCACGCTCGTGGACATTGCGCCGAAGATGGAAGCAACCGGAGTCATGCGCGTCGTCGGCTTCATGCAACAGCATGTCGATAGCGGTTTTGCCTCTCCCGACGAGGCAGCGCAGGTCATCGCAGAATATCTACCACACCGGAAGAAGCGCAGCGCATCAAGCGGGCTCGAACGCTATCTGCGACGGGGCGAAGACGGACGCCATTACTGGCATTGGGATCCGCTTTTTATCCGCAACATCATGCACTCCCAAAACAGCGAACCGGGTTATGACGAACGGCGACTGTCGGCTCTGAGCGATGCAGCGGCGAACTTGCGCCTACCCGTCCATCTCATTCGTGGCGGATCGAGCGATCTCGTTTCCGAGGATGCCGTGTCCCATCTGCGCGAACTGGTTCCCGACGCTGAATATACCGACATCGCCAATGCCACACACATGGTTGTCGGAGATGCCAATGATGATTTCGGATCGGCGATCCTCGAATTTCTCGACCGGCAGCACAGTTCGGAGAAGGCCCAATGAACGACGACGCGCCCATCGATGGGGAAAAACTGCGCGATCTCCTGCTTATTTCACCGTTTCACCGTTGGCTCGGTCTTGAAATCAAGTCTCAGAATGACGGCCAGCTTGAACTGGTGATGCCTTGGCGCGACGAGATCGTTTCCAATCCGATGGTCGGTGCGGCGCATGGTGGCATATTGGCCTCCCTGATCGATCTGACGGGGCTTTATTCGCTGATCGCGGCCAAGGCTCCGGTGAAAGCCACCGCCGATTTGCGCGTCGATTACCACAAGCCTGCCATTGGAGGGACGCTGACCGCCATTGGGCGACCGATCAAGCTCGGTCGCCAAATCTCTGTAGCCGAGACAAGCGTTTTCGATAGCGACAAGGAACTGCTTGCCAGCGGACGTGGGGCTTACATCAGCCGATGAGCAGGATGCGTCGGGTCTTTGCACTGGCTGCCCTTTTGGCATGTGCACTGAGCGGCTGTTCTATCAGCGGTTCCGACCGCGAGACTGATACCGGTCGAAACGACGATCCGGTCGAAGTCGTCACGATAACCGTCGAAACCGAACTCCTGTCCGAGCCCGTCCAGGCTTATGGGACGATTGCGGCGCGCCAACGCAGCGCAATAGGCGCGCTTGCCGAGGGGCCGGTCGAACGGATTTTCGTGCTCGTCGGAGACCGGGTTTCGCGTGGTCAGCCCCTGTTCCGCATCCGCCAGGCCGACTATCGGCGGCGCGTCGCCGAAGCGCAGGCGGCGGTCGATTTGGCAAGCGCGCAGGCCATAGAAGCCGAGCGCCAGCATGAGAGGGTAATGGCTCTTGCCCCTCGCGGTTTCGTCTCGCGTGCTCAGGTTGACCGCGTCGAGACCGAGCTTGCCGTGGCGCGCGCGCAGCGTTCGCAAGCGCAAGCAGTGTTAGCGACCGCCCAACAGGCACTCAACGATACTGTCGTTCGAGCACCCTATGCAGGTGTTGTAACGGCGCGTCTGGTCGATGAGGGTGTTTATCTCAACAACCGCTTCTCTATGGGCGGGCAATCTGCCGCAATCGAGCTACAGGAAATCGGGATAGTCGCAGCAATCGTCAATGCGCCGCAGGAATATGTAGACGATTTCCGCCGGAACATGCCCGCGCGGGTGTTCATAGAGGGGTTCGACGAGCCGTTCGATAGCATCGTCTATATCATCAACGACCGTGTTGATCCGGAAACCCGGAATGTCGAGCTGCGCCTACCGATCCGTAATCCCGACTATCGGATAAGCACGGGCCTTTCGGCGCGCGCGGAGATCGAAGTTGCACCGGAACAGGCCATCGTTTTGTCCCGTAGCGCCATTCTTGGCGACAGTGCTGCCGCGCATTTGTTCGTCGCCGAACAGGGCATTGCGAAGCGGCGCGAGGTCGAAATCGAGAGCATCGACCTTGATCGGGTCAAGATTGTTGCCGGCCTGCGTGCAGGCGAGCGTGTGATACTAAATCCACCTGCTACCCTGACGGACGGCGAGAGAGTTCTTGTGCGCGGCCGCCCACGCCGCCAAGAAGGCTAAGCGACCATGTGGCTTGCCGACGTATCGATCCGACGCCCAGTCTTTGCGACAATGCTGATACTGTCTCTCGTCGTACTCGGCCTCGTTTCATTTACGAGGCTCGGGGTCGACCTCTTCCCGAAAGTCGAATTTCCTTATGTCTCTGTGACGACGACGCTACCGGGAGCTTCCCCCGATACAGTCGAAACCGAAGTGACCGACCTGATTGAAGAAGAACTGAACAGCATCTCCGGGTTGCGGCAGATGCGATCCACGAGCGCCGAAGGCGTCAGCATCGTCACGCTGGAGTTCGAGCTGGAAGAAGACGCCGACATCAAGGCGCAGGATGTTCGCGACAGTATTTCGACGATCTTGGCCGATCTGCCCGAAGACACCGACGCGCCTGTAGTCGAAAAAGTTGATCCCGATGCCGCACCGATACTCTCGATCATGCTGTCGGGAGACATGCCGATCCGTGAACTCACGACATACGCCGATCAGGTCGTCAAGGAACGGCTGCAGCGAGTTCAGGGCGTCGGTTCGGTTTCCGTCGTCGGCGGTCGCGAACGCCAAATGCGGATATGGCTCGATCCGACGGCCATGCGCGCCAGAGGGGTAACGTCAGAAGATGTGCTGCGAGCGCTACGCAACGAAAATGCCGAACTGCCGGGAGGGCGGATGGAAATCGATGGTCGGACGCGGCAATTCGGAGTGCGAACACTAGCTGAGGCCCGGTCTGCGGCGGACTTTTCGGTTCTACCCGTCGCCTATCGGCCTAACGGCCAGATAGTCCGGGTTGGCGATGTGGCGCGCGTCGAGGACGCGGTAGAAGACGAAACCAGCTACGCGCAGCTCGACGGTCGGCCCGGTGTCGTGCTCGAAGTGCGCCGTCAATCGGGTGAAAACACCGTGGAGGTCGCCCGCGCCATTCACGAAGAAATCGAAAGACTGCGAGAAAGAGCGCCTGCCGGTATCGAAATGGTGATCGCTCGCGATACCTCGCGCTTCATCGAAGACGCCATTGACGACGTGCTTTTCGATCTGGCGATTGCGGTCCTTTTGGTAGTTCTGGTGACCTATTTGTTCCTGCTTAGTTGGCGTTCAACAGTTATCGTCATGCTCGCCATTCCGACATCGATCATCGCGACATTTCTCTCATTCAGCGTGATGGGCTTCACATTCAACATGATGACGCTCTTGGGGTTGACGGTCGCCATAGGATTACTCGTCGATGACGCGATTGTCGTGGTCGAAGCAATCCAGAACGATATCGACAAGGGCACTCCGGCGATGACGGCGGCTTCTGAGGCAACAAAACGCGTCGCGCTGGCCGTGCTGGCGGGCACTTTTGCGACCCTCGCGGTCTTTGTCCCGATTGCCTTCATGGAAGGCATCGTCGGCCGGTTCTTCTTTCAATACGGGCTCGCCATCGTTTTCTCGGTCAGCGTTTCGCTGCTTGTTGCCTTCACGCTCGCGCCCGCACTTTCCGCCCGTCTCCTCAAAACCGAACATGGCTTTAACGACTGGCGCGGGAAAGTTGAGAATTTTCACAGCACCTTAAGGGCGCGATACGAAAGGCTAGTCGCGTGGTCGATCAAGCGGCGCTATATTGTTCTGCTCGGCGCATTGGCGAGCACCTTCGTCGGCGGGATCTTCGCGTCGATGGTGCCCACAACCTTCATGACAACCACCGACCGCTCAGAATATCTCGCCACGGTCGAATTGCCTTTGGGAACGGGAATAGCCGGTGCAAGGGACGCCGGCATTCGAGCCGACCACGTGATGCGTGCGCACCCGGAAACCGATCTCGTTTTCGTCTCTGCGGGATCGGGAACCGATGCGCGCCCGAACGAGCTTGAATTCTATGTCGGCCTTTCCGCTAAGCGCGAGCGGCCGATGGGCCAGACAGAATTGATGGCGGTCGCACGCGACATGCTCGCCGACGCTATTCCCGAAGCCACCGACCTGTCGGTGGACGAAGTTCCGTGGGTGTCCGGCGCTGGCGTCGGCTCCATGCAGATCGACCTTGTTGTGACCGGTCCCGACTATGATGCGATCAACGCCTATGCCATAAGCGTGGCCGAGGCGATGCAAGCGTCTTCCGAGTTCGTCGATGTGCAGACCACATTCGAGGGCGGAAGGCCGGAATTGCAAATCAGGATCGACCGCGACCGGGCTGCCGATATTGGCATTTCGGCCAGGGCATTGGCTACAGCCTCGCAAACTCTCATCGGCGGCGCTGACGCGGGCACGTTCGAGGATGCAGGACGCCGTTACGATGTCCGTGTTCGCCTTGAAGAGCGTCGAAGACAGCGCCTCCAAGACGTCGCCAACCTGCCGATCCGTTCGGGAGGCGGGCGTCTTGTCAATCTAGCGTCGGTCGCCGATGTGGAAGTGGCGGACGGACCGGCGCAAATCGAGCGCGTCGACCGTGCGCGCCAGGTTTCGGTACGCGCCAATACGCCGCCGGGCGTGGCGCTGAGTTCGGCCGTCGAACGCATGGACGAGATATTGGCGGAAAACCCGCCTCCTGATGGCATCGCGACCGAAATGGAGGGAATGGCGCGACGCCTCGCCGAGACAACCGATGCAATTGTCTTTGCGTTCCTATTGGCTCTTGTGGCGCTCTACATTGTGTTGGCCAGTCAGTTCGACAGCTTCGGCCAGCCAATCATCATCATGCTGACAGCACCGCTCTCCTTTTCCGGGGCATTTGCGGCGATGTGGTTGGCCGGTCAGGAAATGAGTATGTTCGGCCAAATAGGGCTCATTGCCTTAATGGGTATCGTGATGAAGAACGGCATCCTGCTTGTCGATCTGGCCAACCAATATCGCGCACAAGGCAAGGACACCGCTGCAGCAATGCAAGGCGCCGCCCCCGAGCGACTGCGGCCCGTACTAATGACAGCTTTGGCAGCGATTTTTGGCATGATGCCGGTGGCGCTGACGCAATCCGACGGTGCCGAGTGGCGCAACGCCATGGGTTTCATCATCATCGGTGGGCTGACGACCTCCACCTTCTTGACGCTGCTCGTCGTTCCAGCAGCCTACGCCACCGCCAACGACCTCGGTCGTCTCCGGAATAGAGCCGTTGCTGGCGTTCAAAGACTGACGCGCAGACACGAGACATAAATGCCCGCTTTCGGCCGATAGTGTTGAAAAACTCCCTGTTGAATTTGTGACCTGGCTCTGATTCAGTTCCGCGGCTGGTTCAGGGAGACGTGCGATGATGGGCGAGCGGACGACGGAGCAGGAGGCGCTGTTCTACGGGTTCAGCCTGGAGGATCATGTGCCGGGCGATCACCTGCTGCGCTCGATCGACCGGTTCGTCGAGCTGTCGCCGATCAGGGAGCAGCTAAAGCCGTTCTATAGCAAGACCGGCCGTCCTTCGATTGATCCAGAGCTGCTCATACGGATGCTGATCATCGGCTATGTGATGGGTATCCGCTCGGAACGGCGGCTGTGCGAAGAGGTTCATCTCAACCTCGCCTATCGCTGGTTCTGTCGGCTGGGGTTGGATGGCGCGGTGCCGGATCATTCGACCTTCTCGAAGAACCGGCATGGGAGGTTCCGTGAGAGCGACCTGCTACGGCGGCTGTTCGAGGCGACCGTGGAACGCTGTCTGTTGGAGGGCCTCGTCGGTGGTGAAGGCTTCGCGGTCGATGCCAGCCTGATCCGCGCCGACGCCAACCGGCAGCGATGCGGACCGGCAGAGGCAACCAGCCGGGCGGTTACCGAGTATCTGGACGTGCTCGACGAAGCCGCCTTTGGCGATGCGACTCCAGTGCCGCCCAAACGCCTGTCCTCCACCGACCCGGCGGCGCGCTATACCTCGGCGCATGGTGGGCAGGCGCAGTTCTGTTACGCGACCAACTATCTCATCGATACCGACAATGCGGTCATCATGGATGTCGAGGCGACGACAGCTGTGCGGCAGGCCGAGGTGACAGCCCAGCGCATCATGATCGACAGAACCAGCGAACGCTTCGGCCTCACTCCCGAACGTCTGGCAGGCGATACCGGTTACGGATCGGCCGGGAACCTCGCCTGGCTGGTCGAAGAGCGCGGTATCGAACCACATATCCCGGTGTTCGATAAATCGGGCCGCAAGGACGGAACGTTCGAGCGCACCGACTTCACATATGATCACGGCAAAGATCGATATGTCTGTCCAGGCGGCAAGGAACTCCGGCAATATTGGCAGACCAGCCGCGCGGCCAGGGCCAGGCCGCCCAAGGATGGTCTTTATCGCTACCGGGCGCGCAAGACCGATTGTTCGGATTGCGAGTTGAAGCCGCGATGCTGCCCGAACACCCCGATGCGCAAGGTCCTGCGCTCGGTCCATGAAGACGCACGTGACACAGCGCGCGCTATCGGCCTGACCGATGCCTATCTGGTCTCAAGACGCGAGCGCAAGAAGGTCGAGATGCTGTTCGCCCACCTCAAACGTATCTTCAAGCTCGACCGCCTGCGTCTCAGAGGTCCCAATGGCGCAAAAGACGAGTTTCTCCTCGCCGCAACAGCTCAGAACCTCCGTAAACTCGCCAAGATGATCCCGGCGCCGAAGCCAGCAACCGACTGAGAGAGGCGACAACCCCGCTCACCTCCAAACCAGCCCCAATTTCTCAGGTGAGTTTTTCAACACTATCGGCCAATAACGGACTAACCAAGGTAGGATTACTGATGTTCCGCAGAGTGCGGTTACGATCTCTGAATCACCGACGGCTAGAGATCGCACAGCAGGACATCTTCATGTCCTGCTTAGGAGTTGAAAGAATCGGATCTAGGAGGCTGGCGGCTGCTCGCCCGCTCCATCCGATGATGGATTTATCCGTTGCCGCTTCGGGTTTAGGTTTGTTCGGTTGCTCTTGCGCACATTCACAAGCGACGTGTCGATCATGTCCTTGAGATGGGCAGCATAGTGTTTTTCGATCATCTCGACACTGGTTCGGCAGTTCTTAGCAACCTGATAAATGTCGGCTCCTTCCAGGAGCCGGAAACAGATATAGCTGTGGCGCAGGCTGTAGGCCGTGCGCGCCTTATTGTCGCGATCAAATTTGAGGCTATTTTCCTTCAAGATACGATTGAACATCTTCTTGAACTCGTTGGGGAATAGCTTGTCTGAGGCTCCGGGCTTGACGGAAGATTCGTTCCCGTTGCCGCCAGGACGAAGTCGGTCGCGCAGGCGCTCGAAGGGACGCACCGCACCGGGCATACTTTTGCAATAGCCGACACCGCGCTTTCCGCGCACCTCGATCTCGAGGATGCGATCACCGGAATACTCGTCGTCGACAATTTCGATGTCACGAAATTCAATTTGTTTTAGCTCGTCCGGTCGAAGGCCGGTGTTGGCAGCGAACAGCACAAAGTCATGGAGCTGCTCCGCGTGCCACTTGTATCTAGGAATCTTCGGCTCGGCCGCATTACGGCGAGTTGCCTCATAGAGCAGCTTATATTCGTTTGGAGTAAACCAGGGGCGGCGTTCGATCTTCGTCTGACGCCGATATGGATCGGAGAGATTTGGCACAGCGTCGATCCATCCATGCCGCTGGGCTGTTTTGAGCACCATGCTCAAGGTCACAACCTCATTGTGTATCGTCTTCCACGCCGGTGGTTTCCACTCGGATTCTTCGTCCTTCCAATCGGTCGGCTTGGTCATGCGATGAACACGATAGCTCTGCCCCACTCCGGAAGAGATGTCTGACAGTGGGGTTTTTCCGAGAAACGGCAAGAGATGCAGACGAAGCCGATCCTTATGGCCCTGCACCCATTTCGGGCTGCGACGACCTTGCGTGATCGCCTCGTATTCTTCGGTGAAGGTTTTGGCCGCGTCGGCAAAGGAGCGACCCGACGGGAGAATGCCTGCGCGTGCTTTGCCGCGCAGTTCCATATACCAATCCTCCGCAATTTCCTTCGCGTGCGAAAGGCTTTCCTCTCCGGTGCTTTTGCGACGATTGCGGCCTTCGAGGAAGGTCGAGCATTGCCAGAAGCGACTACGGCCACGTTTATAGAGGTGGACCTTACCGCCCAAAATTGAATGTTTGGGCATCGATCCGGGCCTGTGTCGTTATATGTGTGCAAGTGTGTAACATGTGTGAAAGTATATCACGGCACGTTTCTGGCACAAAACGAAAAGTCTGGCTTCGTCTTTATCCTTTGATTTTATTGATATTTTAGCCTTGGAGATGGTTGCGGGGGTAGGATTTGAACCTACGACCTTCAGGTTATGAGCCTGACGAGCTACCGGGCTGCTCCACCCCGCGCCAACTATGCCGGCCCAGTATCGCGATGATCCGGACCGCAGGTCCGCAAGGCCGAACGGCCGTCGCGCCTTATTGGCGCGGTAGCCAAGCGGATGGATATCCGCGCCGGCGCCTGAGGCCCAAAAAATGACAATCGTAAATGGGTTTCCCTGACCTTATTCCTACGCCGGCTTCAAAGCCTGGCGGCGACCTACTCTTCCGCGTCTTAAGACGAAGTACCATCGGCGCAATCAGGTTTCACGGCCGAGTTCGGGATGGGATCGGGTGGGTCACTGACGCCATAGCCACCAAGCTATGGAGCCGGCGTAGAAAAGGGGAAGAAATCGATACCCGTCATGGGCTGCGACTAAGATCATCCACAATCGCGGACAATGCACGGCACTGTCGTTGATGGCGGGACTCTCGAAGTGTAATAAGAGCTATTAGTACCGGTCAGCTTCACGCATTACTGCGCTTCCACATCCGGCCTATCAACGTGGTGGTCTTCCACGGCTCGATGATATCTTATCTTGAGGGAGGCTTCCCGCTTAGATGCTTTCAGCGGTTATCCCGTCCATGCATAGCTACCCTGCTGCACCGCTGGCGCGATGACAGGTCCACCAGAGGCATGTTCACCCCGGTCCTCTCGTACTAGGGGCAACTCCTCTCAAATATCGACGCCCACGGCAGATAGGGACCAAACTGTCTCGCGACGTTCTGAACCCAGCTCACGTACCACTTTAATTGGCGAACAGCCAAACCCTTGGGACCTGCTCCAGCCCCAGGATGTGA
>JBCBSD010000033.1:0-40471 GCA_039819365.1 Pseudomonadota bacterium
AAGTCCGCTTAGGGCAACTAGACATTAAAACCGCTTCAAGCCCACGGCCTGAGTAAGCCGCCAAAGCGGTCTTTCCTAGCTTTGCAGCTACCGTAACCTGCGTTAAAGGGATAAACGGGAACCCCATAACCGACACAGGAGGATGATGTGAGTGATAACCTTATAGAACTTGCAGAGAGGGTGCCGCTAGTTTCGGCGGCGCAGTTAAGCGGGTTGAGCGAAGACGAAATCGTCGAGGGGTATCGGGACGGCCTTGAGGGGTGGGCGGAGCCGGGCGATAACCGCTCACTCTCTTATTGGCATGGCTGGCGCAATGGGGCTGTCGACGGCGGGCATGTCCCGAAAGACATCTACCAAGCCACCCTCGCCCATTCTGTCGTTGCAGAGCGCCGGGTCGCAGCCCTACGTGCTCGCCATGCTTGTGGTAGTGGCTAGCTATTGGAGGAATTGATGGGCTGCGGGCCGGGTCGCAAATCCCGGCTTACAGGGCGGAGTCCTAGTCGGCTTCTAGGTTCCCTCGCTCGGCGACAGTACCGTTTAGCCGCCGCAGCCGCCATTCTGATACCAGCGCAGCGCCGGAAGCTCAAGCTAGCGTCGCGAGATAGGAACCGCCTCAATATATGCCCGGTTGAAGCGATCCACCACAACCGTTTCCGCCTCTTCGATTGCGTCAGCTCGCTCCCGATACACATCTTCAGTTATGCGATCGCGTTCCCGAGCCTCTTCAATTTCGCGGCGCGCACGTCTGATCCGGCGCATCTCGCGTTGAGATTCCTTCATCAATGGCTCGAGACGCAGAAGCTCACCAGCATCATCAACCAAGTCTTCAAACCCTTCGCGATCCCCGCGGTCTGCATAATCTTCGGCATTGTCGATAGCCTGTTCTATGCGAGCAACGCGATCATAATAGGCAGACCGATCATACCATGCCGGCGCATCGCCAGTGAGGCGGCGTACCATCGGCCAGTCGCTTGCTGTCGTTTCTTCGCCGGCTGCGAGATTGGCAACAAGATTTACATTGCGATTTAGGAAAGAGCCCGCGGCGCCTGTGATAAAGCTGAACATGTATTCAAGCGTCTCAGGGCTTACATCAACGGTACCAGGACGAACCTCATCGCCGCCGCTGGCCTCATTCAAGAAATCGGTTATCGCGCGCCAGTGCGGCCCCACGCTACCCCAATATCGCTGGTTATCCGGCACGGGCGGGCCATAGGGGCTTTGATCCGGCATGATCGGCCGATCGGTAAAATCCCTGTTGGTAGCATATAGATCGACGATCGGATCGGCAAAGGTGGGCGCCATGAAATTAAGCAAGGTTTCAGTGCCGCCGACAGGGTTAAAACTGTCCACCATAGTCGTCACCAGCGCGCCCGCTGTCGGCATGAACGGACGGCCACGCGATAGCTCTGAAGCGGCTCGGCCAAGATGATGGAAAATATTATAGCCGTAAGGCAGTGGAAAGGCGATATACCGGCCATTAGCTCCACCCGGAACCATAACGACGAGGTTACGGCTTTTCACATATTCCGGGATCTTGTCGTAGAAGCTCTCGCCATCCTCGTCATCATCGCTGATCGCAGCATTCATCATGTCGATCAGCATCGAACTCACGACAATGCCGCCCAATAGGCGGCGAACTTTCTTGTTTCGCATGGCCTTGAGCAAGATGACGTTGCCCTGCACTGAGGCATTGTAGAAGAGATAGCCAGCATTAACGAGTGGCCCGGCAGTGCCGCGGCGGTTAAAGTTGACTGTCAGGTTTTTCGCGAGCGATGCGGCTTGCATCTTCGACATACCGCCTTCGCGAGCGTTCTTATAGGCGGCTAGGCGTACTGCGTTCTCAACGCCGATATTGGCGTTTTCGATAAAGTCGCGCGTGGCCCTTAGCGCAGCGCGTGCGTGCAATCGAAGGGCGGCCGGGGACGCCCCCTCAGCATTCATCTCAGCAATCTGATTGGCAATGCGCTTCTGCAGCAAGCCGATGTCTTCAATCTGATTGAAATAGACGCGCCCACCTTCTTCGACGAACTCCTCGTACCAAGTGTCCATATCTGTCCGGGCGTTGCGATTTGCGCCTTGGGCGAATGAGCCGCGCACAGACGCGGACAGTGCAGCCTTCCAGTCTTTGAGGGTGCCGCGCGTGATCTTATCGATGTCGTATTGCTGCAGGTTCACGGCCGCCGTTTGAACATCGCGGAAGGCATTGGTAATCGTGAACTCGGGATTGAGCGATGTATTGGCGAATGACAGCCAGCGATTGAGGCCTCCCAGCATCCGAACCGCCGCGCCCATTTGCTGATCGTCGAGACGCAACAGAGCGGCGGCAACGTCCCGCGCCCGCTCATTCTTACGGTTGAGCGTTATCCGATGCTCTTGGCCATCGATCTTGAAGCTAACGGTGTAATCAGCGTCTTCAGCCGCAATTCGGTTTTCGGTGTAGCTCTCAACTTGGCCAGTCGTCGGATTAACCCGTCGCTTGCTGCTAATCTTGTCGAGCGTCCAGAAATCCTGATCGGGGTGCGCCTGGTACAGTTCATGGAGCGCCTGCCCAACCTTGTTCTTTTCAGCCCGAACAATCGATTCCTGCCCCTGCATGATGGCGTAGGCGATAATGTCTTCGGCCTGAGAGCGACGGCCAAGGGCGCGCTTTGACTCCGCCCCAGCTACGCTAACGCCAGAGCCACCAAAATTGATGCTGGCGAGCTCGTCTATGCCGCGCAGCGGGACATAATGCTGGTATTCGTTGTCGAACCCGCCATCGCTTAACAGTCCAGCGTCAACGCGGGTTTGCTCGGCCTCACGCAGCATCGCCCATACGCGCTCGCTGACCGCCATCAGATCATCATGCTTGCCCTGCTTTTTTGCGCGAGAAATGATTGCGCGCGCCTCAACATCCGTCATACCGGAACCGCCGTCTGGCATGTCCGGATTGATACGAGCAATCTGCGCGTTCCGTTCGGGCGCGTGCATCGCGTACAGGAAGGACTCGAGCTCTTCGAGAGTGATGTCGCGCTCTTGGATATCTTCAAATAGCGGCTCGACGTGGCGGCTCTGTAGCCGCTCGAGACGGGAACCAGTTCGGCCCGACTGCAATTCTTCAGCGAGATAGGCGCGCTCGCTATCGGTTAATGGACGGCCAAGTGTGCGCGCGATCGTCTCTTCAAGCCGCCGCACCTTGATAACGCGGTCCTGCAGGGCGGTGCGGATATTGTCGGCAATGCGGCCCGCCTTCGTGCGCTCGCCGGTTTCCGGATCGTTGAAGATGGCGATGGCCGATTTGACGCGCTCAAGCGTGCTGGCGGTTTGCTCGCCCTCGGATCGATCGCCAATGCGCTCCATGATGCTGTACGCCGCACTGTCCTGAACCTCGGAAGGTGTCGGGACACCCCGATCGCCAACCTCGCCAACCTCGACCGCGCGCATGACTTGCCGTGCGGTAACACCGGCACCCGTCATCAGACTGCGCACAGAATCCATGACATCGACGATCCGCTGCAGAGCGGTGCGGACAAAGCCTTTGGCTTCAGCCCTGCGATTGGCAAACATGTCGGCCACGGCTTCTTCAATACGCTGCTCGCGGTTCAAGTCTCGATAGCGCTCAGCGATGCTGGCCATGAGCTTCTTGTCGCGGCGCGCAGCTTTCTCGAGCGCGGTCCATTCAGCACGCTTGAATAGGCCCAAGTCCTTCAGAGCGTGGATGGTTTCGTGGTTCAGCGTAAACTCAGTGTCCTGCGGAACGTCTGCGGCAATCATGATGCGTGCCGACTGATAGCGGCCGGCCGCCTTTTCCTTCCCAACAATCCGATTGACGACAGATAATGCTACCTTGTCGCGAATTTTCATTTTGCGAAGCCGCTGAGCAAGGCGCTGCTCGAGCGCGCCTAGGCTTTCGGCGTTCTCTGCAATTGCCGTATCGGCTGCAAATACGCTGTCGCGGTCCGGCTCACTATCATCGCGATCATTGAGGCTCGCCAGATATTCCTGCGCCGGAACTGCACGATACTTCTTGCTGTTGAGCTTATAGATTGCCCTGCTGTCACGAAACATCTCGGTGACGGCCTCGCCAGTCTCGCGACTGACAATAAACCATGAGCCATCGTTACGCCCGAGCGGCGGCGGCTCATACTGGCCGCCCTCTTGTTCAATATCGCCCTGCTCGCCCTCGAACAGCCCGCCATCTTGTGCATCGATTTCAGATTGCGGTCCGCCGCGGCGAGATTTCTCTTGCTGCTGGCGCGCTTCGATTTCATTGCGGCCCTGTTGCTCGGCATCCGTCTGCTCGGGCAATTCGCCGAACAGGCCATCATCTTGCGGTGTTTGCTGGCGCGGTTGCCGAACCGGCTCGCCTAGGAGGTCGGTTTGCCCTTCAGGACTTGGTGGCCGATCTCCGCCAGGCTGGACGCCCTCTCTCTCAGTGCTGCCGGAAGATTCTCGTTCTGTGCGTGACGTTCCATCGCCTTGTTCGTCACGAGAAGCCTCGCTTTGCGGGAAGGGCTGCTGGACGCGCTGCCATCCGGAGATACTGTCTGTTTCATCGAAGGGTACTCCTACACTATCAGGATCAACTTGGATAGCTTCAGCATCCGTTACGATCTCAGCACGATACACAGCCTCTTCGACATTAACCTGGCCGGTCTCGAAGAGAATATCACCACCTTGCGCGACAACCGCATTATAGCCCGCGTCCTTTTCAGTAATGCCCCAAGCATTAAGCTCGCGCTCGAATATCGCACGGGCTTCCGCGCGGTCTTCTACCTCGGTTGATGCCTCTTGCGTCCCGTAATTCGCTTCACTCTCTGGATAGATGCGCTCGCCAAGGGCGCGCTCAATGAGCTCGAGCACTTCGGCCTCGCTGGGGCGGTCCCGGCCAGTGTTGATATAGCCCGCTTCCCATACGCGCTCAGCCAACTCGTCTATCGTTCTGCCGTCATTGCGCAATAGCGGGCCGCTGCCCGGAATAAAGACATCGCCAAAGCCACGACTCCGCAAATTATGACCCCTGATTTCCCGTCCATCCGAACCAATCCGGCCATCGATAATTCCAGACGGCCGGATACCGCCGAGATCGCCGATGAACGAAAACAAGTCTTGCGGGCCGCGGCGCTGAGGCAGTCGCGTAAACTTACCAGAGCGCGCCTGACGGATTTCACCTTGCCCCGCGAGCCGGCCAAGAGCCCGCGCCGCTTCCGCCTCACTAATATCGAGCGCTGCCGCCACCCGCTCCGGCTGCAACGAACCACGCGTATTAACCGCATAGTCACGCACTTGCGGCAAGGCCGCGGAATTGGACACCGCCCCATCGCCGTCGCCGCCACTTTCAACTGGCGTAGCCGTCGCCGCATCGATCGCTGTATCAAGCAAGCGCGCCGGGATGACGCTCGCCCCGTCTGCGCGAGGAATAGGCCGGACGCCAGTTTCACTTTCGATGGCCGCAAGCTGGCCCGCACTTGCCCCGGTTATGATCGCAGACGAACCGGACACGGCAAAGGATATACCCTCGCCGTCAGAAACCGGTTCAGGAGCGCGTTGAGAGGCTTCGGGTAGGGCACTACTAGGCGTGGCCTCGTTTTGCTCTTCTACGGCGCTCTCACGGACCGGTTCAAATGCGTCAGGCCGTTCAATTGCTGTCTCTTCAGTCGTAATTTCCACTTGCTCAACGGACGGCGCAACCAATTCTGTCGCACTTTGGTCGCTTTGGTCGTTTTGGTCGTTAATAGGTGCTGCGTCTGTTTCGGTGAGCTCGTCAGCAAGGGTGTTATCGCGGGGCGGTTCGGGCAGACTTTCGACAAATTGACGGTCGGCCGCTGCAATATCGTCATCGACAAACGGATCAAATTCTTCAACCTGTTCATACTCGACGCGATCGGGCTGCGATGCGGCCTGCGCTTCTCCGGCCTCACGCACCCGCTGCACACGCGCTTCCGCACGGCGGCGACGCTCGGCAATTTCTTCCGGCGATGGGCCGGGCACGGCAACATCAACATCGCTATCGACAAGCCCCATCGGATCGACGGCTTCACCGTTCCGGTAAACCGTCCAGTGAAGATGCGGGCCTGTTGAGCGGCCCGTAGAGCCGACACGCCCGATTTGCTGTCCACGTTCGACGATCTGCCCCGCCTCGACATCGAAGCCGGACAGATGGGAGTAAACGCTGCGCAAGCCGTTGCCATGATCGATGACAATGCGATTGCCATTGGCGCCTGCCCTGCCGACAGACACAACGCGCCCGCCGAGCGGAGAGTTGATAGGCGTTCCAGTTGGCGCGGCGATATCGACGCCATTATGCATTCTGCGGCCGCCGAGCGTCGGATGGTTCCGCATACCAAATTGAGACGTGATACGCCCCTGTACAGGCTGCATGAACGACTGTGGGCCAACTTGCGGCTCTTCGGGCTCGTCGCGGTTCTGGATCGGCGCCGGCAACAGGTCTTCAGGCTGCAATGTCTCATCGGCCGGTTGCGGGAAGGCGTATCCAGCATCGGCAAGCTCTTGCTGAAAGCGTATCGCTTCGGCGGCGCTATCATCGATCGCCTCAACACTGATCCCGGCATCTGCCAGATCATCGAAATAATTGTTGATCGGCGCCGTACCGTCATCAAATTCAATGCGGACACCTTGTCCGTCCGGTTGCTCGAAGGCGTCGGCGATGCGCCCGACACGCACACCGCCCTCTCCGTCATCAACCTGTACCGACGCACCAACCTGCGGCATCCCATTGCCACTCAATATCCGGTCCGCGCGATCCGTCGCTTCCGAACCGGCAATGTCGCGCTGCCCTTCGACGATAAGATCGGTGTCAAGCGGACTGTCGATATCTTCCTGTGTCGGCTCGATCGCCGCGCGGGCGGTTTCGACTTCGCCCGGAGCATTGCGCCGCGGCAATGACGCCAGCGTGCCGCCGACGCTGCCTCCCACCACGCCGCCGACAAGGCCCGCATAGCCCATGCGCTGCAACGCTTCGCCCCAAGTCATATCCTGATGGAGAACGCCAGCCTGATAGCCCGACTGGATAGCCTCGGTAACGCTTTCCTGCACGCCTTCAGCAAAGGCGCTGCGCCCTACGCGGGAGAAGAAATGGCCGCCCGGCTCCATGACAACCCGCAACGCTCGATCGGTTGGGACAAATTCGGCTATCGCAGCAAATGAGGCATCCCGAAACGCCTGTTCTTCTGTTCGCCCGGAGCGCATGGCCTCGCCGAATTCCTGGCCGAAGACATTGCTGGCGATCATGGCCGAGCCGACAGTAGGGCTGCGGGTTGCCGCCGATGCGCCAACGGCAAGGCCAAGTTCCACGAAACCGCGCGTGACATCGAAAGCAAATCGCTCGGTTCCGGTTAAATCGGCGGTGCGGGCTTCAATGCGTTCGGATGCTTCGGCAAAACGCCGTGCGGCATCTTCGGTAATTGGAGCCGCAGCATCCTCGAACACGGAACCGGCAACAGATTGCGCGATCGAACCAAGGCTCGTGCGGCGGGGACTGTCAATATTTAGTGCTTCAGCGGCGATATCAGAGCCAATCTGTACCGCGGTATCAGTCGGGCCGGAAGCCATCGCTCTGATCTGATTGGCGACTAGCTGCGGCAATGCCTGCGTTACACCTGAAAGCGCCTGCGTTCCTATATCTGGAAGGCTTTGGATGGCAGTGCCTGCGCCGCTGACAGCATCACGAGCGATGCCGCCCAAGTCTTCAGCATATTCGCCCGGCGTATAGGGCGAGTCATCCATCGGGGCGCGACGGCGGCCATAGACGGATTCCACTGCCTCACGGTTCCGGGCCGCACGCTGCTCTAGCACTTCGGGTGGCTCGTCATTCTGGAATGATGGCCCGAACAGGCCAGCGGCAAATTCTCTCGTGTCCCGCTGCTCATTGACGCGCGTCTGCAAAGCGGTGTTCGCAGTGCGCAGCGCAATTTCCTTGCCTGTATCTATAAACTCTTCTGCGTCTTCGACGGACGGACGGCGGCGGCCAGTGGATAGATCGGCGATATCCCGCCACGCTTCCTCCGCCGCTTCAACTTCGTCACCGACAGGATTAAGAGCATCAATATCGACGAGCGGCGCATCACGCCACGAACCAGCGGACGGTCCAGAATTTACCAGGGGCGCGTCACGCCAACCCATATTCTATTGCTTTCTGCGAACGTTACCGTCTGGATCGACAAACATTGTTCCTATCGGAAGCGCGTCATATTCAGCGTCGCTGGATACGCGCGGCATGGCGGCCGTCGCCGCTTCGGTGGCGACTTCAACTGGCGACCGGTTTCCTGCGGACTCTGATGCGCCGCTGCGGCGATCAGTGCGTCTCGATAGACGTGGGCGAGCGCGGCTTTCCGTATCAGGCGTGCCAAAGCTATTGTCGCTGGGCCGGGAGCCCGGAATATCCGTCACTTCGACATCACTATTTTCATAAACGATCGTTAGATAACCATCCGAATTTGTGTAGGTCGTCTGAATGTCCTCGGAGTTGCCGTCATTTCTGAGAGCGGCATCCAGGCGAGAGCTAATGCGCCCCTGTTCAGCCCCCACCACAATTTGCTGAAGATCGTGCAACTGTTCATCTTCTCGGTCGGCCTCTTGCCAACCGCGGTCCTCAAGGCGGCGACGGTTCTCTTCGTTCCGCTCGGCCTGTGCTGCGGCGGACGCGGCCTGCATCCGGCCCTGATCGCGAACAGCATCGCGGGCATCATCGCGCCCGGCGTTGCGATCATTCAGATCTGCGGTTGTCTGAATACGCTCCATGCTGTTATCGTGCTGGATATCAAGCATTTGCAGGCGCAAGCGCTCAAGGCGATCAGTCTGCTCGCGGTCCCAATCCATTTGCCCCTGTGCAGCGAGGCCGGTGCCGACGCCAGTCAAAACGGCGCCTACGGCACGCCCAAGTCCGCTCATTGTTCAGCCCCCTGCTGCTCTTCAAGAAGGCGAATGGCATCGACAGCTTCGGGAGGGAGTACCTGATCCAGCTTTCCGGCTGCGTCAGCCTCGGCAACCGGCATGAAGCTGTCGGCCAAAGCCTGCTGTTCAACGCGGCCTTCCTGCTGGGCCTGCTGAACGTACATATCCATTGCAGCGACAGTCGCGCGATCCATGTCTTCTTGCGAATATTCATGGAAGCCCGCCGTTTCAGAAACGGTCGCAAGCACTTCCATAATTTCAGCGCCGCCCGCGACAAGAATTTCCTCGTCGATGGCCATGCCAGCGCCGGACGCTGACTTTTCAAGCTGGGTGACGATAGTATTCGTTGCCGTAGCAAGGTTTAGAACCGGATCGTCGCTGGCGTTGAGCGCATCAAGCACCTGCTGACTGACTGGCTCGCCAGCATCGCCCTGCGGGTAAATGATGGACAGCCCGTTGGTTACGAACTGCTCATAGGCCGCCTGCTCTTCAGGCGTGACATTGGGTTCATCCGCTGGCGCCTGCTCAACTGGCGCTTCAGTTGCGGCTCCAAGCCCCATCTTCGCTTCTTCCATCACGCCACCCGAACCCTTTCGATCTCTCGCGTCTGTGGATTGAGGCGCCAGCGATACGTGCCTTCATTGGCGAACGCCTCTGATGGCGTCCGAGCGCCGGGCGGGGTGTAACTATCGCCAAACTCGCTGGGCGCACCGTAGTTGGCGCCGCGCGCGTCGATCACATCAACCGCACTATTTTCCGGCCCTGAAACCGCGCTGCCAAGCCCTTGCAAAAGGCCGCCGACAAGCAACGGATTACGGCCAACAAAGTCGCCAACGCCGCCGCTTGGTTGTGCAGCAACAGGAACTGTCGGCACTCCCGCCGCGGACGGTGCCGCCGCTGCTGCTACCGCCTCCTGCGGGGCAGTCACAAGAATCTCTTCAGCGCCCGGCGAGAATGGCGGCGGGCCTTTCGGGAACTGCGCATTGGAAACCGCACTGCCCAGCCCCTTGCCCGCCACTGATTCCCCAATGGCTTCCGTTGCCGCCGTTGCCGCCGTTTTCGCTGGCGCCGCGGCTGTGGGGATTCCTTTCGAGATAAGGGATTTGCTCGCATTGCTCACTGCTTCGCTGGCCGTGCTCGCCGTTTGGCCGGCCACCGCCTGAGACGAACCCATACCAAGCCCCGTGATCGGGCTGCCCATGGCCAAGCTGAGCCCGCCCGTCACGCCGCCTATCACGCCGCCAAGCGTCGCGCCTTTGATAACGTTCTTCCCGGTGAGCAGGGCACCGGCACCGCCAATCAGCGCGCCAGTACCCACGGTACTTATGACCCCTTGGAGTCCGACACTAATGCCGAGCGATCCTAACCCGGCCGGTCCCAAGACCCCCAGTGCTGCGCCACCCGTTACAACTGCCGCGCCAATCGCGAGAGCTGGAAGGGCGACTTTCTTTGCTGTTTTGACAACCTTGCGGAACACTTTGCCTACCGCCTTGAAAGGGCTGGACATTATGCCGCCTCCTTCAACTGTATCTTATCGACCTGTTTCACATAGGTCTTTCCGAACTCGCGAAAGCCCATTCGCTCAAAGGCCGGTTCCAAGCGGATACTGCCCGGCATTGCTTCGGTATGTGAAAGGGTGATGTCGATGACATCGGGCGAGGAGTCCGCCCACTGCATGTAAGCGTTAATCAGCTTCACCCACGCCATTACCGGCGCGCTTTCAATGCAGTGAAGGAACATATCCGACGCGACGAGCTTGTCGCCGATATTGTACACACGGCTGAGAAGGCCGGCGATAAACCCGACAATTTCGCCGTCATGCTCGTATACGAACAGGCATTTACCGCCATCTTTCAGGCGGCCGTGATACTGGACAAAATGCACCAGAGCCTTGAACGCATAGTCCTCATCGACCTGCGAGCGCCCGCGATAGATCGTCTGCGGCTGCAGCTCGACCAGCATCGGGATAATCACTTCCCGAACCTCTTTAGCTGTCGCCGGGCGGATCATATGCCCATCTCACGTTTGGCGGCATCAGTGATCTCAAATGCCGGGCCGTCATAATAGGGTTCGCCATCGGGACGTAGTTTGACGCCCGGATAAAGAGGCTTTCCCTTCGGACTGGTGCCGACCGGCGTGCTGAGCTGCGCCTGAGTAAGCGTGCCGGGGGTGAAAGGCTGGCCGCCGGGGCCGGGAACCACTGGAACCGGCGTATTTTTTTGCGCCTGTAACTGAGCGCGCTTTTGGTTTTGCTGCGCTGTGTACGCCCGGTTGGCAGCAGCCCGAGCAGCACGCTTCGCCTTTACTTCCGCTATCTTTTGCTGTGTGGCGGTCATGCTGCCTCTTGTCGGTCGCCTGGCCGGTTGCGGGCGAGGCTGTTGTGCGCGAGTAGGCTGACGCGACGACGCTTCACGCGGAGCGGCGCGGGCTACGTCTCGGGCAGAGTTAGCCGAAGCCGCTTGCACGGACTGCGCAGCCCGTGGGTTAGGCCGTCCTACCTCAACTGAAGGGCCGTCATACATTGGCTCGCCATCGGCGCGAAGCGGGACACCGGGGTACAGCGGCCTTCCGGATGGGCTGGCGCCGCCAGTCTTCGTCATAAGCTGCTCTTGGGCGAGTGAGCCCTTCTCGTAAGGCTGGCCACTTGGCGCCGGAACATAATCGGGGCTGCTGCGAACAGCCTCAACCGCCTGCCCCAAGCCTGCAGTCGCTTGCGGTGCCGCAGCTGTTTGCGCGGCCGGCCTTTGCGCCGCAGGAACACTGACGGTTTTTTTCTGCAGAGGCGTTTTGGGAAGGTCCATCCTGCCGATATTCGAGCGATTGAGCGCATTACCCAAGCCATAAGGGATTATCTGTTTCAAAGCGCAACTCCTCCGCCTTTGCCGATCGCGACGCCAAACCCGTATGTGCCTGGCGGGGTGTATTTAGGGATATATGCTGCCGGCGGTGCTGGCGCGGCGGGCGCTTTTGGTGCGGCGTTTGTGGTTTTCGTATTCGACGAATTGAGTCCGTTGTTGCCCCATTTCAGATCAACATTATAAATCTGCTCAATCAGCCCGATGTTCGATTCCGTGACGCGCTGCGCGTTCTGCTCATAGGCAGCGCGCGCCGATGCCGGAATGTCCGGGCTGTTCGTGATCGATGCCAGCATTTGCTGTTGAATGTTCACCATGCTGGTTACGGACTGCTGCACCTGCTCTTGCTGGGCAGCCTTGATCTGTTCTGCCTGAAGCTGCTGCTGTTGAAGCCCTTGGATATTCTGCAGCTCAATAGCCTGCTGGCCGCGCGTATCCTGAAGCCGTTCCTCGGCGCCAACCTGTAGTTCCAGCTCTGCCATGCGGCTTGCAGCCTGAATGGCCGTCAGCTTTTCGTTGGACGATATCTGCGCTGCCAGTCGCTCGGCGGCCGCGGCATTGTTCAGGCTGGCGATGGACGTATTGGCAGCGATCTGCTTTTCGAGCTGCTGCATCTGAGCGCCGATCTCGGCCTGTTGCTGCCTATCGGAATGCTCGAACTGCGCTTGTAGGCGCTGCATTTGCGCCGCGAGATCATTGGCCTGCAGCGATGCAGCCGCCCGAAGCTCGTCGCCACTGATCTTTTCGGCTGACTTGATCGACATGCGCAACCGTTCTTCGGCCGCTTCATCGCTCATTTCCTGCAGCGTCGTACCGTATCGGAACTGCTCATTGGCCTGCAGGGCGGCAAGATTCTTGGCGTGCGTCTGTGCGGACTGCTGCGATCCTATCTGGAAAGCCGTGTCCAGCGATCGAGCCTGTACCTCGCCGGCTGCAATGGATGAATTGCCCAAGCCACGATCATTAGCGATCGCCATGCCCAGCCCACGCGCCTGTTTCATCAGGGGCGAGCCAGACTTCGCTACGTCCAGAACTTTCTCCTGCACGTCATTTTCTTCAGGAACCCAAAGGCCGTTTTGCCAAGCCACTATAATACCCCGCGCAACTAATCAGTCTTTAATACATACGGTTCGCACAATCAATTACTAACGCTATTCTGACGCATGACTGTTGTTTCACGTGAAACAATTTGTTATCTACATCGCTGTTAGCCACGGGTTCCTTCGGGCTATTCAATCTCCCTCCTGCGGCCGCCTTTGTGCGGCTGCTTTTTTATTCGGCTTCGGCGTTCTCCGCGTTGAACTCAATCGCCGCCTGCCGGGCCATCTCATAGGCTGACACAGTGCCAGCATGTCGCGCAGCGCAGACTTGGAGCCGCACGCGATATTCGTTCAGCGCCCGCACAAGCGTTGCCATAGCGCCGTCAGCCAGATGCACTGGACCTTGGCAGGGCGAAGCTAACTCCGCCGTCAGCGCCGGGGGAACCGGAAGGTTCGGGGCTGGTGGAGCCGTTAAGGAGGTTTCGCAGCTCATCAGAAATAACGCACTCAGGATTATTGAAAGCCGGGTCATTCGCGATCTCCCGTTCGATGGATGGTAGAATTTGCGTGCGGTTCACGATCTCGATCTCGTCGATCTCTTCGCGCACATTGGCGGTGATCGATGCAATGCCATCGGTCATCACTGTTTCGAGGGTTTCGATGCGCGCATCCCACTCTTCACGCGCTTCTTCATTGACGGCCACCATGTCCTCGACGCCGGACGCATAGCCTTCCGCCCGCGCATCGGCTGTCAGCTTCCATATCAGGAGGAAGCAGGCGATGGATATCAGGATGATGTTGCCGATTGTGGTTTCAAGCAGGAAGCGCAGCAGCGACTTTCCGGCTCCCAGCGCAGTGAAAAGAAAGCCCGCCATCAGTCAATCTCCGCGTTAAAGCCAATGCCGTTCGGAAGCCGGTAAATCGAGCCGCCCGATGCATCCACAAGGCCTGTATCGACGGCCTCGTGATCGCAGACGGTGATGTCGCGAACGATCTCCTCGTCCTCCCAAAACTCAAGCTCCTCGCCGATATGGCCGAAGCCGCGCGTCACGTATTTAGCCATGTGCGATCTCCAACATTATGATCAGGGCGAACAGCACGAGAAAGCTCGCGAACGTGCCGTACATAAAGAGGCGGCCAAGGTGCGTGCGGAGGTTCATTCGCTTGCCTCTGCAATCAGACGCAGCTTCTGCACCAATGCGGCGCGGCTTTCCGCAGTGGCGGTGTAGCGTTCTGCGTTTTCAGAAGGCCCGCCAATATTATAGACATGCCGCATGACAGTTAAATCGGCATCGCGGCACGGCTCGCTTAACGCATCAATATAATCGGCGAGAGCGGCGGGGCCTTCCATTGCGGCCTTCTGGCTGGCTTTCGGGTTCATCCCATGGCCCCTTCGCGCGGTTCGCCGTCAGGTTCGCGCCTGCGCATCGGCTCCCTGCGCCCACGAACCCAATCACGGGCAGCCTGCGCGCCAATAGTCGCTGCGATGGACGCTATCCCTATCCCGAAGCTCGATGGATCAAACTGTTGCTGGAACACGATGAGCGCGATCCCCTGGTACCAGAACATCAGGCACGCTGCGCCGAAGACGATCCCCGCCGTCAGCGACCATTTATCATCCGGCCGAAACCAGTCGCAAATGACTGTCCAGAAAAAGCGGAACAGCCTCATCCGCCATACTCTTCTTCTGCCGAAAAAGATGGGCAGGCCTTGGCAACGCCGGGGAAGTCCCTGTGGCCCTTCACGAAGGCTCCGGGATACTTTGCCCGGTATTCGTCGATAACGCGCCGTAGGGTGGCTTTCTGCGCCGCTGTGCGGGTGTCTTTCGGTGTCCGCCCGTCCGCTGCCACGCCGCCGATGTAAACGATGCCGAGTGTGTTGCGATTATGGTGGCGAACATGCGCGCCGCGCCGTGCATCCGGCCGCCCGCGCTCGATTGTGCCGTCGAGACGGATCACGATATGGTAGCCGATCTCGTTCCAGCCCTGATTGCGATGCCAGCGATCTATCGTGGACGCATCAATGTCGCGGCCTTCCGGTGTCGCCGAGCAATGGATCACGATCCCGTTGATGCGACGCCTGTTCGTCGGCGGGCCTGTCAGTGGAAACTGGTTCGGCGCATCGTCGAAAACGGACTGCGGCTCGCCCGCGTCGGGCACGGGAATCATCGTGGCGGCCCGCTGCACCAGTGCTGCTATTTGGCTGAACATATCAGTCTCCTATCTCAATGCGCTGCCCGCGATGATCCAGACGACCGCAACGCTCAAAATGAGCCGCGCTCGCCATGGTTTGTCCGGCCATGCGGTTACCTGGTGTTTGCTGTCGGCCCATATGGCCGCGATGATCGGGATCGACGGAACCCAAACGGTTGCTTCCGTCATCCAGGCTGTGTTCGCTTCGGCCCAATAGGCCGCCGTGAAGGCCCGAGAGACACCGCCAAGGGTTATACCAAGCAGAAGCGTCAGATCGCGGCTGTAGACCCGCTTCCTGCTTGTCTCGGGCCAGTGGTACGCAATGCCCGTCAACCCGGCGAAGAACCAGCGGACGAACCGCCCCCAATCTCGGACGGTTTCGACAGCCGCGTGCTTGCCCGCCCCGCCGATCTCGCGCGGCGCATTGCCGAAAGTGCCGCCGTCCTCCCGCCAGCACTGATAGGCCGACCGGCCATAGATGATCGCCGTGATCAGGCCGAAGACGCCCCATACGTGATAGAGATGGACGAACGCGCTAACACTACTCATTCGCCGAACCCCTGCACGATTTTGCGAACCGCATCGCGCTGCGGTTCTCGCCTTTGTTCGGCGATGGCTGCCATGCGCGCTTCCAGCTCGTCGGCTTTCTCCGACAGCTTTTCAGTGAAGGGATCGGGCCTGCCGGTGACGGCCCGCCAGATAAGGTTGAGCCGGTTCATCGCTTGGTGTCCTCGGGCGATTCGGGGGCCACAGTCTCTTGCGCGACATCGACGGCGGTCTCTGTTGTTTTCACGATGCGGAACAGCTCGTCCTGCTGCCGAAAAAACCGATCCAGCAATTTCAGGATGATGTGCGACTGCACCACGATTATTGCGACGTATGGGGAGTCCATAATGAGCGTGGTCGAGAGGCTTCCAAAGTCCATCAAACATTACTCGAACCATGCGGCGGCAGCGAAGACGGGCGGCCCTCGGTCTGCTCGTCCCATTCGATGCTGTCCCGGCAGTGGCCAGTAGATGTGGTGGCAATTGAAACCATCTAGATCACCATGTCGATAAGCGCGCGCGCTTCCATGTGTCGGTAGCGACGCAGACGTAGAAATATGAGGAATCGTAGGCGATCTGCCCGGCGGTGCCGGTGTCGCTTGCGGTCGAAGGAGCCGAAACCAGCTCGGCATAGTTTGCAATATCAAAGTCACCAGCGTGCCAAACGTCGTTGCCGCCCGCCTGTAGCGTGCCGTTGAAATTTACATTGCCAAGACTTGTTCCTGTGCGGGCGGCCGTCATTAAATTACCGGCAAAACCCCCTGCATCATTGAGCATCGCAATCGCAAGGTCCCCGCCGTTGGCCAGAATACGCCAATTGCCTTCGTTTGCCGCGGCCCCTGTCTCATAAAGCTTAATGGCTGGCGCGCTGTGATTGACGGTTATGTCGTTCGTGAACGTTTTGTTGCCCGCAATGCTCTGCGTGCCAGTGTCCATTACCGCGCCCGCCGCAGCGACGTTCGTTGCGTCGGTTTCATCCGCCAGCGCCTCGATGCCGTCGAGCTTCGTTTTATCACCATCGGCGAAAGCGCCCTCGGAAGGCGGCTGTTGCGCGCTATCTGCCAGCGTTCCTTGTGCCGCTGTCGCATAGTCCGCCGGATCAAACGCTTTAACGTCCGCGAGGTTCGTCACCTCGCTGTCCATCAGCGCGCCCGCTGCGGTGACGTTCGTCGCATCCGTTACGTCAGCGCCATCTTCAACGTTCAGAGCCGTCCGCACTTCTGCGTAGGACAGCCCTTCGATCGTGTCCGCGTCTGTGAACCGCGCAAAGTCGTTGGCTACCGGCGTGCCGCTCGTATCAACCGCGCCGCCGCCGCCCGAACCATTGGCCGCTGCGGTTATGCGGCCTTGTTGATCGACTGTGATATCTGCATTCGTGTAATCGCCGGGTATTACTGACGTGTCGGTGAGCCATTGCGCCCCATCACTTAACGCCGGCAGCATGTCGAACGCGACCTCGATCGCTACGGTTTCAGTGTTGAACTCAGCGCCGCGCAATGGAGCGTCGGGAACACGATAGCCCGGAGTATAGTATCCGTTGGCCATCAGCTTATCAGCCCGATCGGTACGGCAAGAGATACTATGGCGCCGAGAGCAGACCCTTTGAGCCGGTTGACGAGCCCGGCTTTATCCTCACCGCACCAGTGCCCGCCGTTCTGGTGATACTCTGTCAGCCATGCCAGCGCCGCGACAACCGCCGACACGCACGCCCAAAGCGGCCATGGGCCAAGAGTAACTGCCGCTGCCGTAACCGCGCCCAGCCCCAATGAGATCGCTACAGCGCCGAAATTGCCGCCCAACGCCCGTTCGCCATGGCCGCCGATGGCGAGAATAACGATGCCCCAGCACGCTACCGAAATTCCCGGCGCAAGTGGATGCAGCAGCGACAGAACAACGGGCAGGACGACTGCCACTGCGTGCAGAATGATGTGCGCGGCCGGATAGCTGTCCGGCTTCTGAATGCACTCTTTCAAGGCAGTTGTGAGGGTCATATCAGATCACCATCACATGATGAATCCGAAAGCGCGCCCGGCTGACGGCAGGTCTATTTCAAGATACGGATCGTCGGACGTTCCTGATTGCTCAGAGGCGTAAAATGTATTGCATTGCTCAAGAGCTAACGGAGCGTTTCCGAGTCTGCGCCCACTGCTGTGGCCAATGATGTTATAACTCGATGTGCGCGAAATATCAGACAGTCCGCACACTATGTCTTTTCTGCCAGTAGAGCTGATGCCGCCAGTGATCTCCCCGAACAAGGTCAACCCGCTTAGGTCTGCGGCCTCCTGCCAGACATTAGCGCCTGTGTTCTCCCTAAATTCTAATTCATTATCCGAGCCACTGCTGTTGGTAGTGTCCGACGCAACCAGCGAAAGTGCTATTTGATCCGGCGTGCCAACCGGTACGCCGCTAGTGTCAAACTCCCAAAAGCCTCCTGAACCCAAATAATTTGGTGAAACAAAAGAGTCGCCGACGCGAAAAGAAGTGTCGGTGCTTGAACCACTATTGAGGCCGCCGGTCTGCGTACTTGCGTATGAAGTGCTAAACCGAGAATAATTTTCGTCACTCACTGGCGCGAGCTGATAAATGGTCATAAGCCGCGCCTCTCGATTGCCGATTGCACGGTTTGCCTGATCCACTCTTTAGCGGCCGCCCGCATATCTTCGCGATAGGACATGATTTCAGGCTGCGAGCTTGGTTCATCCGGCTCAAAATCCGGGTTGGCGACAAGGCCGTCTGGAACGTTAGTCGGGACACCCTGACGAACAACTGTTGTCGTGCTTTTCCCCGGACGGAGATGGAAAACCTTTCCGTTCGGGCGGCGCACCTCAAATGTGACACGCAGTGCGTCATCGTAGCCACGGTCGAATCCGACATCGAGAATTGTAACCGTTCCGGTCGCCGTGCCTTTGGATGTAACGACATCAATTGCAAAGGATTTACCCTCTGCCCGCGCCAGATCGCGGCGCTGCAAGGCTGTGCCGGCAAGTCGCCCCAAGCGCCTTTGCAGTTTCTTGTTGACGCCTTGCCTTTTGAGAGATGACCTGATTTGGGCAAGCGTCTTGCCTGCGTCAATTGCCGCTTCAATCTCGTCTCTATATTCACGCAGCGTCGGCACTAGGTTTTCCTCACCTTGAGGGAGATGGTGGCCCGCTCAATTGTGGTCGCACTATCGACGTTGAACCGGAGCGTGTCGCCCGCGCTTATCGAGGTAGTCCACCCGGTCAGCGTGGCATCGCTGTCTTTGGTCCCAGAAGAGATCGTTGGCACCGCCGATGCTGTAATGCTGTCAGCGTTGGTTGGCGGGAAATTGGCGTAGGTGTCTTTCCAAATATCGACGACAATCGAGCCGGTCTGATCGGCAAGGATGCGCACTTCTTCAATCGTGCAGTCGAACCCGACCGGCACGTCAACTTGGCTGTCAGCCGCAATGGCTGCGCCGCCGCCGTCGAACACGGCCACGATTTCCGAAACTTCCGCTTCATCGACAGCGAGTGAATCGATGCCCAGCGCGCTAACCAGCGTGCTTTCGGCAGTGGCGTCAGCGTCGATCGCCGTGGCAATCTCTTGCGCTGTCTGATCGGCGGTTGCCCCCGTTTCGATCCCATCCAGCTTCGTTTCGTCGGCGCTCGTGAAACTCGCGGTCGTCGCGTCCAGCACCGACGAAAACGCCTGCACGTCCACGCCGATTTCAAGTCCTAGATTTTGGGCTGCTGTTGCGGCATTGGCCACATCGCTCAGATTATTAGACGCGAGCAAGTCGCCGCTGCCAATGATTGCTTGGAGCTGTGCGGCGCTCAAATCGGTAGGAGCGCCCGTTCCCGCGCCGGCCGCGCGACCCTTAACCGTGGCCTGCGCCATGTCGGCGAGCTTCGTGTTCGTTACGGCACCAGCAGCGATCGACGCTGTATCTATGTCGCTTGCTGTCAAACCAGACTTGGTTTCAAGAACGAACCGAGTGCCATCGTAAATGATGTCGGTATAGACGCCTGCCTCAAGATCATCCGCGACCAGATCGTCGCCAGACCGTTTTTTGAGCGCGACAGCGCCAATGCCATTGACGTTGACCGTGACGGCCCCGGTGTTGTTTGCAACCGGCTTGAACCGGATAAACAGCCCGTCTGCAAGCGATGCAGGGGCGGGCGAGAGGGTGATAACCTGCGCATTGCCCGTGCCGGTTGCCGTTACGGTCGTAACCCGCTGCTGATTGAGAACATCTTTGCCCGGTAAAAGCGCCAAGCCCGTCTCAAGCGCAGTGAATACCGCATTGACTTCGGATGCCCGCGCTTTCGTGAACTCGGAGAGCTGCAACGCATCCGCAAAGTCGAAATAGTCGCTGCTCATCGCGCACGCCCCCTCACATAATAGTCGATGATGGCGCTCTGAAGCACGAACGAGCTCACGGTAGCGCTGACGGAATAGATGATGACGGACATGTTCTTGCCCTGGCCTTCGACATCAGCCTCAAGCTGACCCTCGACAGCCGCAGACCAGAAGAAAGCGGAGAAGTCGTCGCGGCCCCAAAAGCCACCACCGCCTTGCGCGGTCGCCTCGCCTTTGGCGGTCGTATATTGCTCTGCGCCGGAATAATCATATTCCATCGCCATGTTCAGCGTCAGAAACGGTGGCGCGACAAGCTCTAGGATGACTTTCTTGGGACGCTTCAGATAGCGTGGGTTGCCCATATGAACGTAAGGAAGCTGAACGAAGGCTTCGATCTCTTCGCCATCAAAGCTCTTGCCCTTGTCGAGCTCATAGATGTAGCCGTCGGTGCTGCCGAAAAAGATGCGCTCCATCTGATCCGGACCCTCTGCCGAACAAATGCATTTCACGACCTTGCCAAGATCGAATTCCATTGGCGAAGGCGGCGAGCTGTTCATGTAGAAGCTGAAGCCGGTTCCATCGCTGAAGAAGAGCCGATACTGGTTTTTCGTCCGCACTATCGCGCTGGCGATCGGATCGATACCGGCGCCCGCTTTGCGTGAAAGCGTCTCGCGAATATCAAACGACAGCGCTTCCATCGAAAAGTTGCCGTAATATTCGCTTGCCGCGATGCCTCGCAGCCCGCGGTTATCAAGATAGACAACAGTGCCGATCTGCTGCGCGGTAAATGCCTGCGCGCCCGCTTCGTCCGTAAGTGTCGCCAAGCTGAAATTCAGTTTCGATGATCCCGTCAATACGGTGATCGAATTTCTCGCCATGATCGCGAGGCTGTCGGCATTGTTCGACACAAGATCGGTAATGTCCGAACCGACGCCCAGCACCGCGGCGCCAAGCAACGCTTCCCAAGACAGCGGCTCGCCCGTTGCAGACACCTGCACACCGCCATTCGGCAAGGCCAGAACAAGGTGGTTGCGGTGGACCGCTATGCGGTGCGGCGTATCAACGTCAGCGCCAGTCTCGATCGGCGCCAATACCGTGCCGTCGAACTCGAACGCCGTACCGACACCATTACACCCGTAGATGCGCGACTGCCCGCTCGAGCCATAGAAATTATGCGTCAGGAAAAAGTATCGGCCTCCGGCCGGCAGCGTAATCGCTGTCGAATCGCCTGCGATAGTCGCAAGATTTGCATCACCGCCAACGTCCAGATTCTCAGCCTGAAATGTGCCGGACTGGCCGGACAGCACCAGATACCCTGCAGCGTCGCCTGCGTCCCATGACCCGCTGGTTATCGAGATACGCTCTACAACGCCCGTGGCGGCCGATGTGGCTCCCGTTACGGTATCCCCCGCCGCTATGGCCGTGGTTCCGCCGCTGGTGAAGCCCAGACGAGTCCCAAACGTAATCTGAGACCAACCGGAAGCTGTGGATTTGTAGACATCGACTGCCGTACCGCCAGAATTATCGCGGAAAGCATAAACGATGCCCCCGTAATACCAGACGCCCCTGATATCGCCAGAACCTGGAACGGCATCGATCAGCGTGCGCGCATAAGTACGAGCGGCCAGCCCGAAGGCCGATTCCTGCGTCTCCCCGCTATCAAGTACACCAGTCTCTTGCGCGCCAATGGAGGTTACCTTGGTGACGCCGCCGACTTGAATTTCCTCGTCGGCAACAAAGTTGCCAGTCAGACTGCGAAACCCAATCGTGCCGTTGCCGCTACCGTCAAGCGCACCTTCATCCAGCTCCATATCGACAAGCACCACGCCGGTCGCGCCCGATGTCGCGCCTGTAATTGTGTCGCCAGCGCTGATCGCTCCAACGGCAGTATCGAAAGCCAGAAGATAGAATGGATAGTCGGTCGGCCCCGTGCGACCGTCAAAGCGCTCATAACCGCCAACGCGGCCATAACCATTATCGACTTGTTCGAAATTAAGGTCGGCGATCGTCCGGCCGGGCTCAACCCTGAGCGCCGGGCTGAACTCGTCGCGGCCGCCCCCGAAATAGATGGGGAAGCCCCGGATCGTCATACCAGCGCGCTTTCACGTCGCATATCAACTTGCGGCAATTGATCGGAGCACAGAGCGTAGTGCATTTCGCGAAACTTGGCGTCGGCGAACGTGTAAGTCGGCTCGCTTTCATCCGACATCGCCAGCAATTTCATCGCGCCCCATGTGATCAGCTTGTGAAACTGATCCGGCATCTCCGGGATAGATTCGTCGGCGGCGAGTATCTGCGGCGCCAACCGATATTCACCAGTCAATTTATAGGCTTTGTCGGGCGGCGGTCCTACGCAAACCTCGCGAGCGGGAGAGATCGCATATTCGGTCGGCCGCTGATGGGACGGAGCAAACCTATTCCACCGCCGCTGCCATAGCTCATAGGGTATCTGGCGAATTTCCCGCTGGTCGGTTTGCCCGATGCTCCCGTCATAGACGGTGAACGGGCGATAGTTCGACCGATCCTCCACCCATGCCGAATGTCGGTCGATCGATAGCGCCGCTGCGGTGTAGCATTGCGTGCCTATCGACAGGTCGGCAGTGAACGCCCTGCGCATCCACCGCCAATCCTGTCGCTCATTTTGCAGATCGACCCATGCGGACTTCACCCAATCGACAATCTTCTCCGCACGGCCGGACTGGCCTACGGTAGTGGGGAGCGCGATACCGCCCGCAAGAGTGCCTGATTGACGTGCTACGTCCTGGCATAGCTCAAGGAACGTGGACATTTAGGCGGCCTCACGTTCCAACTCAGCCGGCGTTTTGCCGATGTCCTTGGTGCGCTCGAACCAGCCGTCTATTTCCTGCTGTGGTACAGGCTTGACGACAGAGAAGGGCACGGCGGGGGAATTGCTGGCGAGCAGCTTCTGATCCACGCCGGGCCGGCCGACGAGCTTGTACTTCGTCTGTACCGCGTCCTGCAGCACGGAAAGAAGGCGGTAGGGGATCTCAACCTCTACGTCGCGCTGAACGCGGAACTGCATTCCATTGTGCGCGATGTCCCACGGTAAATTTCCGCCTTCATCGTCCGTTGCCCGAATGATGATCGTTGCCTTGGGATCGTTCAGATAGTGCGACGGGTCTTTGTGAGCCGCGGCAACAGCCGAACGAGACGGGTTAGAGATGTCTTCGGGGATATCGAGATGAGCAATCGTCGGATCGATATCGCGAATAACCTTGATGATCGCCGCTTCATCCATGCCGGGTTCAAGCTCAGCGCCAAGCAGTTTGGCGTTTTCGGCAAGATCATTGAGACTGCAGTCTTCGAGTTTACGTAGTGGCATTTACTGGCTCCTCTAAAAAGGGTGGGCCGCCAATTCCGGCGCGCGGCCCGGTGCGCCGCCCCTTATTCTTCCTCGGCCTTGTCGAGCGCTTCCATGACGCCCTTGCGTGGCTTCTCACGATCCTCTTCGGCGGCCCGGACGCGGGCGCGTTCCTCGGCTGTGAGGCCCGCGATACGTTCCGCTACTTCAGCGACAGTGCCGTCGATGATCGCATCGGCCTCCGCATCGTCAGTTTGAGTGTCGGAACCGGGGGAGCCTTCCACGGCCCCGACCTTGCGATAAAAGATGCCGGCATCAGTCAGCGCGTCCAGAACGCGTGCATCGACCGTTTGGTCTTCGCCGACTTTGATTTCTTCGGTGACACGGAAGGGCTTGCCATCGGCCTCGCCTTCGACGTGCACAAAAACGGGACTGGACGGCGGATTAACCCGCCCTTCATGCCGTTCTGGAATATAGATTGAGACTGTCATTGTGGCTCTCCATCAAGAGGAATGGCGAGCCGAGCGCGGAGAAATGGGAAGACGCGCCCGGCTCAACCGCTATCAACCGCCTGCGTCGCGCATTGCGATCCAGACGATCGTTTCACCGCTTGCGTTGAGATCGCCGTCAGCGCCGATCGTGAAGCCCTCGCCGTTAGTGTCATCGCCAGCGTAAGGCGTGATACCGTCCGAAGCGACATAAGTGTTCGAGAGGTTCGAGGTAGTGCCGTCATCGGCAATCTTGAGCCCCTTGAACATCGAAGCGTCAGCCATGTCCGTGGTCCACTCGGCTACCGCGTGCAGGTCGCCCGCATCGTCGATATTGAAGCACTTCACATAGTCGGGCTGAAAGCCGATTGAGACGTTGATTGCAGACCCCGTACCTTCGACGGCCCCGCGCTTAAATTCTGCTGCCATTGTCCTGTTCCTTTCTAGTCAGGTTAGGGAAGCGGGGCCGCCACTATGGACGGCCCCGCTGCCGTTAGAGCGCCGAAGCACCCACTTCGATGCGGGTCATCCAGGTCTGATTGAGGATCAGGGCAAGGAAATAGGTCTTCCAACCCACATAGCCGCGCTGTCCCAGCGGATCGGACTTGTCCACGCGCCCCGGATTGATGACAGTCGGCTTCATCGACTTGGCGCCGCGAAGGGCCACCGTGCCAAATGCTTCCTTGCCAAAAATCAGGATCGGGTAGACATCGGCCGCGGAGCCGCTCGTCGAAAGGACGGCGCTGCCCGGCGTACCGCCAGCGTCGGCCCAAGGATCAAGCTGAGGCGAACAGACGTAGCGAACGTCTTCGACGGCCCCGAACTCTTCGGCGCACATCGGCTTCATGCTGCCATACTCGGCAACCGGCGTGAAACCGGCGAGGCTGCGGATGTCCGCTTCCAGATCGGTATGGCAGACGCCGACATAGGCCGCCTCGATCGGCGTGGTGCCGATCTTGTTGACGCCCGGCGCGAGGATGCTCGTGAACTTCTTCGCGTTCTGCGATTTCAGATAACGGATCGCCTTGCGCTGATCATCGAGCGAGTAGGCGGTGTTGACCGCCGCCCGGCTTGCGCCGTTAGCGTAGTAGACGGACGTACCGGCCTTCACAGCGCCATAGATGATCTGCTCGAGCGTCTGGCCAGCCTGCTCGCCGGCAAGCTCCATCATCTCATTGAGAACCGGGTCTTCCGACATGTCATCGACGTGGTCGGTGATGCCGTACAGGTCGCCATACTGCGAAACCTGCCCGGTGACATCGACGAACTGGATCGCGCCCGGCGTCGGCGTCACGCCTTCGACGAGCGGCGTTGTTGCCGGGCTGAAGAGAACCGAGCGACGGAACTTGATCGTGTCCGTGCTGTTCTTCGGAATTGCGCGAACCAGTCCCAGCTTTGCCAGAACCTCGACACGCTCAGCGTTCGTCAGGAATTTCTTTTCGGCGTAGGCCGCGGTGCGCGTGCCGATATCGCCATAGGTTGCGTTTGCCATCTTGCTTCCCCCGCATTGGGTTAATCAAATGACACGCGGGATTTAGACCTTGGCGTTGGCGAAGTGGGCATCGTAGTCATCTTCGGGGATCTGGCTTGTGACCGGAGGCCCCTTGGTTTCCACCTTTTGCCCTGCTTCCAACTGCTTGCGTCTCCGCGCGTCGGTTGCAGTGGCTTCCTTCGATGGCTGCTCTTCAGCGGCAGGCTTGACGCCCTTATGCGCCTTGAAGCGATCGATTAACTCGATGGCCGCGGGCGCATCCGTGATAGCTTCATTGTTGTCGTGGAACATGTTCTGCACGTAGCGCGGTTGCTCATTCAACCAAGGCAGGAAATCGTCGCTTCCCAACTGCTCTACCCAGTCAGAGTGCGCCTCTTCGACGCTGGACAACGCTTCCTCATACCGCTGTATGGTTTCGCGCTGTGCCGTTTCCTCTAATCGTTCGCCGACTGATTTGACCTGGTTCTGGCTGGCTTCCAAAGCTGCCAGAAGCTGCTCCTGAGTCTGAAACAAAGGGCGCAATTCATCGCCGTAATCGGCCTGTGCGCGCTTATATTCCTCACTCTCGATCAGGGTTTTCAACTGGCCGATAACATCGGTCTGGTCTTCGCCCTGGGCTTCATTGGCCGAAGCCTGCCGCTCCAAGTCATTCATCCGGCGTTGCAATTGTGCAACTCGTCCCGCGTCGGACCTTGCCTGATGCTGCACCCGCTCAAACTCTTCCTTTGCTCGCGGATCAGCGCTGTTCCAGTCAAACGCATCGTCGGATGCCTCGGCAGAGGGCGCTTCGTCAGAGGCTTCCTGCCCCTCGTCGGCGTCGTCTGTCGCCTTGCCAGCTTCGGCTTGATCGCCTTCAGCGGGCTGCTCCGTCTCGGTTTCTGCCTTGGCTGCGGTTTCATCGTCCGAGCCGGCCTCGGGGGCGGACTGGTCTTCTGATGCGCTCGCCTCGGCAAATGCCGCGTCGTAGCTTGCTTCTTCATCGCCGGGCTTTGTGTCGCCGGGCGCTTCGGAATCGCTCTTATCTGTCATTTATTACTGGCTCCTGTCAAGTATTCGTGTTGGGTTAGCTAATTGAACCGCCATCGCCATAGCGCGGGCCGCCGAAGATATTGGCAATATCTTCAAGGAATACGTTGGTTTTACTGTCTCTGTCGGCAAGGCTCAGGATAGCTCGAGCCGTCTCTATTCTGCCGCGGACGCACTCACCATTATTCTCTGTTGCTTCAAGGCTCGCCAACCCGTCAGTGATCTGCTTGACGCAGAGAGCTTCAACATCTTGCCATTTCGGGTTTTCCACCATCAGGCCGCGCCCTCCACTTCAACTGTGAAGGTTTCTTCCGATGCGGGCGTATAGGCGGCGCGGGCCTCAATGACGGCGTACAGCTTGGCTCCGCTAAAGAAGCTATTGGCTGTCGGGCCGGCATATCCGGCTGAACCATCGGTGAGGAATGTGCTGCCGACAGTCACGTCAACGAAGCCGAGATACCCTGCCATACCATCGCACGCCAATGCGCCGTTATCACCGTTGGAGAATGTCGTCGGCGGCTCAGTGAACAGGTGGATGCGAAAGTCTGCGTTTGTCGTGGACGTGGCGCTTTTCTTCAGCATTACGCGCCGGACGGCTCCTACCTTGTTCGGCAAGGGGCGCTCAGATGCTTCGGCAGTCAGCACCAATGCTTCAACGCTACCGGCCGTGACAGTATCCGCCACCAGGTCTCCGGACGCATAAGCAGTTGTGTTCGCCGGCCTGCTGAAAGAGCCCGACACTTTGAAGAAATTCTTATCTGACATTATTGGGCTTCCTCTTCCTCGATGCTGAAGTTCCCGCCCGAGCCGCTGTTGAGGCCCTCACGGGCAAGGGCCTTCTCGCCTGCAAACTCATGAGCCTGCTTGCGTTCGGATGATCGGGCCTTGATGGCCTCGACCTCGATCTTCGTGTCGGTGTCGTATTTTTTGAGCCGGAGAAGATTGCGGAGCTCGTCTTCCTTCATGTTCATCTTTTCGGCGAGCTCCATCAGTCGGGTTTCCCGCTGCATCTGCGCCTCGGCCATACGCCAGTTGCCTTCGTACTGAGCGATCGCGACCTTGGTTTCCATTTCGAGCTGCTTCGTCGGATCAACGCCACCGCCGCTTTCAGCCTGTTGCTGCTCGATCGCGGCTTTCGCTTCTTCAAATTCGTCTTCGGTTTTCAGGACTTCGCCCGGCGACAGCGACATGGACTGCAACGCCATTTCGAGCATCCGATAGGTTTTGATCGCGGGACTGATGACGGGATGCACAGACCATTCGTTGGCGAGCTGCATCAGGTTTTGAGCCTGTATCTCGCGTACAAGCAGGACAGAGGTACCGCGAGCCTCGATACTGACATCGCCCTTGATGCTGTCGTCCGAATTGTGCTGCATGTTCCAGTCATAGGCGCGGCGGATGACGGGCTCGGTTATGTCATCATCCCAGTTCTTGACGATGCGCCGGATATTAAGATTGGCCGCGTTGAACAACATGGCCATACCGTTGGCCGTCTGCGTTATCAGCGCCGCCTGCCCTTGCTCACCCCCTTCCATAACGGACGGCAATGCCGTCTCATCATCGATGAAACCGCGGGCCAACTGGATTATGCCCGCCAACTGCTGTTGGTTCATCGGTATGTTGAACGCTTGAAACGGCGACCCGCCTGCGGCCTTATTGGCGTCGTACTGCCATATTTTTCCCGGAGCCATTGCCCAATCATTGTCAGCCGGCTCAACCGCCCTCACGTCCACGAGAACCTGCGGCGCCACCGACAGGGCGGCATTATCGAGCATCATCTGCCATGCAGCGTTGAGCGTGCGCTGTGCATCGCGCATGACACGCGGGATGCCGACACCGCCGAGCACTGAAGCCTCACCCTTCTCAAGCGAGAATGTGTTGTAGAGCATCTCGCCCGATTCCATCGGGTACTGCTCGGAAAAGTAGATGAGCTTGTCTTCGCAGAAGAACGCGATGACATCTATTTCTTCAAGCGGATCAACCTCTTCGGCGAAGCGGCGGGCATCGTCCGCCATCTCGGAATTGTCAGGGTTCTCATACGCGCGAGCCTGCAACAGCGCGGCGATCTCTTCGCTTTCCAGCGGGCCATGATATTCCCACAGGACATAGCGGCCGTCGATCTTCTCGGTTTCGCCTGTGAGCTGGCGCAGGCGGGACAAGTGATCCGTATCGGTTCCCGCTGCTTTCGGCGTGTCGCCAGTTACGATGTCACGGATGGCTTGCTTGTTGAAACCTGGGCGGCGGGCGAGCTTGCGCAGCTTCGCCTTGGTCGGCAAATGGCGCTGGAACGCATATTCACAGTCTTCCATTGAGGCCGCGGACGGATCGGGAAAAAATGTCCATGGATCGACACGAACATATTCGATCGTAGGTTCACCGCCATTTTGCAGCTCGTAAACATTTTCTTCCGACAGCTCCCACGAACGCCGGGCCTTCTGGACGTTGAGCGGCCCCTTGACGACGCCGGTGCCAAGGCGACACGCATCGGAAATGACATCACGTGATCGGCGGTAGTAATTTGCTTCCGTCAACTGATCGTCGATCGTGCGCTCCATGCCCTCGGCACGCTTGCGCGCTTCGTCCATTTCCTGCGCAACCTGCTTGGCGGTGGACGCCTCCATGCTACCCTGCTCGACAAGGGCCTGTGCAATGTCGGGCCTGCCTTGCCCTTCGGCCTGGTTGGCCTGCTCGACAATTTGTTCTGCCTGCTGGATGGCTTGTTTAGCGGCATCGGTGAGATCGGGCCGCGGCGTCGGTTCAAGGCCCCAATTCTTCAGATCAACCGGGAACAGAAGATCGCCGAGTTTGGCTTCCATCGCGTTCGTTTTGGGGCGGGTAATGTTGACGAACATCGCCTTCTGGGCGTCCTCATCCTCCCGAAACATCTCGTCTTTGTTGCGGTTACGATGGCTGTCGAACACGCCGTGATACGCGTGCATATCCTCAAGCCATCGGATTTCGACGCAATTGCGGGCATCGCGCGCCTCAATCGCCAGTTTGCGCAGGCGCCCGACAATTGCTTCTTGCGCGGCCAGAACCTTTTCACGCCGTACAAGCTCGTTTTCTTCGCCGTCATAGGCGGTGTCTTGAAGAACCGACTCCATCAGTTGATGTACCTCTCGGCCGGTGATTTACGGTTCATGTTCTGCTTCGGCTCGGCAGGGCGCAGCGCCATTTGAGAAGCGGACATGCACAGATATCTCGTCGCATCCATAAGATGGTCGTTCTTTTTGACGATCTTGCCCTTTTCGTCCCGGCGATACAGGCGGTGTTCGCGCTGCCAGTCCGTGAGATTGCGAAACACTTTGAGCCGGCCGCTGGACATGCGCGAATAGACTTCGAGCAGCCCTGCTTCGACAGCGTTCTCCGCATTGGTAAGGTTTAGGCCCAGTCCGATGTACAGGTCTTTCAGGCGCTTGCCGTCGATCTGGCCGGCGCCAGCAGCCGCGGGATCGATAAAGCCGGGCTGCCAGCTTCCGCGGGCGTTGATGGCGCGGGCATGGACTTCGGGCTCTGCCATGCCGCGGTAATGCTCGCTGATGAGATAGAGAACGTCGCTGTCGCGATCGAGCGCACCGAAGATGGCTGCCGTCTTGTTCCATCCTACATCGAGGCCATAGCCGCGATACCAGAATTCGGGGACGGGGAAGGGATCGACGATGAACTCTTCAGGGTCGATCGGGTAAATGGCGCCGGAACCAAGCGATGGGATACCGAGGGAGCGGGCCTTGCGCAGATGCGGGGGCGTCGCCGCAAGCTGCTTCGTCTTTTCCTCTTCGGTGATATGCGGGACATCGTCCCAGCCCGCATACTCAACCCATTTTGAATCTGTGACTTGCGGCACGAATAACCTTTCGGTTTTCGTTAGCCCTCGTCAACGGTTCCTTCGGTGAACGCCAAGGCTGTCTCAGTGAGCCCCTTGAGCGGCGTAAACGTCAATATCAAGCTGCCCTTCGTAGTAATCAGGCGAACCAGACATTCGCCATATACGTCAAAACCCGGCTCTTCATCAAGCCATATAAAATCAACTGGTTTGCCCTGGAAGACCTTACGGCCCTGATCATAGCTTTTTAGCGTTATTTTACTTTGGCCGTACTTGCCCCAGCGAACTGATATTGTGTCAGCGAGATCGGGAACGCCAGTGTGCCAGACTATTTTGCCGATATTGTCCAGTGGAACCATGCCGGTGCCGTCAAAACCACGTGTAGGGCCATTGTTGACGACATTGCCGAACAGTTTGTGTTGCAGGATATCGCGGGTCGTGGCGTAGGTGTCGCCCGCCACCCAAGCGGTTATGCCTTTCTTGAACCGCCTTCCCTCCCACCAGCCGGGATACTGGCCAGTAAGGTGTAAAGCGCACTCAAAGCCCCCAGCAGTCGTTTTTCCGATTTGGTTGCCTGCCATAAATGAACGCTCTGAATAGTCGGCGCCGGCTTTGAAGAAGCTGAGATGCTTGGGGTACAGTTCGCGGCGATACGGGCCATCGTCGGGGAAAAAGAATTGTAGCTGGTTGGTGTCGCGCCAATGACGATATGCGGCCTCATGATCGAGCAGCCGCTTGATCTGCTCGGGCTGCATGGACTGCACATAGCGCGTGGGATCGAACGTTGATGGATCGAAGCCGGGTACAGCGCTCATGCGCTCTGTGAGCTGTTCAATTACTGACTGCATTAGTCCCACGCCACATCTGCGGCCCAGCATAACACTTTCCAGGCGGCGACAGAGAGCGCAACCATTGCCAATGTCGGCAGCAGATGACCCGTACGAACCGCGAGCATGGCGAGCAGGCAGACGCCAGCGACGAGCGGTGACAAGAGAATCGCCCAACCAAGTGCTTTTCGCAGTGTCATCAATCCCCTCCCTCTCCGCTGTCATGCGTCAACAAGCCCTGCGCCTGATCCTCAAGCGCCTCACGCAGCATCTGCTCGAGCATGACCTTCTGCTCTTCGGGCGGCAGCGCCATGTGCTCGAACTTCACGGTGCCTTCATGTGTCGTAACGTCTTTCCATGCGTCCGAGCGGTTCTTCAGCCCGAATATGGCCGATGTCGCATTACCGTCCTCGCCCTTGGCGATGTTTTGAAGACGCCGCTCCCACCAAAGGCCAGCCTTGGCTTTCGATATCTCCATGGCTTCGCGGAACTCGTCATGAACCTTTCGCCATTTGTACAGCGTGGCAGGATTGACGCCGATCTCTCCGGCATAAGCCTCGATCGAAAAGCCCTGCTCGCCAAAGTCGATGATGGCTTGGCAGTATTCCGGCTCGTATTTGCTCTTCCGTCCCATCAGGTTGTTGATTCCTCGCTTTCAGGCGACATCACCGGCACAAGTATGGCGATAACCAAATCCCTCAGCATGTCGTCAGTCAAGCGCCGCTGCGCAACCGGGCCTAGGCGCTCACCGATGACATCATAGGCCGCGTCCATCATCTCAGGTAGTTTGTCGCTATTTGCTGATTGCTGCATGAAATTCCTCCATTGCTTCTTGAGCGGTTGAGTACGGCCCGACTCGATAAGATTTTTTTGTGGCAAAGGGTGGATAGAAGGCGGTGCCAAATCCATCGTGAACGAACAATCGGCGCCACCAGCCCTTGCCGTTGTAAATCAACCGTGCTCTACCCATCCTCTTCCCCTAAAGCTGTGTCGATCATTGCTTGCCAGATGACGCGGGTTGATGGCGCGCGCCCTTCATCCAACGCGTCACTCAGGGGCGACATTCCGAAGCCACACATCAATGGGGTAGGCTCACGCATTGCCTTGATGGCTGCGCGGGCTGCCGTTCTCCACCAATTACGAGCGCGTGACCCCGACTGCCCGCTGGCGTATTCGTCTACCATCTGACTATGCGGACCGGACCACGTCCAACCGTCAGCCTCCGCCATCGCCCTCGCAACGCGCTCGATTATCTCGCTCATTCGCTCTGTTCCTTTTTGAGTATGGTGCGCAGCCTAGCTATTTCGAGTGCCTGCTGGGCGGCGACCAGCATCAAATTGTTGAGGCGGGCATTTGCTTCAGTTTGAGAAAGTCTGCGTAGTACTTGTTGGGTCATTATCCCTCTCTTTTCGGTTTAGAGCAGACAACACAATTAGGCCGCACACCCAAATTTGAGAAATTCCCACGTCGCCTACAAAAAGCCAAAGCACCGACATTCCAAAACAAAAAAGTACCTGCATCATTTACCCTGTTCCTTTTGGAGGATGGAGCGGTAGCGCTGTCATGCCGCCACCAACTTACGTAAGTCTTCGTGGCGCTGCGCCGGTTCGAGCGTCAGTCCCTCATGCTTGCCGAGCGTGATCGCGTGGCGCAGATCGTCTACAGCTCGCTCCCATGCAGTGGCGGCGTTGGCGGAGGCGGCGGCGGAGGCGGCGTTGGCGGCGTTGGCGGCGTTGGCGGCGGCGGAGGCGGCGTAGGCGGCCTCTTTCAGATCACTTACTGCCTCACACGCATCTGCATGTTCTCCCAGCCCAACCTGCCTTAAGACGGGCGGCAGCGTCGAACGAACCACCTGCATCGCCAAATACTCAGCACGCACAATCTCGCTTTCAGGATCGCGTGTACCAGCCAGCAATGGCACAAGCGGCTTGAGCAGCCTGTCGCGAACACCGCCCGGCATCGCGTCGTTCAGATTCATCGCGAAACGGCCGAGCACGGGGCACGCGCATTGCGGCCTGTCGCTATGTTCCTCACCAGCGAACCATGCCACCATTTCCATGACGCACAGCCCTTGCTGCGGGCTGTCGTGGCTACCCACCGCCAGTTTAACCTCGGTGATCGTGCTGAAATCGTATGTCATTCGCTTTCTCCTTTTCGGTGTTGCTTTTGGGGGTTGGGGATCGGCATCCAGTGTGTTGGCTGGGAGAAGCGGATAATTTCCCAATCGTCTTCATTCCAAAGTATGAAGCCGTCATAATCCGCATTGTCCCAATGTAGGGGAATTATATACCTGACTCCCGATCATGTGAGCGGTGAGGGGCTTGCCGCCTTCTTATTGATCTCGCGAGCTAGTTCACCCTTTAGTCCGTCAGCGCCGCGATTAAGTTGGAGGAACGCTGAACGCTTGCAGATCGAAATATCGACCGTATCGCTGTCATGCCCTTCAATATGCGCGTAAAATTCCACGTCGCCGTAGTGCTGGTTAATCATCGGAACTATGCGAACCTCCGCCTCTAATTCGGCTGCTCGACGGAGAAGCTGTTCAAACTTGTAAATGTCGCTCATTTTGTTTTCCTTTCAATTTCGGGACTCAAGTATATAATTCCCCAATGTAGTTCCGTGATCTCAGAACGCGTAATAAATTCTCCAACCCGAATGTACGGCAGGTCCGGTATGCTCTCCCCAAGCAATAAAATGATTGGACCACTCCTCGGAGCCGTCTCTATCGGCCGCCATTCGTTATCGGACATGGTTATTCTCCTGCCTCATGCGGCCACGACATGCGCCCGGCTTTGGCCAGCAAGCGGCGCATGATGAAAATGCGGTTTTGGCGGCGATTGCCCTCCTCGTTCGCAAAAGTGATGATCTGGCTCGGCGTCGGGAACCACTGAAGCTCTTTTGTCGCACGAAAGCAGGCTCGGGCCAGTAGCCCTTTGGGCAGCTCGTTGACAGCGCGCCGAAACACTTGGAGCTGCATCATGCCCTCGCCCTCGCTCTTGCGCCGCTGGGGCAAGACGGATTCCATCTCGGCAATCATCCGCCCGATCTCGGTATCTGTGGCCAACCGTCCGTCCGGACCGAGATGCTCGTCCAACTGGCTTTCCAGAAAATCTGCGTCTGACGGGCTGATGTCAGGTAAATGGCTAATGCTCGACACCCCCCAAGCCTCCGCCAGTATCCTGTCGAGCCTCTTCATCGAGCACGGCGCGGAGGATGGGAGATTGTGGTTCGTCGTTGCCAGTGCGGTTGCCATTTCGTTTACCTCGCCATTCATCGTGGTTGATAATCCAGTTCACCCAGGTTCGCTGCCAATCCAGCTTGCAGGCATCCCGCCCACCCTTCGCCAGCCAATGGTTTCTGAATTTTGCTAACTGGCGCTCAAGCTCACCCGGTTCCCAGCGCTCGACGATCTCCGCAGCCTTGCCCGTCAGCGGTTTAGGTTCCCAATCCTCCGGCAATCGAGCGGCCTTACGCGCGCGCGGTGTTGTTTCCGGGGGGGTATGGGTGGGGGGGTTAGATATTTTTTCATTGGGGGGGCGGGAAAGGGGGGCGGCGTCACCATCCGTTACGCTGTCACGCGTTACGTCACTTGTTACGTCACTATCCACCTCTTGCTGTTTCTGTCGTTCGCGATAACGGGCCTGCCGCTCTGCGGCTTTCGAGCGGCCTGGTACGAGCGCGGCGAACTCAATAACGTCGGCCAGAGAAAGGCCCTTGTCGGCAAGAAACTGCATTTGTTCGGGAGACAAATTCACGCTCGGCATCCCCGCATCTTCGCCACGAGTGCATCGCAGCGGCGTGCGTATTCAGCGCTGGCCCGTTCCATAGCGGAGCGCTCGGCGGCATTATTGCCCAGCATCGGCTCCTCGCTCGGGCGAAGGCCGCGATTGTGGTTTTGATCGGAATTAGGGGCCGTGATGCCGTTCGCCTGCCGGTGCTGGGCCATTGCGTGCGAGATGGCTTTGCGTGTTCGTTCCGGCAGCATCGGGGAAAGCTGCTCCGGCCTCATGCGGCGCTCCACACCTCGGGATATGATGGCCAGTTCGTATTTCGTCCATTTCTTCACAGATGCCACTCCCCGGCGAACGGCGCGCCTTGCAGTTTGAGAAAGTCGAAAGCGCCCTTCGACGAGCGAACCACCGCGACAGCATGGCCCTGCAACGCCAGCCTGTTCAGTATCTTGCGCTGATCGGCGTCGGGATATTCGCCGCGCTTCTTGAACTCGATAAACGCGACCCCGCCCGGCCATGTCGCGATGATGTCGGGAAAGCCCTTCTTGATGCCCTCGCGCTTTACCTTGGCGCGTGCATAGCCCGTACGCTTTCCGCCGTTCGGTACGGCCGCCAGAAGCACGTCAGGGCACATTGTGGCGGCATCACGCAGCCAGCGGGCCTGAATAGCCTCTTCGCTTCCCTGCTCGGCCTGTGAGGGCGGTTCCTGATGGTAGAAGCGATCCGGCATCAGGCGGCTCCCTCGATCAGAAAGTCGCCCTGCCGCTGCGCGTCCTCGATGCGCTGACATGCGATATCGAAATATTTCGGCTCTTTTTCGATACCGATGAAATCACGGCCCATCTGGACGGCGGCAACTCCGGTTGTGCCGCTGCCTAAGAAGGGATCTAGAATCGTGTCACCGGGATTGGTGAAATCGGCGAGAATTTCAGCCATCAATTTGCGCGGTTTTTCTGTAGGATGCTCCCCGTGCCGTTCCGGGCCGTTGACGCAATGCGTATAGACGCCGCGCTTGCCGCCAGCGTTCCACTTTGCATGGCCCTTGCCGGCCCACGCGCAAACGAAATGCTCTGCGCCTTGCGCAGGCCCCTGCCCGTTCAGTTGGGGCGTGGAGTCCGGCTTCACCCAAACACAGGCACGCTTGTATTTGATGGGGCTGGCGTTGATCGCCTGCGCCCAAGGCCAGACACCTTCTGATGTGCAGAACGCAATAAACCAGCCCGCTGTCAGTGCGCCGAATTTCTCGACGACATGATCGCGAATTTCGTCAATGGGGGCAAAATCCAACCCTCGTAAATCAGGCCCGGTATCTGCGCGGACGGGTCCGCGCAGACTGTTCTTGCTTGCATGGAGCGAGGCCTCATACGGCGGATCAAAAATCGCATGATCGACAGGCGGCAGAACCAGTTCGAGACAATCCCCGCACGCTAGCCGCGCCCGGCCTATTTCAACCCACTCAACCACGCCCCAGCCCTTTCAGCGCGGCTTTGCGCTTCTCGCGATACCGGCGCGTCTCGTAGCTCTCCGCATTGGCCCGGCGTATGCGTTCCAAGCGCCATGCGGCTATGCGTTGGCGGATGGGGCGAGGGAGAAGGTGGAGGATCGCTTTCACCCTGCCCTCCGCTTGTCAGCCTTCGCCACCAGCGCGTGAAGCGATGGAATAAGCTCGCGCGCCAGTTCGGCGGTGGCCTGCTCGTCATTGTGGCAGAATTTCCCATCCCGGAGCCGATCAGCCAGCTCGCCCACCATGACACCAAGGCCCGCCAGCAAGTCCATGGCGGCGGCTTCCTGCACGCTCAACGGCGTGACTTTCAGGCCGTAATGGCCCAGCAGCTCGTCAAGCGCGGTGATGTCCGTCAGCAGCGAATTGAGCGCCGTATGCAGCTCGGGTTCGCAATTATGGTTTAGCGCGTTATCGAGGGTTCCCGGCGATACTCCAAGGCCGTCAGTGAACGTGCCCTTGCCGATTTTGGCACAAACGCGCGACCAGCCAGCGGCAAGCAGCTCCTTAGATCGTTGCTTCGTCAAGGGCGCTTTGCCCAAGACCTTGTTGACGGCATCAGCCATTATTCGCCTCATGGAAAGGTGTGAAAGAAAAGGGAATTATATACTTGAGGCCCGATCATGCGGCTCTCCACAGAACGGCTGGCGTCAACGGGTCGATGCGGTGTTTGCCGCGTGCCATCGGATGGGTTGGCGCTCCATACTTCGTCTTTGCCCAGCACCACAGGTCGGGCCACGGCTCTTCTTCACACTGGATGGCCTCGACAACCGCCTCAATCAGCATGTCGTCGCGCGCAATCGCGCCCCAGCACACAAATACCTTGTGAGCCTTCTTCGCCGCCCGCCCTACGGCGCTGATATTGCGGTGCAGTTCGTCTCGGTCATGCCAGTTCGGCCCCTCCCAAGCGTTTTCTGCAATGCGATGCGCTTCCGCAGGGTCAGACGTAACGAATGGATTAAGGTTCATCGCATCATAGGCCCCGTAGCCCCAATGCATGAACCAGCGGTTCCACCACTTCGAAGTAGGATCGTCGCTATCTTCGCCAGCATCGGACGGGTTGTTTCCTATCACCAGCGCGCGAGGAAGGTTGGCGTCCCATTCGCGGGTGAGAGCACGCCGGATGCGCGGGCCGTTGAAGCTCGCAGACCCCCTTATCAGCGGATCACCGAGAAGGTCAGTTTCGGGAGTCATCTATATAAGCCCCAAAGAAAAGCGCGGCGGGTTTGCTTCAGGGCGCAGGGAGCCCGCCGCGCTCACACCAGAGGCGGTCGCGGCCCCCGGTGTATTGGTGATATCGTCCGCCCCATATCCGTAGCCAGCAAGAGCATCGGCATCCGTATGAGCGCGCGCGAAAAGCAGCGCAGCCAGCGTGATGACGGAAAGGATGGCGACCGCGATAAGCATCAGGCCTGCCTTCCGGGGAGAGCGTGGTTTTCGCCCTCCCCGTCAGCTACTGTTGGGTCGCCAGAACCAACAGGAAGGACTGGATTGATGGATAGAGCCACCGCCAACGCGATCGCAGGCTTACAAACATTCTCCTCGAATATTCTCATAGCTATCATCGCCGACATCTCAGCACAGGAAGCCGGACACGCGCGTGTCGATACAATCCTAAGATCGCTTGATTTATTGAACGAAAGACTGATGGATGGCGTTGCATTAGAATTTGCGCAAAAGACTGTTGAGAATGCGCATTCAATTGCTCTGCTTGTAGCGCAAGGAAAAATGCCTCCCCGCGCTGATGGCCCTGATGGTTAGGCTCGTCTGGCCCCGTTACACGCTCAAGGATCTCCTTCATGCGTTGCATATTCTGGGCGGTTTTGATCGCCTGCCGATCGATCTCGCTCAACGCCTCACGCAGCTTGCCGCGCATTTCGGCTATCTCTTCGCTCAGGTCGCTCATGCTTTTGGGATTGGTCATGCGGCGGCGTCTTCGCGGGGGCTTGTCAGATATTCGCGCATCGCCGGGGTGAGTGACTTTTCCTCGCGTAGCGCTAATTCGAGTAGCGCGCCGCGCCGCCAGCTTGGAATATTCGGCTTCTCGCCGAGCTTCCAACTATTGATTGTCGAAATGGGCAATCCCGTAGCGCGGTGCACCTGAGTGTCCCCGCCGAGCGCCGCGATGATGTCCGATGCTATGTTTGCCATGGCCGGTAGTTACGATATTCGTAATCTTCCGTCAAGCGGGTTATTACGATCTTCGTTATCGACGGATTGCGGCGAATCTCGCACCTTGGCCGCCATGCTTACGCACGAACAAATATTGGCCGAGTTGAAGCGTCAGACGGAAGCTCGCATAGTCACGAAAGCCGCCGTCGCAAAATATCTTGGCATCCCCGCCCCGCGCGTCACCGAGATAACCAACGGAAGCCGAAAAATTCAGGCGGGCGAAATGCCAATGCTCGCTCAGTTCTTAGGTATGGAAAATTCGGATGCGGTCTACACGCCTTTAGGTCCGAGGCTCTTTGTCAAAGGTGAGGTTGCCGCTGGCGTCTGGAAGGAAGCATACGAATTGCCGGAGACAGAGTGGAAGAGCTTTACCGGCCGGGCGGACGTGGCGGCCGAGATGGATCACAGGTTCGGGCTTTTGGTTGTCGGTGACAGCATGAATATGATCTATCCGCCCGGCACTATCGTCGAGTGCGTGTCGCTTTTCGGCCGAGTGGAATTGGAAAGCGGGAAGCGCGTGGTCGTCATTCGCACGAACGACAAAGAAGAGTGCGAGGCGACCGTTAAAGAGTATTACGAGGATGACGAGGGCCGCCCTTGGGCGCTTCCGCGATCTCACAATCCCGCATTTGCGCCAATTCAGCTTGATCAGGAGGAGCCGGGCATTGTGGAAACACGGATCGCCGCCATCGTGGTCGCGTCCATTAGGCCAGAATAACTCATGGTTGAGACGGCAGATGACTGGCTGGCGCTCTATTTCGTGTTCTACAATTTCACGCGCATTCACAAAACGCCCAAGGTTAGCCCGGCAATGGCCGCTGGCATCACTGACACGCTCTGGTCGCTGGAGGATGTTGTCGCTAAGATCGACGAGATGGCGCCGGCTCCAAAAAAGCGCGGGCCTTACAAGGAGAGAGGACGGGCATGAACGACAACGTCAAGATAGCAATAACCATTGCGGTGGCTATCGTGCTTGCAACAGGGCTTTATGTTTACTTTTCCCCTTACCAAACTTGTGTGAGGTCTTTTCCGGACGGGTTCGCTTACTCTGGCAGGGACCGACACACTGCCGCATTCGTTTGTGCCCGCGCAGTAAATTCTAACTGAGACACTACCCTATTTTCGGACACGCGGTAAGTGGCCTGGCAACACCACTGCCGAGCGAGGCGAAGTTGATGCCATAGTAGCCATGCTGTCCGGCCCCTTTCTCCTAATGTATCTTGCCGGCTCCGCAGTGGTTTGGATGGGCTGGCACTAGTCGTTCGAAGAAAATTACGATTTTCGTATTGACATGAGCTTACGATATTCGTAATGCGTTCCTGCAAACAAGCAGGAGCTACCATGTCGAACCCCGCCCCGAAAGAAGCAGTACGCCTAGGTGACGGCACGATTGTCACCACAGTGAATGAGCTATGCGCGAAAGTTGAGCCAATCGGCGACGGCGGCCCGCAGCTTGTTACCCAAATCCGACGCATGGAAGCTGACGGCCACGGCCTTGGCAACATCTTTGATCGCCTTCAAGCCGCTGCGCGTGCCGCTGCCGAGTCCGCGCAATGACCCCCCGCCGCTCACCCCACGATGCAGCCCTGCTGGCGCAGATCGTAGCGACGATACCGCCGCCGCCCGGCGCCAACCCGATGGCCGATATTTTCCGCCGTGCTGAACGCGCTGGCTACCGCCCGACTGTTACCGCTTCCGGAGCCGTCTGGACGCGCAGCGAAGCGCTGGGAGAGGCGGCATGACTAAAAAGATAGCATATAAAGGCTTTGACAAGAACCTGTCCTGTCGCGGCTTCCAGTTCGAGATTGGCGAAACTTATGTCCATGATGGCGATGTCATCGTTTGTGAAAGCGGCTTCCACGTCTGCGAGCACCCCATGGACGTTTGGCGTTATCGAGCGCCCGCTGAGTCACGGTTCACTGTTGTTGAATATGATGGAAAAACCGAAGGACATAGCGAAGACAGCAAGCTCGCCGTTGAAAAACTGACGATCAAAAGCGAAGTATCGCTGGCGGAGTTTATCAAGCTTAGCGTTGAAGCTGTGATCGCGCGAACCAAGAAAACGAAAAAGGCATCGAACAGCGGCTTCCAAGGCGCGGCATCGAACAGCGGCTTCCAAGGCGCGGCATCGAACAGCGGCGACTACGGCGCGGCATCGAACAGCGGCGACTACGGCGCGGCATCGAACAGCGGCGACTACGGCGCGGCATCGAACAGCGGCACCCAAGGCGCGGCATCGAACAGC
>JBCBSD010000034.1:0-38675 GCA_039819365.1 Pseudomonadota bacterium
GATCGGATCGCGCGTTTCTTCATATTCCTCGCGGCTCGGCGTGCCGACATAGCCGGCCAGGTGCGCGACCGCGGGCCCGTCCGGATAATGGCGCGCATAGCTCTGGATCGGCGAAACACCGGGAAGTTCGGGAAGGCGGACATTGATGGCGGCGAACTTCTCCCATTCTACGCCGGTCGCGACTTGTACGGGCTGGTAGCCCGCTGCCTGTTCGAGGTCGGCTTCGATCCGCGCGACGTCATCTTCGGAAAGGTTCAGCAACGCGCTGAGCGCTGCAATGACACGATCAGATTCGCGCAATAGATCCGGGATCAGGTCGATGCGAAAGTCGGAGCGGTTCATCGCGATGGGCTGGCCCGCACGGTCAACGATCCACCCCCGGCGCGGCGGGATAAGGCTGAGTTGAACGCGGTTGCTTTCCGAAAGCAGCTGCCAGCGCTCGTTTTCGGCAATCGAGATCCACGCCATGCGACCGGCCAGCAATCCGGCAACGCCCAATTGGACGGCGCCGAGTATCACCGACCGGCGCGTGAACATCGTTCGACGCATCTGGTTATTTAGCGAAGATTGAGTTTTTCGCTTCATGGCGAGATCGCTCGCCCACCGGATGGCCGGCGGAACCAGCAAGAAAACTTGTGCGCTTGAGCTTCGATACTTGCCTCCTTTCAATCGATCATCGCGCGTCGATCTACCAAGCGAGATGATCCGCGCCGTGCACCAGCGCGCCGCCGAACCAGCCTTGAACGACAAGCGCGATAACGATTGCGACAATCAGGGAGAGCGCGGTTGGGCGCCTGACAAAATCATCAACTCGCCACGCCAGAAACGCGAGGATACCGCCCCCTAGGGCGATCACCGTGCCGAGCCAGCGATGAACGGTGATCAGGGTTTCGTCGTTGGCGATATCGAAACCGCCGCCGAACCAGCCCAGCGCGGCCGCCGGTATCGCCGCTATGCCTCCGGCTATAATCAGGAACCGGGCGGTCATGGTCCATGCGGGTCGCTGCCTCGCAATCAGCATTGCGAGGAGTCCGGCGGGGAACAGAGCGATCGGAAAATGCACAAGCATCGGGTGCGTTCGCCCCAGCCAATCTATAAGGCGCGGCAGAAAACCGGCATCAGGCGAAGCTCCCGCTTCTTCCTGATGCGATGGCCCGGCCATCGCATCAGGGTTCTCGTTTGCTGCTGTTTCCGAGACGACAGTCTCGGCTGTGTCGGGCGGATCATGGTCGCGGTGCGCGCTTGCCGGTTGCGGCACTGTTACCAGAAAGAACCCGACTATGAGCGCCATGAAGATGGCTCTCAGAACCACAGCTTCACTCCCGCGAGAAAGACGATCCGGTCGGGATCGCCACCGCCTGCGCGAGTGAAATCGGCCGTATCGCCGAACTGTCGCTGCCATTCGACACCGACATAGGGCGCGAATTCGGGGACGAATTCGTACCGCAGCCTGAGGCCCGCCTCGAGATCGGACAGGCCTGAACCGATGGCGAATTCGGGAACATCCTGTGCGGACAGATTAAGCTCGACACGCGGTTGCAGGATCAGATACTGCGTGAGCCGCTGATCGTATTCGGCTTCGATCCGTGCCGTCAGATCGCCCTCGTCGGACAGGAAGCCCGCGACGTCGATCTCGAAGAAATAGGGCGCGAGACCCTGGATGCCGAGCACCGCATGGGCGCGGTCAGGTTCAGGACGGATATCGTAGCGGACGCCTGCCTGCACATCGAAATACGGCCCGATGGCATGGCTCCACAGCGCCTGGATCTCGGCTTCTTCGAGCGACCCGCCGAACTCGCCTTCGCCCTCGCTCTTGATCCAGAGCTTGTCGATATCGCCGCCATACCAGGCATTGAGTTCCCAGACATAACCGTCTTCGCCCTCGGCGATCTGTGCTTCGAGGCGGTCGATGCCGAAAAAGCGGTGCATTCCGCCGCCCAGCTCGGGCGGTAGCGCAGCTCGCGCTTCCGCCATCGCGTCCGGCGGAAAGACCGTATCGGCGGCGTGATCGGGCCCTGCAAAAGCTTCGGGCGGCGGACCGGATTGGGGAATGACAGTATCGGAGCCCATATCATGACCCTGATGCGGATCGGAGGATTCCTCTGCAGCCATCTGATGACCGGAATGATCCATTGGCGGATCATCGGGGCCGGCTTGATGCATGCTGTGATCGAGTTCCTCTTGATCTTCGTCCATCATGTGGTGGCCCGCATGCGGATCGTCGCCTTCGTCGCTTTGATGACTGTTATGCTGGCTTCCCATCATCCCATGATCGGCATGACTGTCCTCAGTCGGAGCGGTGTGTTCGCCGTGCTCTTCTGATGCGGGTTGGTCGTACCCCTGATGCTGAGCGAGAGCAGGCGTTGCTGCGAGCAATGTCGCGAGTGTGATCAGCGTCTTCATGCGCCTTCTCCTTCGAGCGGGCGCACCGTGACGATGTTGAACATCCCGGCATGCATATGCATCATCAGATGGCAGTGGAACGCCCAGTCACCGGGCGCATCGGCGGTAAAGTCGAACCGTACGAACCCGCCGGGCAGCACGTTGACCGTGTGCTTGCGTGGATGCCGTCCGGCATGGCCGTTGACCACTTCGAAGAAGAAGCCGTGCAGATGGATCGGATGCGCCATCATCGTGTCGTTGACGAGCTTGACGCGCACCCGTTCGTCGCGCGCGAAGCGGAACGGCTCGACTTGTTCGGAGAAGCGCCGCCCGTCGAACGACCACATATAGCGCTCCATATTGCCGGTCAGATGGATTTCGAGTTCGCGTGCCGGCGGGCGCGGATCGGGATTGGGCTCCATGGCGACCAGATCGGTGTAGGTCAGTACGCGATGGTCGACATTATCGAGCCCGAGGCCGGGATCGCCGGTCCTGTCCTGCGGCATCGGCGCGATCATTTCGACGCCGGGGGTCAGCGCGACGCCCGGAGCCAGTTCGCCATCGCGCATGCCGTGATCCATCGCGCCGTCGCCGGACATGTCATGACCCATCGCAGCGTGATCGGCTGCATCTTCACCGGCCATGCCGGCCATGCCCATATCGCGCATGGTGAGCGTCGGGCGTTCCCGCAGCGGCGGCACTTCGGCTTCCATGCCAAGCCGCGGAGCGAGGGTCGCGCGCGCCATACCCGACCGGTCAACGCTCTCGCCGACCAAGGTATAGGCTCGGTCCTCGGTCGGTGTGACGATCACGTCATAGGTTTCGGCGACCGAGATTTGCAGTTCGTCGACGGTGACCGGGCGGACATTCTCGCCATCGGCATTGACCACCGTCATCGCGAGGCCGGGGATGCGGACGTTCATAATCGACATCGCCGAGGCGTTGATCATTCTCAGCCGCACGCGTTCGCCGGGGCGAACGAGGCCGGTCCAGTTTTCCTGCGGCCCGTGGCCGTTGATGAGATAGGTGTAGGTGGCGCCGGTGACGTCGGCGATATCGGATGGCATCATCCGCATCCCGCCCCACATCAAGCGCTCTTCCGCCGTCATTGCGCGGCCGTCGAACATCGTGTTTTTTTGGCGGTTGAAGTAGTCGGGGCTCTGTTTGAGCCGCTCCATGATCCGGTGCGGATGCATGAAGCTCCAGTCCGAAAACACGACCACATGCTCTCGGTCATATTGAACGGGGTCAGCGTCTGCCGGATCGATGATGATCGGGCCGTAATGCCCCATCGCTTCCTGCAGGCCGGAATGGCTGTGATACCAATAGGTGCCAGCCTGCCTGATCGGAAACTCGTAAGTGAAGGTCTCGCGCGGGCGGATGCCGGGAAAGCTGACGCCGGGCACGCCATCCATCTGGAACGGCACGAGCAGGCCGTGCCAGTGGATCGAACTGTCCTCGTCCAGCGCATTGGTCACGGCGAGGCGGACATTTTGCCCCTCGCGCAATCGGATGAGCGGTGCCGGCAGCGTCCCATTCATGGTGATCGCATGACCGGTGCGTCCGCCGACCGTGAAGGGGGTCTCGCCGATCTCGATGGCGATATTGTTTCCCGAAAGCATCGGCATGTCGGGCCGGATGCCGGGTGTACCGGTCTGCGCCCACGCAGGCATCAGACTGGTAAGCCCAAGCCCGGCGACGCCCAAGGCCCCTGTCTTGAGCATGGTTCGTCGATCGATCGATCGTGTCATAATATCTGTCTTCGCTCGGGACTCGCGTCCCGGCGCTCCTCTTGAAAGTGCATGTGGTGGCAGGCGAGGCGGCCTGCGCCGCCTCGGCCTCACTTATTCTTCGGGTGTAGAATCGTCCGAACGTGCGTCATGCTCGCCATGCGCGTCATCGCCATGGTGCATGTGGCGATGCCCCTGACCTTCAGCGTGATCACCTTCGCAATCGGCCATTTCATGCCCCAAGGCGCGATGCCGTTCACGACAAGCCTCACGCTCTTCGTCGGTGCCTTCGCAGCACATCATCGGCGCATGGCCTTCGCCCTGCATCTGATGGCCCTGCATTCCATGATTGTCGAAAGCGGCAGCGGGCGCAGCGATCGCCAAGGCGATCGCGACGGATAGATATTTCATGATGTCAAACTCCGTAAGAAAGTCGAAAAAAGGTTCGAGTTCTCAGGAGAGTCGAGGGGGAGGCGGATCCGAGCCGAGCAACTGCTCGTGCGGCGTGGTTGCGACGTTAGGATAGGGGGTTTCGATCTTCCCACCGAGCTGCATCTGGAGAGGAGGCAGTTGGATCGCCAATGCCGCACAGGCGGCACGACAGTCTGCGGCGCTGTCGAACTGGTTCAAATCGTTCTCATCGTCCTGTGAGGGACAATGCACCATCGCCGTCGTTTCCATGCCGTCCATCGTCTCGGCATGGGCTTCGGCCATGCCGATCATCCCGAGCGGCGAAACGACAAGGGCGAAAGCAACGATAAGTGCGATGACGCGAATATGGCGCCAGCCTCTGCCGCACCGCGATCGCGGTTGCGAAGCATCAAAGACGGCGGCGCGCATCATCCTATCGTCCGACCTTTCCGAACAGGCCGATGAGTTCGTCGAATTTTTCGCGTTGGTCGGCTGCATTGCCGCTTTGCACGGCTTCTTCGATACAGTGCCCGGCATGGATCGAGAGTATTTTTGCCTTGGCGGCACGAAGCGCTGCTTCCATCGCCGTCATCTGGTTGATGATGTCGATACAATAGCGGTCGTCTTCCATCATTTTGGCGATACCGCGGGCCTGGCCTTCGATCCGGCGCATCCGCGCAATTTCTTTGGAAAACTTTTCGGCCATGGGCACCACATAGTGTCAAACTGAGGGCCCATATACCCTTGACGGGTATAGTAATCAAGCTACATCTTTTGCTCTTCAGAGTTTGTCGATGGCGATCTCGTATCTCATCATTAAGGGGAAATCATGAGCAAGGCGCCCGAGGTTCAGATCGCACTGTTCGGCTTTCTGGCCGCCTTTTTATGGGAAATGTGGCAAATGCCGTTCTACGATCAAAGCGGCCTCGCTTTCATGGACATGGTCAAGGGCTGCTCGCTTGGCTCGCTCGGCGACGCGGGTATCATGGTGTTCGCTTACAAAGTCGCGGCGGGGGTGGTCGGCTCGCGCGACTGGATCGCAGACCTACCGCGCAAGGCCGTGCTCGCCTATCTCGCCACGGGATTGCTGATAACCGTCGCGATCGAACATATTGCGATCAACGTAGGGTTCGGGTGGCGCTACGGCGACCTGATGCCGCGTGAACCCCTTTTGGGAACCGGGCTCGTGCCGGTCGTCATGTGGATCGTTGTTCCGTTGGTGACGCTTTGGCTGGTTCGTCGACCAGCTCCTTCGGCCAACGGATGATGGGTTGCATATACCCCCTATAGGTATTATACTCTTCCGAGTCGATCATTGGCGGCGTGATGAGTGCAAAGCGTTTGCGCGGCCGCACTGCAACTCGAAGGAGAACAAAAATGAAGATTTGGACCGTGGGCAATGCCCTCTCGCTGTTTCTCGCAATCACCTTCACGATCTGCGTAGTCTGGGGACTATTTGCCCCGGAAAATCTCCATATGCACGCGGCCTGGCAGGATCTGCTACCCGGATTCGAATGGATCTCTTTTCCGTCGTTTCTGATCGGGCTCGTCGGTGCCTATCTCTATGGCTGGTTCGGGGCGGTCGTTTTTGTGCCGTTGTATAGGCTCTTCGACAGGCCTGAGCCGAGCACTGAAGCCTGACGGTTGAAGCGCGGGCGCTGTCGAACCTGTTCACGAAAAACCGACATAGATTACTGCTCTAGGGTATAAAGAGAATGTTAGGAATTGATCATGGCTGATGCGTGTTGCGAACGTGAAGCGAAGGTCGTCGATCCGGTTTGCGGAATGACGGTCGACCCGGAATCCACAGACCATCATGCCGAGCATGAAGGGCATGAATTCCATTTCTGCTCGGCACGGTGTCACGACAAATTCGTCTCCGATCCTCAGTCCTACATACAAGGCCATGCGGCCAGCGCCGCACCGCCGATGCCTGAAGGCGCGATCTACACCTGCCCCATGCATCCGGAGATCCGCCAGGTCGGTCCAGGTTCCTGCCCGATCTGCGGCATGGCACTGGAACCCGAAGAGGTCTCGCTCGATAGCGGCCCCGATCCCGATTATATCGATATGCGCCGCCGCTTCTGGGTCAGCGCTCTCTTCACGCTGCCGCTCGTCATCTACGTGATGGGCGCCATGCTCCCGAGCAGGCCGTTCGAGGGGATGGTTGCACCGGATATTGCGCAGTGGATCGAATTCGCGCTGGCCTCGCCCGTCGTCCTGTGGGGCGCCTGGCCCTTCTTCGTGCGTGGCGTCCAGTCGGTCCGCACGATGAACCTTAATATGTTCACGCTGATCGGGCTCGGCGTCGCCGTAGCCTATGCGTTCAGTGTCGTCGCGACGATCAGTCCGCATATCTTCCCCGACGCTTTCCATGATGCGAATGGTCGTGTCGGTGTCTATTTCGAGGCGGCGGCAGTCATCACCACGCTCGTGCTGCTCGGCCAGGTTCTGGAACTCAAAGCGCGCGGCCAGACTTCAAGTGCGCTGCGCGCGCTGCTCGAACTGGCGCCTCCGGTCGCCACGCGTATCGCCGAAGATGGCACCGAGGCGGAGGTGTCGCTGGAAGAGGTGCAAGCCGGTGATCGGTTGCGCGTCCGGCCCGGCGAGAAAATTCCCGTCGATGGTGTCGTGCTCAACGGCGCGAGCACGGTCGACGAGGCGATGGTCACCGGAGAGCCGATCCCGGTCCGCAAGGAACAAGGCGACGATGTCACCGGCGGCACGGTCAACCAGACCGGCAGTTTCGTGATGGAAGCGCAGCGCGTCGGCAAGGATACGCTGCTCGCCAAGATCGTGCAGATGGTCGCCGAAGCGCAGCGCAGCCGCGCGCCGATCCAACGGCTTGCCGATATCGTTGCCGGTTGGTTCGTCCCCGCGGTTGTCGTGATTGCCATTGCAACCTTTGTCGTCTGGTCGATCTGGGGGCCCACACCGGCCATGGCGTTCGGCCTGGTCAACTCGATCGCGGTGCTTATCATCGCCTGTCCCTGCGCGCTTGGTCTCGCCACGCCGATGTCGATCATGGTCGGCACTGGCAAGGGCGCGCAGAACGGCATTTTGATCAAGAACGCCGAGGCATTGGAGATCTTTGAAAAGGTCGACACGGTCGTCGTCGACAAGACCGGCACGCTCACCGAGGGCAAGCCCAAACTTGTCGCGGCCGAGACCGTGCCGGGCGTCGAAGAGGCAGAGATGCTGCGGCTCGTTGCCGCCGTCGAGCGCGCCAGCGAGCATCCGCTCGCCGCTGCGATCGTCGAGGGTGCGAAGGAGCGCGGCCTCGCGCTGGGCGAGGCGAGCGGCTTCTCTTCCGTGACCGGCGCGGGCGTCGAAGCCAGTGTCGAAGGGCGGACCGTCGCCATCGGCAACGAAAAGATGATGGAGCGGTCCGGTTCGCTCGAGGAAGCGCTTGTGGTACGCGCGCGAGAAAGCCGCGAGCTGGGGCGAACCGTCATGTTCGTCGCGCTCGACGGCAAACCGGCTGGTATCGTCGCCGTGGCCGATCCCATCAAGGAAACGAGCGCTGGAGCGATCGTCAGCCTGCATCGCGAGGGTATCCACGTCGTCATGCTGACCGGCGATGCCGAAGGCACGGCGCACGCGGTCGCCCGTCAGGTCGGGATCGATGAGGTCCGCGCCAATGTCTCGCCCGAGGACAAGAACCGCATCGTCGGCGAGCTGAAGGCCGAAGGCCGCACGGTCGCGATGGCCGGTGACGGCATCAACGATGCTCCCGCGCTCGCCGCCGCCGATATTGGTGTCGCGATGGGCACGGGCACCGATGTTGCGATGGAAAGCGCCGGGATCACGCTCGTGAAAGGCGATCTCGCCGGCATCGCCAAGGGCCGGCGTCTGTCGCGGCTCACGATGCGCAACATCCGCCAGAACCTGTTCTTCGCGTTCATCTATAACAGCTTGGGCGTGCCGGTCGCGGCGGGTCTGCTTTACCCGGTTTTCGGTCTGTTGCTCAGCCCCATGATCGCTGCCGCGGCGATGAGCCTTTCCTCGGTCTCGGTAATCGGCAATGCGTTGCGGCTGCGGCGAGCGACGCTCTGAGCGATGCCGCGATCCGCTTCTCCCGCTTATACGCCGCCGCTCGGCTATCGCGCGCTAACACCGCTTTACGATGCCGCGATCGCTTTGATGACGCGCGAAAAGCGCTGGCGGTCTAGGCTGGTCGCGCAGATCGATCCGCAGCCCGGCGACCGGATACTCGATATCGGCTGCGGCACTGGAAGCCTCGCTGTTGCGCTTCAAGCTGCATGTCCCGGAGCAGAAATCGTCGGACTCGATCCCGATGGTGAAGCGCTAAACCGGGCTCGCGCCAAATTGCCCGAAAGCACACGCATACGCTTCATCGAGGGCTTTTTCGGCGAGGCGGAACTTCCCTGGACGCCGACGAAGATCGTCTCAAGCCTCGTCTTCCATCAGGTTCCTCTGGCGACCAAGGCCGATATGTTCAACGCCATCGCAAGAGCGCTGCCGCCCGGTGGGCAGTTCCACCTCGCCGATTATTCGAGACAGGATACGGCGATGATGCGGGTTGCGTTTCGCGCCACCGTCCAGCTTCTGGACGGCCGCGAAGACACGCAGCCCAATGCCGACGGCGCGCTCGAATCGTTGATGCAGGATAGCGGACTCTACGCCGAACGAACCTACAGGCTCGCCACGCCGACCGGCGCGATATCGATCTATCTCGCGAGAATAGGGGACCGAGCCACCGCTTCGGTCCGGGACGAACCCGAAACCTTCGAAGGACGATGACATGAAGTCGGACTATGAAAAAGGCAGCCTGACGCTCGCCGGCACGGTGGCTATGGGCACGGGCGTGATGATCGGCGCCGGTATTTTCGCGCTGACCGGGCAGATCGCTGAGCTTGCCGGGTCGTGGTTCCCGCTCGCTTTCCTGCTCGCCGCGATCATCAGCGGGTTCAGCGCCTACACCTATATCAAGATGTCGAACAAATATCCGTCGGCCGGCGGCATCGCGATGATCCTCAAAAAGGCCTATGGCGAGACCACTGTTACCGGCGCGGCGGCTTTGCTGATGGCTTTCTCGATGATCATCAACGAGAGCCTCGTCGCGCGCACCTTCGGCACCTATACGCTCCAGCTGTTCGATGTCGGGCAGGACAGCCTATTGGTGCCGATTCTCGCCGTCGGCCTGATCGTCGCCGCCTTCCTGGTCAACATTGCCGGCAACAAGGTGATCGGCAGCGTCTCCAAGATCACCGCGGTAATCAAGATCGGCGGCATATTGATCTTCGCGCTCGTCGCGCTGTGGGCGGCCGGATTCAGTTTCCAGCCCGCCGAGACCGAAGTCGGCCCCAATGATTCGGCTACCGGCTTCCTCGCCGCCGTGGCGCTCGGCATCCTCGCCTACAAAGGATTTACGACTATCACCAATAGCGGTGACGAAGTGCAACACCCGAACAAAAATGTCGGCAGGGCAATCATGATCTCGCTCGCGATATGCCTCGTCGTTTACATGTTCGTCGCCTTTGCGGTCGGCTCGACGCTGACCGTTCCCGAGATTGTCGCTGCGCGCGATTATTCGCTTGCCGAAGCCGCGCGTCCTGCGATCGGCCAATATGGTTTGTGGTTCACCGTTGGCATCGCGATCGTCGCCACGGCCTCGGGCGTGCTGGCGAGTATCTTCGCGGTCTCTCGCATGCTCGCCATGCTGACCGACATGAAGCTGATCCCGCATAGCCATTTCGGCATGCCGGGCGGCATCCAGAAACACACACTCGTCTACACGGTGGTGGCGGCCAGCCTGCTCGCCGCCTTCTTCGATCTGTCTCGCATCGCCGCGCTCGGCGCGATTTTCTATCTGATCATGGATGTCATCATCCATTGGGGCGTCTACCGACATCTACGAGATGACGTGGAGGCGAAAGGCTGGGTTCTGCTCTCGGCGATCGTGCTCGATCTCGTCGTGCTCGGCGCGTTCCTCGCCATGAAAGCACAAAGCGATCCGATGATCATTGCGATTGCGCTCGGCGGTATCGTCGTCATCTTTGGATTAGAGAAATTGTATCTGGGGCCATTGCGCGACCGGGAAGGAGGCGCGCATGACGCCCATTCGTGATTCATAGATCGACTCTGATTTCGAAGCGCCTGCCCAACTGAATTACTGTTGTTGGCGCCGAAGAGTCAGGAGTCGCGTTACACAGTCATTCGCCCTGAGTTTGGTCCAGCTCCTTGGGGTCGCAATCGTACGTGCGCCGCCGCAAAAAACAGATCTGCCAAGCTCCCCGATGGATGTTCGGGCAGACCTTTTGCCCTAAAAAAGGTCTGCTTTCGGCCAGAAGCGGATATCCACGTGATAGCCGGTTATCGGGATTCTTGCGCGGAAGCGATACAGTTGCGGGAAGGCGCATCCTTTGAAGTTTGCTTCTCGCAATGCCGATCGAACGTTTCAGGCGGTGCTATGCCACGACGTCAGTCGCTGAAACGGGCAAATTGTTCCGCAATATCTCGCCTGGCAAGCCGCCGCTCGGTTTCCCGTCCTCGAAGGTCAGCTCGCCATTTACGATAATCCATCGGTAGCCTGTCGTAGCGAGGTATCTGCGCCAATCGCCGGCTGGCATGTCGTGGCGGATTTCGTACTGCGTACCGCCCGTCGCCAAGGCGTCGAAATCGTAAATGATGATGTCAGCTGCCATGCCTTCCAGCAGAGCCCCACGGTCGGTCAGACCCATCACACGCGCCGGCTGCCAGGAGAAGCGATAGTGGAGCTCCTCGAGCGAGAGCAGATTATGTTCTTTGCCAAGCGTTACGAGAAGCTCTGTGGGCCAATGACCGCCGATAAAGAATTTTGAGTGTGCGCCGCCGTCCGAGGTGCCCGCCAGCATGTTCGGCCCTGAAATGAGTTCGGAATTTTCGGCGGGGTCAGATCCGGCCAGCGGGGGGGTGCGAAAGTCCGCCCATCCTTCGCTTTCAAGGCAAATATCGAAAAGCACATCGAGCGGATGTTTGTCTTCCTCCGCCGCTATGTCGCCGAGCGTTCGGCTGACATAGGCGGCGAGCGCATCTACGTCATTCACGGATGTCACAGTCAATGCATCCAGCGCGCCGCTGCCCGCCATCAGAAGCATCGGGTCATAGCGCTCCTTCATCAATGCCCGGTGTTGCTCGTCACGCAGCAAGGCGAATTTTTCGTCGAGGCTTTTGAGCTTCGATATGGCTGCCCATTCCGGCAGATGATCGTTGAGGTTGAAATCGACGAGATTGAATTCCGACCAGCCGCGCTGCGCGAGAGTCTGACCGTAGATACGTTTGCCGGCGGCATTGACCCCGGCCAACCAGGCCAACCCCTCTTTCGCCATTCCTGGCATCATGTTGCTGGTGGTGAAGACGTTGAGAATGACGGGGCGACCGGAAGCGTCATAGAGGTCGCAGGCGAGATCCCTTTCGTCGAAAGCGCCCGGCAGAAGCGACAAAAGCTGAATGGTGCCGGAGTCCCTTTCCCTGAGCACCGAGGCAAGAGCGATGGCGTCGTCGCGATGCATGAGATCGGTCGGCATTGGCGTGCCGTCCCAGTCGACATGCGTATTATGTTCGCCAAGATGGGATAGCGCGATTCCGCAGGCGCCGCAGTCCATCGCCTCGCGGATCAGCCGCTTCATCTCTTCGAGATCGCTAGGGCCAGGTCGCTCGGTCTTCGCCGCGTCGACGCCCATGACATAGATCAGCAAGGGATTGAGGGGGACGTACATCATCATGTTCACACCCTTGGGCAGGCCCTTGAGGTGGTCGAACCATTCCGGGAAAGTCTCCCATGTCCAAGGGAGCGCCGCTTTCATCTGGACATAGGGAACCTGTTCGGTGTTCTCCATCATCCGCATATATCGTTCCCGATCAGCGCTGCGGCAGGGCGCGAAACCGAAACCGCAATTGCCGGTGACTACGGTTGTGATGCCGTTCTCACCAGAATTGGAACAATAGGGATCCCAATGGATCTGGGCGTCGTAATGGGTGTGGCAATCGATATGGCCGGGGGCGATGATCAGTCCCTCGGCGTCGAGCGTCTCGCGAGCAGTTTCGGGATCGACATGTCCGATATGGGCAATTCGACCATCCTTGATCGCGATGTCGGCGACATATCGCGGGAAGCGCGTCCCATCGACGATCGTGCCGGATTTGATGAGAAGATCGTACATGGCCGCCTTTCCTTGCTGTATTATGCCATCGGCAGAATATTGCGTAGCCGACTAGCAATAAGGTTCAAAATATGCGGAAAAACATATTTCTTGCGCATAATGCGTATATATAATAGACACAGCCTTCGCAACCTTTGACGTGCCTCGATAGATAGGCGCTCTGGTTGGGGGAGGAGGGTCATGGCGATCGCAACAGGCGACACGTGTATTTCGGGCGCCGATGAAAGGCGCCCGCCGCTGATCCGCGGCGTGACCCGAATGGCTGTGCACACGCTGCTGGATCGTCTTTCACGTCCCCGTCCACGCCAATTCGATGACGTCCCGCACCGGATCGAAGCGATTACGAGTGAGTGGCTGTCCGAAACGCTGGGTACAGCGTGCGGTGCGCCGCCCGTCAAAGACTTCCAGATCGAAAGGCTGACCAGCGGGACCAGTGTCCGATGCCGGATTCGCCTTGATTACGAGGATCATGACCACGCGGTTGCGAATGGCGGCGCGCCGGAAACAATCTTCGTCAAATCGTCTCCGGGATTCCTCAATCGGGTCATGCTCGGAATAACCCGGACGATAGAGAATGAGGGGCTGTTCTATCGTCATATTCGCGAGCTACTCGATATCGAGGCACCGATTGCGTATCATACGGCGTTCGACATACGGACCGGCCGGTCGGCGCATCTGCTCGAAGATATCGAAGCGAGTAAGGGCGCAATTTTTTGCACGCCGGCCATGCACATCGATCGTCGGCAGGCTGAAGACATCGTAACCACGCTTGCGCGGTTTCACAGTCGGTTTTTGGGTCAAGCCGATCTGGTCACTCGCTTCCCCTGGCTCAAAGCCTATCCCCAATGGTTCGCCGATGGGTACGAAGCGTTCGGTCTCAAACGCTTCCACGACCAGGCCATGAAAGAGGCCGAGGCCGTCATCCCGGAGCGGCTGCGTGAGTGCGCGGATGATCTGTGGGAGGCCAAAATCCGGTCACTCGATGCGCATCGGCGCATGCCGCAAACTCTACTCCATGGCGATGTGCATCTGGGCAACTGGTATGTGACGGAAACGCGAGCCATGGGCCTGTGCGATTGGCAATGCGTCACCATCGGCTGCTGGGCGCGTGATCTTGCCTATGCGCTGGTCGCCTGTCTCACGATCGAAGACCGTCGGGATTGGGAACGCGATCTGCTGCGCCTCTATCTTGAAGAACTCGCCGCGCAAACCGGCAGCACGATCAGCTTTGACGAAGCATGGCTCCTTTATCGCCAGCAGGCGATCTCCGCCCTCATGATGTGGACCGTTACACTCGTTCACAGTCCGCTGATGCCGGACATGCAGCCGCGCGAGACAGCGATCGAGATGATCCGGCGTGCGAGTACGGCAATGGTCGATCTGGAGGCGCTGGAATGTCTGTGACGACGACCGCTTTCGGACGGAAACCTGACACTGGGCAGCACGGTCGGACGATCAAGGCCATGCCGATAATCGGCAATGCGCTCGACATGTTGCAAGACCCGCTCGGTTTTTGCGAACGGGTCAGGCGCCAAGCGGGAACGACCGCCTATATCCGGCTCGGGCCGCGCAACGTGCTGCTCGTTCAAGGCGCCGATGGCATTCGCCACATATTGCGCGAACATGGACGGGACTATGTGAAGCCGGACACGGGGATGCGGGCTCTCGAACCGCTGCTCGGACGCAGCATTGCTACGCTCACGGACCTCGACGAGTGGGAGGCCACGCGAAAATTCATTCTTCCGCTTTTCTCGATGAAGATGCTGAAAATCTACTTCAAGGACGCAGTTGCATCGATCGGTCATGAAGTCGAGAAACTCGACTCCATCGCCAAGAGCGGTGCGACGATCGACATCTATCGCTTCATGCATGAAGCGACGTTTCGTGTATTGATCCGCACCATTTTCCGCAGCGGATTGCAGCCGGACGAAGTGCCCGAACTGACCAGCAAGTTCGACGCGGCGACAGCGTTCATCAATACGCGATACGCAACGATGAACCTCCCGGTGGGTTGGGCTATTCCTTCCGCCCGGCGCGGCGCGCGAGCTCTTCGTCAACTCGACGAGCGGGTGTATCGCCTCATCGCCGAACGCAGGGCGGAACGTCGCACTGAAAGCGAAGACATGCTCGACGCCCTCATTCTCGCGGAGCGCGAAGACGACACGGAGCTGAGCGACGAGGAAATTCGGGATAACTGCATGACGATGCTGTTCGGCGGTCATGAAACGACCGCCGGGTCGCTGACATGGGCCTGGGGCCTGCTGTCTCGAAACCCCTCCGTCCGGCAGAAGATGCTCGTCGAAGTCGACTCCGCATTGGCGGATGGGAATCCGAGAGAATTCTCGAAACTCCGGGAACTCGATTACACGGACATGGTCTTTTCCGAAGCGATGCGGCTTTATCCCATGTTCGGGTTTCTCGTGCGCGAGGCCGGTCGCGACGACGTGATCGAAGGCATCGCAGTGCCCAAAGGCACACTCATACTTTTCAGCGCCTATACCGTTCACCGGGCCTCGGAATTGTGGCTCGAACCCGAAAAATTTCAGCCTGAGCGCCACAACCGCACAGCAAAAGCCGAGCGCCATAAAGGCGCCTATCTTCCTTTCAGCCAAGGGCAGCGCGCCTGCATCGGTGAGCACATGGCCCGGATGGAAGCCGTTCTGATGCTGGCGATGATTTCTCGCCATTATCTGCTTGAACTCGATGGACCGCTGCCGCCGCCAAAGGTGCGGATGTCGATCAAGCCCGATGGCGGCATGCCGATGCGCGTCGTTCGACGCGCCTATCATTAGGAGAAGTGGTTATGCGAAAGACACTGTTTCTTGCAGGTGCTGGATTGTCGAGTCTGATGGCCGCTGGCCCGCTTTCGGCCCAGGCGACGGATACTGCGCTGACGGAAACGGACTCCAGCGACGCCGCCATCGTCGTTACGGCACAGAAGCGCGAACAGGCGCTTTCGGATATCCCGGGTTCGGTCACCGCGGTCGGCGAGGAGACGCTCAACCTTACCGGCGCAGGCTCGGTGCAGGATATTGTCGCACTGGCGCCGGGGCTTTCCTTCGATCAGCATAATGGCGGGACATTCGTTACTTTGCGCGGCGTTGGACTTGAAGTCGACACTGGTGTCGCGGAGCCCAATGTCGCAATTCATGTCGACGGCGTTTTTCTGCCGCGCACTACGATGGCAACGCTCGATTTCGCCGACCTACAACGGGTCGAAATCCTGCGCGGACCGCAGGGAACGCTCTATGGGCGCAATGCCACGGGCGGTGCGATCAACTTCATTGCCCGTCCACCCGCCGACATTTTCGAAGGCCAGGTTTCGGCGGGTTTCGGTGCCTTCGAAACCTATCATCTGCGCGGCGCCTTGTCGGGACCGCTAAGCGATGGAATCCGCGCGCGCATCAGCGCAGCCTATGATCGCCGGGCGGATGGCTATGTCGACAATGTCTTTACCGGCGACGACTTCGACAGGATGGAGCGCTTCAATATCCGCGGTGCGCTTGCCTTCGATCTTGCCCCGAACCTGTCGGTCGAATTCGCGGCGCAGTATCAGGAGGAAACGTTCGAGACCTATCAGCAGATATTGCTTCCGCCGGGTCCGGCGGGCCCGTTCATCTTCCCGCAGTTGGCAACCGCAGTCGCCCCAATCGCGCCGTGGACGGTCGGCAATGATTTCAATCCGGAATCGGAACGGTCAACCTTTATGGGACGCGCGACGATCGAGTGGGATGCGTCTGCCGATATCAGTGTCCGGTCGATCACCGGCTATATCGATCACCAGTTCACGAACAATCTCGATGGCGACGGCACGAGCGCAGCGCTGATAACGGTCGAAAACCGTACACAACCGTCAGAAGCCTTCAGCCAGGAATTCAATCTGTTCGGGACTATCGCCGACAATATCGACTGGCTTGTCGGCCTCTATTATTTTCATGAGGATTTCACGAGCAGCATACCGGTGGGGCTTCCATCCGGCGCGGCGGCACTGATGATCCCGCCTGGCGCATTCTTGCTTAGCGAAATCGACGAGACGACCGAATCGATAGCAGGATTTGCCGATGTTACATTCAATGTGAGCGACAGGTTTCGCCTGTTCGGCGGTGTACGGATTGCGCGCGACGAAAAGGACTTCGTTCAGAACGCCGGCGCTCTGATTCCCAGAGTCCCACCGGCCTTGACCCTCACATGCCAGGATTTGAACCTCAGCCGCACCTTCGAATCGACGAGTCCGCGGTTCGGTGCGCAGTTTGACGCCAGCGATGCCGTCATGATCTACGGGCAATATCAGCGCGGCTTCAAATCCGGCGGGCTCAATTCCAGTACCTGCGGAGACGAATATGAGCCGGAGGAAATAGACGCCTTCGAAATCGGTCTGAAGGCTGATTTTGCCGACGGGCGTTCTTTCATTCGCGCCTCTCTTTTCGATTACGACTATTCGGGATTACAGCTTTTCAAAATCATTCTGGTCAATGCCCAGATCGAAAATGCCGATGCGCGGGTGCGCGGCGCGGAAGTCGAACTCGGCCTGGCGATAGATGATATATGGCGGGTCGATCTGTCCGGCACATTTCTTGACGCCGAGTATCGGAATTTCGAGGATTTCGATCCCGCCAATCCGGCGCTTGGTTTGCAGGATCTCGAAGGCAATCGTCTCAGCCGCGCGCCGGATGTCCTGATCAACGCCGCCATCCAAGGCGACATTCCGATAGAATTGGGGCCGTTCGACCGGCTTCGCCTTCGCGCCGACGCCCGCTACAGCAGCGAATTCTTCTTCCGCCCCTTCAATACGCCGCAAGATCGCCAGGATGACTATGTGATCGTGAATCTGACCGTCGCACTGGCGAGTAGCGAGGCAGGCCCGACGGTGCGCGCATTTGTTCGAAACCTGACCGATGCGGATGTCATTGGCCATCTCTTCTACAATCAACTCACCGATTCCTATTTGGGGAATTACAATCCCCCACGCACATGGGGAATTGAAGCATCTTTCAGCTTCTGACCGGCGTACCGCGCTTGTGTTGCTGTGGCAGACGTTGCAGTTTCGAGAAGAAGTTCGCTGCACTATGAAAGTCTATGCGTGGTTAACGAGATTCCTGCCGACGATCTCCAAGTCGATGAACTCGACCGCTCCATTATCGAGATTTTGAGGCGCGATGCGCGCGTCACCAATAAATTCATCGCGGAAACGCTGGAGATTGCCGAGTCCACGGTAGGACAACGGATCAAGAGCATGAGTCGACACGGCATCATGCGCGTTGTGGCGCTGCGTGACATTCGCTCTCTGGGTTACGATCTGATTGCGCATGCCGACATTTTCGTCGAAGGCAGAGATGCAAGGGATGTCGCTCTGGAACTCGCGCCCATCGACGAAATCGACATGGTCGCTCTGTATACGGGGTCCCCTCAAATAATCGCGCAAATCAATGTCGAGAACAGAAAACAGCTATCACACGTGCTGACAGAAATGATCGGCACGGCTGCTGGCGTCACCCATGTGGAGACAGTGATCTCGCTCGAAATCTTCAAATATGAATCCGAGCTTGGGGCGCATCTCGCCGAAGACGAGCAAACGAACCCCAGGATCCACGAACGAGACCTCGACGAACGCATCATAGCTGAGCTTGAACGAGACGGGCGCGTCAGCAATCGGGAAATCGCGCGAACGCTCGACATCTCCGAAGGGACCGTTCGAAACCGCATGAAGCCGCTGCTCGATAATCACATTGTGAAATTTGGCGCGATCATTGATCATCGGGCGCTAGGGTTACGCTGCTCCGCCTTCTTGCGTCTTTCCGTGGAGCCATCACGGTCTCGGGCCGTCGCGCGAGAAATCGCCAAACTTGGAGAAGTGCCCTATGTCGCGCTTGCGGCAGGGCGGTTCAATATCCTTTGTGTCGTCACCACGACCGACCGTCGGAGACTGACGAGATTGATTCAAGAAAGAATTGATCCGCTGGATGGCGTGCATCTGATCGATGTTCGCGAACATATCGAAGTGCTGAAGCATCGATTCCAGCGTGTGAGGATTCGATGAGTTCAAAATTCAGGATGTAGTCTCCATTGCAGCCAGCCTTATGGCTGCATGCCGCGCTGCGGAATACACTCTGTAGAACTATATGCACGAGCCACAGGAGCTTTTGCGATCTGTCGGCCACAAATTCCCGGCGTAATAGCCATTATCGGGACTGGGACGGATGATGAAACTCCGCTAGTGGGTCGATAGCATAGGGCAGCTCTGCTCTCTCATCAGGTCAAAGGCCGTCGGTCCGATAACGGTCAGCAGCAGACAGTCCGAAAAAGGCCGAAGACCTTCACATCGTGAAGAAAAAGTTCGGCATGGTATTTAACATGGTATTTGATCAAAATCGTCAGATATAATTGTTATATATCAATTGCTTGATAGTCGTTTGTGAATCCCACCCTCTCCGCCAAAAATATTAAGTAAAATCAATATCTTAGTGAGTCTTACAGTTGGCCGCCAGCTAAGTCGCGATTGATCCGCGCTAGCCGGATGTCTGTCAGCCCCAGCATTATGTCGGCTTTGCGCACCAGTCCCAGCCGCAGCCACCTGAGATCTTAATCCCCGAAAGCGGGCGTTCTTTTCGGCCAATCCGTATGACTTCCTCCGCCTTTTGCCCCAGTTGGGAATAGATCCGGCTGTATCTTTTTTGCGCGTGCGTGGGATTGACGCAATCGGCAGGGCTCGCGGACGCACGACGAGGTAACGTCTCTGACGCCGGTTGCTCTATCCAACTTTGTCGAGCGGCGGGCGCCCCAGGGCCTCGCGGAAACTCGAATGAAAATGATGGAGGGGCGCTTCATTGCGCCCGAAGAGCGAGTGCTTCATCAGGCCGGATGTCGCAGCAATTTGCTGGTGCTCACCCATCACATAATCCTCTGCCGAAACAGTGCTGGAGAAAGCCTCAACCTGTGCTGCGGGTGTACGAATGACGCTTGTGTCTTTGCTCCTGAGATACAAATCTTCCGAATCTAGAAGATTGTGGCTGTCAGGGTTCACGGCTTTTTCCGCCTCATAGGCAGCCATTGCTTCGGGCGTGAAATAGCCGGCTACTCGTGTGATCGAGCGGCCCGGATTCTTGGGATCGGGATAAATCCTAGCCATATTGAGCCCGTGGGAATTGCGGACGGCCTGGATGTTCGGGAACAAGTAATAGAGCACGAAAGTGGCAGGAGTAATTGTCCAATCGTCTTCCGGCAAATCGCGCAGATCATCGATCGCCTTGCTTGCCGTCACAAACCGGTGATTGCGCCCAAACTCCTCGTAAGCGAGGTTGTTTCCATAGTAGAGGTGCCCGAGCGTATCCTTGTGAAGTTTAGGAAAATGGTAGGTTTCACCGAATGTATCGTTCGCCAGCTTCCAGTTGAGGTTCATATCGATCTTAAGGTCTGCGACATGCAGGTAGTTCGCAAAGCCCCAATCCTCGAGTTCTTCCAGCAATTCCGGCCCCAACAGCGCTTCGACATCGAGTTCGGCATCAGGCTTGGGATGGGCGAAAAGAAGCCCCGCTGTCTCAGCTGAGGGCAGCTCGAGCAACCCCATGCATTCCTTGTCCACGGGACCGAAATGGTCGCTGTCGGGTACGGCTAGCAGCTTGCCATCGTTGGCGAAGGTCCAGCTGTGAAAAGGGCAGGTAAAGCGGGCGGCCTTCCCCATGGGCTCTTGCGCCACCCGCGCTCCGCGATGTGGGCACGCATTCAGAAAGGCGCGGAACTTGCCATCCTTGGAACGGGTCGCAAGCACGGGAATGCCGAAATCGTCGATTGTGAAGAAGCTGCCGTTTTCGGGCAGATCGCCGCTTAGCCCGATAATTTGCGGGTGCTCCCGAAACAACGCGATCCATTCCTGCGCGGCGAGGTCACCGCACACATAGTCCGAAGTCGGCAAACGGTACTGAGCCCCCGCATCGACATTGCGGTTTTCATCGAGCTGGCTCATCAACTCCTTGATGATGCGTACGGTAGTTTCGTGTTTCACGAGGCAATCCTTTCGGTGTTCCGTCGATGATTTATCGTTTGGGAAGGCTGTTGCTCACAGGGCTCGCAGGAATGGCGCAAGGTCGAGCTGTTCGATCATTCGTTCGCCGCGCAGCATCCAGACTTCTTTCCAATCGAGCCCGCATTCTGTGCACTCACGCTCCACCAGCGCCGTGTCCGTTTGGGCAATGGCAATGAAGTTGATGAGCTGGGTGAACATGACGCCAACCCTGTAATCGATCAGGAATTCGTCCCGGCCATAGTCTGTGACTCCGCCAGATCTGAGCAGTTCGAGATACTCATCGATAAGAGCGCTTTCGACATCGCTTCGGGTCTCGCTTTTGAGACCCAGGTTGATGATCCGCGCGATGTCAAACGCGGCCGGACCAGCGACCGAAAATTGCCAGTCAATGATAGCAAACCGCCCTCCTGCGTCGCTCGGAAAGAACATTTGTTTGGCGTGATAGTCGCAGTGCTGAAGCGCGAACGGACGTTGCTGCAGATGGTTCATCACCCGCTCGAGATTATCGGAAAAGGCTTGCAACGCTGCGATGCTTGCCTCGCACTTGTCGCCCATGATCCGGCGGATCGGATCGAAGGCAGAAACAGCGCCTGCCGCGCCATTGTGCCAGTGGTCTGGATCATCCAGCTGGACGAGTGCAGGCTGTCTCTTGAGGAACTGATCGTTCCACCACCTGGCGTGCAACGTAGCCGCCTGCTGGATCGCCAACCGCACCTGTTCAATCGTGATGGAATAGCCGGGCGAATAGGAAGGGGCGAGGTGTTCCATCAGGATCACCATGTCATAGGTTGCCGGGTCCAAGTCGGCATGAAAGCACCTTGCAATTGGCAGTTCGTCGGCCGGAAACGATTGATAAAAGCTCGTTTCGCGCTCGTAGTGCTTGAACACTCTGCACATCTCGCGGGTTTCGGGATCGGTTGCCGCCAGTTTTGCGATCATCCTGTCCGGCAGCGGACAATCATCGCTGTCATAGTGAATCGCAATTTCGACAATGTCCGCGGTTTGGCCTGGCTCGCTGAATGGCTTGGCCTGACAACCAAGGACCCGCCACTCCTCCAGATGGGGAGCGAGCACCGCATTTAGCCACTGGGTCGAGAAATCCTCTACGCAAGTCGGGATGCCGCAATTCTGACCCTCGGCTTTTCCCAAGCTGCGCGTCTGTGACGGTACAGGTGTATCCAGAGTATCAATCGACATGCTCGTCCCTCCCCTTGGCCGCTCCTCAACGCGGTGGCGTGGGCTTGGGAATGCAGGACTCTCAGCGAGCGGTCCTGTGGAACGGCTGCGGAAGTTCTGAGGTTTTTCTTATGGCCGTTCTCCGCAGCGGATTTGCGTGTATGTACTCACCGGGTGGCCTAGGCCTGATTAATCGGGTTCGATGTGGCAGGGGACATGAAACAAGTACGTATTGGTAACACTCGGGTGAACTTCAGCAGTCTCGTTATCGAGGGCGATGCGGGGCGCTTTTCGGTCGAGCCGAAGGTTCTCGATGTCCTCCAAGCTTTGATCGATAACCATGGCGAAGTTGTGAGCCGGGACGAGCTGATCGACAAGGTTTGGGGCATAGGCCATGGCGGTGATGAGCGCCTCTCGCGGGCCATTTCACTGCTGCGCAAGGCGTTTGGCGACCAGCGAGGCAATCATCGCCATATCGAAACCATCTCAAAGCGCGGCTATCGTCTCGTCGCGCCGGTGAACGGCAAAGAGCGACAGATCGGTGGAGGCGCGGTATTTGATCCGCCCGCGCAGTCGATTGCGGTTCTGCCGTTTGTCAATATGAGCGCTGAACGCGATCATGAGCACTTTGCTGACGGTATGACCGAGGAGTTGATGAACGCGCTTACGCACGTGCCACAGCTCAAAGTGATCGGTCGAACCTCTGCATTCGCATTCAAGGGGCAAAACAAGGACGTGCGCGAAATTGGTGCGACCTTGGATGTGGCGCATGTCCTTGAAGGATCCTTTCGCAAAGACTGCGGGAAAACCCGCATCACTGCTCAGCTTATCAACGCCAGGGATGGCTATCAGCTGTGGTCCGAAACCTACGATGAACTGCTGGAAGATATGTTTGCGCTGCAAGACAAGGTGGCCAATGAGATTGTAAGAGCTCTTGCGACAGTCATGGATTTTTCGGCGCCAGATCAAGTCTCATTTCGAGCGACGGGGGATGAACAGGCTTACGCGCTGTACGTTCAGGGGCGGCAATTGACATATCAGGCCAATGGCCAAACCACGATCCCAACCGCGATAGGCTTGCTCGAACGGGCTGTGCAACTTGATCCCGGTTTTGCCTCAGCATGGAGCTGGCTTGCCTTGGCAAAGACAGTCCTCGGCGAATACGCACAGACGGTCGACTGGCGGCGGCACTACCAGCAGGCCCGCGAGGCGATCCAGACGAGCCTTGAGCTTGACCCCTCAAATGCCGAAACCTGGCATACCAAGGGCACAATTTTGACCCGTGAGCTAAAGATCGACGAAGCTTACGAAGCTTTCGAAAAAGCCTATCGGCTCGACCCGAATAGCCAACGGCCCTTGATCGGATATGGCTATGCCAATTCAGCCCTCGGTCACTACGAAAAAGCAGCCGAGCTTATGCAAAAGGCAATCGCGATCGATCCGCTCAATGGCATTTGGTATGGACAAATGGGCGGTATTGAGTTGCAGCGTGGAGATAAGCGATCCGCCGAGAAATACATGCAGCAGGCTTATGACTTCGGCTTCGGACCAGCAGTGTTCACCGCAGCATTGCTGATTGGTGAGCGCGAAGGTTCTAAAGCGGCAATCGATTATGTCGAAGATTGCTATCAAGGTTTCAACGCAAGCGAGAAGGCTGAGTTGCAATCGCCATTAGCGCGTAAACTGGCTTTCAATGCCTTCTACAAAGGCGGTCGATTGGCGACGTGGCTGGTGAGTTCGAAACTGAAGCGGCGCTACGAGGACCCCGAAAGCCAGCCCACGATCTCATCGATCATGGGTTTCTACTTCATGCGTCAGCCCGAAAATTTGATGCGAGCGATTCTGCAGAAACCGAATTCTTTGCCAGGTTACGTGATCGGCCGCTTCTTTGAAAAAACCGAAAGAGGGCTCGAGCTAAGATCTCATCCGGACTTCCCGGACTTTGCAGAACGGATCGGATTGGTCCGCGCCTGGCAGAAATACGGTTGGCCAGAGACGGTGCAACCACTCCCCGGCACCGATGGCTCAAACCTGCAATTCGCTGTCAATTAGTCGCGCATCGCGGCATTCTTCATATTCGCGGTTGTCGTTTATCGGGATGTGAGCAGAAGGGCCGCTTTCCGCCGCCGATCATCCAATAGTGGACTGTCCGCTTCCGGCCCAAGTCCAGCCCTCAATCAAAGTCTTAAAATGGGCGGGAAGCGCACACAGGCCTCTTCTCGGATAAAGGACGTCTCTTGTCTGGAAAACAGCCAGTGATAATGAATGCGCATCGCTGGAACTTAAGCCGCCGCTGCCAGTTTTAAAAAAAAGCTCCAACCTAGGCGGCAAATCCCCGAAAACGGACTTTCCGATCTCTGCCGACGTGATCCCCCTCAGAACAAGAGCTCGCGGATAATCTCTGGATTGCAGCCTTGCTACGCGGCGGATGCAGCGGCATCCCCGTCTCGCGATCGTCCGGCGAGGTCGGCTTTGACAATTTCAGCATATTCGTCTGCCGGCATCGGGCGTCCGAAAAAATACCCTTGCGCCATTTCGCAGCCAATCTCCTGCAGGAACGCGGCGGTGTTGGCGGTTTCCACACCTTCCGCGCAAACGGGCAGTTTGAGCTCGCGGGCAAGCGCGACCAGCGCACGCACCACGGTGCGCGCATCCCGGCTATTGTCGATATCGACGATCAGCGAGCGATCCAGCTTCAACTCGCTGAACGGCATGCGATAGATCTCGACCAGCGAAGAGTAGCCGGCGCCGAAATCGTCGAGCGCGATCGTGATATTTTTGAGCCGCAACCGGGTGAGGATATCCATGGCCTTTTCGGAGTCCGCCATCGCCGCCTGCTCGGTGATTTCGAGCGTCAAGAGCGGGCTCGCTAAATCCGCCTCGGCGATAAGTTCGGCGATCCGGTCCGGCAAGGTGAGGTCGGTGAGCTGCCGCGGCGAAAGATTGACCGCGACGGGATGCGCGATTCCGGCGCGTTGCCAGATTTCAAGTTGCGCGATCGCCTGACGCAAGACCTCCTGGCTCAATTGGCCGATAAGCCCAGCCTCCTCGGCCAGCGGAACGAAATCGCTTGGCGGCAACAGTCCGTAAACGGGATGCTCCCAGCGCGCCAGCGCCTCGCATCCGACGATGGAAAAGCCCGCTTCGCCCTGCAAGGCGACCTTGGGCTGAAAATGCAGAACCAGCTGGCCCGCCGCTATACTCTCCAGCAGCGAATCCGCCGTAACCCGGACATCCTCGACCCACAGTTTTCGCAGTGCCGTTTCGAGATCAGCGATCTTCACCGGCTTTTGCAGGACATCCTGCATGTCGAGACCGAACATCCGGCCGAGTCTCTCGGCCGTCGCAATGACCCGCTCGTCCTGCCCGCTGACGAGAATGATCGGGGCGGTGCAACTGCGTTTGGCAAGATTGCGCAGAAACTCGATACCGTCGGTCCCCGGCATGGTGAGATCGAGCAGGACCACGGTGGGGTCCAGTTTTTCGAAGGCGCTTGCAAACTCCGATTGTTCGCCGACCTCGCCCACGACGAAACCGATGCTCTCCGCAACCTCGCGAAAGAAGCTGCGAAAATCGGGTTCGTCGTCGACAATCAATATGCGGTTCTGACTGATCATCGCTACGCCACCGCCGAGTTTGCCGTTTGCGGTTGCGCGCCGTTGTCCAACACATGCCTGATCTTGGCGGCCAGATCCGTGCGCCGATAGGGCTTGGTCACAAGGTTCGCGCTCGTCTTGATATCCCCCTCGCGCAGGATGGCGGACTCCGCATAACCTGTCGCGAAAAGAACGGGGAGATCGGGGCGCACCTGCCGGGCCGCCTTTGCAAGATCCTTGCCGTCCATTCCTCCGGGCATCATGATATCGGTGAACAGGAGGTCGATCTCTTCGGACGAACGCAGAATTTCAAGCGCTTGCTCGCCACGCTCTGCTGAAAGCACCTTATAGCCAAGATATTCGAGCAGGCCGATGGCGACATTGCGGACGTCCGACTGATCCTCCACGACAAGAACCGTCTCCCATCCGCCAACTTCCTCTTCGTCCGCGATGACAGCAGGATCGGCGGTGCTCGCCTCGTCTCGCTCGGTCTTTTCCACCGGAAGATACAACCGGACCGAGGTGCCGCTACCGACCTCGCTGTACACCCGGACATGTCCGCCGGATTGCTTGACGAAACCATAGACCATCGAGAGGCCAAGGCCCGTGCCTTTGCCAACATCCTTGGTCGTGAAGAAAGGTTCGAACACTTTTTCGAGCTTTTCAGCAGAAATTCCGACGCCGGTGTCGCTGACGGCGAGAACGACATAGTCGCCCGGCTCAATATCGACCTCCCTGGCCGCATAATCCGCATCGAGATGCACGATATCGCTTTCGATCGTGAGCCGGCCGCCCTCCGGCATGGCGTCGCGCGCATTTACCGCGAGATTGAGAATCGCCGATTCAAGCTGCGACCGGTCGATGCAGATGTTCGGAACGTCGTCGCCCAAGCGCCATGTGAGTTCGATATTCTCGCCCAATGTCCGCTTCAGGAGCCCGGAGAGACTGTCGATCAACGGATTGGGCTCGATCGACGTGGTCTGAAGATCCTGTCGGCGCGAAAATGCCAGCAGGCGATGATTGAGTTCGGCACCGCGCTCGGCAGCTCGAAGCGCAGCCGTGATCCGGCTGGATGACTTCTCATCCGCTTCGACCGTGCGATCCAGCAATTCAAGATTGCCGACTATCACGCCAAGCATGTTATTGAAATCATGCGCGAGTCCGGCGGTCAGCTGGCCAACGGTTTCCATCTTCTGGGCCTGCAAAAGCTGGTGCTCGACAACCTTTCGCTCCGTGATGTCGACGCATACTGCCATCGTCCGTACGACCTTGCCTTCGGAATCACACTCGGACACCGCCGATAGCAGGACATCCCGGATCTCGCCGGATTTCGTGACGAATTGATATTCGACGTCGGTACAACTGCCGGTGCGATAGAATTCTTGAGTGCTCTTTTTCAACCTCTTCACCGATTCCTCGGTCATAAACTCGGTCGACTTGCGCCCGATGACCTCGTCGCGTTCATAGCCGAGCTTGCTCAGCCAATAGTCGCTGACGCTGACAAGCCGGCTTTCGAGATCGACCGAGTAGAGCATGATCGGCGTATTGTTGTAGAGCGAGCGATAGCGGGTCTCGCTCGACCGCATGGCTTCCAGCGCCTTGCGTTCGGACGTGATATCGCTCGCCGCGGCGAACACGAACCGTTCGCCGGTTTCCGGGTCGATATAGGGAACCTTGTCGGTCCGTACCCATCCGTATTCGCCGTCGCGCGGTGTATATTCCTCGACAATGCCGAGCTTGGGTTCACCTGAATTGATGACCTCCAGATCGTCGTCATGATATTTTTTCGCTTGCTCGGGAAAGAGCTCATAGGTGTCGGCGCCTTCGACCTCTTCGACGGCCATATCCATCGAATCTGCGGCGGCCTTGTTCAGCCGGATGATGCGATTCTTGTCGTCCTTGAAGAAAATCCGGATCGGCACCGAGTGAAAGATCAGTTCCAGTTCGTCCTGATTGCGGCGCAGCTCTTTTTGCGTGGCCAGCTGTTCGGATATGTCTCGCCCCTCGGCGATAAGCATGGTCACCGCACCGGTTTCGTCGACAACCGGCTTGAGCGAGAAATCGATCGGCACGCGAACGTCGCCCTTGCCCTGCATCTCCACTTCGAACCGAACGAACTCACCGGCGCCGGCGGACCTCACCGCGTCTTCCACTGCGTAGCGTGTCGCCATGCCGACCCGCCACCAATAGGTTTCCGCAAATGGCTTGCCGGCCACATCGGCCCGGGACACGCCACCAAATTCGAGCGCCGTGTCGTTGACTTCGAGTACAGTGCCGTCGGGATCGAGGATGCCGCAGAACTGGAAGGTATGATTAAAGACGGCCTCATAGCGGAACTGAATTTCGCGCTGTTTCTTCTCGGACTGGAGGAGATTGCGCTCGCTCTCGATACGCGCCTCGATCTCGGTCAAGACGTCGCCCGCCGCATACCGCATCTCGATCTGATCGACGACGACGGCGGCCAGGTCGTGGAGCAGCGCCTGGTCTTCCTGCGAGAACTGGTCGCGCGGCTCGCTATCGATGAGGCATAAAGTGCCCAACTTGTAACCCTGTGGATTGACGAGCGGGGCGCCGGCGTAAAACCGGATTTTCGGGCCGCCTGTGACCAGCGGATTATCGGCGAATCGCTCGTCCTTGCTTGCGTCCAGGACGAGAAACACATCATCGCCGAGAATGGCATGGGCGCAAAAGGCCAGATCGCGGTCGGTCTCGCGTACATCCAGACCGCAGCACGCCTTGAACCATTGGCGTTTCTCGTCGACCAGCGAGATCAGCGCAATCGGCACATCGAATTGTCGCGCAGCGAGCTGTACGATCCTGTCGAAATTGTCGTCGGGATCGGTGTCGAGAATGGCATAGTTCCGCAGGGCGGCCAGACGCTCTGCCTCGTTTGCCGGAATCTTCGCGGGAACTGCCATGTCGGGAGTCTTGTCCTGCCTTATCCTTCTGACGGAATAGTCATTATTTCGCATAGTCTTCATAGGCGGCAGCGCGTTTAGATTGCGTTAAGCGCTCGATTTTCGGCGGTCAGCCTTTTGCCGCCCAAAAAACAGGGAGATTCCGAATTAGTCGGCGGGCAGCCTTGATGGGGCGTGACGACGGATAACTGGTTATCGAAACGAGAAATGGTCCGTATCCGCGTTAGCCGCAAAGTGACGTTTGGCTTGCCGGGGCTGATTGTTCGCTTTTGGTTCGTGCGCCTAACGGCAGTTTTTTTCAGATTTCTGTCAGGATCGGACTTTCCGCTTGCGGCCGGAGGCCGTCACATCGTGAAGAAAAAGTTCGGCATGGTATTTAGCATGGTATTTGGCCAGAGGCGGCAGGATTAATCATTATAATTCAATAGTTTATATGTTAATGATGAATCCCACCCTCTCCGCCAAAAATATTGAATAATATCAATAGTTTAGAAGTCTAACGTTCCTTGCGACGCACGTGCTGCTTGTAGACATGATCGTACCCTGGGCAAATGCTTGTTAGCCATATTCTTGACAATGAATGGTCGGAAAAGCGGGCAGCAGCTTTCTGATCGGCAAAGCCTGACCGGGTAAGTCCGCTAGCGATCTCATTGATCTGGCGGCTCCGTTGGGTTCTTAACGCGTCTATGTGATCCGGAACACCGCTCCGCTTCCCGCGTCCCGGTACAGATCCACCCGCTCTCCATCCCAATGATAGTCGAGATGCCGGCCCTGTCGGGGATTGGCAGCAAGGTCGGGATAGAAGAGCCCTGCGCATTCCCCGTCCCCATGCCGAACGCTAGGATAGGCGATCCCGTCCGAACCCGATGAGCGCAGAGCAGCGCCAAGCGCCTGGCTTGCGACATAGTCGTCTGGCCCAAGCACTTCTTCATATTCCTCGCCGCCAGCCCGCAGATCGTGCAGCCGCCCATCGATATCGAGCAGGACTTCCCGAAACTGCGATGTCCATCCCGGCGCTTCGTCCGTGCGCGCCATGAACCGGCTGTGATGATGGATGGTTTCGAGCAGCGCCGTCTCGAAATGCCGGCCGGCATAGAGGACCCCGAAACTGCCGTCGCTGAACCGCGTTGGCCGATCCAGGCTGATATGGGTGAAGGGGGCCATCAGGTAGCTCGCGCTGGAGCCGCCGACACGTCGGTCTTCGGGCACGAGATCGAGAGCGCCGATATTTTCGACGAGACGCGGATTGGTTTTCTGCTCGGCCGATATCAGCAGCGGCCAGTCGGCGGGATCGGCGATATCCTCGAACAGGTCGATCGGCGGGTGGATGGAGCGGATGATCCGCACCGCGCCGGGCCAGTCGATATGCGATAGCGGTATCGTCGCCGGATCGATCACCAGCCGCCGCGCTCAGCGTCGAGATAGCGCCGCACGCGCATGAGGTCGGTCAGCTCGCCGCCGAGCATGATATCCAGCGCCGAACGCCCGCCGAACGCCGCGTTTGGTCTTTGAACCCATCCATAGATACGCTGCGTTTCGCGGAACATGTAGCGCAGCGCCTTGTGGATGCCCATGAGGTTGGACAGCCGCGCTTTTGTATCGCGGTCGATACGGCCCGGTTCGCCGTCCGCCTTCCAGCGGCGGTAGGATCGCACCGGTACGTCGAGCAGGATCGAGGCCTGTTCGTCGGTCACGTTCCATTTGCCGAACAGGTTTACCGCTGCGCGAAACATCGCAGCCGCTTCGTCATCGGTGATCGGCGCCGGACGAAAGTCGCGGACAGCGGTATCGACGGGCTGAAAGGCAGTCATCATCATTCTCCTATATGGCATTATATAGGATATTATATGCCAAATGGCAATATCTAACATATCTACGTATTTCGACTACCATTCTCCAAGATTCAGCCGGAACTCACTGGTTTGGAACCATGATCTATAATGAGGATCAAAGAAGGGGTGCTGGCCTGCCCATCAGGGTACCGCCGTTCGCTTCGCGTTGGAGCGAGCAGGAGATTTGTGATTGGATCGAGGAGGTGAAGGGCTTCCGACCACCGCAAGTCCGTTCAGGCTAAAGCAAAATTATTTCATGGGATAGTCTATGGCATGTCGGAGCATGTGTTGAATGTCATCCGATCATATTAGCAAGTTAAGATACGAGTTCGAGCACCGCGCTAGGAAACGCGGCTATCGGCCGACCTGCTTCCGCCACTAACCTCTGCGACTATGCCAATACCGAGGAGAAAGCGGCTTCTAGCTCCTCGCGATGTTCGTCATCAACGACCGCGATCAAGCGTTCGACATGCTCTCGCGCTTCATCATCGGCGCCGTTTATGGCCAATGCCTGCGCCAAATGCAGGCGTATCTGCATATTGCCGGGCTCAAGCCGAAAGGCGCGCCTCAAGATCGCCAGGCTTCCCAGCCGATCCTCTGCGGCATTGAGGCGGATCCAACCCAGGCTGTCGAGTACGGACGGGTCGTTAGGAGTAAGTTCATGGGCGCGTTCGGCGAGTTCCAAGGCCCTCTCTCCATTCCCGGCGCGCAGATGTGCGTTAGCCGCATTATTGAGCAGCATCGGATGGTCCGCGAAATCGCGCGTGATTGCCCTGTCATAAATACTGGCCGCGGCGCGCCAGTCATTGGCTGCCATCGATTGCTGACCGCGAGCGAGTTCGTCCGCGAATTCGCCAAGCGGCGGCATCGCCGCCCGGCGGGCTAGGGTCGAGGCTGATGGATCGTCAATTTGCTCCGCAAGACGCGCCGCATAAGCGACCACATAGTGCGGGCTCGAGGCGCGCGATGCGGCCTGTGCTGTGATGGTAAATGCTCGCCGTATATCGCCGCTCTGTTCCAGCGCATTGGCCAGAAGCAGGCTGGCGTCGGGATGATGGGGAGAAAAGCGCAGAAATTCTGTCAGAGGCGGGATGGCTTGCTGCACATTTCCGCGCCGGATTTGTACCTCGCCTAACAAGAGCAGAAGTGGCGGGTTGTTGCGCGATGCGCTTTCGAACCCTTGCGTCAGTTCATGAGCACGATCGATATCTCCCCGATTCAATGCGTAGCGCGCCGTGATGTAGACCGCACCTGGATGGCCGGGCCTGATTCGTTGAACATTGGCTAACGCATTCTCCATCTCGTCGCTTTCCTGCCGGTCGGCGTGGATGGCGGCTTTGGCAAGATAAAGCCGGGTATGATCGCGAAAATGCTCTATCCCGGCGTCATACTGGTCGAGCGCTTGGTCCAACTCTCCTCGAATGGCATGCAGTCGGCCCGTTAGGAGATATGCCTCAACACTGCGTTCCGACCCTGCGAGCGCGCGGCGGGAGTATCTCTCGGCTTCAGCAATATTGCCGATCGCGAGCTGATACTGGCCGGCGAGCGACAAAATATCCGGGTCATCAGATGCGGCGGCAATTGCGCGTTCAATGGCCTGCCACGCTTCCGCCATCGCGCCATCTTGCAGATGCGCCTGCGCCAAAATTCGCAGCGCATAGGCGTCGCCATCCTGCGGCTCCCCGATTAGCGCGAAGGCCTCCTCGGCCTTGCCGCGAAGTACGAGTGCGTGGGCTAGGTAAACGCCTATCTCGGCGCTTAGCGCGCCGTCCTTTTCCAAAGCCTCTCTGAATGCCGTTTCGGCCACCAGCCCGTCGCCCAGGGCCAGGGCTGCTTCTCCTAACAGTCTATGCAAGGCTGGATTGTCCGGATCGGCCTCGATCGCATTGGCCAGATGAACGCGTGCGTCCAAATAATGCCGATCTTCAAACGCTTCATAGGCGCGCTCCGCGGCAGATCGGTTGTCCAAGCCACAGGCCGTCAACCCAATGGCAAGCATGACAACAAGCGAACATAAGATGAAACGAGCCATCACAATCGCCTTGCTCCAAAGTTAAAGTCTATCCCGTAGCATCGTTGCGCCGGCGGGAGGTTTCGATGTTGGCCGTCCTAGGGTGCAAGGGGGAAGGCAACGACCGCAGAAACTACCTCCCCCCCTGCTGGGGGTATACCAAGCTTCAGCTTGGCAGGGGGCTCTCCCGCTTGCGCCGACGGCGACGCGTGAAGGCTATGCCTGCAAGGCCCAAACCGAGGAGCGCCAGCGGTGCCGGTTCGGGGACCGGCGTCGGCTGACGGTGAAGCGCGACGTTGATATCCCAATTGTCGTAGGTGTCGCCGGTCACCGGATTGATGAACCGGAGCCAGGCGGCAAGGCCGAACTCCTCGGGATCCCTGTAGTTCGCGCCTTCACCGAACTGGACGACCGAGTTTCCGGTCAACGGGTCGTCGGCATCGACGCGGAAGGGTTCGCCCAGCGGCGCATAGTCGAACGTGCCGCTGGCCTGGGTAAAATAGTCCTGCGTGGCAGGGTTATACGGGGCACCTTGACCCTGCACATAATAGAAATCCGTACCATCCAGCGTATCGAGTAACCCGGAAAATTCGAGTTCCAGCGGCGTCAAAATGCCGAGATTGTTGATGACCTGTGCCGAGATCGAACCGGTACCTGCATTGGTATCGACGGTGAAGGTCGAGCCTGGCTCGAAGCTCCAATAGGGATCGGGGATCGGGGCGCCGCCGCCGACGGTGAATCCCGAAAGGCCTTCGGCCCCTCCGTCCTTAATATCATAGACGATGATTTCGGCCTGTATCGGCTGGCCGAGAAATGTTCCCGAAGCCAGTGCGATAGTCGCCAGCGTCAAATACTTCATGTCTGCATGCCTCCTGCTTTAACGCCTTCTTAATCGCGGGAGAAAATTAACAAATTCTTTAGATGTCTAGTTAATGGCACAGCTATATCGCTGTTTTCATTATATTTTTTGGGTAGGCTGCGTTAAGAATTACCTATCATTCCGGGTAGGCATGGCTTACGAAATCCTCGATTTGCGCCGTTTCCCGGTCGTTGTGTTCGCCGTCGAAAGCATCGCTCATTATGCGCTGGATGTCGGCAATATGCGCGAAAGTGCCTTTATGCCGACAAAATTGTGCATTTTTCCGCCGTTCGATGCTTTTCAGCGAGCTTTTGTTGCATAAGGGCAGATGGTTTTACTTTCCGTATCAAGAAAAAGGCATTCGATCTGACTATCCGTTAACGCGCAGTAAAGTGCGGTTTTGGCGCCTTGGATCGAACCGCATCGGGGCAATAGCTACCCATTTGGGCGGGCTACCATTTTTGCCTACCCACCCAAAAAACCGCAGTTTTCTGCCGTTTTCTTAAGTTAAAGGTAACGGAATTCGACCCATCTTGTTGGGCAACGCAAGCGAGGACCGATCCGAATTGGCCCGCATTAGCGTCATGACAATCAACGAGAGACGGAAAATGTTTGGTTTCCTAAAGCGTCCGGCAACCAGGATGCACAAAGACGAAAGCGGAGCATCTATGGTCGAATTTGCGATCGTATTGCTTCCTTTGATGTATATATTGATCGGTATCGTCAATTTCGGTTACGCATTTTATGCTTACAACAGCATAAAAAGTGCTTCTATTGAAGCAACACGATCTTTTACGCACGGGACTTTAACAAAAAACGAAGCTCAATCTTTCGTTACGTCTGAAGTTCGAGAATTTGGCGGCTGGTTTGCGTATTCATACATAAACGATAGATCGCCAACTCAGGCCGAGATGACTATCTGGGCCAGTACAGATGCATTCGAACTCATCGACTTTCCTTACGCATCTTTAGCAGACTACGCACCGTTCGTACGTTTTACGCACCGGACGCCAGTTTATAACACCAATCCATATTCCTAAACATTGAAACCGAGTTTTTCGTCTTACCGGGAGGGTAAAATGTTCAGCAAGATCAGCAAATTTCTCAAGGATCGCCGTGGCAACGTCCTCGTAACGACGGCAATCGCCGCGCCGGTCATGGCCGGTTTTGCAGGCCTAGCCGTCGATGTCGGCCACACTCTCTATTCGAAGGCGCAATTGCGCGGCGGGACGGAAGTGGCTGCGCTGAACCTGGCGGAGACCTTCACAGCATCGAACAATTTCTCCGTCACGCACGCTGCGGAGCGTAACCATAGCAACTCGATTGCCTCGAGCATCCTGATGGCGCAGCAGGAATTGCCGGACGGACTTGCCTATGCGGCGATAAGCAACACGGACATAGAGCTTGGCGAATGGGACAGCGAGAATGAGATATTCTCCCCGTTTGTCCCTAATTCCCAGCTAATACTGAACGCTGCGCGCGTGAACGGCGAGTTGAGCGCCGAGCGCGACAACAATATCTCGACTTATTTCGGGCGCATGTTCGGCTATGAGCCTGATCTGCGCGTAACGGCGCATGCCGCCGCGCCGCTCGTGCCTAGCATCCATGCGCTCAATCCAAGCAGCGATGGAGCCTTTACCCAACATGCCGGTGCCGACACGGACTCCGCCAGCATCTGGGTCAACTCCGACTCAGAGCGCGCGTTTGTCGGCTTCCCAAGCGCTGGGCACGGCTCGGGCGCAATCATCGTCAATGGTGGCTCGTCACACTCTGCCTCGAAAATATGGGAAAACAAGTTCATGTTGCCGGACTTGCTGGCCGAACAGCCGGAGCCCGCACGACCGCCTGTTTGCGAGCATACGGACCTTGAGATCGACAATCCTGGCCAGGTGGTACTCAGTCCAGGCAGTTATTGCGGCGGCATAACCATCAGGGACGCCAGCCTCGTATCGCTTCTTCCGGGCATATATCACTTCATGGACGGCCCCTTGCTGCTTGAGGGCGACGTCAGGGTGGAGGGGAGAGATGTGCTCCTTCACTTCGACGGATCCGGCGCGGTTCTAAATATTCAGAACGGAGAATTGGCTGTCGGCGGGCGGGAAGACGATCTCTACCAGGGTTTCGTGGTTTTCGGCAGCCGGAATGCGTCGAGCTTCGACCAGCACATCATTAGCAACGCGAGGGCGGAATTTTCGGGCGTCGTCTATCTGCCAGCCAGTCCGATCATGTTCCGCAGCGCGCTCATCAACGGTAAGTGCCATAGCCTGTGCCTCGTGGCGGATACCATCAACGTCGACGATGGCGCCTTTCTGAACTGGTATGAGGGCTTCAACCTGACCGGCTATTTGGCTTCGACACCGCGTATCGCGCCCACCGTTTTGCAGCCCTACTTGCGGCCTTACCTGATTTTCCCGGAGGACGGGTAGGTGCGCAAGGCCAAAAGAGACGGAAAGCCCCGTTCGCCCAGCAGGTGTCAGGTGTATCCGATGAACCTGGACAAAAGGACGACCGGAGAATTTGTGCCCGACGTTCCGAGAGCGAACGATCCCGGTTCGCGGGGGGCGGCCAATGTCTAGCTCGAACGCACCTATGACCGACGCACCGTCGCGCTGGTTGTCGAAATCGAAAACCAGGGCACCCGACACATCGATCGCGTTGGTGAAACGCGCGCGCCTCCTGGAAAAACTAAATGCGGGTCTCGGAAAGCCCGTCACCTATCTGATCGCCCCGGCTGGCTATGGAAAATCGGTTTTGCTGTCACAATGGCGAGAACAGTTAATCGCAATTGGTGTGCCATGCGCCTGGATCAACATTGAGGAAAGCGATCGCGAGATCCGCCAGTTTTTCGCCTATTGCATTCTTGCGCTGCATGAAGCCGGGCTTGATGTTGGCGCATTCAAGGAAGGCGCCGAGCACGGTTTCGCCAACATGTCTACCACGGCGATTGGCACCGAGTTGCTGTCATTGATTGAGAGTGGGCCGGGGCGATTTGTCCTGATTCTGGATGATTTTCATCGGGCAGAATCTGACGAGATCGATGCCTTTGTCCGTGCCATGCAGATGCAGTGCGCGGACAAGTTGAGCCTCGTCCTCGTCAGCCGGGGGTGGGTTGGCTCGGACGTTTCGACACAGATCGCATCGGGTAATGCGACAGAGATACGAGCACACCAACTTTGCTTTACAGACGAAGAGGTCCGCGCTGCGCTCGGGGGAGCAGTCGAGCGGGAGGCCTTGTCGGAGCTGCAGAGCAAAGTCGAGGGGTGGCCGGTTGCGGTTCAGATGACCAGGTTGCTTGGTCAACAACGGGGGGACCTGCAATCGGCCATTTCTTCCATCCGCGGCGATCGCGGGCACATGGCCGAGTATCTCGCCAATGAGGTAATGGATGGTCTGACCGAAGATCTGCGCGAGTTTGTGTTTAGAACGGCCGTTCTGGAGCGATTCAACGTCGCGTTGGCCAACGAAATATGCGGCCATAATCGGTCGCACAGCATGATCAAACGTCTGAGTTTTCTCAACGCCCTGATCGTGCCGATGGATGAAGATCAAAAATGGTATCGCTACCATCACCTGTTTTCGGAATGTCTGCGCAATATGCTCAAGGCGGAGAACCCGGACAAGTTCGAGGCCATTCATCGGAAAGCCGCGAAATGGTGCAGCGACAATGGCTGTCTTTCCGAAGCGGTCGGTTATGCGAATACGATCGAGGCGTACGATGTAAGCCGAAAGGTGATCAACGAGAACGGCGGATGGGCCATCGCGCTATCGTACAGCGCCGGTTACTTCAGAGGATTGTTTGCCGATATTCCGGAAGAGGAAATTCGAAAAGACCCCCTTCTGATGATGGACAAGGCCTATATCCACCTCAGGTCGGGCGAGCTTCAAAAGGCTGTCTCGTACTGCCGCAAAGTTGAAGCATTTGTGGATCGGGAAGGGACCGACCCGACTATCGAAATGAAGCGCCTCGCGATCTGCTCCAGCATTTTTGGCAGATCGGAAGTGTCGCTGGAAAAAGGCAATTTGTTCTTGGAACGGCGCCTCACTCAAGTCGATGCTGACGCCTATTTCACGCGAGCCTTTATCGAAATCGCATTGGCCAACGAGAAACTCATCCTTGGCGATTTCTCGCTTGCCAGGGAATATGCGGAAACCGCTATCAAGAGTCTTGAGCGTGCGGGCAACCGGATCATCATGGGGCCTGCACACATGGCGATCGCCACTGGCGCCGCATATCGCGGGAAGTTCGATGTCGCGCAGACGCAATTCCAGGAGGCTGCCGATCTGACCGCCGAATTATGCGGCGATCAGAATACCATGAAATTTCTGAGCGGTGTCGGCCGCCATGCGATCGACTATTGGCGGGGGATTTCAACAGAAGAGACCCCAGGCACTTTGAAGAAGGAACTGTTTTCCATTCTCGATGCCGATGGCGGATTCGACGATTATGCCGTCGGCTTCGATACGCTCGTTCATCACGCTCTTTCCACGAAAGACTATCACGAGGCCCGGAATCTGATCAATACGCTCAACCGGGCGAACGAACGGTACGGCTTTCGCAGGCTGGCGAGATTCGGGGAGATTCTTCTGCTGGATCTCTATGCCAATGAAGACCGGCTCGCTGAAGCCGAGCTCGTATACTTCAGTGTGAAGGGCTGGCATTCGAACGATCATGTCCATTGGTTTCTGGACATTATGGCAGGATATGCGCGTGCGCGCTTCCTGGCCGCCTGCGGGTTCTTCGAGCCGGCCATCGAACTTACCGAAAACGCCCTCGAGGTCGCGAATACTTATGATGTAAAACCGTATCTGGTTAGGGGGCTTCTCCTGAAAGCGACGTTGCTGCATGCAGCGGGCCAGCACGATTTTTCCAGAAGCGCATTCATCGCGGCACTGGAAACCGCAGCGTCGATAGGCATGGTTCAAGCCTTCGCGGGGAGCGAGATAACACGGAAAAGTGTAGACGGGATCGGTCGAAACCTTCTCGACCGCAAGCTGAGTGCTGCAGCGCGCGCCTTGCTGAAAAAGATTTCGGCGCCCATCGATGTCGAGTTGCTGACGGATCGCGAAAAAGATGTTCTGGTGGAGCTGTCGACCGGGAACACGAACAAGGAAATTGCTCGATCGCTTGGGCTCACCGAAAACACGATAAAATTCCACCTGAAGGGTCTTTACAGGAAGCTTGCAGTTTCCAAGCGCGTCAAGGCGGTCGAGAAAGCCCGTGAACTGGGAATCGTGTCGTAAACGTCTATCCGTATCGGCTTTGGCGGTCCCTTCTTGATCGTGCCGAACGGTGCTACATCCAAATTGGATCGATGCAACGATCGGGGAAGTGCGATGTCTCAGACAACCGCTGCTGCAGTCCAAGCGCCGCCGACATGGTTTTCCCGATCAAAGACGCGTGCGCCCAGATTCTCGATACCGTTGGTGGAGCGGCAGCGGCTGTTGTCGACGCTGGATGCCGCGCTTGACAAGCCGCTTTCCTGCATCGTTGCGCCGGCGGGTTTCGGCAAATCGACTTTGCTGTCGCAATGGCGGGAGAGCTTGATCGATCGCGATATTCCGTGCGCCTGGATCA
>JBCBSD010000035.1:0-37546 GCA_039819365.1 Pseudomonadota bacterium
ACCACCGAAGACGATCCCGAACATCGCGCGCGCAAGACCAAGGGGGAAAAGCCGCGCTCGATGCTGATGCAGCTCGAGCCGCTCAAGAACCAGCAGGTCTGGCGGTTCGCGCTCTACTATTTCTTCGTTTTCGGCGCGTTCGTCGCGCTGGCGCTGTGGCTGCCGCACTATCTGATCGACGTTTACGGCCTCGATATCCGGACAGCGGGGATATTGGCCGCCGCCTATTCGATCCCGGCCAGCCTGTTCCGGGCCTATGGCGGCTATCTCTCCGACCGTTTCGGTGCCCGCAAGGTGATGTATGCGACTTTCGGCGTCTCGCTCCTGTGCCTGTTCATGCTCTCCTATCCGGAAACCGACTATGTCATCCACGGTATCCGCGGCCCGATAGAGTTTTCGACCTCAATGGGGCTCGTCCCGTTCGTCGTGGCGATCTTCGTGCTCGGCTTCTTCATGTCGCTCGGCAAGGCGGCGGTCTACAAGCATATCCCGGTCTATTATCCCGATCATGTCGGCGCCGTGGGAGGCCTTGTCGGCATGATCGGGGGGCTAGGCGGGTTCCTCCTGCCAATCGCGTTCGGTGCGATGAACGATCTTACGGGCATATGGACAAGCTGTTTCATGCTGCTCTTCGCGCTCGTCGCCGTGGCCCTGCTCTGGATGCACTCCGCCGTCCGGCAGATGGAACAGAGAGCGGTCGGTAAAGAACTATCAGAACTGCCCGAATTCCCAGAGATGCAGGAACTGCACGAACCCGAAACGCATCCCGAGCAACGCTCGCCGACGCTCGCCGACTGGCGGCCGGAAGATGAAGAATTCTGGGCGGACAAGGGCGCGAAGATCGCCCAGCGCAATCTGTGGATTTCGATCCCCTGCCTGCTGCTCGCCTTCTCGGTCTGGATGGTCTGGTCGGTCGTCGTCGCCAAATTGCCGGCGATCGGCTTCGACTATTCGACCGACCAGTTGTTCTGGCTCGCGGCGTTGCCGGGGCTGTCGGGCGCGACTTTGCGGATATTCTACAGCTTCATGGTGCCGATCTTCGGCGGAAGGCTCTGGACGACACTGTCGACCCTGTCGCTGGCGATTCCCGCCTTCGGCATCGGCTATGCGGTGCAGGATCCCGACACGCCCTATTTCATCTTCCTGACGCTCGCGCTGCTCTGCGGCCTGGGCGGCGGCAATTTCGCATCGTCGATGGCCAATATCAGCTTCTTCTTCCCCAAGCGGCAGAAGGGCAATGCGCTCGCGCTCAACGCCGGGCTCGGCAATGCCGGGGTTTCGGTCATGCAGTTCGTGGTGCCGATCGTCATCACCATGGGCGTGTTCGGCGCGATCGGCGGCGATCCGCAGCCGGTTGCCGGCGGCGATCCGCTGTGGATCCAAAATGCCGGCTTTATCTGGATACCCTTCATCCTCGTCAGCGCCGCGCTCGCCTGGTTCGGCATGAACGACATCGCATCTGCGAAGGCGAGTTTTTCGGAGCAAGCCGTTATCTTTCAGCGCAAGCACAACTGGATCATGTGTTTCCTCTATACCGGCACGTTCGGATCGTTCATCGGCTATTCGGCCGGCTTCCCACTGCTCTCGAACATCGCCTTTCCCGACGCCAATTCGCTGCAATATGTGTTCCTCGGGCCATTGGTCGGCGCCGTATCACGCGCAGCCACCGGCTGGGTTTCGGACAAATGGGGCGGCGCGCGGGTCACCTTCTGGGTCTTCCTCGTCATGATCCTCGCCGTCGCCGGCGTCCTCTACTTCCTCGGCATCAAGGATCAGCCGGGTGCGTTCTGGGGCTTCTTCGCGATGTTCATGCTGCTGTTCTTCGCGACCGGCGTCGGCAATGCATCGACCTTCCAGATGATCCCGATCATCATGCGCAAGGAAGTGGGGCGGCTGATGCCCGGGCTTCCGGCGAACGACCAGCTGCGCAACGCGGAAAAAGAATCGGCCGCGATCATTGGCTTCACCTCGGCCATTGCTGCCTATGGCGCCTTCTTCATCCCGAAATCCTACGGCAGCTCCATCGCCGCAACCGGTGGGCCCGAAGCCGCGCTCTGGGGCTTCCTGATCTTCTATGCGGCCTGCGCAGCCGTGACCTGGTTCGTCTACTCACGGCGCGGCGGCCTTCTGCACGACATCGAACGCGGCCGGGAAACGCCCATCCAGCCGCAGCCTGAGTCTCAGCCCGCACCCCAGCCTGCCGAATAAGGACCGGACGCCATGAGCCATCTTCTCGATCGCCTCAATTTCTTCAGTGAGAAATCGTCCTTCTCGGACGGCCATGGCCTTACGACTAAAGAGGATCGCCGCTGGGAGGACGGCTATCGCAAGCGCTGGCAGCACGACAAGATCGTCCGCTCGACGCATGGCGTGAACTGCACGGGCTCCTGTTCGTGGAAGGTTTACGTCAAAGGCGGGATCGTCACCTGGGAAACCCAGCAGACCGATTATCCGCGCACGCGCCCCGATCTCCCCAACCACGAACCGCGCGGCTGTTCGCGCGGCGCGAGCTATAGCTGGTACATCTATTCGGGAAACCGGCTCAAATATCCGCTGGTCCGGTCCCGCCTCGTCAAGCTGTGGCGCGCGGCGCGCAAGACGATGGAGCCGGTCGCAGCCTGGGCGTCGATCGTCCAGGACAAGGTGAAACGGGACTCCTATACCAAAATCCGCGGGCATGGCGGCTTCGTCCGCGCCGATTGGGACGAGGTGACCGAGATCGTCGCGGCTGCCAACGCCTATACCGCGAAGGAGCATGGCCCCGACCGGGTCATCGGCTTCTCGCCGATCCCGGCCATGTCGATGGTCTCCTATGCCGCCGGATCGCGCTACCTGTCGCTGCTCGGCGGGACCTGCATGTCCTTCTACGACTGGTATTGCGATCTGCCGCCCGCCTCGCCGATGACCTGGGGCGAGCAGACGGACGTTCCCGAAAGCGCCGACTGGTACAATTCGGGCTTCCTGATGCTCTGGGGCTCCAACGTCCCGCAGACTCGCACCCCGGACGCCCATTTCTATACCGAGGCGCGCTACAAGGGCACAAAGTCCGTCGTCGTCTCGCCCGACTATTCCGAAGCCGCGAAATTCTCCGATATCTGGCTACATCCCAAACAGGGCACCGATGCCGCGCTCGCCATGGCAATGGGCCATGTCATCCTGCGCGAATATCATCTCGACCGGCAGGCGGAATATTTCGAGGACTATGCCCGCCGCTATACCGACATGCCGATGCTCGTCCGTCTCGTCGAAAAGGACGGCACTTTCGTGCCCGAGCGGCTGCTGCGGGCTAGCGAGTTCGATGATGCACTTGGCGAGGAGAATAACGCCGAATGGAAGACCGTCGCGATCGACGAGAAGACCGGCGATATCGTCGCGCCCAATGGATCGGTCGGTTTCCGCTGGGGCGAAAAGGGCAAATGGAATCTCGAAGAGAAGGAAAGCGGCGGGGCGGAGACCAAGCTGCGCCTGACCAATATCCTCGAAGGCGACTATGACGACATACTCGACGTCGCCTTTCCCTATTTCGGCAATCGCGAGCATGATTATTTCGAAGGCACTGATCATCCCGATACGCTGATGCGGCGGATCCCGGTGAGGAAGCTCAAGCTGGCCGAAGGCGGTGCCTACGTCGCCACGGTCTATGATCTGTTCATGGCCAATTACGGCCTCGACCGTGGCCTCGGCGGTGAAAATCTCGCCACGAGCTTCGAGGAGAATGAGCCCTATACGCCTGCCTGGGCCGAGCAGATCACGGGCGTTCCCGCCGATCACATCGTCACCGTCGCGCGCGAGTTCGCCGACAATGCCGAGAAGACCAAGGGCAAGTCGATGGTCATCCTCGGGGCGGGACTCAACCACTGGTATCATATGGACATGAACTACAGGGGGATCATCAACCTCCTGATCATGTGCGGATGCGTCGGCCAGTCGGGTGGCGGCTGGTCGCACTATGTCGGCCAGGAGAAGCTCCGCCCGCAAACCGGCTGGCTGCCGCTCGCCTTCGGCCTCGACTGGGGCCGCCCGCCGCGGCAGATGAACTCGACGAGCTTCTTCTATGCCCATTCCGACCAGTGGCGCTACGAGACGCTGGGCATCGACGAAATCCTCTCGCCGACCGCGCCCGAAGGCGATTGGGGCGGTTCGCTGATCGACTATAACGCCCGCGCCGAACGGATGGGCTGGCTGCCGTCCGCACCACAGCTTAAGACCAACCCGCTGGAAATCGCCAAGGCGGCGCGCGCGGCGGGTAAGGAACCCAAGGACTATGTCGCCGATGGTCTGAAATCGGGCGATCTTGAACTCAGCTGCCACGATCCCGACGATCCGGCGAACTGGCCGCGCAACATGTTCGTCTGGCGCTCTAACCTGCTCGGCTCGTCGGGCAAGGGACATGAATATCTGCTCAAGCATCTGCTCGGCACGAGACATGGCGTGCAGGGCAAGGATCTGGGCGAGATGGGCCATGCCAAGCCAGAGGACGTCGCCTGGCACGACGAGGCGCCGGAAGGAAAGCTCGACCTGCTGGTGACGCTCGATTTCCGTATGTCGACGACCTGCATCTATTCGGACATCGTTCTGCCGACCGCAACCTGGTACGAGAAGAACGACCTTAACACCTCGGACATGCATCCCTTCATCCATCCGCTTTCGGCGGCGGTCGACCCGGTCTGGGAATCGAAGTCGGACTGGGAAATCTACAAGGCGATCGCGAAGAAATTCTCCGAGGTCGCGCCGGAGGTTCTCGGCGAGGAAGAGGATGTCGTGCTGACGCCGATCCTCCACGACACGCCGGGCGAAATCGCCCAGCCGATGGACGTCGCCGACTGGAAGAAGGGCGATACGGACCCGGTTCCGGGCAAGACCATGCCGAACGTCGCGGTCGTCAAGCGCGATTATCCCAATCTCTACAAGCGTTTCACGGCGCTAGGGCCGCTGATGGACACGCTCGGCAATGGTGGCAAGGGGATCGGCTGGAACACCGAATATGAGGTCGAGCATCTCAAGGCATTGAACGGCACAGTCACCGAAGATGGCCCGACCCAGGGAATGGCCAAGATCGAAAGCGATATCGACGCCACCGAAGTGATCCTGATGCTCGCGCCCGAGACCAATGGCGAGGTTGCGGTCAAGGCATGGGAGGCGCTCGAACAATTCACCGGACGCGACCATACGCATCTGGCGCTACCCAAGGCGGACGAGAAGATCCGCTTCCGCGATGTCGTCGCGCAACCGCGCAAGATCATCTCCTCGCCGACCTGGTCGGGGCTCGAAAGCGAAAAGGTCTGCTACAATGCCGGCTATACCAACGTCCATGAGCTGATCCCGTGGCGCACGCTGACTGGGCGCCAGCAACTCTATCAGGATCATCTCTGGATGCGCGCCTTCGGCGAGGGTTTTTGCGTCTATCGTCCGCCGATCGACACCAAGGCGGTTACGCCGATGCTCGAGCGTGCCGCAGACCGCGACCATGTCGTCCTCAACTTCATCACCCCGCACCAGAAATGGGGCATCCACTCGACCTATACCGACAACCTCCTGATGCTGACCCTTTCCCGGGGAGGCCCGATCGTCTGGTTGTCCGAAACCGATGCGGCCAAGGCCGGCATCGTCGATAACGACTGGGTCGAGGCGTTCAACGCGAACGGCGCACTCGTGGCACGCGCGGTCGTCTCGCAGCGCATGAAGGAAGGCACGCTCTTCATGTATCATGCGCAGGAGAAGATCGTGAACGTGCCGGGATCGGAGATCACGGGCCAGCGCGGGGGCATCCATAACAGCGTGACCCGCGCGGTGCTCAAGCCGACCCACATGATCGGCGGCTATGCCCAGCAAAGCTATGGTTTCAACTATTACGGCACGGTCGGTTCGAACCGCGACGAGTTCGTGATCGTCCGCAAAATGGCCAAGGTCGATTGGCTCGACGGACCTGAAAACAGGCTGTCCCCGGACATGGAGGCAGCAGAATGAAAGTCCGCGCGCAAATCGGCAAGGTGCTTAATCTCGACAAATGCATCGGCTGTCACACCTGTTCGGTCACGTGCAAGAATGTATGGACCAGCCGCGAGGGCATGGAATATGCCTGGTTTAACAATGTCGAGACCAAGCCCGGCATCGGCTATCCGAAGGACTGGGAAAACCAGAAACGCTGGAACGGCGGCTGGGAGCGGCTGCGCAAGGGCCGGCTACGGCCGCGCATGGGCGGCAAATGGCGGGTGCTCGCCAAGATCTTCGCCAATCCCGACCTCCCCGAGATCGACGATTATTACGAGCCCTTCACCTTCGATTACGAGCATCTGCAAAACGCGCCCGAGATGAAGGCGATGCCGACCGCCCGGCCGCGCTCGCTGATCTCGGGCGAGCGGATGGAGAAGATCGAATGGGGGCCGAACTGGGAGGAAATCCTCGGCGGCGAATTTTCCAAACGCTCGGAGGATTATAATTTCGAGGGCGTCCAGAAGGAGATTTACGGCGAGTTCGAAAACACCTTCATGATGTACCTGCCGCGGCTGTGCGAACATTGTCTCAACCCGACCTGCGTCGCCGCCTGCCCCTCGGGCGCGATCTATAAGCGCGAGGAAGACGGCATCGTCCTGATCGACCAGGAGAAATGCCGGGGCTGGCGGATGTGCGTTTCGGGCTGCCCGTACAAGAAGATCTATTATAACTGGAACACCGGCAAATCGGAGAAGTGCATCTTCTGCTATCCGCGGATCGAGGCCGGCCAGCCGACCGTCTGTTCGGAAACTTGTGTCGGCCGGATCCGCTATCTCGGCGTTATGCTCTACGATGCCGATCGTATCGAAGAGGCGGCTTCCGCAGAGGATGTCGAAGATCTCTACCAGGCACAGCTCGATATCTTCCTCGACCCCACCGATCCCGCAGTCATAGAGCAGGCCCGCAGGGACGGCGTCCCCGACGCCTGGCTCGAAGCGGCGAAAAACTCGCCCGTCTACAAGATGGCGATGGAGTGGAAGGTCGCTTTCCCGTTGCACCCGGAATACCGGACGCTACCGATGGTCTGGTACGTCCCGCCATTGTCGCCGATCAGCGCCGCGGCCAATGCCGGGCAGATCGCGGTCAATGGCGACATGCCGGATGTCCGCTCGCTGCGCATTCCGCTCAAATATCTCGCCAACCTGCTGACTGCGGGCAAGGAAGAGCCGGTTGCGCTATGCCTCGAAAGGATGTTGGCGATGCGCAGCTATATGCGCTCGAAGACGATCGACGGTGTGATCGCAGCGGATGTCGCCGAGAAGGTTGGCCTGTCCGCGCAGCAGATCGAGGACATGTATCATGTCATGGCAATCGCGAACTACGAGGATCGCTTCGTCATTCCGACCACGCACCGCGAGGAAGTGGAAGACGCATATGACGAGCGCGGCTCTTGCGGTTTCTCTTTCGGCAATGGCTGTTCGGGCGGAGCGTCCGAACCCAATCTGTTCGGCACGCCGAAGAAAAAACGCATCCAGACCCCTTCGGAGATGTTCTGATGACGGTGAAGAGCTTCAAAATCCTGTCGCTGCTGCTCGCCTATCCAACGGTGGAGATTCAGGCGGCATCCTGCGAATTCTACGATATCCTCGCCGGTGACGGCCTTGTGCCCGATAATCATCTGCCGCCGCTGCGCGCGTTGATCGAGGAATATCGCACCCGCGAACTGCTCGACCTGCAGGAACGCTATGTCCTGCTGTTCGACCGCACCCGCTCGCTGTCGCTGCACCTGTTCGAGCATGTCCATGGCGAAAGCCGGGATCGCGGCCAGGCGATGGTCGATCTCAAGGCAATGTACGAGGAACGCGGACTAGCAATCGAGAGTAAGGAGCTCCCCGATTTCATCCCGCTGTTCCTCGAATTTCTCTCGACCTTGCCCAAAGCCGAAGCGCTCGATCTGCTCGGTCAGCCTGCCCATGTGATCGCCGCGCTCGGCGAACGGCTGACAAAACGCGAAAGCAGCTATGCCGCCGTGATGCTGGCCCTCGCGGCCATGGCCGAGGCCGATCCGAAAGCAACCGAAGCGCTGCTCGGCGAGCCCGACGACGATCCGAACGATCTGGAGGCTATCGATGCGGTCTGGGAGGCCGAACAGGTGACGTTCGGGCCCGGATCGCCGGACGATGGCTGCCCCAAGGTAGACGGCATGCTCGACCGGCTGGCGGCCGAAATACCCGCCGGGGACGATGGGAGCACGAACAATGGCTGAATTTCTCAACAACATGCTCTTCGGCATCTACCCCTATATCGCGCTGGCCGTACTCGCGATCGGGTCCATCATCCGCTACGATCGCGAACCCTATAGCTGGCGCTCCGGCTCGAGCCAGCTGCTGCGCCGCCGCCAGTTGATGGTCGGTTCGGTGCTGTTTCATCTCGGCGTGCTCATCGTCTTTGTAGGCCATCTGGTCGGGCTATTGACGCCGATCGAATTTTTCGACTGGATGGGCATCAGCCATCCGTTCAAACAGGTGATGGCCATCGGGGTCGGCGGCGTCGCGGGCGCGATATCGCTGATCGGGGCGACGATGCTCGTCCAGCGCCGGCTGTTCGATCCCCGTATCCGCCGCAATTCGAGCTTTGCCGATACGGCGGTGATCCTGCTCCTCTGGGTGCAGTTGATACTCGGCCTGTCGACGATCCTGATCTCGCTCGAGCATCTCGACGGCGCGGAGATGGTCCGTTTCATGGCCTGGGCGCAAGGCATCTTCACATTCGACGCGGCAGCCTCAAGCTATGTCCTCAACGCACACTGGATCTTCAAGCTCCATATCTTCCTCGGCCTGACGATCTTCCTGATCTTTCCGTTCACGCGGCTGGTTCACATGCTTTCGGCACCGGTCCGTTATGTGTGGCGGCCCGGCTATCAGATCGTGCGAAGCAAGAAGTCCGCGGCATGACTGGAACAAACAACCCGGACACGCCGATCATCGACGGGAAACCGATTTCGCCCGAGGCCATTGCGGCGGAAGCGCAAAACCATCCGGCATCGGACCCCGACGACGCCTGGGCTTCGGCAGCGGAGGCGCTGACGGTCAAAACGCTATTGCTCGCCGAAGCGGACAGGCTGGGGATAGCCGCCCCCGAACTCACGGATGACGAGGATCGCGTGCTTGCGCCCGATGATGCCAAAATCGAAGCACTGCTGGATCGCGAAGTGCAAACGCCCGAGGCCGACGAGGACACTTGCCGGCGCTACTATGAGCGGCACAAGGCCAGTTTCACCAGCCCGGACCTCGTCGAAGCCTCGCATATACTTTTTGCGGCGCGGCGTGAGGATGCGGCCGCCTTTGACCAAGCCGTACGCAATGCCGAGGCGGCAATTGCCGAATTACAGGAGCATCCCGAGTGGTTCGCCGATCTCGCCAAGGCGCGCTCCGCCTGCCCGTCTGCCAAGCAGGGCGGCAATCTCGGCCAACTCGGCCCCGGCCAGACAGTCGACGAATTTGAGACCTTCCTGTTCAATCTCGAGGAGGGGCAGCTTTGCCCGGTTCCGGTGAAAACACGTTATGGCGCCCATGTCCTGAAAGTCGGGCGCCGTCTCGCCGGGCGGACACTGCCGTTCGAGGTGGTGCAGGCCAAGATCGCCGACTATCTGGAAGAGGCCAGTTGGCGTCGGGCTGTCGCGCAATATATCGGCATTCTCGCCGGACGCGCCGATCTGGAAGGTACGGCTCTGACCGGGCATGATAGCCCGCTGGTCCAATAACCGACTTGGCTCAATATGCTGCGGGCGGAACCCACTGGGTCTCGGCGAGATATGCCAGCTCGTCGGGCAGGACCGGCGCATAGGGCGCGTCGTACCGAAATGGTGCCTGTTCCTCTGTCCAATGATTGACATGCTTGCCGCCGACGAAACGGATTAGCGAAACGCATCCCCAGCGCGCACCGAACGGCCCATGGGCGATACGCGGCGGCCGCCAGAAATAGGCTCCGGGATGCATGGTGCCGAACGGCCCGGTCAGCGATCCTGCGATCAGATAGGCCTCCTCCACAACCGGATGGCTCTCCTGCGGCCCTTCCCCGGTCGGTGGGGCGCTTTGCGGCAGGATAAGCGACAGGAACGTGCGCTCGCCGGTCTCCGGATCGGTGCGCAGATCTTTGCGGGAAATGCCCAGATGCCGCAGATTGGGGTCATTAAGCGTCATATCCCACGCCATTGACGCGGCGTCGATAAGAGGAACAGCTCTCTCGACATCGCTATCTGCCAGATTGCCCGGCTCCGGTATGAGCATCGGCTCACCGTCATAGAAAGCGAGCAAGACGCAGCCGTCGGGAGCGCGCATCGCCGTGCGCGTCCATCCGGCCGGCAGATAGGCATAGCTGTCAGCCTCATAGATCCGGTCATCCATGTGCAGCGCGCCTTCGAGCACATAGAATTCCTCGCTCGCTGAGATATGTTCCGGTCCCTCGCGGGACCAGCCTGCCGGATAGCGCATGAGCGCCGTACATGCGCCGTCATCCGGATCGCGGCTCAGCAGCTTATACTCCGCATCGGGGCGGGCGAGCCCGGGGCCGATCCGGCGCCAGGGAAGCATCTGCGCTTGCAGAAATTCGATATGGGGACGTTGCAGCATTCCAATTGCTTCCGTCTGATTTCTGTCGATCTGACGGATTAGATCGAGTTTGATCCCCCCGCGTTGATCTTACTCAAAGATCAGAAAATTCAGCGATCCATGAATTATTCATGGAAAGGTGGACCTGACCTGTGTTTGATCTGCTGATCAGCGTGCTTGCCAATTGTTGGACTTCGATCAGAAGCGGAAATTCACATGAGAACCAGACGCGGTCGGTTTGCATAATCGCAATTATCGACTTTTGTTCCGCTAGAATAATGACTGCCGCCTGCAGCGGACAACTAGGCCACGTCGCGAGAGCGGAATAACAAGCAAATTGCGGAGAGGGTGGGATTCGAACTATGAAATCAAGTTATTGAAATAGAACAATTAAATTTCTTGCAGTTAGTCGAATGCCATGTTTGATACTATGCCGAAATTCTTCTTCGCGATGGAACCGCTTTTGGCCTTTTCGGACGGTCCGCTTCTGGGCCGGTTACGGACTGACAGCTTTGGGCAGTGAGCAGTGTAAGAAGCGGCCGTTTGGCTGCCGAATCAATTGCGGCCATAAGTTCACACCGGTTGGATAGTCTACGTGGAACAACCAAAGATTGAGTGATGCAGGGCTATCATGGAAGCTGTCATTGCGGGAACCTCGGCTTCCCGCAACATTCCGATAATCTGCTCCGGCGTATATCTCTTCCGTGCCATTCTGAAGCTCCTTTCAAGCCTCAAATAGCCGAAAATCTAACTCTCAAAACGGACCACTTCTCAGGGGGGCAGGTCAATCCGGCGGAATCGGATCAGCTCGAAAAACTATTATGTCAGGAGAACGGGGTCACGACCGTCCGCAAGGATGTCAGTTCAGCAGGTTTCGAGCGCCTCTTGTGCTTGCGCATAGGCATAGTTGCGATCGAAGTCGCTCAGTTCCCAGCGCCTGTCCAGCGCGTCGAACTGCTCGATTGACCTGCGCCAGTATCGGCACGATTCGGCCCGCCGCCCTGCGCGATCGTATATATCGCCAAGATCCTTGAGTTGTATGGCAACATCCCGGAAGAAGCCAACCTGATCGGAATTCTCGCGCGAAAGCCGCTGGCGAATCTCCAAAGCCGCTTGCCCGCCCTCGATCGCTTGCCCATAGTCTCCCGCGGACGCCAGGGTCAGGGCGCGCTGACCGCCTGCTACGGCCAGCAGACGCAGACTGCCCATATCCTCGTTATCAGCTTCAACCAGCCGCTGCATGATCGAATAGGCGCGGTTGAGCGCCGGCAGCGCTTCGCGGGCACGCCCCAGATCGTTCAATGTTCCACCACGTACGAATTCCACCCCAGCGAGATCTCTCTCAACCGCAGGTGAAGATATCCCCCTTTCCTGCAAGTCGATCAGCAATCGCGCGGCGATCCCGGTCTGGCGGACGGTTTCGTCGAAATCCTCCTGCGCGTAGAACGCTCTAGATTTGAGAAAATAGGCGCGGGCCTCGGCGCGCACGGCCTCTTCGGTTCCGCGGAAATCGGAACTCAGGCCCTCGATTTCGGCAAGCGCCCGATCGTATCGGACCAGTGCGTCGTCCGGCCTTTCTTGCCAATGCAGATTTTCTCCTTCGACAATAAATGCCTGTGCGCGAACCAGGGTGCATCGATCGCTATCGTCGCATTCGCGGTCCAGAATAGACCCGATAGAGCGCGCAAATTCGATCCCGCGCTCATAATCGTCCGTAATATGCGCCATTGTCATTGCACGCTGAGACCGCAAATTGGCGAGAGCGAGGGCGACCTCTTCGTTCGCCGCATGCTCCTCATAAAGCGCAGTCAGGATGTCATCTGCGCGTTCATAATTGGCCAGCGCCTGATCGCGCAAACCCAGATTGCCTCCGCCTGCACCGCCCATGACGTCCGCCAGCCTTGCATAGCCGCGCCCTGCCTCGAGACGGACATCGACAGGCGCATCGGGATCGGCCGCCAACGCGTCGAGATAGCGTTGTCCCGTCTCGGCCAGCATCCGCCGAGTCGCAGTTGTTCCCGGCACAGACTCTGCGGAATCATAAATGTCGAAAAGCAGAGTATTGGCCATTTCCCGGACCTCGCCGAAGCGGGCTTCGGCCTCGGCCTGGGCGACGCGTGCCTGGCCGAAACCGATCAGCGAGGCCGTCAGACCGCCGACTAGGAGGAGGACAATTGCCGCAACCGCTCCCACAGCGAATTTCTGCCGGCTGACAAATTTGCCGAGCAGATAGGCGCGCCCGCCATTGCGCGCGGTGACCGGCCGGTCTGAGCGAAAGCGCTGAACATCGTCGAGCAGCGCGTCGGTCGAAAGATAGCGGGCGTCGGGATCGTCGGCTGTCGCCTTGGCTATGATCGCCGCAAGATCGGCATTCTCGGCCCAACGGATAACAAGGAGCTTGAGCAGTTTACCCAACGAATAGATATCGGTCAGCGTCGTGGTCGGCGCGCCGGCAATCCGTTCGGGCGCGGCGAAGCCTGGCGTCAGGCTTAGCCCGCTGAGCGACCCCTTCGTGTTGCCGGCATGGTCTTCTTCGAGTTCGGGCGGCTTGGCGATGCCGAAATCTATGAGCTTGGGCTCGCCCTCGGGCGTGACGAGCACATTGGATGGCGTCAGATCGCGATGGACGATCAGGTTCTGGTGCGCGAACCGCACGGCCTCGCAGACATTTTCGAACAGCGCCATGCGCGCATCGAGATCGAGCCCGTTGTCATCGGCCCATTTCACGATCGGCATGCCCTCGATGTATTCCATGATGATATAGGGGTCGCCGTCTTCGGTCGTCCCGCCATCGTAGAGCCGCGCAATATGGGGATGCGAAAGGCCGGCCAGCGTCTGGCGTTCGCGTTCGAACCGCTCGATCAACGCCTCTGTCAGCGCGCCCGGCCGGATCAGCTTGATCGCCACTTCATGCTCGAAATCGCCGGCGTCGCGCCGCCCGCGAAACACTGCGCCCATGCCGCCTTCGCCGATCTGTTCTTCGATCGCATAGGCCCCGATCCGTTCGGGCGGATTGTCCCAATCGGCCATGCTCCCCATGCCGCCGGTTTCGATCAGCCCGTCCGCGACACCCGCGGATTCCAGCAGCTTGCGCAACCTTGCTTCCACCTGCGGATCGTCGGGGGCATTATTTTTTAGCCATGCCTCGCGCTGGCTCTGAGGCACGGCCAGGACCTGTTCGAGCACGGCCAATGCCTGCTTTTCGATTTCGATCTCGTCATCCGACATCGTCATTCCTCAGCGCATCGGCGAGCCAGACGCGCGCCGCCGCCCAGCGCCGTTTGACTGTGGGTTCGGATAAACCCGTCACCGCCGCCACATCGCCGATCGACATGCCGCCGAAAAAGCGCATCTCGACGATATCGGCATTTTCCCGATCAATCGCCGAAAGCCGCAAAAGGGCGTGGTGCAGGCTCTGAAGGTCCATGCGTTGGCCATCGTTCAGGCCTGTCATGAGCGTGACCCGCCGGTGACGGCGCTTGTCCGCATTCTTTGCGCGGATATGATCAATAAGCACCCGCCGCATGAGCCGCGATGCGAGCGCGAGGAAATGCGCCCGATCCTGCCAGTCCAGCTCTTCGGCATTGATGATCCGGATAATCGATTCATGGACGAGATCGCCTGGCGCGAGCGATATCTGGTTTTCATGGGCGAGCAGGCCGGCCGCGCGTTCCTGGAGGCGCGGATAGAATAGCTGGATAAGTGCGTCCTGCGCGTCTTCGCTGCCGTCGCGCCACTGGTGCAGCAACTGCGTCGCCGATGCGTCCGCTTCCTCCGCCATGCCACTCGCCCCCCGGCGCTGGATGAACAACTGGCCAGATCATTGCCCAGCGGCCCGGGGCTTGTCCAGCACCGGTCGAGTGTATGCGCCATTTCGGAACGCCGCATGGCATCAGAACTCCCAGCCGATACGCAGCGATCCGGACACGGCATTTTCCTCGCCGCCAACCAGGCCCCGGACATCGCCGCCGATCGTCCAGCCATCGCCGAGTTCGTAATGACCCGACACCAAGAACAGGCCAGCGGCCCCGTCGGTGCGCGGCGAGCGGACGGGGAAGACCGCGCCCGGCGCGCCTTCGAGCGAGAACCCGGTCTCGGCGACATTGGAATGGCCGTCGACATATTGTGCCGACAGATCGAGCCCGCCGCGCGCGCCTTGCCAATTGGCGAAGAGCCCGGCGCCGATGCGCGTCACCGCATCGTCCGCGCCGCGGCCCGACAGGTTGAGCGCACCCGCCCCGATTTCGCCGATCCTGCTAAGATCGCTATCCGCATGGCGGACCGAGGCGACCGGACCGACCGCCCATTCATCGCCCAGTCCGAATCCGTAGCGCGCCTCGCCCGCAATCGCGAGACTGTCCGTATCGACACTGTCGCGCGCGGTGCGATCGAGCGTATTGACGAGGATCCGGCGCGTAACATCGGCACTGGTATCGCTGTGCGACAGCGCGCCGCTGATCGTCAACCCGGGCCCGCTCGTGCCGTACCGGGCATAGGCGCCGATATGCCAGCCATCGTAACTGGCGCTGCTCAGCCGGCCATCGACATCGAGGCCGCCGTCATAATAGCCGACCGTCGCGCCCACGGCCCAGCTATTGCCGGGCCCGCGATAGTCGAGGCCGATATCGAAGCCATATTCGTCATGATCGACGCGGGCGGCGTTGCCGTCGCCATCGACCGATCCGTCGCCGCCACTGACGCCGCCCCACAGGGCTAGACCTTCCCGGGTCGTCATCTCATGGCCGCGCGCGATCAGCCGCTGCGACCGTTCGAGGCTGTCGGTCGACGCCTGGGCGAGCAACGAAGCGTATATCTCGCCCGAAGCCGTATCGAAGGCGGCCCGGGCCTGCGGTACGGTCGAGAACAGCAGGTTCATATAGACAAGATCGGCATCGGCGTTCGTGCGATCGAGATTTTCAAAGCGCATCGCCGAACCGAACTGATTGTAGGTTTCGGCGGCCGTCGGGAAGAGTGGCCCCGAAGGCGGCGGACCGCTGGTCGGCGGCGGCGGTGGCGGCGGAGGTGCCGGAGGCGGGGGTGCCGGGGGCGGTGGAGAAGGCGGTCCCGGTGGAGGCGGGGGCGGAGGAGGAGGCGGTGGCGGTGGCGGAGGCGGAGGCGGCGCGTTATTCGGCGTCAGCGTCAGCCCGGCGTCATTGCCGTCCCCGGCCGTATAATCGACCGTCGGGGTCAGGAAGGCGAACTGGTTCAGCAGCGTACCGAATGTATCGGTGATCGCGTCGGTGCCGTCATTGTCGATAATGAGGTAATTGAACGGATCGTCGCCTGCGAAACTGCCGATTTCGAGCACCGAGAGCGTCGAACCGCCCAGATCGACCATGCCATTGACGACCACCCGATCGGCATTGCCCGCATCGTCGACCTCAACCTCGAACACACTCGCCGCGTCCATCGTCAGATCGCCCTCGATGGTCAGCGTGCCGATGCCGCCGGCAAAGGGCGTGTTCTCGGCAAAGTCCGGGCCGGCAGCGTGCGGTGCCTCTTCAGCGAAGTCCGGCGCGGTGATCGCAAAGGGCGTATTTTCGACGATCAGATCGTCCTGCGCTGCATGCGGCGCTTCTTCGGCAATCAGATCGGCGCGATCGGCATGCGGCTGCTCTTCAGGCGCCATCGCCGTGCGATCTGCAAAGGCGATATTCTCGACGAGCATGCCCGCGCGGCCCGTTCCGCCGGAAGACGGCGCATCGGGCGTGGCCGCGGCTGGAGACAGCGTCACGGTGCGGGGCTCCTCGCTTTGGCTAGTAGCCGCGGTCCGGGCCGCGGTCTGCGCGTCGGCCGCCTCTGCAGACGGAGCCGATTGCGCCACAGCTACAGGCGCTGCGCGATCGGGTGTGGCCGATCCCGGCCCTGCGCCCGGGGCAAGTGTCCCGCCGACAAGCGAAACGGACCCGGTCGTACCGGAACCACCGAGTGTGCCCCCGCTTTCCACGGTAAATTGGGTCGATGACAGATTGCCATCGACGATCAACGTGCCTTGCTCGACGGCGAATGTGCCGCCCAATGCGCTGCCATTCCCGTTCAGCGCCCATTGCCCGGCGCCGCGCTTGAAGAAGAGTTCGAAGCCGAGCAGGTCCGTATCGGCGAAATCGAAGCCGGCGCTCGCATCCGCCGCTGCGGCGAAGACGAAGCTGTCTTCGTCGTCGCCGCCATCGATGGATGTCCCCACGGTGCCGCCGGCCGCCAGCGTGAAGATATCGTCATTGGGGCCGAGCGCGACGGTGCCGTCGATCTCGCCGCTGTTCGTCACATCTTCGACCGCGATACCGCCGACAATCGCCACGCCAGAATCCGCTTCGATCAGGCCGGCATTGTCGATGGTCACCCGCTCGCCGCCGATCAGGCGAATGCCGGCGCCCGTGCCTGAACCGCCGCTTACCCGCGAATCCGCCGCGAGCGTGACCGTGGAACGACCACGATCTTCGAGTTCGGGCCCGTTGCCGTCGTCCCAGCCGAAGCTTTGCAACCGTATCCCGTCGGCATCTTCGCCTCGCGCAACGATATCGCCGGAGCTGACGATATCCGTATCGAAGATATCGTCTTCCTCGATAAACAGCCGCGAGACGATCACGCCGACCGTTTCATCGCCCGTCACTTCGACGGTGCCGGTGTTGCGCAAATCGACCGCGCCGATGGCAAAACGGTTCGACCGTATATTGCCGATTTGCTGGAAGCCTTCCGATGCGAAAATGCCGGCCGACTGATCGGCATTGACCGTGATCCGCCCGTCATTCTGGATATCCGGATCGCCGCCGAGGAAGAGGACGCCCTGCACATTGGTCGAACCGGTGTCGCCCGCATCGACGGTGATCGTGCCGTCCGCCGCATTGAGGAAGCGCGTGACATTGCCGATCGGATTGCGTTCGCGCGGGCTGCCGCTCGGCGAATTGAAGTTGAAGGTCACGCCGGCCGAAAGGTTGCGGTTGGCCGCGACAGCGATCGTGCCTCTATTCTCCACGACGCGGTTGGCGCTGGAGAGTATTTCGATACCCTGTTGCACGACATCAATCGTGCCCGTGTTGATGACCGTGGAGGTCGCGCCGGGGAGATCGGCGGCGCGGCCCTGGCCGAGCGCGGGCGTCGGGAATTGCGAAAATGTCGGCGTCCCGATTTCGATACCGGCGGAGAAGCCGGTGGAGTCCGCATTTGTTTCGCGGATCACGCCATTGTTGACGATCGTCGCCGGATTGTTGTTTTCGAGCGCGAGATTCTTCTCGACGCGGATGCCGAAGGCGCCTTCCGACCCCGCATCGTTCATTTCGATCGTGCCGTCGTTGACGATATCGAGCAGCTGGCGCGCATCGGATTCATCGACGAAAATAGCGGTGCTGGTCAGTGTAGCATCGGTCGTCGTCACGCGGATCAAGCCCGTATTGGAGATCTCCAGCTCGCCGCCATGGAGCGTATCGGCAACGATGCCGTTGCCGGTCGTCACATCGATCGTGCCCGCATTGCGGATGTCCACGCGGCCGATATCGACGCGGTCGGGCACGGGCATCAGCGCATTGGTGGCGGAATACCCGGCGAAGATCGCCGCGATGTCGAGCGTGCTGTCGCCCAGGCCGTCGTCGAGGATAGTGATGGCGCCAGTGTTTACGATCGCCGCACTCGGCCGGGCATCGTCGATAGGCAGCAGGTCTGCCACAATCCCCGCCGTCTGGTCGACGAGCGACCGGTCGACAGCGCTCGCATCGATCTCGATCGCCGCGTTGCTGCTAATCGAGACCCTGTCCGAGGATTGGCCCCGGATCCCGATGGCGGCGAAGGCATCGACCTGGAAGCCGGGGCGGTCGAACTGCGCGCCCTGCGATGTGATGACCGTGCTGGCCGTGTCGACGGTGATCGTGACCGATGCATCGCCATTGGTGAAATCGATCGCGATGCCGTCTTCGGCCTGCGCATTGATCTCCCCTCTGATCTGCGTAACGAGCAGCTCACGCAGATTGGCGAGATCGCTTTCCTCGCGGACGTCGACGCCATCGGGCAGCGCGCCCGAACAGATCATCCGGTTGCCGTCGATCCGGCAGCCATCCTCGACATTGTTGGGCATCAGGGTCAGCACGACATCGTTACCGTCGCCCGAGGCATAGCTGACGGTCGGCGTGAGGAAGGCCAGCTGGTTCGTGATGGAGCCGAATATACCGTCCACGGCGTCGGCGCCGTCATTGTCGATAATCGTATAGGTAAAGGGATTGGCGCCGCCGAATGTGCCGATTTCGGTGACGGCAAGCGTCGCGCTGCCAAGGCTCACACCGCCATTGACGATCAGCCGGTCGGCATTGCCCATATCGTCGACATCGACCGCGAAGATGCTCTGTCCATCGAGCGACAGATCACCATCGAGCGTGAGCGTACCGATGCCGCTCGCGCCCATATCGACCGGCCCCGGCGATACCGTCCCGCCGGTGACGGAGAGCCCGCCGATACTGCCCATACCGCGCAAGACCGTGTCTCTCTCGACGATGAAATCGATGGTCGGGCTGGTCGCATCGGCGAAGAGTTCGCCGCCTTCCAGCGTGAATATCGCGTCGAACGCGCTGCCATCGCCGGTCAGCGTCGCGCTGCCATCGCCGCGCTTGAAGAAACGTTCGAAGGAGCGGAAGTCGGTGGTCGCAAAATCGAATGTCGTGCTCTGGCCGCCGAACACATCGATGACGATGCTGTCTTCGCCCGCCTCGCCATCGACGATGCCGGTAAAGACACCGGCCGGATCGAAATTGATCGTGTCGTCGCCCTCGCCGAGCGCCACGCTGCCGTCGATCGTCCCGGCATTTTCGACCGTGTCGTCGCCCGCGCCGCCGATCACAGCCGCGCCGGACAGCGCCATCACCGTGCCTTCGTTGAACAGGATCCCGCTGCCCTGTCCCTCGAAACGCACGCCCGCGCCGGTGCCGGTGCCGCCGGATACGGTAACGTCCTCGCCTACGAATATGGTCGCGCTCGCGGCATAATCGTCGAAGAAGCTTGCATCCGGCGAGCCGAAAATCCGCGTGCCGAGTTCTGCCCGGATGCCATCCGAATTCACGCCGGTCGCCGTAATATCCGCATCGGTGAAGAAGGTGATATCGCTGCCGAGATCGCGTTCGGCATCGTAATTATCGGCCACAACATCATAGGTGTCCGGATCGACGGTGAAATCCGCGAGGAGCACGGCAAAGGCATCGTCGCCGGTCGCGGTGATCGTCCCCCTGTTGAAGGCGAAGGCGTCGGTGAAGCTGGCCAGGAACAGCCCCGCGCCGCCATCCCCGCTCGCGAGCAATGCACCGCTATTGTCGAGATCGCCATCGCCAGTGAACTCGACGCCGAGCGCCGTCGCGAAATCGCCGGACACGGAGATATCGCCGCTATTGTCGAGGCTGGAATCGAGGTCGATATCGCCGCCGAACTCGTTGCCGAACAGCTCGAGCGCACCCTGGAAGGCATAGAGGCCGTCCGCGAAAAGGCCGCGGGTTTCGATATCGCCGCTATTCGTGATGTCGAAGGTGCGCGCCTGGGCGCGGATACCGCCATCGCCTTCGGCATAGATCGCGCCGCTATTGTCGAAACTCAGGACACTGGCAATCTCGCCATTGCCGACGACCCTGCTGAAAGTGTCGCCCACGCTGATAAAGATGCCGTAACCGCCGGCGCCGGTGAAATCGGTATCGCTGACCATCGCCGTGCTGTCGGTGATGCGGATATCGCCCTCATTGACGAAGACATATTCACCGCCGGCATTGTCATTGAGGCTGATCCCCCCGCTGCGCCCGCCTGAATCGCCGACCGCCAGGGTGATCGGCGCGTAATTCTCGATCCGCACATTGCTGGTGACGAAATTCTCGATCGCCGTGCCGGAGACATCGATGCCGATCGAGCCGAAGCCGGTAATGCTCCCGCGATTGACGAGGGTGATGACGTTCGATCCGCCGCGCGACTGCACATCCATGCCGAGAATATCGATACCGGCCAGATGGCGGCCGTTCAGCGTCAGATCGCCCTCATTGACGATATGAGTGGCATTGTCCGAGGCGAAGCTCTGCGCGAAGATCGCGGCGGCGTTGGTCGAACTCCCCACGATGTCCGTCTCGCTGATCGCGATGTCGCCGGTATTGGTGATGCGCGTCGTACCTTCGGCGAACATACGGGACTGGATACCGCTGGCCACAACGTCGAAATCGAAACCGCTGCCCTGACCGGCGACCACCATGATCAGCGCGGAATTGGTGATTTCCACGCTACCGGGGTTGCGATCTCGAAACGGCGCCGTGCTTTCGCGATTCAGAACGCGGATACCGGAGACATTATAACCGGTCGGCGCGGTTGCGGTGAGCGCCATGCTATTGTCTATAGTGACGTTACTGGCGCGCGTTTCCGCATAGATCGCAGAGGGTTCGCCCGTCGTCGAAATGCCGAACGTATCGGGTTCGGTAATGATGACCACCGGGTTTGAAGCGCGGATGAAGGACAGCCCGTCCGTCCCGCTCGGCGGCGCTATCTGTTCGGTCAGGTCGCGCACGACCAGCCGGTCTACGCCGTCGCTATCGTCGACAGTCACCCCGCCGGGCAGCGAACCTTCGCAGATCATCGTATTGCCGTCGATAAAGCAGCCGCTGCCGCCGACAGCATTGTTCGGCGTCAGACTCAGGATCGCATCATTGCCGTCGCCACCGGCATAATCGACCGAAGGCGTCAGGAAAGCGAGCCGGTTGAGAATGCTTCCGAACGTACCGCTAATCGCATCCGAGCCGTCATTGCTGATGATCGTGTAAATATAGGGATCCACGCCACTGAAATCGCCGGAAATCTCGCTCACGCTGAGTATCGCGCCGCCCAAATCGACTGTCCCGGTCACATCGATCCGGTCGCCCTGCCCCTGGTCGTTCACATCGATCTGCAGCACGGTCGAAGAGTCGAGCGTGAGACTGCCCGTCGCCAGCGTCCCTATCAGGCTTTCGCCGCGCTCGCTGCCAAGCAGGCCGCCCGGGGACAGAACTGCGCCACGGCTCAGTGTAACATCGCCGCCGATGCCGCCGGAGCCGCCCAAAAGGCTGAACCCGTCGACCGTAACCTCCGTATTGCCGAGCCGGCCATCGACGATCAGGGTTGCGTCAGTCACCGTTGTCGGCCCGGTATAGCTGCTCGTACCGGTCAGGCGGGTCGTACCGCCCTCAACCTCGACTTCGCCGTTACCGCTGATCGGCATATCGAACAGGAAATCGCTATCGGTATGGTTGAAACGAATACTGCTGCCGGCGCCCTCGAAGACGACACGATCGGCAAGTAACGAACCGGCCGGCGCCTTGACGAAACGATCGCCGATAACAAGCCTGCCACCATTGGCGAGGAACAGCGTCCCCCGATAATCGAGAGTCTGAGTCTCGAATACGCGACCACTCAGGATGATCTCGGAAAATTGGCCGTCGACCCGGACGAAGGGATCGATCAGGATGTCGGTCTCGTCGCACAGAATGCTGCTGGGATCGCAAAATTCACCGATCTCGAGCCGCTGCGCCTCGAAAACGCCGCCGTTCGAAACGACGAGTTGTCCGTCGACTTGGGCCCCGGACGCGCCGCGGATCCGCGAGCCGCTGCCGTCGACAAGCGCGCGGGAACCCGGATTCTGGAAATAGAAACCTGAATTTTCGTAAAGGGCGCCATCGAGGATTTCGAGACGGCCGAGACTGAAAAAGGCGACGCCTTCCGTTTCGAGCAATGAACCCGAGCCCGTTACGGTGACGAGTCCACCCGCCGCGCCATCGACATTGCTGCCGATCAGGAAGACGAACGGGCCGCTAAGGCGCCCCCCATTGCGGATGATGAGCGTGCCATCGCCACCGTCCGGCTCTTCGAAGCCGCCATTATTGAAAATCCGCAGATTGTTGACGCCGACGTAGAGGGAACTGCGGGAGAGCTGCAGATGCGAACCGGGGCCGTCGACGATCACCGTGCCTACCCCGGTGCTGGTGCTGCCGATCGCTATCGCGCGCACCTGAAAGAGCGCTCCATCTTCGATGGTCAACGTACCCGTGCCAGCCTTGCCGACATTGAACAATTCCTGCCGTTCGCTGATCCAGGCGCTGCCCGCGCCCGTCACCAGGACCGAACCGGTCGAACCTTCCTCCAGTCCGATCGCCGAATTATCGTCGCGATCGGCGGAGCGCGTCGGGCCCTGACGGAAAATCGCGCCATCGCGAACCTCGACGGAGCCCGTGCCCATATCGCCGATGATAGTCTGGAATTCGGACAGCCATTCGGAGCCCGCACCGGTGAGGATGGCCGAACCGGTGCTGCCCGCATCGCGGCCGAACGTCGTCAATTGCGATGTCAGGCGTCCGCCGCTCTCGATGCTCACCATGCCGTCCGAGCCGTCGGCGGTACCGATGGTGATATCGAACGCAGTCATCGCGCCACCATTGGCGAGCGTGATTTCGCCCCGGCCCATATCGCCGACCCGCGTCGCCGCCGCTTCGAAGAGCGATCCCGTGCCGTCGACGAGCAGGCTGCCAAAGCCATCCTGCTCGATACCGAACGCCGCCTGCTGGGCCAGGAACAGCCCGCCATTTTCGACGACGACGCGCCCCGTGCCGCTGCGGCCGACATTGGTCTGCAGCGTCGAACGGACGCGGCTTCCGACCCCACGGACCGTAACCGTCCCTACCCCGCTGGCATCGTTACCGACGAAATTGGCCTCGGCCTCGGCGAGCCCGCCATCCTCGACGAGCAAGCTGCCGGTGCCGCTATTGCCGGTCTGGATCTGCAGCGTGCGCAGACGGGATCCGGCGCCCGTGATTGTCAGATCGCCCGTGCCTTCGTCGCCGATAAAGGTCGCCGTGCCTTCGAGCATCCCGCCGTCTGCCACGATGGCCGTTCCCGACCCGAGATTGCCGATCACAAGCGTTTCCTGGAAACCGAAAAAACTGTCCGTTCCGGTCACGAGCAGGGTGCCGCTCGATCCGGCGCGCTCGCCGAGCCGGCCGAAATTTATTATAATCCGGCCGCCATTGCGCACCGTCAGCCCTCCGTTTTCGGCCTCGCCGATAATGACCGCATTCGCCTGCGCGGTGGTCGTCCCTTCGACGACGGGCGCATCTGCCCCGTCGGTTTCGATGACCGCATTGTCGAGCGCAAAGGGAACGCGCGGCCCCGCGATGGTGTCGGACCAATTGCCGGCGTCGAACCAGTCGGTCGAGCCGGACCCGTCCCAGAAGATCGTCCCGATAGTATCCGCCGCTTGCGCATTCGCCGCGCTCGGCAGGGCCAGCATCCCGGCGAGCAACGCGATGGCGCTAGAATTCACCAGATTGCGAGAGCAGAGATGGCGTTTGCGATCCTGCCAGACGCGCCCGAAAGGCGATCGTTTTCCCGATTCCGGCTCACACAGCACAACGACATCCCCTCCCTCGCAGGCGCCGTGCAGCGGTCATAACCGCCATCGGCGCCCGGAGATTCCGAACGGCCTTGGCAAAGGCCCTACTCATAAAAGCGCAGAGACGGCCGAAACCGGATCAGGTCGGCGATGCGAAATTCCCCATGAGCCGTTTTTGCCGATCACCACGCTTTTATGGGTAAGCGATCATGCAATCGCGGTTGTTGGGGAGAGCGATCATGGCAGTATCGAAACGCAAACTGGGTAAGGTTCGGTGGTTCGAGAGCACGGCCTTGGCCCGCGCCGCAACGCTCGGGCTGGTGGCGATGTCCGGGACGGCCGCCGCGCAGGATGCGACATGGCTAAGCACGCCTCCCGAAACGTTCACCGGGGTCAACGGAACCTCTGGCAACTACAATGCCGATGCCAACTGGGATCCGGCGACCGTGCCGACCGATATTGCGTTCTTCGGTCAATCGGACATCACCAGGATCCTCTTTACGGCCGACACCAGTGTCGGCGGCTGGACCTTCAATGCGGACGCGGGCGATTACGAGTTCATTATCGGTACGCAATCCATCAGCTTTGTCGGCGAGGGCATCGTCGTCAATGGCGGTAGCGTCACCATCCGCATCGGCGACTTCATCTTCGACAGAACATCTTTCAACAACAGCAGCACCGCCGGCGCCGCCACGATCTTCAACGAAGGGCGCCTGGAATTCAACGACAGCAGCTCGGGCGGTAGCGCTATCATAGACAATGAGGAAGAACTGGACTTCAACGACAGCAGCACCGCCGGTAACGCTACCATTGACAATTCTCGTAGCACCGCAATCCTAGTCTTCAATGACACCAGCTCGGGCGGCAGCGCCACCCTTAACCTTACCGGCAGCGCGGTCTTTGATGATTCCAGCACGGCTGGCAATGCCACCATAACCATCGACCGTTCGTTGACGTTCCGCAACTCCAGTACGGCGGGCAGCGCCACGATCACGAATAATCAAGTGCTGGCCTTTCAAGACGACAGCACGGCCGGCAGTGCTGCGATCACCAACAATCTCTTGATACAGTTCCAGGGGAACAGCACGGCTGGCCAGGCGCAAATCCTGACCAATGCCAGCGATTCAGTGGTTGCTGGCGGCGCGCCCGGCACGGACTTTTCCGAAAGTACCGGACCAATGGATGATAACAGGCTCTCCGCGGGCTCGTTGGCCGGCGACGGCGACTATTTCCTGGGCGGCAACGAGCTGACTATCGGCGGCAACAACCTCTCGACCGCGGTCAGCGGCATGATTGCGGATGGCGGTATCGGCGGCGGCATGGGCGGTAGTTTGGTCAAAACCGGCACGGGCATCTTCACGCTTTCGGGCGATAACATATATACCGGCGCAACAACCGTGAACGGTGGCGCGCTGGTGGTCGACGGTTCGATCGTCTCGGACACTACGGTTAACGCTGGCGCCCTTCTCGGCGGTTCGGGGACGGTCGGCTCGGTGACGCTAGCCGGGGGCGTGATCTCGCCGGGCGCGACCAGCGGTTCGTCGCCCGATACCGCACCGGTTGTTGCGGTTGCAGCGGCGGCATCGAGCGCACAATCCGCTCCGGGTGCGGCATCTGCAGCGCCCGCGACTCCCGCTCCGGCGAGCCCTGCAGCGCAATCCGCTGTGCCGGCTGCACCCGCAGCTTCTGCGCCCCTTGCTATCGCGCGGAGTCCGCGTACCGCGGTCGGCGACCGGGCTGCTCTGATCGCAGAGAATGCGCCGCATGGCGGCTTTGCCGGCCTGATCGTCGAAAATGCACCACAAACGGGCGTGGAACTGGCCGAGCAAGAGCCGCACGCCAAAGTCGATTTTGCCGTGGAAGCGCCGCATGGCGATGATCCGGACTTTGCCGAAGAGGCCCCGCAAAGTGGTGCCGAGCTGGTCGAGAATGTGCCGCAGGTCCAGGGTCCAGAGCTGGTGGAGAACGCGCCGCACAGCGTCGGTCCGGACTTTGCCGATAATGCGCCACAGGCCGGCGGCATCGGGACACTGACGATCGAGGGCGATCTGACGATGGATGCGGCGTCGACCTATGAGGTCGAGGTCGACGATGCGGGCAATGGCGATCAGCTGATCGTCAACGGGCTTGTCAGCCTCGGTGGCTCGACGCTGTCGGTGCTGGAGATCGGCGACTTTATGGGCGACGATCCGTTCAACTATACGATCATCGCCAATGACGGCAGTGATGCGATCGACGGAGTGTTCGGCACGCTTCTCAACCAGTTCGCTTTCCTGACGCCGAGCGTCGACTATGCAGCGGGCGACGGCAATGACGCTGAGCTCACCCTGACACCGAACAATGCACCGCCGCCACCTCCTCCGCCGCCACCACCTCCTCCTCCCGGGCCGACACCGGCTCCACCACCTCCGCCTCCGCCGACGGGCAACCCGCCGCCAATGCCGCCATCGGCGCCGCTCTTCCCGACGGTCGCGACAAGCTACAATGAGGCGGGCGCGGCAATGCGGCTCGAAGATCTGGACCGGACGCCGGGATCGGATGCGAACCTTGTCTATATGAATGTGCTGTTCTCGAGCGTCCCGGGTGCGCTGACCGCGTTCAACACGACATCGGGCGAGATTTACGCATCGCTGCTCGCGGAAGCCGGCGCGGCCGGCCAGTCCCGCGCCCGCCGCCTCGTCGCGCGCGCTAATGAGGCCGCCGGCGAAGGCTGGGGCATCTGGGGCGGGATCACGGGCCGTACCGGTTCGATCGATGCCGATGGCAATGCCGCCACCGCCGATCAGGACAGCTACGGCTTCGATGTCGGGATCGATTATCGCGGGCCCGGCAATGGTTGGGCGCTGGGCGCGGTCATCGGCTATATCGATGGCGGGCTCGATGTCGACGACCGGTTGAGCAATGCCGAATATGATGGCTGGCATCTGGGGGCCTATGGCCGCTACGGCACCGGCAATGGCGGGATCACGCTGACCGGCGCGATCGATTATGGCCAGGCCGATGCCGATGTGACGCGCGGGATCTTGGTCAACCAGCTCACGCGCACGGCGCGGAGCAATGCCGATACCGATGCGATCGCGCTATCGGGCGAGGCCCGCTACGGACTGCCGCTCGCCAATGGCTGGGCGATCGGCCCGGTCGCCTCGGTCCACCATGCGAACGCCGATCTGGACAGCTTTGCCGAGATCGGCGCCAATGCGCTGAACCTCTCGAGCCGCGGCGCGGATGATGAGATCACCCGGTTCGGCGGCGGCCTTTTCGCCAACTGGCAGGGCAGCCGGGGCGGAGTCGACCTCAGCGCACAATATGTCGACGGGCACTCCAATGTCGCCCAGGTCGGCATGCGGCTGGACGGCGCGCCCAGCGCCACTTTCCCCGCACGCGGGCCCCGCACCGATGGCAGCGCCGGCCTGTTCACCGTCTCGGGCCGCTACGAACTCGGCTCCGGATGGTCGCTCAGCGGCGAAACCCGCGCCCTCCTCGCATCCGACGAACAGGCGGTCGCGGGCTCGATATCGATAGGATGGAGATTCTGAAACGGCGAGAGCGGGCGAGTATGGAGCTTCAGAACAAGGTCGGCTTGCAGTACCGACCTGAGAAGCTATCAATGGCATCAATGAGGGCGCAAAGCCGACATAATGCTGGGGCTGACAGACATCCGGCTAGCGCGGATCAATCGCGACTTGGCCGGCGACCAACTGTAAAACTCACTAAGATATTGATTTTATTAATATTTTTGGCGGATAGGGTGGGATTCACAATTGGAAATTAAACTATTGGAATATAAACACTATTCGTGAAACTGTCAGTCGAATGCCATGTCTAATACCATGTCAGACTTTTTCTTCACGATGTAAGCATCCTCATCCTTTTCCGGACAAGTCCGCTTCTGATGCTGTGGACGGCTCTCCACCCCTCCTGCGATAATTTTCGCAGGATGAGCCGGAAGGAGAGCCACGATGGAAGAAGTAGTTACGATCGGTCTGGATATCGCAAAGTCGGTGTTCCAGGTGCATGGAGTGAACAGCGCGGGTGAAGCTGTGGTGCGGCGCCGATTGAAACGCGCGGATGCTGCCGTTCTTTGCCAAGTTGCCTCCGTGCCTGATCGGAATCGAAGCCTGCAATAACTCCCACTATTGGGCGCGCGAGCTGAGCGCGCTGGGACACGATGTAAAGCTGATGCCAGCGCAATATGTGAAGCCGTATGTCAAACGCGGGAAGAACGATGCGGCTGATGCCGAAGCGATCTGCGAGGCTGTCACCAGGCCGACGATGCGCTTCGTCGCGGTGAAGAGCCCCGAACAGCAAAGCCTGATGATGCTGCACCGCGTGAGGCTGATGCTGGTGGTCGGGGCTATGGCGGTGATCCGCTATGCCGAAAGGCACGGAACCAAGAGACCATGGCTCGTTGAGCTGCTCGCCGGCAGACCTGCGAAGGTCGCGGCAGTCGCGCTCGCGAACAAGAAGGCACGCATAGTCTGGGCGATGATGGTCAGCGGTGAGAGATACCGCGAGCCGATGCCAGCTACTGCGTGAGGAATAGGCGCGGATCATCTGCGTCATCAAAGTTGGAAAGGGCAAAGAGGAGTTGATGCGCAAAGCCGGTTGAAACCGCCGGATCGGGAAAACCCATTTTGGGCCGTGGCGCTTCGAGCGCGTGCTTTAGGTCGGGACCCGGTTCGCGCGAAAGGCATCATGGCCAGCGGCGCATGACAAGGCCGCACCGAAAGGCCGAACACATGGCCGCTCCAACTAGCGGAAAGCATACTCCAAAAAAACCTTGCCAAGGGAGAGCCGTCCACACATGGCCCGAAAGCGGACCTTCGCGTCGTTTTCGAATTCGAGATCAACTCACCGATTTGTTGGACAATCATTTGTGACTAACTTGCCCTCTGAGATGCACCCAGTGTTGCTGGATTGGAGTGAGCCACACGGGGCGACCCCTCAGGCCACCTAACAGACGCCTCATAACCAAAAGGAATAGATGTCATAAATTTCAAATGGCGGGGATTTGTGAGATTTCTATGCAGGTTCATACAAATGGGGGGTCCAATGATCTTACTGAGCAACGGCGTCGCCAAGGGCGGAGTACTGGCCATCATAGCGCCGATTGCGCTCGTATCCTGCGGCGAGGCTGCGACGATTACCAATGAGGCAGAGACCGCCTCAGCGGCTGAAACAATCAATGGGTCCGAAACTGCCGTGGCGGCCAGTTTCAATGACGATGGCTCCGTGAACCAGCCACAAGATTATCGTGAGTGGGTTTATGTAGGTACCCCGCTCACACCGAATGCTCTTAATGGTGGCGAGGCTTCCTTCCCTGAATTCCATAACGTCTATGTAGAGCCCACGGCTTTCGCGAGATATTCGGCAACCGGCGAATGGCCGGAGGGCACGCAGATTGCCAAGGAGTTGGTGTTGGTCCGCGAGAATGACAATGCGCCTGACGGATCGACTATGGAGGTTAGCGGTCGTGGCTATTTCCAGGGTGAGTTTGCCGGTCTCGAACTGGCTGTAAAAGATTCCGAGCGCTTCGCGGATGAGCCAGGCAATTGGGCATATTTCAGTTTTGGTCACAATGCTCCGCCCTATGCAGAATCGGCTCAAGCATTTCCGACGGCATCCTGTAATTCCTGCCACGAAGCCAGTGCCGCGACAGATTTCGTATTCACGCAATTCTATCCGGTATTGCGCGCGACCACCGGCAACTAGGAGATAGTCGAGATGCGATCGCTAGCTATCGGAATATGCTCCACATGCTTGTTGCTTGCTGCTTGTCAGGGAGCAAGTTCAGAATCAGAAACCCCAAGTCAGGACAGCGCGCAACCAGAAGCTTGGCCGGATGACATAGTCTCTGCATCTGGAGACATAACGCTGCCAGAAGATTTTGAAACCTGGCCGACATTAGGGTCTTGGTCGACGGCTGGACCGGATGGTGTCGCAAATGGAATGCATCAGGTTTACGCATCGCCGGGTACCATCGAAACATTTCGCAGTACGGGCGAATTCCCGGACGGAAGCGTGCTGGTAAAGGAAGTACGCGGTGCAAACACGGCCGCGCTCACGACCGGAGCTGCCAGCTATGCGACCGATGAACAGGTATGGTTCGTGATGGTGAAGGATTCCGAGGGCCGGTTTGCCGACGATCCGCTTTGGGGCGATGGTTGGGGCTGGGCGCTGTTCGAGGCCGATGATCGAACCGCGCAAGTCGCTCAAAACTATGAGCTCGACTGCCTTTCATGCCATGTCCCGGCGCAGGACACAGATTGGGTCTATTCGGAAGCATACCCTGTTTTGCGGAATAGCGGAGATCCGGTCGAGCCTGCCTGGCAAGACACTCCCTGAGGATTTGGCGATACGGCTCAGGCGACGAGCCGTTACGATAAACAAGTCCTCACCCCCTTGGAGAACGCCAGCGAGCACTCCCGTCTCACGTTGGCGTTCTCCAACCCGTTCACACGGCGCACCCGTTCTCCAACCCGTTCACACGGCGCACCCAAAGATATCTATGAGGCAACTCGATCGCGCGATCGAAAGCTGCTCATGCTCCTATCAATGTCTCGGCCGTGCTAGACCCGTCAGGAAGAACCTGGAGCAGGAAGGATTCAAATGGACTTAAAGCAGATCCAGTATTTCTTGTCGGTTGCAGAAACCCTTAATTTCACAGAAGCTTCCGAGCGAAACTCAATATCTCAACCGGCCCTGACTAAAGCTATCTTGAAACTGGAAAGCGAATTGGGTGGCACACTCATTTTTCGCGATGGAAAACACACCAGATTGACCGAACTCGGCAGAAAGCTCCGGAATGAGTTTTCGGTGATCAAAGCGAGTGAAAAGAAAGCGCGGGAAATTGCTGTTGCCCATGTAGAGGGCGGAAACACGACGTTGAATATCGGAATTTCGAGCTCGCTGGGGCCTCGTCCCTTCGCCGACTATCTAGGCAAGGTTTCTGCCGATGAACCTGCCTTGACCCTCGTGCTGCACCAGGTCGCTCCAGATATGACTCAGGAGCAAGTCCTTGCCGGAACACTGGACGCCTGTTTCTGTACTTCACCGCGAAAACCAAACCCCAAGATCAAGAAGACCGAACTGTTCCGTGAACGCCTCATGGCTGCCGTCGCCATTGATTCTGAATTGACGAACCAGGAATCGATAAGCCTCGCCGACATTGCCAAACACCAATATTTAGATCGCTTAAGCTGCGAATTTCGACCGGGCTTCATTAAGATGATGGTGGATCGCGGCTTGAATATTCGAAGCCATATCAAGTCGGAACGCGAAGATTGGATCCAGCAACTTGTTGCTGAAAATCATGGAATTACCTCACTGGCAGAGTTTTCTCGCGTGGTTTCGGGGATTGCCTTAAGGCCTATCAGCAATGTCGATTCTTATCGCGACGTGGCCCTTATCTCCGCATTCGGCACATCCGGCTCTAGCGCGCTCGCCTGCCTGGAGAACGCCGCCAAGATATACAAGTGGCCGACGAGCGAATGACAGCAGCTCCACCAATTTCGAAACCACCATCGCCGTTTCCGCTTGCCACAGTGACAAGATCCGGTGTGCCGGGACGTTCGCCCGTCTAAGAATTTTCCAAACCATAGTTTCTGATCCGGTGCGGCTATCGAATTTCAATGCGATATGGATCCATGCAACCTTTATGGAGTTCCACCAAACCGGAAACTCCCGCTCCAATAGACACTGCCTGACAACGAGAGACGCAAATGCTCGAACCGCAAATCCCTGACGATGAGAAAGATCGGTTGCTAGCCCTCAACGCACTTGGCGCGCTGGATACTCCGCGCGAGGAACGTTTTGACCGCATCGTCCGCACTATGAAGGCTCTGTTTGACGTACCAATCGCCTTTATCGCGCTCGTCGATGAGAAACGACTTTGGCTCAAGTCAAACGAAGGTCTTTCGCATGATGACTTGCCGCGAGACACATCATTTTGCGGCCACTGCATATTGCAGAAAGGGCCACTGATTATCCCCGACGCCAAGAAGGATATTCGGTTTCTTGATAATCCGCTGGTCGATGGCGAGCCGCATATTCGATATTATGCCGGCTGGCCGCTTTCTGCTCCGAATGGCCAAAATATCGGCACTTTGTGCATGGTTGATCAGAAACCACGGGATTATCCCGATGAAGAGCAGATGCGAATTTTCCGCGATCTTGCTGCCATGGCGGAAGATGGGCTGACGCTAACTGATCTGGCCGGAATCCAAACCAGCTTGCGCGACACAAATCAGGCGCTGGAGAAACGAACTTCGTTCATCCGGAAGATATTCGGACGATATATGGCGGATGAACTCGTCGAGGCGTTGTTGGATGATCCAACGGCGCTCGCAATGGGCGGTCAGCCCCGTACGGCGACTGTTATGATGACTGACCTGCGAGGCTTTACGCCGCTAACCAATCTCCTGGATCCGAAAGATGTCGTTGAAGCGCTGAACATCTATTTTGCAGCCATGCTGGATATCATCGCTCGTCATGGCGGTACGGTTGACAATATTATTGGTGACGGCCTGGTGGTGTTGTTCGGGGTACCAGAAAAGGCAGACGACGACGCGGATCGTGCGATTGCCTGCGCGATCGAAATGCAGGAAACGATGAAAGAAGTGAACCTCGCCCTAAAGGCTCATGATTTGCCTGAGCTCGGCGTTGGAATCGGTATCAATTCTGGTGAAGTCGTCGTTGGAAATATCGGTTCGGACCGGTTTGCGAAATTTTCGGCAATCGGTGCGCCTGTCAATATCGCGGCCCGCGTTGAATCCCTCAGCCTTCCTGGGCAGGTGCTGGTCACTGAAGAAACACTGCGCCAGACCAAGACTGCCATCCAAGTGGATGGAAGCCTCCGCGTCAAAGCAAAAGGCGTCGCAGGTCATGTACTGATCCACGATGTCATCGCGATTGACAGCAAGAAATCTGAGCGGGCTGAACCACAGCAATCCGAAGCCGACCTATAGTGGTGACGGCATTGTCACGTTAGCTCGTCCGGCAGCCTGCATCACAATCGACAGGCTACCATCCTACCGCTCCGCGTTCAGGGGATTTGGCCTGAATATCGAGCATGTCACCAACAAGCGCTCTGACAACCGAGCGGAGAATTCGCATCAGTCAATTCGGTGACGGGAACGAAAAATGCAGCGCGTCAAATCACCGGGATCAGCGCAGTTCTTCCTCAATCTCCAAACAGCTGTTTACAACAGCTTCTACTTGCAACGCCCCCTGCTCAATCGAACGACCTTCAAACGATATCGAACAGTTGCGCTCAATGAATGGACCGCCGCAGCCGCGGCCGCCTATTTCCTGCGAAAACAGGGCTCGTGCATCTCTACCAAGTTAACCTGACAGCGCCGGGCAGGTAGCGTTAATCGTGTTGATGCGGTTATAATGGGCGGCCGCCGATTCAATATCAATTCATGCCTTCCACTAGACCTTGAGGGTATTCAAGCTTTGCATGAACTATTCGGCAATCAAACCGAAAGCCCCCAATGCAGGCAAGCCGCCGATTGTCTGTTTGTGATTCAGATATCCGTCATCGGCAACATCGAAAATCATGATTTCACCACGGTTTCCAACTAACTGATAAATTTCTAATCCGTCCTGACCAATTGCAATATCACTGAAGAAAAGCTCTTCGCCCGGCAGCTTGAATGCCTTGTCATTGACCAGGGCCGCAGCACCATTTTCTCCAACGCGAAAGACACTGATTGAGCTGGATAGCGCATTTACTGCCCAGATCGTTTTTCCATCGGGGGATGTTGCTACCCAGCAGTTAGCCAGCTCACCGCCTTCGATCGCGGAGCCGGTCAAAACATCGCCGGAAATCAATGATATTTGTCCGTCGACATTCAGCAAGTAGGTAGAGAGCGAACCGGTTTGCCAAGTGTAAAGCGGCGATTGTACGACTTCCTTCACCCCTTCGGTGGGACCGCGCAGCATGAAGTCAGGCGTGAGAAAACGGGCCTCCGACATCGCAATTATATCGCCGCGTTCTGACGGAATAACGGCAAATCCGACTGGAATGGCCTGGAATCGATCAGGCTTATCTCTCGGTGAATCAATTCGAGCAACTGGCTCCAGAGAGAGCATATCTCCCGCAATCCCAAAAACATTGATTTTTCCAGTGATGAGTTCGTTGACTATCACATGTTTGCCATCACTCGAAAAATTGATCGTCGAAGGGCGGGTTTGCAAATCTCGCCGCGAACCATCAACGGAAATTAGGCCCTTTTCCGAAATCTTCATGAGGCTGATACTACCCGCGTCGTTGGTTTCGCCTACGCTCGCGACGGCGATCAGTTTTCCGTGAATAGCCACGCTGACCGGGAAACGATCGGAGCTGGATACGGAATTGTGGCGTTCGACATTGCCACTTTCGTCCTGATCTAACAGGGAAACGCTTCCGTCCCCTGGGTTTACAACGACCAGCGATTTGCCATCCTTTGATTGTGCGATGGCATTTGCTGAAATCAAAGGATCGTCACCGTTCATAAGCGGGTGCGTGGGGTCTTTTTCTAGTGCCGGAATTTCAAGGTCCCCGGTTCCTTTACCGCCGGTCTTCACCTCTGCCAGCAATGCGAAAAGACCCGCTGGATCGCGTTCATATATAACCACCGTGTTGTCATCTTGTTTGTTGGAAACACTATAGAGTCTTTTGGTTTTGGTACTTGAAACACCCATTTTCGCTCTTCCTCCGACAGTTTGGTCAAATGGGGTCAGCTCTCCCCAACTTTGACAATTGCAGAGACACATATCGGAGCATTTTACGGCCTCATCCATTTATAGGTTCTATGCCTAAGTGGAATGACACGCTCTGGTCGCTAGAAGATGTCGTGACTAAGATCGAAGGGATGAGCCCGCCCAAGAAGCGCAGGCCTTACAAGAAACGAAATTCCTGATATAATGTCATTGAGCCAGCAGAAGCTGCGTCCGACGTAGGTAATTAGACGGTCCGCTATTGGGACGATTAGATTTCCCTCCTACGGCTGAGATGGGCGCAAAGCCAGCATTTGATTGGGCAAAATTTCCGATAATTGGCGATTGTGTGTCGTTTTGACTTTAGCTGACCTAGAGACACTATGGCAGATCAGCACCGCAAACGATCTTGCTTAGCCGGAACTCTAACATGACCAGTGGACCGCCCTGATGGGCCAGGCCATCTGTTTGCCGAGATATCTTGCTGTTCAGGAAGTTAGAATCCGCAGAGTCGTGCGGCCACAAAGGCGCGTAATATATTGACAAGTCTATCTTTTTCCTGAGTGGCGGAGAGGGTGGGATTCACAATTGTCCTGCAAGCCGTTGAAATATAACGAATATGTCTGACGCTTGCAGCCGAATACCATATTTAATGCCACGTCGAACTTTTTTTCACGACGGGTCCGCCTTCGGCCTATCACAGTCCCTCCGCTTCTAGGCCGACAGCAGACTTGTGATCTTGCTAGCCACATTTCGACAAATGCCATTATGACATCTTTGGCGGTCATTCCACTAATGCTCAGCGCTTTGCAAAGCTCGTCGTAGTATGGCGAGGATCGATCGCCTGCCGATTTCGATCGGCCAGCTCACTTCAGAATCCGCAAGTCCCGTGCTCTAGCCACGGCGTTCACACGCTTGGTCACTTCCAGTTTCTTGTAGAGATTGCGGACGTGAAATTTGACGGTGTTGTCCGTCAGATCAAGATCGCGGGCGATTTCCTTGTTCGCCTTTCCGTCCACCAAGCCCAGCAGAACTTCGTGCTCGCGGCCGGTGAGAAGTTCCTTGGCATGAGACGAAGAGAGTTGCTCAAGAAAGGCTCCGACCATGGGATTGTTGTTCCCATCCTCTATCATCAGGCGCGCGGCGTCCCGCACCAGCCTTGGAGAGGTGTCGGCGGCGAACGCTCTCGTACACCCTATCCGCGCAGCATCTTGAATGGCATGCTTCAATGTCTCGACAGCCTCGCCGTGCCGTTGCGCCTGCTCAAGAAGCGATGCCTTGAGAATGCTACCCCTTACCCGGATAAGAACGGAGTTCAGCCGTTCGGCCTCATCCAATCCCTTGGCGACATGAGCAAGGGCATCCTCATGGCGATCGAGGGCGCCCAGATACCGCGCGCATGAGTAGAACGCGGTAATTTTGTGCCGCCATCCAAGATCGTCGAGCGCCTTTTCATCGACATCGAGCCAGTGCTGCACTTTTTCGAACATTCGTGCCGCTTCGCCCGGATCTTCACGGGCGACCGCGCAATCGAGCCGCAGCTGCTGCGCGAACTGGCTCAGGCGCTGCATCGCGAACCGTTCTGCCGAACGCTCGAGCCTGTCGATCAAGAAATCCGTTCGTTCATAGTCTTTCCGGCTCAGCGCGTCGTGAATGACAGCATCGAAACCGGTGTTGAAGACCTCATATCCTCCGTCGCATTCGATCACGCGCAGAACCAGCTGTTCGAGCCTGTCGTCAGGATCGGCATCCAGGTCGTTCTGCCAATAATCGATCGCCGCCACGAAGGTGTCACAGATAAATTTCAGGTTGCTTTGGTCGCCGCCCATTTGCACGGCTCTCTGCGAGGTGGACTCAAAGCGGCGGCGCGCTTCATCGAGAGCGTTGGTCCAGAGTTCGATGATGCCAAAATTAATCTGGCAAAACAGCGCGACTACGTTGCCGAAACCCCGCTCGGCTTGCCGTGTATATTCCCACGCTTCGTCAAATTCGCCGTAGAAAAGGCATTGCAGGGCCAAGCAGCAAAGAGTCACAGGCCTCGGATCCTTTTCCGGAGACTCCGCTTCAAATTTCTCCGCCAATTCCAGGCGGTCTTTCAACCAGCCGCCATCTCTCGCCATCTTGTATTCGACACGACAGAGAAGCCCGGTGCCGGTCGTCAGCCTGTCGCGAAGAGATTCCGGAGCCACGCCGTCCCGTTCCATCAGGAGTTCGGCGGCGTTGTGATATTGGAGCGCCTGCTTGTAGTTGCCGACCAATACGTTGGCATAGACTTTCGAATATAGCAGACGCGGGTCGCTCGAGATTACGTCTTCCGGTATGTTGGCTAATAGGCCATTAAAATAGCCGACACCGCCAAAGTATATCAGTCGTATCCATTCGCAGTTATCGTTGATGATCTGCCGGCTGAGATCATAGTCCTGGATCGCGTTCGCATAATTGACCGCTTCGGCAACCATACGGTTTTCGCTGCACCATTTGGCCGCACGCCGATGCAGCTGGGCGAACCTGTCCGGATCTTCATGCTTGAGAAGATCCTTCAGACATTCGGCGAAGAGATGGTGATAGCGGATCCATTCGTGATCGTCGTCCAGCGGGATGACCAATGCCTGGAGAGGCTCCAGTTGGCGGATCAGGGCCTGGCTTTTGTCGTGACCGCAGACTGCATCTGCGAGTGCCACGTTGAAACTCTCCAATATTGATGTTTCCAGCAGAAACTCCTGCAACTCGTCCGGCTGGCTGCGCAGCACATTGGTCACAAGATAGTTGGCGACATGACCATGCGAACCGACAATGTCCGCGCGCGATCCCCTGTTCTTGCTATTGTCGTTGCCCAGGAGCCGCGTCATCTGCACCGCGACCGGCCAGCCCTCGACCTGTTGCTGCAGCGCATCGATTGCGTCCTGATCGAGGTCCGCGCCCATCGCTTCTCTTACTTCGC
>JBCBSD010000036.1:0-37014 GCA_039819365.1 Pseudomonadota bacterium
GCGGACGGCTCTCACCGAAGGCTTCGCTCGACATCGCGCCGTCCGGAACACCGCGCGAAGCGAGGTAGGAACGGACCGATGCGTTACGACGCTCGGAGAGACCAACGTTATACGTGGCCGAACCCGAACGGTCGGCGTGACCAGCCAGCATGACCGAGGTCGGGCAACGACCGGTCTGGTACTGGGCTGCAACCGCATCGAGCACCGATGCCGCATCCGGACGGATGTCCGACTGATCCCAGTCGAAGAAGACCAGGAACGGACCCGGCTCACACGGCGGCGGAGGCGGCGGCGGGGGTGGAGGCGGCGGCGGGGGCGGCGCTGGTGGCGGCGGTGGCGGCGGGGGCGGCGCGCTCGGCCCACCGAAATTGAAAGTCAGTGTCGCCAAAAGGCTGTGCGACTCAAAATCCATTTCGGTCCGGGTATTGGCCGCGCTGCGAAACACCAGATCGTGCATATAAAAATAACGGTAGCGCAGGCCGAGATCGATCGACTCGCTGACCGGGAAACGGACGTCGCCCAAGAGCTGCCAAGCGAATTTGGCATTATCGTCGTCGATCAACACCTGGGTACCGCCCAGGCCAAGACCGTCGATACCGACCCAGGCCGCGCCGACACCGCCGCCGATCGATACGCCGATCCCGTCTTCGCCGCCGAAATCGAGCAACGCATTGGCCATGCCGCTGGTCACGTTGATCGTGCCGTCGGCCGAACCGTTGGGCGTGATCTGGACATCGGGAAGACCGGGGGTCGTCGCGGGTATCGTAATCGGGTTGCCGCTCAGCTCGTCGAACCCGGCGCGCTTGTACGCGCCTTCCGCTTCGAGCCGAAGCCAGCCGAAATCATAGCCGAAGACGCCGCCGACCTCGAAACCGAGATCATATTCGGCGTCGAACTCTCCGAAGAGAATATTCTGGTTCTGGTTGAGGACATCGGCCGTTTCCTCTTGCGGCATCACGACGCCGGCACCGATGCCGACATACCAATGATCGTCTCGAGCCGCCGCCGGCGTAGCGATGACGGATGATGCAAGAAGAGTGGTTAGAAGCAGGCTGCGCATGGTCTTCCCCTGGATTCGGACTGCACTGACGTCCGCTTACTGCCAGGCGCAGAAGCATTCAAGTCATTGATTATATTATCATTTCTGTAGTATTTTGGTCATCGAAACGACCCCGAAATGTCACCCGTGCGTCATGATCGGCAGCACTCATTCCGACTATGCACAAAAAAGGGGCCGGTCGCGAGACCGGCCCCTCTTGTCTGTGGCTTGCGCCGATCCTTACATGCCGGGGCCGTAAGTGATCTCGACGCGACGGTTCTGCTGTTCGCGAACCCCGTCGGCCGTGTCGACCAGCGGACGGCTCTCACCGAAGGCTTCGCTCGACATCGCGCCGTCCGGAACACCGCGCGAAGCGAGGTAGGAACGGACCGAAGCGTTACGACGCTCGGACAGACCAACGTTATACGTGGCCGAACCCGAACGGTCGGCGTGGCCTGCCAGCATGACCGAGGTCGGGCACCGACCGGTCTGGTACTGGGCTGCAACCGCATCGAGCACCGATGCCGCATCCGGACGAATGTCCGACTGATCCCAATCGAAGAAGACCAGGAACGGACCCGGCTCGCACGGCGGCGGAGGCGGCGGCGGAGGCGGAGGAGGCGGAGGCGGCGGAGGAGGCGGCGGAGGCGGCGGCGGAGGCGGAGGCGGCGACCCGAAGTTATAGGTCAGCGTAACCAACGCACTGTGCGACCGGATATCCGTCTCGTCCGACGTGCTGTAGAAGCTGTTCGTGCCAACATCGTCCTGATTGAACAGGCGATACTTCACACCGATGTCGAAATTCCGCGAAAGCGGATAGCGCACGCCGGCAACAAGCTGCCAGGCGAAGCCCGAGTCCGAATCGTCGGTGATAACCGGCGCGGCATCCGTAACGCGAATACCGTCGAAACTGGTGCGGGCGATACCGACACCACCACCGATATAGCCCTGGAACCCGTCATCGTCACCGAAGTCGAGAAGGCCGTTGGCCATGAACGCAAGGATGCGAACGCTGCCCATCGCCCCGTTCCACTGGAAGGGGTTGCCCGGAGGGTTGCCGTTCGGGCCACCCGGATTGTAGTTCACGCCGCCGTCAGCACGGGGCGTACCCGCGATCGGGAGAATGGAACCGAGATTCTGCTCGATACCCGTGACTTCAGCACGACGATAGGACACGTCGGCTTCCAGACGGAACCAGCCGAAATCGTAACCCAATATCCCGCCAACGTCGAAGCCGGGCTCCGTGTTGACGCTGTAGGCATTGTTCGTGAAAACACCGGCCGAGTTGGTAACGTCGATGTCGGCATTGCCGATCAACGTGCCACCGGCTTCTGCACCGATGTACCAAGAATCATCGCGAGCCAGCGCTGGCGTAGCCGCCACGGTGAGCGCGGTTGTCGCGAGCGCCGCTTTGATGGCGAACTTGCGCATAACTTTCCCCTTTCTTACAAATTCCTAGCGTAGGAATACCAAAACCATTATCGAAACCGAACTGCCCACGCAAGCGGACAATTGGCGTTTCTGTTGCCGAAATGCCGCATTTGCGCAATCAAATGACAGAACAAAGCGGGCTTCGCTTCAGCAACAAACTACCTAACGCTTCTATGGCGCGATGGTTGCACTGTTGCAAGGAAAGTTGGTTATTTAATTGTGATTATGGGCAAGATCATGTCGCTATCAGGCCATGGGCCCGCAGAACTGCCAGTATTGCCGTGATTCCAGCCCGCGCTTCGGCATCGACAGTGGTGCCGCCGCTGACATCGGAAATCGCCGCCTGTTGCATACCGACAACAGCGACCCCGTCGATCAGCACGACAGAGCCGGACAGTTCCCCGTCTATCCAGGCCGCGCCGTCCCATGCCGTGAAGAGTCCGGCATCGCGCAGCCAGACGCGCATGGTCTCCACCGGTTCGACAAACCGCCAGCCCCCTACCGTCCAGACGGCGAGCCGGTCGGCCTGGTCGACCCAGTCGCCGGTCGGCGCCGGCCCGACGATCCAGCCCTGCCCTGTCGAAGGACCGGGTGGCGGAACGTTCTGCCCGCGCGTTTCGGCAACCGGATGCATGGCCGCGTCGATCGTCGCCAGCGCCTCATTGTGAAAGACTTCCTTTTGCGCCTGACCGGGCTGAATGAGCGGTAGGCCGAGACGGGCCGTGGAATCGGGCATGCCGATGCTCCTCTATTATAAGGTGAAAATGGCGCGCGCCGGGGCGAAGGATTCGGCGTGCGTGCCGCGCTGAACGACCGAGAGCGTATAACTTCCCGCCATGTCCGCACCGTCGGCCAGCTGATCGGCTGCCGAATAGTGCAGCACGGTCTCCCCGACATCCGCTGTGCGCGCACTACCGATCGCCGGTTCGATGACGACCCGCCAAGACGGCTCCTCTTCGCCAAGCGGCACGTCGCTGCCCGAGGTCCAGGCCCAGCCGAGACGGCTGCGCCGCACCCAGCGGAACTCGATTGCACCGTCCGGCAGCCGGCGCGCGGTCAGATGGACGGGCGCGGGCGGGCGGATCGACCGGCCGGCAATGGCGTCGCTCGCCGACACCGGCGATCCCGCATCGCCGAGACCGGACGCCAGGAGTTCGACCGAGCCGCCCAATGCCGCGATTGGCGCATCGAATGTCTTTATCGTTGTAGCGTCGATCAGCACGAATCGTTCGCCGGGCGCATGCATGTCCATCGCCCATTCCGTTCCCCGCCGACCGCGCAGCAGCCGCCCGAGGCGAAACCGCCCTTCCCCCAGCGCTTCGGCCGATCCGAACTGGATCAGCTCATCGCCGAGGATCGCGAGATTCGATCCGGCCACCAGTGCGTCGTCGGACGCCGGAGACAGCCACATATCATCGTGCAGCAACTCTACCTCGACACCGGATTCCAAATCGAACAGAGCCGCCTGGCCGTCGCCCAGCGCATCGACGGCCTGCCCCATGACGGCGGGCGGCGCGGTGCGGCCGAGCGATGCGAAACTCGCGCCGCCGTCATAACTGACCTCCAGCGCGGCCGAGCGCCAACCCGGCGACGGCCCCGCCGCCGCGACCAATATCCTCGGCGCAGCGCGCAGCTCGTCGTCGAGATTGGGCAGGTCGAGGATTTCCAGCCGCGTCGGCCCGTGGTCGAGATCGGGGTCGGAAACGACGCGGCCGGGCGCGGCAGCATCGGCGAGCGGCGCACCCGCCGCCTGAATGCGCACCAGTTCGAGCGAGACCGCCATTCGTTCCAGGGCGAAACCCGCAATGCGCCAGATGGCAGACCGACCGGGAATCGAAAGCGTATCGCCGGGTCGTAACTCCATCGCGCGAAACGGCAGCGAGACCGTTGCGGTTTCGCGCTCGCTCCACAATCGCGCGAGGCGCGCCTCTGCAATCGCCTTCGCGCGCGGCGCAGACAGTGCGGACGGCAAATCGATACGCTCCGCCGCCCGGCCCGGCCCGTCGAGCCAGGCGCGTTGCAGCCCCGCCTGATAATCGCGGGCCGGCTCATAATAGCGGACAGCCACTTCGACGGGCGCCTTGCCCGCGCCCTCGCGCTCGACCTGACAGCGCGGACCGCCGCGTTCCCCGGGCTCGGCGCCAAGCGATTCCGCGTCCAGCGCGGCCGCTACCGGTATCGCATTGGAGAAGCGCAGCCGTTCCGGATCGTCGACCTGGTGATGCGGGAGCGCCGCGAACAGGGTTGCGATAGCGGATCGTATATCGGCCCCATGGGCGGCATATCCGGACAGCGTGGCGTCGCTGTCGGTCACGACCTGCTCCGCGCTGAGATCGGCAACGATAGCGTCGATGCTCACCGCACCGGCATCGGCTTCGATCTCGAAGGTCAGCGAGGGAATGCGATTGCCGAAATCGGCCAGTTGCAGATTTTCGAAGATGGCGAGCGCCACGCCGCGATAGGCTGGCGTGCCGCCAGCGCCTTCCGCCGACGCGATCAGCGGATCGACCGCCTGGTCTTCAGACCCGAGATGCAAGCGGAAATCGGTCTCGCTTTTGAAATCGCCGGCCGCCCCGCGCAGCAGCTTGCCGTCGGCCCAGATGCGGTGGACAGCGCGGATCGGCCGCGCGGACAGCGCCACCGCGAAAGACGCACTATAACTATAGGTCGTCGTGCTCGGCCGCCCCTTGCGGCCGCCTTCGCGATTCCGGTTCTCCTGGATGTCGGTCGCCCAGATCACGGTGCCCGCGACGCGCATCGTGCCGAAGACGCGCGGTATCGGCGTCCCGTAAGACGAGGTCTGGAGTCTCAGATCGTTGAGGCGCGGCCCTTCCCGCTCGCCCGAACCGAACAATTCGCCATCGACCTGCTGCCCGACAAAAGCGCCGAGCGCGCCGCCGAGCGGGCCGAGCAGCGCGGTGCCGACCGTGCCCAATATCAATGTCGCCATGGCATTATATCCCTGTCTGCCCATCCGGCCGCCAGCGCCAGAGCCCGAGCAGCGGCCAGGGCGGCGCGCCGGGCCGCTCGACGATCCGCTTGAGCGCCAGATCGGCATTGACGAATCCGCCTCTACTATGGATCGCGAAATGGATCTGGCGCGGACCGGGCTGGAGGACGAAAAGGTCGCCGGCGATCTCCGTCCCGCTCGGGATGCGCACGAACCCGTTGGCGCACAGCCGGTCGGCGATATCGCGGACGCTCCCGCCGCGCAGTCCGTAGCCGGAAGGCAGGCGCGGATCGGCCCCGCCCGCCCGATAGGCGAACGCCGCCAGCCCGACACAGTCGAGCCCGATGGCCGGATCGCGGCCATGCACGCGAAAGCGCGCGCCGACGCAATCGCGCGCGGCGGCGACGATGCGCGATGCGGTGCAATCATCGCCCGCCATCAGCTCGCCCCCGGATAGCGGGTGAGCAGATCGTTGCCGGGCAGATGCGGCTCGCCCCGGAAATTCTCGGCATTCGAAAATCGATCGCGGCAGGTTTCGAACAGCCGGTTGCAGCCCTCGACCAGCTCGACCATCGCGCCGGGCTGGATATCGAACGGCGGCGCCTCGCGCAGCGTCAGCCGATTGCCCGAAGACGACAATATGGCGCTCGACAGCCCGCTATTGTCGCCCTCGATCCAGCGCAGGCGGCCATAGGCATAGGCATAGGCATTGGTCACCGGCTCGGCATCGACGATATCGACTGTCCGCTCGTCGATCACCGCAGCAATCGCGTTGATCCGGCTATGCTGCGCGAGATCGACCCGGCAGCGCGTGTCGCCGAAACGCGCACGGCATTCTGGCGACGTCATCTCGCTGACCGGGCGGTCGAGTATGGCGGCGGGGCCCTTGAGTTCGGCGGTAAAGCCCTCGCCTTCCAGCGAAACGGCCCCGAGTTCCCCCCGGCCAAGCGTCAGCCGCTCGCCTTCGGGCACCTCCCAGTCCACCGCGAATATCTCGACGCGCGCGCCGTCCCACCGGCCGGACGCGAGATCGCGATCGGTAATCGCCGCGCTCGTCAGCGCGCCCGATACGTCCATGGTGCTCGCGTCGAGCCCGCTGCCCGTCCGGATCGCCGATGGCAGCATCCCCGGCGAAGACCGGTAGTTCAGTCCGTCGATAACCAGGTCGCGATCATGCGTCGTGAAGCCGAGCGCGATGCCGTCCCGCCGCGCCAGCCGCCAGCACAGGGCGATGGTCGTCACCGGGGCAGCCAGAAATGCCGCCATCAGACCGGCCGTATCTCGATCAGCGGCACGCTGACCGCTTCGCCCGCACGGAAGGTCGCGCGGCTGACTTCGAGCCGGTCTTCGGCGAAGCGCACCGGCACGTCGAACAGATAGCCGGCGCGGATCTCGGTATCGGCATCGGGCGGCGTGTCGAACCGGATGTCGCCCGCCTCGAAGGTCCAGCCGCTGGCCAGCTCAACACCGTCGACCGCGATCCGGATCGAACCGGTGACCGGATGGCTGATCGCGCGGAGCTGCTGATCGGCGTCTTCGCCATAGCGTTTGACCAGCGCGAAATGGGTGGTCTGTCCGTCACCGGTCCCGAGAAACTGGTCGGTGGGATCGGGCGCGCCGGTCATCCCGTTCGAACTGTGATCGAAGGGATCGCGGAAGCGAAAGCCGCGCGCCGAGCCGCGCCGGGCGCGGAAAAAGGCGATCAGCATGCCGACATCCTCTTCGGACCGGACGCCCGGCCCCGCATCGTAGCGCATCCGCGCATCCGCCCAGTCGCTATTGCGATGCTCGGCGCCGGACGCGGTCGTTACGATCGCGGTCGAAAAGCCGGGCGCGGCCAATGCCTCGCGGCCCAGCGCCAGCGGGAACTGCACATCGTCGAAAGCCTGCACATCGCTCTCCTCGGTATCGAAATGGGTGAAGCCGTCGCGCATCACCTGGGGCAGCGCCCAGACGAACGTCTCGGCGACAGCGCGGGCGCGCGCGGCATCGGCGGCCGCGTCGATCTCGGCCCATTGCGCTTTGTCTTCGGCATTGAGCACGAAGCCGGACAGATAATGCTGGCGCTCCACCGGATAGCCGAGCCGCGCCTCCATCGCCGCAACGCCGCGCGCGGTCGCGCCGCGATTGCCGGCCGTGACCCAGTCATAATCTTCGAGCTGCAGCAGATCGAAGGCCGGATCGGCCCAGCCGAGCGGCACGTTGGCGCGCTTTACCTCGGGCGCGTCCTCGTCGAGCACGGTGGGCAGATAGACCAGCAGATAGAGCGTCGCGGCGGGATCGAACGCGCGCACGGCGTCCGCGATCCGCGCCGTCGAATCCGCCAGCATCTCGCCCGCCCGGTCGAGCATCACGATCTGTTCGGGCGTTTTCGGACCCGCGATAGTCGGGATGGAGACGAGATCGTTGCCGAACGCCGCCTTGGCCGCATTGTCGTAGAGGCAGATCCGGTCCGTCCCGTCGAGCGTGATCCACCACCAGGGTTCGCCGATCTCGATCTTCACCGGCAGCCCGGCGTCCTGCTGGATCCGCGACGCTTCCAGCGCCATGATTTCGAGAAACTCAATCGCGTCGGACTGGGCCGGGGAGAGCAATACCGAGGGCGGCTCCCAGCCTGTCAGCGCAAAATCCCCATTCTCGGCCCGCTGCTTCCAGTGCGGCGGCGTGTAGGAATCGAAGAGTTCGTAGGAGAGCGAGAAGATCGGCGCATAGCCGAGCGCCTTGGCCGAGGCGGCGAAATTCTCGTGCCAGGCCGTAAATCCCACATTGCCCGCGCCGCCGCCCAGCAGCACGCGGAACTCGCCGCTCGGCAGATCGCGCAGCCGCGCATAATGGCTCATGCCGAGATAATGGTTGATCTCCCCGCGATAGCCGAGATGCAGGATGTTGCGGAGCAGCCGCGCCGGCGTCTGGTTATAGGCGTCGTCATAACCCGTCGCCATGCGCAGCCCGTGTTCGGGCAGCATCGTATCGCCGATGGTGAGCGTCGAACTCGGTCCTGTTGCCGTAATATCTTCCAGCTCGACCCAGGCCTCGACATCGGTGGCGAGCACGGCGTCCGCGCCGGTATATCCGGGCGCCACGAGCGAGATGAACATCCGATCGATATCGCCCGCCCAGACGGGATCGGCCTCGCCCGGCAAAAGGAAGCCACCGTCCATCGCATCGAAATCGAGCGCGATAGCGGCGTCCTCGGGCGTCCCACTCGCATAATTCCACAGCCGCACATACCAGCTTTTCGCATTGCCGCTCGCATCGCGGCCTTCGATGGTGAGCGTCGGGCCGTCGATCGCATCGAGCGGCATCAGACCGGACGAGCGCCAATGGAAGGCGAGCCGGCAGCCGCGATAATCGCGGGCCGTTTCGTAGGCAACGAGCGCGTGATCCCAGCGGTCTTCGCTGTCCCAGATCAGCCCGGCGAGATCGTCCGTCTTGTAGAACACGCAATCGACGCGCAGCGATTGCGCGCCGGTCGTCACCACCGACGCCATCATCGGCCGCGGAAAGTCCATGGTCCAGAAACGCGGATCGAAGCGCTTGATGAAGTCATGCTGTTGCGCATCGCCGGGCGTGGCAAGCCAATAGGGCATAAGTCGATGATTCCTCTTTGTCCCCCTCCCGCTTGCGGGAGGGGAGTCCATTTCAGTCCGCCCGCTCGAGCGCCCGGCGGACCTGCCGCGCGACCTGGCGGCCGGAGCGCGTCAGCGCCTCGGGTTCGGACCCGTGCGGCGCACTGAGATTGATCGTGACGCGGACATCGCGAGCGGTCCCGCTTGCCGCCATCGGCTCGACCCTGCCGCTCGCCGATGGCACGAACAGTTCCGGCCCCTGCTCGCCGACGCGATAGGCCCGGCCCGGCGCAACCGGCCCGCCGATCGCGCGCCCCGGCACGCCGAGAAAGGCGGCGGCGAGCTGGCTGCCGAGCGACAATAGACCGCCGCCGCCCGAACCCGTCCGCGTTCCGCCGAACAGCGAATCCAGCCCGCCCCGAATCGCCGCCTGCGCAATATCGTTCATCACCGCGAGCGCGGTGCGCTTGAGGTCGTCGAAGCCGAGCTTGCCGGTGCGCACAGCGCGCAGCAGCGCGCCCTCGATCCGCCGCCCGGTGATATCGGCCGCGCCGCCCAGCCCGTCGGCCAGCGTGCGACGCATCTCGTCGACATCGTGGCGGAAGGCATGGGTGTCGGCGCGGATACGGACCATCTGGTCCTCGAATTCATCATCCATCGGGAAACTGCTCCATCAAGGCCGAAAGATCGGATCGCGCGGCCGGAACCGCGCCGGGACCGTCCTCGGCAAAGGCCGTCAATATCGTGGCCAGTTCGGCAGGTGTCACCGCCCAGAAATCGTCGGGCCGCCAGCCCAGCACGGCACCGGAAAGTCCGGCCAGCCGGGACGCGGAAGCGGTGAAACCCATCTTGTGCTCCTGCGAAGGCAGGAGCCTAGGGCGGCTGACGATATCGCTTGCGGCTCCGGGCTCCTGCCTTCGCAGGAGCACGGTCTTCTTCACCGGCCCTGAAGAATTTGCGACAATATCGCTTTGAGAGCCGGAGTGAGATTGGCGAGCCCCTGCCCGGCCAGCGCCTCGCCGAACCGGTCCCGGGTCAGCGCCTCGGGCTTCGGATCGAGGCAGTGCCAGAACAGGGCGACGAGTTCGGCCAGCTTGAGCTGCCCCTCGGCAGCCCGCTCGACAAGTGCGAACAGCGGACCGAGTTCGTCCTCGGCGGCCACGAGCGCGGCGAAGCTCGGGCGCAGCCGGAACGTCTCGCCTGCAATAACGATCTCCGCCTCGCCGCGCGCTGGATTGGCCCGTTCACCCTGAGCCTGTCGAAGGGTCACAGGCTCGCCACTTCGCCGCTGCTTTCCAGCGCCAGCGTGTAATTGCGTTCGCCGTTGAAATCGCCGGCATAGTCGAGCCGCGCGATCAGGAACTGCCCCTGCATCCGCTCGCCGCTCTCGAAGCTTAACTCATAGTCATCGAGCGACCCGGCCAGCGCATTATTCTTGAGCCGCGTCTCGGCCACCGAGCCGGTGAAGATTCCCGCGCCCGACACCGATACGGACCGAACGCCCGCGCCGGTCAGCAATTCGCGCCAGCCGCCTGAATCCTTGTTGGTGACGACTACCGGCTCGCCGTTGATCGAGAGCTGCGTCGTGCGCATGCCCGCAACCGTGCTGTACACCGGCGGATCGCCGCCATCGCCGACTTTCAGGAGGAAAGCCGATCCTTTTTCTGCTGCCATGATTGTTCTCCTGATGTTGAACTCCGTGCTCCTGGGGAGGCAGGAGCCTAGGGCCTTAAATGACGGCGCCTGCCGCCCTGGACTCCTGCCTTCGCAGGAGCACTCAAACCGCCAACAGCCGCGCGCGATGATCGAGGATGCCGCGCCAGGGATTGCCGCTGCGGTCGATGCGGCCGCGCAGGAAGACGCAGCTCGCGATCCGCCAGCCGGGCAGGTCTCGGGGAAGCGTGGCGATGGCCGTCTCCGCCTCCGCCATCAGCTCGACGAGCCGGTCGGCGCGTTCGTCCTGGTCGAAAATCGAGACCGAAAAGCGCAGCTCGCGCCCCACTTCGGTCTTGGTGCTCCAGTCCCGCGCCGCGATCGCGCCGAGTTCGACATAGGGAACCGTCGCGCGGACGGCGGGCGCGGGATCGATAGCGTTGACCGCATCGGCGAGCGGCGTATGCGCGCGTAACGTTGCGAGCAGCGCCTCGGCGAATATCGTTTCCGCGCTCATGACAGTCGCATCCGCCGCCAGGGCCGCCACAGCGCGGCGACCGATGCGGGCGGGCCGGCGGCATCACCGGCATCGCGCTCGGTAAACAGATGCGCGACCAGTCGCACGATGCCCTGGCGCAACGGTTCGGGCACGGCATTCCAGTCCGGCCCCATCCCGGCGCGATAGCTCACCGTCACCCGCCGCGCTGCGCCCGCCGCCGTCACGCGGACCCAGCCATCGCCATTGCCGTCGATATCGATCGCATAGCTATCGACGGGCAGCGGGAACGGATCGCCCGTCTCGGGCAGGCCCGTCATCGCGGTAATCGCCGTGACCGGCGTCAGCGTCAGCCGCCGCCACTCGCTCGACACGGGGATCGTCTCCTCCGCATCGCGCAGCAACAGGGCCCGGCCGACAAAGCGTTCGCAGACATCGCTCGCGGTGCGGATCAGCCCGGCGAGCAGCGCATCGTCTTCGTCCGTGGCAATGCGCAGATAGGCCTTGACCTCGTCCAGCGCGACGGCGGTTGCGGCGGGCGTTTCCGCGAGGGCCTGCATCAGGCCTGCTCCACGCGGATTACGAGGGAGCGATCCGCGGACCGCCCGTCGGACAGGTCGATATGGCAAGCGGCGCGATAAACGCGCCCGGCGACGCCACCGGAGAAGCGCGCGCCGGTTTCGCTACCGTCGATAAAGTCGGCGGACGTCGTAATGCCGTCCGGTTCATCGGGTTCGATCGACCAGCTGGCCGTCGCGATTGTCGCGCCGTCGAGAACTGCGTCGGGCCAGCGGATAGTATAGCGCAACGCCGCGTCGGGATCTTTGAGAATGGGAGTCATGAAACGGCTCCGATATGAGAAAAGGAAACGCCGCGCCTCGGCCGCAGGGGGAAACGGCCGGGAACGCGGCGCCGCGCAAACCTTCTCCCCACGGGAGAAGGATACGAAGCCTTTCCCGCGCAAGCGGGTTAGGCAGAGTTGGATGAGGGGTATTTTCCTATCGAGAGGTCACAACCCCTCACCCGGCTTCGGCTAGGCAGACAAGCTGCCAAGCCTGCACATCCCTCTCCCAGTGGGAGAGGAATAGGGACCGGCGCTACGAAAGGCTGAACCGCAGCAGCTTGATCGCCTCGCTGTTCGACACCTGGCCGCCGACGCGCTTCGTCGCGTAGAAATGAACGAAGGGTTTGTTGCTGAACGGATCGCGCAGGATCGCGGTTTCCGCGCGTTCGGCGATCAAATAGCCGGCCTTGAAATTGCCGAAGGCGATCGCGTCCGTCCCGCTGGCAATGTCGGGCATGTCGTCCGCCTCAACGATCGGATAGCCGAGCAACGTATCGGGCTGGCCGGCTATCAGACCCGGCTGCCAGAGAAAGGCGCCGTCCGCCGTCTTGAACTTGCGGATCGCCGAGAGCGTCGCCGAGTTCATCACGAAATGCGCACCCTGGCGATAGGGCGAGCGCAGCGACTGGACGAGATCGACCAGCGCATATTCGGGGTCGCTTGCATCGAAGCCGCCATCGGTGCCAGTCGCGATATATTGGAGCGAACCGAAGGCGCGCACATCGTCGGCCTCGTCGGTGATGGTGGCGTTCAGAAAGCCGCTCGGTCGATCGACGCCCGAGCCCGAGACAAAGGCCGCGCCCTCGGCCTGGGCGAACTCGGCGGCGATCTCGCTCGCGAGCCAGGCTTCGACATCGAAGGCCGCATCGTCGAGCATCGCCTGGGACGCCGCCGGGTTCGCATAGAGCTCGCCCATCGGCGGGGCGATCTCGGCGAAGTCCGGCGTATCGGTTTCGGGGCGCGCGGCGGTTTCCGCGACCCAGCCCGAGGGCGTCCCGCCGGTCGTCACGAGTTTCCGGTATCCGGCACTGCCGACCTTCACCACATTGGCGATGGCGCGGATCGGCGAGATATCGTTCAGCGTCCGGTCGATCACGGCATCGATTTCCTGCGGGATGGCATAGCCGCCCGCCGGTCCGCTCGTGCCGTCGAAGCTCTTGCGCTCCAGGCCTATCTCTAAACCGCGCCGCAGATAGTGCGCGGTGAAATCGCTCTGCCCACGCGGCATGGACTTTGTGCCCTCAAGCGCCGGGCGCGCGGCAGCCACCGTATGCGCATCCATCCAGCGCTTCACCGCCGCGATATGTTCGGCGACCTTCTCGGCCGGTGTTTGCTCTTCGGCCTGCTCCTCTTCCGCGGCTTCGCCTTCGGGCGGCACCGATCCGTCATGCGGCGCCTGCTCCATGGCCGCAAAGCTCGCGGCGAGCGGATCCATCTTGGTTTCGATAGTCATTGTGGCTTTCTCCTTCGGGGGCACAAAAAAGCCCCCGGGCCGATGGGCACGGAGGCGGCAAGAAACCCTTCTCCCCTCGGGAGAAGGATACGAAGCCTTGGCGATGCAATCGCCTAGGCGCAGTTGGACGAGGGGTGTTCTCCCATCGTGGGGTCGCAACCCCTCACCCAGCTTCGGCTAGCCAGCAAGCTGCCAAGCCTTCGCATCCCTCTCCCTTCGGGCGAGGGAAGCCTTTTCACAGGCGATTTTTCAAACTACATGGCACGCCATGACAGACGCGACAGACACCCCGCCGGATCGCCTATCGAACAACCCGACGAGCGATTTCTACGAGCCCGCCACGCTCCAGCGCGGGATCGGCATCCGCTTCAAGGGCAAGGAACGCGCCGACGTCGAGGAATATTGCATCTCCGAAGGCTGGATCCGCGTCCAGGCCGGCAAAACCAATGACCGCCACGGCAACCCGCTGACGATCAAGCTCAACGGGCCGGTGGAAGCGTGGTACGAGGATGTCGGCGAGGGCTAAGCCGCCACCGCATGCACCCGCGCCAGCGGTTGCATCGGGATCGTCACCAGGCTGACTTCCACCAGATCGAGATCGATGAGTTCGCGGAGCGACCGCTTGCCCGGCCGGCCGTCCCGCACGCGGTAGCCGAAGCTCAGGCCGCCGAGCGTGCCGCTTTCGACGCCCGCCGCCAGTTTGGCGTCGTCCAGTCTCGCGATCACGCGCAGGCCGCGCCGATCCTCCTCCAATGTCTCGATCCGGCCGATCACTGTTCCGCGCTCATGCTGCCAGAGCAGCGGCACATCCCTGCCCCGCCCGTCTGAACTTTCGAGCGCGCGCCTGAACGCGCCCGCCCGGATCACGTCCCCGCCCCGGTCGGGCCGGTCGAAGATCGCGGCGTATCCGGCAAAGCGCAGGCTCATCGGCCGGGCCAGCCGATCACGCCGAAGCGCACGGCGAGGCCGAGCAGCACCAGTGCGAGGATCGTCTTGCCGATCCAGCCGAACGCCGTGCGCAGCGCCCCGCGCCGCGCGATCCGCCAGGCGCCGAGCAGTTCGCGCAGTTCGTCCAGATCCTTGGCGGCGCGGGCATCGCCGAGGCCGAGCTTGTGGAGCGCATGCGTCGCGCCCAGCTCGCTCGCCTCCTCGATCACGGCGCGCACCGTCACCAGGTCGCTGCCCTGTTCGGTCAACTGCCCGACCAGCCGGACGAGCATTTCTTCATTTTCGGTCATGTGATTCTCCAGATCCTCCCCGATTCGGGGAGGTGGCGGCCCGCAGGGCCGGCGGAGGGGGCTTTCGGCGGGCGACAGCGCTAACGGCTATCCCCCTCCACCATGACGCTACGCGTCACGGTCCCCCTCCCCGTGCCGGGGAGGAATTCAGTCCAGCCCCAGCATCGCGCGCTTCTCGTCCGGCGAGAGGAAATCGGCGGCGCTGACTTGCGCCCATAATTTCTCGCGATCCTCGGAGAGCGCGGGCACGTGATCGAGATCGACCGACAGCGCCGTATCGGGCCACCAATGCGCCAGCCCCTGCGCGATGCCGCGCAAGATCTTCTCCGCCAGCGGCAGCACGCCCAATCGCCAGAGCGCGCGGTTCGCCTCGCGATAGTTCGCATATGTATTGTCGCCGGGCAGGCCGAGCAGCATGGGCGGGACGCCGAAGGCCAGCGCGATCTCCCGCGCCGCCGCCGCCTTCAGCCCGACAAAATCCATGTCGGCCGGCGTCAGGCTCATCGCCTGCCATGTGAGCCCGCCTTCGAGCAGCATCGGCCGCCCGGCATTGGCGGCGCCCTGAAAGCCCGCCTCCATCTCTTGCTTCAGCCGGTCGAACTGTTCGCCGGACAGCGCCGCGCCCGGCTCGCCGGGATCGTAGACCAGCGCGCCGGAGGGCCGGGCCGCATTGTCGAGCAGCGCCTTGTTCCATTTGGTCGCGGCGTTGTGGATCGCGATCGCGCCCGCCGCCGCGCCCAGCGCGCCGAGCCCGTAATGATCGTCGAGCGGATGCATGGCGCGGACATGGACAAGCGCGGGCTTGCCGGTGCCGTCGCGCGCCTCCAACCGCATCGTCTTTTCGCCCGCGCGGTAGAGATAGGCCGCGGGCCAACCCTGCGCGTCCGGCTCCACCGTCACCCGTTCGGGGCGCAGCGCGAACAACTCGGCCGGACCGCCGTCCGCATCGCAGAGAATTTGAACGAAGGCGTTGCCGTGAAGCAGCAGATGCGCGGCGGCCGTTTCGATCAGCGACTGGCCCGCGGAATCCGCCTTGCACAGGTCCGTCTCCCGCTCGCCGCCAGCCAGCGGGGCCGCGCCCGCGCTTTCGGAAACGAGCCGCACGGCGCGCTGCGCCACCGGATTTTCGACATAGCCGCCGCGCACCTGCGCCTCGTAGCCGCGCGGCCAATCGCCGAGCGTGATCGCGCCCCAGGGCGCGCGCAACAATGCCGGACGCGCAGATGCACGCCCGGACTTCCATCCGAAGAGTTTCATATTTGATATCCCAAATCTTCTCCCGGCGGGAGAAGGATACGAAGTCTTGCCAGCGTGCTGGCTAGACGGAGTTGGATGAGGGGTTAGAACCTGTTGTGATGAACAGCATCGGACGTGCCCGGGCATTGCGGCGCAATGCAACCGAAGCCGAAAAACGGCTCTGGCCGCGTCTGCGCAACCGCCGCCTCGACGGTTTCAAATTTGTACGGCAGCGCCCCATCGGTACGTACATCGTCGATTTTGCCTGTCCGAGTGCGAAACTTGTGATCGAGTTAGATGGCAGCCAACATGCGGAGCAGGCCTCCAGAGACGAGACGCGATCAGGATACCTCAATAATGAAGGCTGGGAAGTGTTGCGGTTCTGGAACGGCGATATGCTTGATAGTCCCGATTACCTATGCTCCGAAATTTCCTCTGCCCTACGCCGCGCCTCCAACAAGTAGGTTCTAACCCCTCACCCAGCTGCGACTAGGCTCGCCTCGCTCGCCAAGTCTCCACATCCCTCTCCCACGGGGAGAGGGTTTATCACAATGGCTTTACGCCCGGCCTGCCCGCCCCGCCCAACATCAACTCCGTCAGCGCGTAGACGAGCGCGTCGGCGCGGTCGGGGCTGCGGCCGGGGCCTTCGTAGCGGCCGTCGATCGTCAGCCCGGCCATCTCGTCTTCGAGTGCCGGGAACGTCCCGACATGGCGGATATGGCCATTCTCGTAATAGGCGGCGACCGGCTCGGCGCGGGCGCTTTTGCCGCGCGATGCGTGGATCAGGCGAAGCGGCAGGATACGTCCCGTCGCCGCCAGCACGCTGCGCACCATCTCGCCGCCCTGGTTCGCCTCGGCGATTACCCGGTCCGCCTTCCACGCGGCCGCCGTATCGGCGACCTTCGCCGCCCAGCCTTCCGGCCGCAGCCCCTGCACGCTCGCATCGGCCAGCACATAGCCGCGCCCATCCGCGCCGCGCCCGGCGACCACGATGCCGCACGCATCCGACTTTTCACCCGCCCCGGCAGGCGGATCGACCGCGACGACGATCCGTTTCAAGTCCGGCGCATCCTGCACCCGACATTCGTCGATCAGCGCGCGCGGCCACAGGCTGCCTTCGACATCCTCGATCAGTTCGCCATCCAGCTCCTGCCGTCCGAGCCGCGTGCCGCCATAGGCGGCCTCGATGGCGGGGATGAAGCCCTGCGCGAGATGCGCTCGATTATCGCGTGTCGTTCCTTGCGTGATCACGGTGTCAGTTTCGTCCCTCTCAGCCTCTCGGATCAATCGCTTCACCAGCACTACGGGCCGAGGCGTCGTCGTCGCCACGGCCCGCGGATAGTCGCCAACCCGCAACCCAAGCATCAGATTGTCCCACGCCGCTTCGCCATCCGGCCATTTGCCGATCTCGTCGCACCAGGCATGGCTGTGTTCCGGCCCTCGCAGGCTCTCCGGGTCCGCCGCCGAATAGAGCGTGGCCCGCGCGCCGTTTGGCCACGCCAGCCGTCGCAGAGAGGACGCCCATAGAATGTCCTCATCCCGCGGCGTTACCGCAAGTAAACCGCTTTCGCCCTCCACCATAACGGTCCGTGCCTGGAGCGCGGTCGCCCCGACTAGCGCTATCCGGGCCGAGCCGTCGTTCGTCGCGATATCGCGCACCCATTCCGCCCCGGCCCGCGTCTTGCCGAAACCCCGCCCGGCCAGGATCATCCATATTCGCCAGTCTCCGGCGGGCGGTTTTTGGGCCTTCCTGCCCCAAAAATCCCATGAGGAATCGATCGCTGCCGCTTCCTCGTCATCGAGCAAATCGATAAAGCGGCGCCGTGCTGCTCGCGATAGACCAGCCATAAAGGCCAGCCGCGCATCGATGTCATGCATCGCCGTCAGACGCATGATTCGCTTCGAGACTTTCCTTCACCCGCGCAATCTTCCGGTCTAGCCTTTCCCGCAGTTCTTCTGCGCCAAGGCCGGATCGTATCGCCCGCTGGAGGGCAACCGCATCTTTATGCGCCATCAAAAGGCGCAGCGAGACCTGTTCGTTGAAGGCCGGTTTGTCGGCCCGCTTCGATACGCCGAACCGCGCGCGGGCCAGCATTTCCATTTCCAGCTCTTCATAGCCTTCGCTGAGCGCTTCCAGCCAGCGCCGGGCAAACACCGGATCCTTGCGCCGCAATCGGTACATGGGTGCCGTGGACCACCCATTGCGGCGCGCCGCTTCCGAAACATTGGACGTTTCCGCCAGCGTTTCGAGGAAGGCATCGACATCGGCTTCGCCCGGACTGTTATGACCGCGGCGGATGAACGCGCGAGCCGACCCGCCTTCCCGCTGCATAAGCCTGGCTTCGAGCACGGAAACACCACCCAGGATCGCGTTCATCTCGGCCCCGAACTCGGAGTCTTTCTCGCGCCAATAATAAGCGGTCGAACTGTTGATGCCGGTCTTCCGGCTCGCGCGAGCGACATTGGGCGCTTCGGCGAGATAACCGAGAAACTCGCGTCGGCGCTTGGGCGTGAACGCGCGACTCTTACGCGTCGCCTTCTCCTTCTTTTTCCGCATACGCACCAACCGCTACACGCCGCCAAAACAAAAGCCGGGAAACGCTTTCGCGCCCCGGCCGGATATATTTTTCGATCTTGGGCTTTTGTACCTAAACAGCGTTACGATGTCAAGATATTTTTACCGATTTGGTACTTTTATATGTTGATCGATATCCCAAGGGCCCTTGTATCCGCGGGATTGCGCGCCGCCAATTTCTCTGACACCAAACGCCCATGAGCTGGGAGGAACTCAATCTGGCCGTCAAGGGCGGGGCGATCGGGATCATGTTGTTGATGATCCTGATCCTGTTTCGCGATCACCGGCATGCGCCGGCGGGCCGGATCGGCATGCTCTTCCTCGTCACCGTCATCTGCCATATCGTCGCGACCAACCGGGTCACGGGGATCGACGGTCCGCCCGCCCTGATCGACTGGATATTCGAAATCGGCTCCAACGCGGCGCCCGGCCTGTTCTGGCTGCTCGCCCGCGCCTGGTTCGGCGACGAGCGGCCCGGCTGGCGCAGCTGGGGCATCGTCGCGGGCTCGGTCGCGCTTATGCACTGGCATGCCTGGATGCTGTGGCTCGATATCGAACCCTGGATCCTGCCGAGCGGCATCGCCGGCCGGGCGGCCGCGATCGGCCTGGCGGTGCTCGGCCTTGCCGTCGCCTGGCGCGGCCGCGGGGAAGACCTGATCGAGGAACGCCGGCGGCTGCGCATCTGGGGCATGGGCGCCATCGGCCTCTATACCGTACTCGTGCTGACCGTCGAAATCGGCATGCGGCCCGGCCTGCTCTACTCGGCGAACAGCGCGCGCTCCTGGTTGGTGTTCGGCATATTCCTCCTCACGCTTGCCGCGGCAACGGCGATCATGGCGACCAACCGGTCCGACCTGTTCGGATCGCCGCAGCGCGCCGACGATACGAACGGTAAGGCGCCGGAACTCGATACCGAACTCGCCGCCAAGCTCGACGCGCATATGACCGCCGAACTCGCCTGGCGCGAGGACGGGCTGACGATCGCCGCGCTCGCCCATCGCCTCGGCACGCAGGAATACCGGTTGCGCCGCCTCATCAACCGCCAGCTCGGCCACCGCAATTTCGCGGCCTTCCTCAACAGCTACCGGCTGGACGAAGTGCGCACGGCGCTCGCGGACCCGGACCAGCGCGACGTGCCGATCCTGACCATCGCGCTCGACGCCGGCTTCGGATCGCTCGGGCCCTTCAACCGCGCCTTCCGCGAAGCCGAGGATATGACGCCGAGCCAGTATCGCGCGGCGAAAATCGGCTGAATTCCGCGATTTTCGGCCTAGCCGATTTCGAAATCCGGCTAGTCTCGTTCGGAGCGAGGCGAGAAAGCCTGCCGAAATGAGGGCACAACCGACCGGTCAAACACGCACCGGAGAGTTGCCATGGACCTCAGTCAGCTGCTTGCCCTTCTGCCCGAACCGGTCACGTTCGGCGTCTCGCGAATCCCGCATATGATCGCGTTCGATTTCGGGCGCTATCTGATCGCGGCCCCCGTCATCGCCGCCATCGTCTGGATCGCCAAGCGCAGCGGCGGGGCCTATCGCCAGATCCAGCAGCGGGTCGCACGCTCGGCCGATTATCGCCGCGAATTCTTCGCCTCGCTGCGCACCTGCGCGATATTCGTGTTCGTCGGCATCTTCGTCGTCGCCGGGGAGCAGGTCGGCATCTTCTACGATATCCGGGGGAGCTACGGCCTCGCCATCGATCTCGCGCTGTTCGCCGCGATCCTGATCGGCCACGACGCCTATTTCTACTGGACGCACCGGATGATGCACCATCCCAGGCTGTTCAAGACCTTCCACCGCTTTCATCACCGCTCGGTCACGCCGACGCCGTTCGCCGCCTATGCCTTCGCGGTGCCCGAGGCGCTGGTGATGGTGGCGTTCATGCCGCTCTGGCTGCTCTTCGTCCCGACGCCGGTGACGGTCATCACCGCCTTTCTCGCGCTGATGATTATCCGCAACGCGATGGGCCATGCGGGCCTCGAACTGCACGCGCGCTGGTGGTTGAAGACGCCGCTTACCCGCTGGATCTGCACGACCACCCATCACGACCTGCACCATTCGGGCAGCTTCAACCGCAATTACGGTTTTTACTTTCGTTTCTGGGACACGCTCATGCGCACCGAAAATCCCGATTACGAGGCCGCCTTCGCCGCGTCGGTCGCCAAGCCAGACGCGCAGGCCGGCGCCGCGCCGACGGATCTCGCACCAACGCGCTAGACGTCAAACTCCCCTCGAAGCGGGCGGCCTCACAGTACGCCCGCTTCCTTTTTTGCGCATCACACGGCAGCTCCAACTTTATTCGCGGCAAGGGAACCGCAGACGGCCTTCATGGCTTGGTACGATAACCAACAGGAGAAAATTTCCGCCATGAATGCCGTAGTCCGTGTCCAGAACTTTGCCCGTATCGGTTATCTCGCTCGCGGAGTGGTTTATATCCTGCTCGGCTATTTCGCGCTCACGACCGCCGGATCGCAAGGCACGACTGATGTGCTCGAAAGCATCACGCAGGCTCCGGCCGGCGCCATATTGTTGACCCTCGTCGGGATCGGCCTCGCCGGGTACGGCATATTCCGCTTCTACGGCGCGATAATCGATATTCAGGGCGATGGTACGGACGCTAAAGGTATCGGCAAGCGCGTCGGCCATGCGGCGAGCGGCCTCGCGCATCTCTACCTGGCCTGGTTCGCGATCAGCGAGGTTTTGGGTGCGGGGTCTTCGGGCGGCGGCAGCCAGGAAGCCGCAAGCACGGTATTGGGTCTGCCCGGCGGCGAGATCATTCTCGCAGGCATCGGCATCGGCTTCCTGCTCGCTGGCCTCAACCAGGCCGTCAAAGCGGCCACCGCAAAGTTCATGAACCTGCTCGATGCCAACGCGCCCCATCATGCGAAATATCTCGGCCGCGCCGGTTATGCGGCGCGCGCGATCGTGTACGTCGTGCTCGGCTGGAAAGTCACGTCTGCCGCGTTGAGCGACCGCGCAGCCGAAGTCGGTGGCATTGGCGCAGTGCTGAACGCGCTGCGCGATCCGCAATGGCTCTACATGGTGGTCGCGATCGGCCTGTTCCTGTTCGGAGTGTTCAGCCTCGTCATGGCGCGCTATCGCACGATCCGGGACGACGATGTGATCGCCCGGTTGAAAGGCTGAACCGGGCGCACTCAGTGCAACTGCGGGCCAAACGCGCATCCCGTAGCATTTAAGCCGCGTTCCTGGCGCCTTTGGGAGAGATCATGTTTTTCGAAAATGAAGCAACGCTCGACCTGCTTACCCGGACGCTGGTCCTCGGCCCGATCACGGTGCTCTGGGTGGTGATCGCCGTGCGCGTCATCGGCCTGCGCTCCTTTTCCAAGATGACGGTGTTCGATTTTGTCATCACGGTCGCCATCGGCTCGCTGCTCGCCAACGCCGCAGTGGCCACGCAATGGCCCGCCTTCATCCAGTCGTCGCTCGCGATCCTCGCCATTCTCGCGATACAGGCGCTGCTGGCCTGGCTGCGCAGAGCCAGCGAAACCGCGGACGAGGCGATGTCCAACGATCCGGTTCTGCTGTTCCGCGACGGCGCCTTCAATCGGGACGCTATGGAAAAGACGCGCGTGTCCGAGAGCGATATCTGGGCCAAGATGCGCGAGGCGAATGTGCTGGAGCTCGACACGGTTCAAGCCGTGGTCTTGGAAACCACCGGCGACATTTCCGTACTGCACGGGGACGCGCTGGAAGACCGGATACTGACGGGCGTTACGACGGCCAGATCGGAAGAGGCCTAGCCGTCAAGCGGGTCCTTCATATCGGCGAGGCCCTGCTGCTCGATAATCCGCTGGGCCGTGTATTGCCGCGCGGACTCGGAGAGATCGCGGCCGAGATGCCAGTCGAGTATCTTCATCGTTTCGGGAATCGGCGGCAGCAGCAGCACGTCCGCCTGGCTCAGATTGTCGCGTACCGCGCTCGCGCTGGAAACGACCATGGAGCGCGACATGATCTCCACGATGCTCGGAAATTCGTGCTTCGGCTTGCGGCGGAAGATGAGGTCGGACAGCAATTTCCCGCGCGAGCGCAGGAAGCGGTATTTCGTATCGAGCCGCCATTCCTCGCCCGCATCCGAGCGCAGCGAGACGACGACATTCGGCCCCGCCTTCGCCTCGCGCATGATCGTCACCGGGATATTGTCCAGCACCCCGCCATCGACGAGGATATCGCCCTCGCGCGTGATGAAGGGCGGCAGGATCGTCGGCAGCGAGCCCGATGCGCGCACCGCATGCCATAACGGCCCGCGCCGATGCACATAGACGCCGTTGGTCGAGAGGTTGGTCGACACGCCGAAGAAATTATAGGGCAGATCCGCGATATCCTTGTTCGAATATCTGAGCTCCAGCTGCTCGTCGAAGACGCTCGGATCGAGGATCGAATGTATCGGCACCGTCAGCCGCTTCATCGCCTTTTTGGCGATAAACATGTCCTGCATCTGGGCCAACGTCTCTTCGGACGTCAGCCCCTGGGCCAGCGCGCCGCCCATTGCCGCGCCCGCGCTCGTGCCGCCGTAAAAGTCGATCGGGATGTCGTTCTCTACCAGCGCCTGCATCACCCCGATATGCGCGCAGCCCAGCGCCCCGCCTCCGGCCAGCACGACGCCGTTCGCCCGGCCCGCCATGAACCGGCCGACCCGCGCGAACGCCGCCTCGCTGTCGAGCGGCAGCTGGTGGTGCAGCTTCACGTTGCGACTGTCGAGCCAGCGCCCCGAGCCCGTAATCTCCTGCCGCTCATGCTCGCGCCACAGGATCAGCATCCGGTTCGCGCGCAGGAACAGGGGGATCGCATAATCCTCAAGGTCCGAGCGGCCGCATTCCTCCTCGAACAGCGGCGCGACGAGTACCAGGTCGTCCGCGTTGCGCGCGAGGGCGCGATCCCAGGCCTCCTCCCCGCCGGCAACGAGGATGACCCGCTTTGCGCTGCGTTCGAGCTCGCCGAGCCACCGGCCCAGCCCCTCGCTATCGGCCGCGACGCCGTCCGGCTTGTCCGCCAGCTTGACGATCCGCGTTTCGTCATGCCGCGCGAGCGCCGCGCCGAGCCGTTCGGCAAATCCGTCCGGCAATTGCGAACCCGCCGCCGGCATCAGCGCGACGACCTTGCCCGGCTTCGCCTCCATCGCGCTGGCCGAGCTGGTGGCCACGGCCAGCCGCGCGGACACCGTCGCGAGGATCGAATCCGCGATCTCCGGATATTTGGCGACGACTATGTCATAGGCGTCGCGCGTCAGGCGGAAGACGGTGCTGTCGCGGCTGGCGCGGACATCGGCCGTCCGCACGCCGCCGGAAAAGAAGGCCAGCTCGCCGACCGGCTCCCCGGCCCCGATTTCGGCGACCACCCGGCCGTTCGACAGCTGCACGTAGAAGCGCCCGGTCGAAACGAGGTAGAGCGCATCGGCCTCCTCGCCATAGCGCACCAGATATTCGCCGCCCTTGACCGCCGTCAGCTCCGCCGCATCGCGCAACGCCTGCCGCCCGGTTTCGTCCAACCCGGCAAATGCCTCGACCTGCGAAAAATCGTCCGCCATCTATCCGCCCCCGTTTAGCGCGACCCGGCGGATATCCACCGGCCGCTGCATCGGGCTATCTAGCGGATTTTGTGGAGCTTTGGGAAGGGGCGAAAACGGGCGTCAACCGGCGCGCTCATATGCCACGCGCAGCCAATCCCGGACTTCATCGTCGAAATCCTCGACCGCTTCGAGCCGCACGCGATGGCTGACCATGGCGTTGAAACTGCCCGACGCTTCCAGCCGCCCGACCGGGGCGACATCCTTGAGGTTGAGACCGAGATCGACACGGGTCTTCGTGCTTGGCTGCACCAGCCCGAACTGCTTGGCGCGGCGCAGGCTGACATAGGCCTTTTTAGGCGCGAGCTCGGCATCCGGACCGAGCTTTGCGACGAAATCCGCGATCGCATCGTAGATCGGCCGCAAACCCTCTTTCGGGCCCGCATATTGCGCCGCGACAAGATCGGCCTCGCCGCCACCCTCTTTCGCCTCCTTCGCCTTGTGCGCCACGAGATTGGCGAAGCCGTGGCCCATGCCATGCTCGTCTTTCAGAATCTTGACGAACTCGCCATGTTTAGCCGCGCCGCTTTCCGCGACGATCGCCAGCCAGTCTTCAAGCGGCTTGCCTGTTTTCTCCGGCATATTCGCGATCATCGATGCGACCTGTTCTTCTGGTGTGGCCATGGGTTTCTCTCCCTAACTGCACGTATCGGCCTAAAGCCGACGAATACGCTCGAACGACCAATTCTCGCTGCGGCTGACCTTGGGCGTGAACAGCCCCATGACCGGACCGAGCATCGTCACCATCCGCCCGCTCATCAGCGGCTTGCCGGTTTCGATCAGCGCTTTGAGATTGCCCGTGATGAACGGCCCGCCTTGCGCCATGGATTTTTCGGACTTGGTCCCGGCAGGCACATTCTCGGTAATCAGCGTGAATTCCGTGCCGCCATCCACTTCCTTCAGCTCGTAGATCACGGTGCTGGGCGGATCGTCCATGTTGGTGAACATCATCGTGTGCGAGTATCGGTGTGGCGGATCGAACTCGAGCACCGTGCCGACGACGCTCGTATACTTGCCGTCCTTCGTTTGCATCGCCATCGGTTCGCCCGGCGCCAGCCCGTTCGGCGTCCGACAGACCGCGCCGAAGAAAAAGGGCAGCACCTCGTCGGTCTTGACCAGCGTATTCCACACCGTCTCGATCGGCGCGTCGATCACGACCTTATAATATGCGCGTTCCGCCGTTGCCGATTGCGGTAGCGGCGTATCTCCCGTTGTGCTCGTCATGTCCCATCCTTTCCTGTTTTCGCTTTTCGCGCCGCAGCTTCGGCGGCAAATTTGAGGCCGGTGACCCGACTAGCCCAGAAGGCGCTGTACTCGTCGGTCCACCGCTCATGGATCATCTGGATCGGCGCGGCGTTCAGATAGAGCCGCCGCACCCGCCCGTCCTTTTCGCTGACCACCAGCCCCGCCTTTTCAAGCACGGCGAGGTGGTTCATGATCGCGATCCGGCTGACATCGAAGCTTTTGGCCAGCTCCCCGACCCCCTGCCCCGGCCGCTCGCGCAGCAGATCGAGAATCGTCCGCCGCACCCCATGCGCCAGTGCCTGAAAGATCGCGTCCATATCCGAATCAGTAATCATGTAATTACATTATTACATATAATCGCGGAGTCAAGTCGAGGCCGAACAGGCGGTCCGGACTGGGTCGACGTTGTGCGTGCTTCACATTTACATGCGCCCCAGTTTCGCTAAACCAACGCGCCATAGCTATCGGGTGCGGCGATCCGGCTTTGCATCGGCGTGACACCGACAGTGTTTGGGGGAGTGAGTTTATGGCGGCGGACGCACCGGTTTCGGGGATGGAGGCGCTGGTCGGCCGCGTCACCAATATCAGCGATTTCATCTGGGGCGGCACCTGGAACGGCGAGGAAGTGCTGCTCGTTCCGCCGATGGTCGTGATCCTGCTCGGCGCGGGGCTTTACATGATGATCGGGCTGCGCGGCTTTCCGATCACCAAGCTCGGCAGTTCGCTGGTCGGCATCTTCAAGAAATCGGACAAGAAGGGCGAGGGCGAGATTTCGCCGTTCGCGGCGCTCTCCACCGCACTTTCGGGCCAGGTCGGCACCGGCAACCTGGTCGGCGTGGCGACCGCGATCACGCTGGGCGGGCCCGGCGCGATCTTCTGGATGTGGATCACGGCGCTGTTCGGCATGGCGCTGGCGTTCGGCGAGGGGTCGCTCGCCGTCAGGTTCCGCGAGCGGACCGAGGACGGCGTCTATCGCGGCGGGCCGATGAGCTACATCACCTATGGCCTCGGGCCGAAATGGAAGTGGCTGGCGATCCTGTTCTGCCTCGGCACGCTGTTTTCCGCGCTCGTGACGGGCAATTCGATCCAGGCGAACAGCTTTGGCGACAGTGTGAGCGAACTCACGGGCCTGGACGAGTGGATCGGCGGGCTGGTCGCGGCGATCGCGGTGTTCATCGTCATCATCGGCGGGATCAAGTGGATCGGCAAGGTGGCCGAAACGGTCGTGCCGTTCATGGCGGGCTTGTATATCGTGATGGCGATCATCGCGTTGATCTTGAACGCGAATTACCTGCCCGAAACCTTCGGCCGCATCTTCGACGGCGCGTTCAACGCGCAATCGGCATCGGGCGGATTCCTCGGCGCGGCGATCATCATAGCGATCCGCGCCGGCGTCGCGCGCGGGCTGTTCTCCAACGAGGCCGGCCAGGGTTCGACGGCAATCGCTCATGCCGTCGCCCAGACCAACGATCCCGCGGCCCAGGGCCGCTTCGCGATGATGGGCACGTTCATCGATACCATCGTCATCTGCACGATGACGGCGCTGGTGATGCTGACCGTGGGCGGCGATTTCGTTGCCACCGTAAATGGCCAGCAGATCGCGGTCGAACATGCCTGGCAGTCCGACCTGCAGGGCTTTGCGATGACGTCGGGGGCGTATGCGGCCGCCTTCCCGCTCGAGGTGCTGAATATTCCGATCGGCACGCTGATCGCGTCCGTCGCATTGCTCCTGTTCGTGTTCACGACACTGCTCACCTGGTCCTATTATGGCGAGCGCGCGATCACCTATCTGTACGATCAACTGCCCGGCGCCACCCGCGCCGGCGAGCTGAAGCTGCACCTGGTGTGGCGCGTTCTCTGGTGCCTGGTGATCTTCATCGGTTCTTTCGTGCCGCTAGACTTGGTCTGGCGGCTCGGCGACATTTCCAACGCCGCGATGGCGCTGCCCAATATCGTCGCGCTGATGGCGCTGTCCGGCGTGATCTTCGCGCTGGCCAAGGGCAACCGGACGGCCGGCACCGATCATGGCCGCGAAACGCCGAAGGAACTGATGGAAGAACCGGGCGGCGCGCCGGGGCATTAGGTATCTCACACAAAGACACTAAGGCACGAAGAAGGAAGAGGGATGCAGCAGCGAGACGATGAGCTTGAGGCACTTGCCTCGCTCGTCGTCGATTGCGGTTTCCATATTCACAAAGCGCTCGGGCCGGGGCTTCTTGAGTCCGTTTATGAAGCGGTGCTCGCCAAACGCCTCCAAAACAATGGATTACAAATCGACCGGCAGAAGCCGGTCGAAATCCAATTCGACGGCATGACGCTGAATGAAGGTTTCCGCGCGGATTTGATCGTCGAAGATCGCCTTCTCATCGAACTGAAATCCGTCGAGAGGCTCGCGCCTGTCCATGCCAAACAGACACTCACCTATCTGCGTCTGATGAATCTGCCTTTGGGCCTTCTTATCAATTTCGGCGGATCGACTTTTCGAGAAGGGATCAAGCGCATCGCCAACAACTACCAAGGCTTCGTGTCTTAGTGTCTTTGTGTGAAACCCTCCGCCCTTTCGCCTAGTCCAACCCCAGCGCCGCCGTCACCCTCCCCCAGTCCACCAGCTTGAAATTTTGGCGGCGCGAGGGTGTGTGGCCGTCCTGGACGACGAACAGGCCATTCGGGAAGGCCGGGCCGAAATTCGCAAGGCTGAGTTCGATGCCGTCGGTTTCGGTCACGCCGTCAATGCTCTCGCCATCGGCGATGTAGAAGCGGCCGGCATAGCCGAGGTCGGGCAGGCGATAGACGGCAAAGGCATGGTCGCCCTGGCTCGAGGCGATCAGATAGCCGCCATCCTCGCCCGACGGCGCGAGCGCCAGCCCCTCAACATCGGCGACCAGCTGCCCGGGCGCCACACGCACGACCAGCTCGCCCTCGCCCGTCTCCAGATCGAAACGCCAGACGCCCGCGGCCTCCTCGCCGACATAGAGCGTTCCGTTCCGTGCATCGACGACACAGCCTTCGGGCTGGCTCGGCACGGTCATGGTGCGCGTGCCGAGCACTTCGACGCCGCCGCCATCGACGCTCACCCGCTGATGATAGATCGTGCCCTCCTTGGTGTTCAGGAAGGTATGGACGACGCCGTCCGGGCTGCGCGCCATACAGAAGCCATAACCCTCGCCCGGCCCGGCCTCGATGCGGCCGATCGGCGTCAGTTCGCCGCTCGTGCCGTCGAGCCGAAAGAATGCGACATGGGCGGTCAACGGATCCTCGCGATCGCTGGCCGCGACGAGGATTGCCTCCTCGCCGCCGATGCTGATGCCATCGAGCAAGCCGACATTGTTAACCCGGCCCGTTGCCAGGAAGCTGCGTTCCGCGCCGCTCAGATCATAGACATGCAGCCCGGCTTGCTTGTCCGTGCCCACGATCAGGCTGGCCGCCGGGTTCGCCGTGTTGACCCAGATCGCGGGATCGTCGGCGGCATCATCGGTGCTGGCGACCGGCACGGTCTGCGCGCTCGCCGTCACGGGAATGCCGCGCGCCGGATCGGGCTGGGGTATGGTCTCGCAACCGGCGAGCAGGACCGCGAGCGCGGCGATCGAAATAACGGTTCTCATCCAACTACCCCTTCGGTGCATTTAGCCCCGCCAAGAAACCGTTAGTCCTGAGCCTGTCGAAGGACGCTTCTCCGCCGATAGACGTCCTTCGACAGGCTCAGGACTAACGGAATAGTGTATTCGGCCTCTGATCCTCATCAGAAGCGCAGGCGCGCGCCGAACTTCATCGTCCAGCTATATTCTTCATATTGCAGCAGCCGGCGCTGGCCACCGAAATTCTGATAGGCGAAGAAGGGTTCGTCGGTGATGTTGATCCATTCCCAGAAGAATTGGAGATTTTCGGTCGCGGTGAACCGTGCGCTCGCGTCGAGCTGGAAATGATCCTGCACGAAGCGGTCGGTATCCGGCGTAGCGCCGAGTTCATCGAGATAGAGATCGCGATACGTGCCCGCCAATCGAATGCTGAACGGCCCGGACTCATAGCCGAGAACGGCATTGAACGTGTTTTCCGAAGCCGCGGGCAGCGGGATGACGCGAGGATTGTTATCCTCGTCGAGCACCGTCCCCTCGGCATCGGTATAGGTGTAGTTGAAGTTGAAGAGCAGCCCGTCGAACGGCGCGGGCAGGAAGGTGAAGGCCTGGGCGAAGCTGAACTCCATCCCGAAAATCTCGGCGCTTTCGCCGTTGATCGGGATCACCGCCTCGTCGAACGCGATACCGTTGAACGTGCCGCCGTCGCTGTCGAAGAAATCGACGATGAAATTGTCGATATCCTTGTAGAAGATATTGGCCGATATCGCGCCGTTGGAGCTGAAATAATATTCGACCGATGCGTCGAAATTCCAGGCTTCGTAAGGCAGCAGATCGGGGTTGCCGAATTCGCCTTCGCGCTCGTCGCCGTCATTCTGTTCGACCGCGAATATCGGCGCGAGATCGCCGAGATTGGGGCGCACGAGACTGCGATAGCCCGCCGCGCGGAAGACGAGATTGTCGATCGGCTCCCAGCGGATGTTCAGGCTTGGCAGCCAGTCGGTATAGCTGCGCGAGAAGCTGTTCGGCGTCACGACCACGATGTCGTCGTCGAGCACCATGCCGTTGAAGGTCGCGCCCTCCTCGATCAGCTCGGTCGTATTGGCGCTGATCTGGTTTTCGGTATGCTCGACGCGCACGCCGCCGATCACGCGCAGCGTATCGCTGTCCCAGCGGCCGAGCAGATAGCCGGCATAGATGTCTTCCTGGTTCGCATAATCCTCGACATTAGAGTCGAACTGCGAGTCGATCTCCTGCAGCTCGAAATCCCCGCGATTGGCGAAGAAGAAGTTGCTGATCCGGCGGTCAGCGGCGGCCGGCGCGATATTGGCAATGCGCAGCGTGGGCACGCCGACGAACCGGTCGAGCGTCAGCGCGTCATTCTCGTAAAATTCGATCGTCCCGTTGAACGTCTTCTCGCGCCAGCGGCCCTGGATACCGCTTTGGATCGTGAATTCGCCGCTGCCTGTCGGGAAGACGTGCGCCACGTTCAGCCGCGCCATCCATTCCTCGTCGACAGCGTCCGAGAGCGCCGTGAACTCGATTTCATCCAGCTCGAACTCGGCCGGATCGAAAAACAGGCTCTGCCCCCCGGTCACATTGTAGGTGGGGATCAGCGGATTGGCGAAATCATAATTGAAGCTCAAACCGTCGCCTTCGAAATCGCGCGCGAAGGTCGCCGGATCGACCGACCCGCTCTCGCGCTCCGAGGATCGTGACCAACTGCCCTGATAGTCGATGGTCCAGGGGCCTGTTTCGGTTTCGCCGCCGAGGCTGATGGAGGCGATGCGCTGGCGCTCGAACCGGTCCTTGATATCGCGCTCTACGGTGATCTCCTCATCATCGTCGGAGAAAGACACTATCGAGCCGGAGCCGCCCGACGCCGCGTCGAAATTGCCCACGTCGAAGATCAGGCGACGGCGAAATTCCTGGTCGTCGAACTGGCTGAAGAGCCCGCGGGCAAACAGCGTCGTAGTATCGCTCGGCCGGAAATCGAACGAAAGAGACGCGCTGATCCGTTCGCGCTCGACATCGTAATCGCGATATTCAAGGTCTTCGGGAAAGATCAGGCCGCCATCGCCCTCGGTCCAGCCATCGGCCTCGACATTGTCGGTTTCGAACTCGCGCAGATAATAGGAGATGCCGCCCGAGATCCCGAAACTGTCGGACAGCGCGGTCGAGAAATCGAGGCTCGCCTTGGGCGTGATCGAATCCGATAGCTCGTTCCAGCTCGCTTCGGCGCGCAGCGAAAGGAAGTCGCTGCGGCTGTCGAACGAGGCGACGGTCTGAATATCGATGGACGCGCCGATCGTGTCGGCGTCCATATCCGGGGTCAGCGTCTTGTGGACTTCGATAGACTCGATGAGGTCGGACGAGATCACATCGAGCGCGACCGCACGAACATCGGCCTCGGGCGACGGAATGCGGGTGCCGTTGATCGAGGAGCTGTTGAGATTGGGATCGAGGCCACGAACCGAGACAAACCGCCCCTCGCCCTGGTCATTGAGCACGTTGAGGCCCGGCAGGCGGCGCAGCGATTCCGCGACATTCTGGTCCGGAAACTGGCCGATCGCGTCGCGGGTGAGGACCGAACTGACGCCGTCCGCCTCGCGCTGGCGGGAAAGCGCGCTGGCCTGGTTCGCGCGCTGGCCGATCACGAGGATCTCCGTGTCGCTCATGCCCACGGCGATGTTCGCGGTGACTGTGCCCGTCTCCGGAACCGTCACCTGCGTCGTCACGGTTTCGGCGCCGACATAGCGTGTTTCGAGCGTGTAGCTCCCGGCGGGCACATCGGCGAAACGGTATCGCCCGTCGCGTCCGGCCAGCGCCGTCCGGTCGAGTTCGACGATCCGCACCTGGGCCGATTGCAGCACGCGCGTTTCGGTCGCGTCGATAACGGTACCGACGATGATGCCGGCCATGGCGGGAGAGACAATCGCCGTCGATACGGCCAAGGCGGAAAGAAGGCGCACGGAGCGCCTCGCGAACAGAGAATCGGTCATGATGCACCCCTTTGTGAATGCCTCGCCCCTAAGGGACGGGCATTGCACTTCGATGCCGTTTCGATGACCCGTGGATGACCGAATAATTACATAGTGTTACGCATATCCTTTGCTGTCCTTCCGTGGCAATCTTCTGTCTTGCGCAAGAAAGAAGATTCCCTTTTCCGCGCACCCCCTATAAGGCCCGGCCATGCTCAAACGGCTCTACCACTGGACGCTGGAAAAAGCCGGCCATCGCCGTGCCGAACGCTGGCTCGGCGGCATCTCGTTCGTTGAGTCGAGTTTCTTCCCGATCCCGCCGGACGTCATGCTGCTACCGATGTGCCTGGCGCGACCGGACAGGGCGTTTCGCTACGCCACGATCTGCACGATCACCTCGGTGCTCGGCGCTGTCCTCGGCTATGCAATCGGCTATTTCCTGTTCGAAACCGTGGGCCGGCCGATCATCGAATTCTACGGCTATGCCGGGGATTTCGAGAGCTTCGCGAGCAATTTCAACGAGCAGGGCTGGATCATCGTGCTGCTCGCGGGCTTCACGCCCCTGCCCTTCAAGGTCATCACCATCGCCGCCGGCGCCACGGCATTGCCGATCCATATCCTGATTCCCGCCGCGATCGTCGCCCGGGGCGCGCGTTTCTATCTCGTCGCGGCCTTGCTCTGGAAATTCGGCGAACCGATGAAGGCATTTATCGAGAAATATTTCGCCTGGCTGACCGCGCTCGCCGGGATACTGCTCGTCGGCGGCTTCGTGGCGGTGCGGTACCTGTTCTAGGCATTCGCCATCGCCGGTTTCGGCCCGGGCCGAGCGCGGCGCGGCTTCAACCCGAACAGCGGGCGCAGCCATGCAACCCGGCGGATTAGATATTCGTGCAGCAGCGCGCATCCCCCGGCCGTTGCCAGTATGAGCAGCAGGAATTCGGGCCAGGCCCCGAACGCCATCTCGGTGAGATAGAAACCGGCAATGACGATGATCGTCTGATGGAGAATATAATAGGGGAAGATCGCTTCGGTCAGATAGCGGAGCGTTTTCGAATCCCGGTTCAGGAAGCGCTGACCGAAGCCCATGAGCAGGACGATCATCGACCAGGCATAGAGCGTCATCAGGGCTGTCCCCACAATCGGGCCGAGCCCGTATTCTTCGCGAAAGCCGGGCACGACGGCGTAAACGAGGATGATCGCTCCGATGGGCGCGGCGACAATGGCGGCAAGCGGTAAAGCGCGGTCGACAGCTTTCCAGAAGCCGTGATTCTTCGCGGCGAAATAACCGATCAGAAATATCGTGAACCGATTGGCGTGATTGTGCCAGTCGTCGACCAGCGCATGGGTTTCGGGAAAACGGTCGCCGAAGATCGCGGCATAGGCGACGAACGGTACGATCACGACCAGCAGGAGCGATGCGGGATGGCCGAGCGCCCTGCCGAACCAGTCCCCGCCCCGCCCGGCGGCAAAGCGAGACAGCGGCTTCAGAAACGGCGCGAGCAGCAGGATGTAGGCGAGCAGGTAGACGACGTACCAGAGATGGTTCCAGGTCGGCGTGGTCATCTCCCAAGGGTCCGTCGGCACGAGATAGTCGCCGTAAAAGGGAAGATAGCCGGGCGCGATCGTGCCACCCTGGACAAGCTCGAAATAGGTTTGCGGCGCAACGATCACCGTCATTCCAAACAGGATCGGCAGGCCGAGCCGCTTGAGCCGGCTCGCGGTAAACGCCCCGGATGCCATCTTGTCCGACGCGAACCGCACCGCGACGCCCGAAATGAAGAAGAGCAGCGCCAGCCGCCATGGATTGAGCAGGCTCATCAGCGGCTCGGCTGCGGGCGAGGCGTAGACGCTTTTCACGTGCCAGCCCCAGGACACGTAGAACATGCCGATATGGTAGAGAATGAGCAGCGCGAAGGCGATGAAACGCAGCCAGTCGAGATCGTAGCGGCGATTTGTCGTCAGCGGTTCGGCAAGCGGGACCATGGGGCGTCTCCGGGAAAATGCGATGCGCCGATCATCGCGGCACCCCCGGCAAACGCCAGTTTCCCGGGCTGGAGAGCGTCAGCCGATGACAAGCGGCGGCGATCCGGGGGCGAGCGGCAAGCCATGGGGACGAGCGGTATTTGGCTGTTCGGCACCGGGCGAGCTACATCCCGGTCATGGCAGCGCAAAATGCAGAGTCGGAGCAGCGATACGAGCGGCGGCTGATGGGGCGGACCATGGCCATCGTCGCGATGTTCGGAGCGATATTCACGATCGTCGACGTGCTTTCCAGGCAGACCGAACTCGAGCGCGCCGGGCAGGACTATAATCCCGTCGCGATATGGATTTACGATCCGACCAGCATAGTCGTCATCGTCGCGCTTGCCCCGTTGGTGATGATGCTCGCCAACCGGTGCCGGTTCGCCGAAACGCCGCTCCCGCTCTGGCTCGCAATCCATGCGGCCGGCTTTCTCCTATTTTCGACCGTCCACATCCTCCTGATGGTGTGGCTGCGCAAACTGGTCTTCTTCCTGTTCTTCGATGTCCCTTACGTCTTCACCAATAATCTGCCGCGCGATTTCGTCTACGAGATGCGCAAGGACGTGCTCAGCTATGCGTTGATCGTCCTCGTCTTCTTTCTGCTCCGCACCTATTCCGAACAGCGGCGCGAGCTTGAGGCCGCCCGGGCCGATGCCCGCGAATCCCAGCTCATCACACTGAAATGCGGTGGCCGCACCATGCGTTTCGCCGCTGACAGTTTCAGCCATGCCGAGGCGGCCGGCAATTATGTCGAGGTGCATACGACGGGCGCCACACATTTCGCGCGCACGACGCTTGCGGGGCTGGAGGAACTATTGCGCGACGCCGGGCTTCCCGTCGCGCGGGTCCATCGCTCCTGGCTCGTCAATCGCGACCGGATCGAGACGAGCGCGCCTTCGGGCAGTGGCGACATGGTGCTGACGCTTGCCGGCGGCGCCACCCTGCCCTGCAGCCGCCGCTACCGGAACGCGATCGAGGCTTGAGACGCACTACCGCGGCGGCCTGATGGACAGCGCCCCGCCGTGACGATAGTTTCCCCGCCGCGTGCCGCATCCCGGCATATTGGGGGAGAATCATATCATGAACCGTTTCCTTGCATTTCTGGCGCCGCTCTTGCTGCTGTTTGCCGCCGCATGTTCAGGTGGCCAATCCGGCCCGGGCGCAACCGTCGAAGCCTTTCAATCCGCAATCGCGGAGGGCGACCAGGACGCCGTGATCGAGCACATCGAGCCCGATGCGCGCGAGATGTTCCGCCCGAAAATGGGCATGATCGTGTCGCTCGCATCGCAGGAAGCCAACCGGCGCGGCGGTTTCGACGGCATCGAGATCCTGTCCGAGGAAGTCGAAGGCGACACGGCGACCGTGCGCTATCAATCGAACTTCGGCGATGGCAGCAGCGAAGAGGATGAGGCGACGCTCAAGCAGGTCGACGGCGTCTGGTATATCTCGGTCGAGATGGAATGACCCGGCGGCCGGCCGGAATCCGGCTGGCTATCGCGGCGATGCTGGCCGCACTGGCGACGGTGCCGGCCAGCTCATTGGACCTTGCGCAGCGCGTCCAGACCGCCGCGATCGATACCGACCGGTTGCAATCCGGCGATCTCGTGTTCCGCGCGGGGCGCGGCTGGGAGGCCGATGCCGTGCGCGCCGGCTCCTTTGCCCGATTCTCGCATGTCGGCCTGGTCGAGCGAACGGACGGCGGCGCGATCTTCGTCATCCATGCCGCCCCGCCCGGAGATGGCGGGCGCGGGATTGTCGAACGCGTGCCGCTATCGGTGTTCAACGATCCGGGCCTGGCCAGCGATATCGTCTTCTATCGCCCGGCCGGGCTCACCGATGGCGAAAGGGCGTCGACGGTGGCGGCAGCCCGCGATTTCGCCGCACGCGCCGTGCCGTTCGATACCGAATTCGACCTCGCCGATAGCAGCGCGCTTTATTGCACCGAGCTGGTTCTCGACGCCTTTATGGCCGCCGGCGCGGCGATCGAGATCGCGCCGCCCGATACGAGTCGCGCCGCCCTGGTTCGAGAAATCGTCTTTCCGGCCGACCTGCTGCGCTCGGCGAGCTTTACGCCGCTCCCCACGGGCAATCGCGGTTAGACCGGCTGTGCCCGGCTCGCTTCGTCGGCCAGATGTTGATGGACGCTCGCGACCACCACAGAGCCTTCGCCAACGCCCGAGGCAACGCGTTTGACCGATCCCGAGCGGACATCGCCAGACGCTGCGGGTGCTTCGGCTCGGCGAGCATTTGCAAGACGCGCTGGCCGATCTCTAGCCGCCGACCATCGCCGCATCCATCGCGAGCAGCGGGGCGAAACTATCCCGGCCCAGTACGCGATCCTTGAAGGCGAGCGTGTTGGGATAGGCGTCCCAGTCGATGGCCGCGCGGCCATATTCGAGATTCTTGAACGGCGCAGCGACCGAGATATCGGCAAGCGTCAGGCTGTCGCCGACCAGCCAGTCGCGCCCGTCTGCCAGCGCTTTTTCGATATAGGCGAGGATCGGGGGCAGCGTCTCGGTTTCCGCGGTTACGGCCGCCGCCTCGTCTGGCTCCTGCCCCATTAACGCCGCCACGACGCGGTTGAAGAATATCGCGCCGCCCACCGGCACGAAGATGGTATCGGCGAACTCGTCGAACCACATCACCTTGCCGCGCGCTTCCGCTTCGGCCGGGATCAGGGCGGGTTCGGGATGTTTGGCCTCGAGATAATGGGCGATGGCCGTGGAATCGCCGAGGCAATAATCGCCGTCGCGCAATCCGGGGACCTTGCCGAACGGCGAACATTCGCGAAATTCCGGGTCGTCGGCGCCCGGCATCCTGTCGCGATGCTCGAAATCGATACCCTTTTCGTTGGCAAAAGCGACCGCCTTGCGGACGAAGGGCGAAAGCGAGGCACCATAGATGATCATGCGGGAAACTCCTGACAGGACAGTTGGACTACCGCCACGCTATCAGATCAGTTTCATAGTGCAACGCATAAATATGCGCCGGCGTGGTGCGGTTATGCCATCCGAAGAGGGCTCGCTATTTGGAGGTGTCGCATGGCTGCTCGCCTGGTGGGGGCTGGTCAGCCTCGGCGAAGGCGTTGCGCGGGACTATGAGGAGCAAATCCGCGCGGAACAGAGCTTCA
>JBCBSD010000037.1:0-34613 GCA_039819365.1 Pseudomonadota bacterium
AACCCATGGCCGATCTCGTGCCCGATCACCGCGCCGATCGCGCCGTAATTGACGGCCGGGTCGGCATTGGGATCGAAGAAAGGCGGCTGCAGGATCGCAGCCGGAAAAGTAATCTGGTTGGACAACGGGCTGTAATAGGCGTTCACCGTCTGCGGGTTCATCGCCCAGAGCGAACGATCCACCGGCTCCGGCAGCCGTTCGAGATCGAGGTCGAAATCGAACTGCTGCGCACGGATGACATTGCCGAGCAGATCGTCCCGCCGCACTTCGAGATCGGAATAATCGATCCAGCTTTCAGGATGGCCGATGCGCGGATCGAAGGCATCGAGCTTGGCGAAAGCCTCGGTGCGCGTTTCCTCGTCCATCCAGTCGCTATTCTCGAGCCGCTCGCGCAGCGCCGCACGCAGATTGGCGATCAGATCGGTCATCTGGCGCTGCGATTCCGCTGGATAATGACGGTCGACATAGACTTGGCCGATCGCCTCGCCGATATTGGCGTTGACCAGCGTCACGCCGCGCTCCCAGCGCTCTCGCTGTTCTTCGGTATCGCGCAAAGTCCGGCCGAAAAAGTCGAACCGCGCTTCGTCGAAGGCGGAGGGCAGATAGGACGCATAATCGCTGACGAAGTGGAAGGTCAGATATTCCTTCCAGGTATCGAGCGGCACGCTGTCGAGCAGATCGCCGGCCGCCGTGATCGCGGTGGTCTCAGCGGCAACGACCGTGTCGACAATGCCGAAACCCATCCCGTCCAGCCAGTCGCTCCATTCGAACTGCGGCGCGAGTTCAGCGAGCTGTTCGCGGTTCATAGGGTTGTAGATCTGCTCGATATCGCGCTGGCGGGCCGGCTCCCAATGCGCTTCGGCCATCTGGGTTTCGAGCGCGATGATCCGGTCGGCCTTTGCCGCGCCGTCGGGAATCCCCGCCAGTTCATGCAGCCGAATTATATAGTTGCGATAGGCCGCCCGGAACGCCGCATATTCCTCGCCCTCGTCGAGATAATAGTCGCGGCTCGGCATGCCGAGGCCGGACTGGCTGGCAAAGGCGATATAGCGCGTGGGATCGGCCGGATCGGGCAGTGTCCCGACGCTGACCGGCGATGCGTAACCGATGCTGCCGAAGATTTCGAGCAGGCCCTCGCGGTCCTCGATGGCATCGATACGGGCCATATAGGGCGCGAGCGGCGCCGTACCGCGCGCCTCGATCGCATCCTCGTCCATCCATGCGCCGTAAAAGTCGCCGACCATCTGGCCGGTCGGGCCCGCCGCTTCGGGATCGGCGGCCAGATCGTTGAGGATTGCATGAACCTGCCGCTCCGAGCGCTCGCGCAGCATGTCGAACGACCCGTAGCGCGAACGATCGCCCGGCATCTCCGTATTCGCCATCCAGGTCCCGCCCGCATATTCGTAGAAATCGTCGCCCGGATCGACGGCAAGGTTGCGACCGTCCAGATCGATGCCCCAATTGCCGATTTCGGCCGCGCCGGATTGCGTTTCTGTTTCGGAAGACGCCTCGTGATGATCTGCAAGCGCTGGCGTCGCGGCAGTCAGAGCGAGCGCCGATGCGGCGGCAAGGGCTATGGAACGAACGGTCATGATGAACTCCCGGAAGTCTTTGTGCGTCGTGCACGATTGTGCGGAAACATAAGTGGCTTACCTATATAGGGCAGCGCGGTTCGACAAGCCGGTGTCCGGCGTCGACGGATGACAGCTCTTGGCGGCGCTGCGTCTAACGGATAGGCAAGCGCACATGATCCTCGTCATCGACAATTATGACAGCTTTACCTGGAACCTCGTCCATTATCTGCGCGAGCTCGGCGCGGAGGTTGATGTAGCGCGCAACGATGCGCTGTCCGCAGGTCAGGCGATATCTTCGGGCGCCAGTGCGTTCCTGATTTCGCCGGGACCGTGCACGCCGAACGAGGCGGGCATCAGTCTCGATCTCGTCGCCGCCTGTGCGGACGCGGAAAAGCCGTTGCTCGGCGTATGTCTCGGCCATCAGTCCATCGGCCAGCATTTCGGCGGTCAGGTGATCCAGGGCGGCCTCATGCACGGCAAGACATCGCCGGTCGAGCATGACGGAACCGGCGTATTCGCCGATCTCCCCTCCCCCTTCACGGCCACCCGCTATCACTCGCTGATCGTGCCCGAGGACGGCCTGCCCGATTGCCTGCAGATCAATGCGCGCGGACCCGACGCGACGGTGATGGGTTTCCGGCACGAGAGCCTGCCCATCCATGGCGTCCAGTTCCACCCCGAAAGCATCGCCACCGAACACGGCCACGCGCTGCTGGCCAACTTCATGCGGCTGGCGGGTATGGAAGCCGCAGAGACCGTTTAGACGCCCGAGCACTCCGGCAGCGGCGTCCCCGTCTGGTCGGCGGCGAACGGCCTGTCGAACGCCGGCGCGTAACAGCTAGCGAGCGTCGCCCGGCCGCCACTCTGGAAAACCGTGTCGGCGGCCTCCAGTACCTGGCCGAAGCGCGTATCGGCCGACGGCAGGAGGAACAGCGTGCCAGCGCCCATTATCGGGTCCATGTCCGGTGGGGCAACGATCTCGCGGCCGAGATCGGTAAGGGCGACGGGCCGGCCCGTTACCGTAATCGCGCCCGCTTCGTCCATCGCAGTGACGGTGCGAGGCGGATTGCCTTCGAACCCGGCGACCTCGAACAACACATTCACGTCCCGATCCGTTCCGACCACGCGCAAGGTGCCGCCGGTAAAGCCGGTCGCACGGATCGTGCCGATCGCGATCGACGTGCAGTGAAAGGGGGCGTCCGCATCGGCTTCGAAGCGGATGATCGGCAGATCCTCCTCCGGCATGTTGCCGGCGCCGCCTTGCGCATTGATCGCATCGCCGACCACCACGACGGACCGGCCGAGAATGCCGTCCGGCGTGATCGTCTGTCCGTCCCAACTATAGGAGCAGTTGCCCGGCGTACCGGTGCTGACGATCGTCGCGGCAATGCCGCCAGTATCGAGCGGCGCCTCTTCGCTCTCCGTGATCTCGTCGGACGCATCGCCCGAGCACCCCGCAAGTGCCAACGCCAGACCCGCTAACGCCCATCCCCTCATCGGTCCATCTCCATGCTGTATCCCCCATATCAAACGCGACGGTTCGGATAGCATGAAGCGGCCATTCTGTATGCAGCGCCTGTCCGCGCCCGCAGATTTTCTATCTGGCCTTTCGCGCCGCCTCATGCTTTGACGCGCGGCCTATGACCAGTCTGCCCGACCCCACCGCCCCGCTCGACCGCGGGACCGCCTATCAGGCCTTTGCCGACATGCTCGACGGCAAGCCGAGCGAAGAGGATATCGAGCATTTCCTGACCGTGATGACCGAACGCGATGAAACGTCGGTCGAGATCGCGGCCGCCGCCACCGCGATGCGCGAGCGGCTGATTGCGATTCAAGCGCCCGCCGGCGCGATCGACGTTTGCGGTACGGGCGGCGATGGACAGCATACGCTCAACGTGTCGACCGCGGTCTCCATCGTCGTCGCGGCGCTCGGCGTACCGGTCGCGAAACATGGCAACCGCGCCGCATCGAGCAAAGCGGGCGCTTCAGACACCTTGGAAGCGCTCGGCCTCGATCTCGATCATGCGGGCGAGATTGCCGAGCGCAGCCTGGCGAAGCTCGGCATCTGCTTCCTGCATGCCGCCAATCATCATCCGGCGATGAAGTACATAACGCCGATCCGCAAACGCATCGGCAAGCGAACGATCTTCAACCTGATGGGGCCGATTTCCAATCCCGCCGGCGTCAAACGCCAGCTGATCGGGATCGCCCGCCCCGACTACGTTCCGGTCTATGCCCAAGCCCTGCGCGAGCTGGGCGCCGACGGCGCGATGGTCGTGTCGGGCGAGGAAGGATTGGACGAACTGTCGATATCCGGCCCGAGCCGCATCGGCAGTTTCGGCAGCGTCGATGTGGGCGACCGGGTGACACCCGACGATGGCGGGCTCGACAGTTTCCCGATCGAAGCGATTCGCGGCGGCGATCCGGAATTCAACGCGGCCGCGCTGCGCCGCCTGTTCGATGGCGAACAGGGCGGCTATCGCAATGCGGTTCTGCTCAACACGGCGGGCGCGCTCATCGTCGCGGGCCGCGCGGGCGGCTGGGAGCATGGCGTCGTCCAGGCGGCCAACGCGATCGACGACGGCGCGGCGAAAGACCTGCTTGCCCGCTGGATCGACTTCCGGTGAGGCTCGGCTGATGAGCGACAAGCTTGCGGAAATCTGCGCCGCAAAGCGCGACCATGTGGCGCGCCGCAAAACCGAAGTCCCGCTGCACGACCTGGAAGCGGTAGCGGAAGCGCAGGACGCCCCGCGCGGTTTCCTGAAAGCGCTCCGGAAGAAAGCCGAAACCGGCTATGCGCTGATCGCCGAGATCAAGAAGGCCAGTCCGTCCAAAGGCCTGATCCGCGCCGATTTCGATCCGCCGGCCCATGCGAAAGCGTATGAAGCGGGCGGCGCGGCTTGCCTTTCGGTGTTGACCGACGAACCCTATTTCCAGGGATCGGACGACTATCTGGTCGCGGCGCGCGCGGCCTGCGCCCTCCCCGTGCTGCGCAAGGATTTCATGATCGATCCGTGGCAGGTGGCCGAGGCCCGGGCGCTCGGCGCGGATGCGATCCTGATCATCGTCGCCGCGCTCGAAGACAGTCCGATGGCCGAGATCGAGGCGGCGGCCATAGAGCATGGCATGGACGTACTGGTCGAAGTGCATGACGCGGCGGAGTTCGATCGCGCATTGGAGTTGAAATCGCCGCTGCTCGGTATCAACAATCGCGATCTCAAAACGTTCGTCACCAACCTCGGCACGACGGAACGGCTGGCTACGCGCGTCCCCGATACGCATCTTCTTGTCTCCGAAAGCGGCATCGCGACCAGGGAAGACTGCGACCGTTTGAGCGAGAGCGGTGTGCGCGCCTTTCTCGTCGGAGAATCGCTGATGCGGCAGGCGGATGTCGAAAGCGCCACACGCATGCTATTGACCGGCCATGCCTGATCCCCGCACATCTGATCTCACCCATATCGACGAAGATGGCGCAGCGCGGATGGTCGATGTGTCCCGCAAGGCGGAAACCGCGCGCGAGGCGACCGCGACTGGCCGGATCACGATGTCCGCCGAGGCTGCCGCCGCAATCCGCGACGGCAACGTCAAGAAGGGCGATGTGCTGGGCGCGGCCCGGATCGCCGGCATCATGGCGGCGAAGAAGACGGCCGACCTGATCCCGCTCTGCCATCCCCTGCCGCTGACCGGTGTGACGCTCGATCTGGAGACCCGCGATGACGGCGTTACGGCAACGGCTACGGTCCGGACGACGAACAAGACCGGCGTCGAAATGGAGGCACTGACCGCCGTCTCCGTCGCGCTGCTCACCGTCTACGACATGGCCAAGGCGCTCGATCGCGGGATGCGGATCGGCGATGTCCGCTTGCTCGCCAAATCCGGAGGGCGGTCGGGCGACTGGACGGCCGAATGAGCAGCCTGCTCCCGGTCGAGGATGCACAGGCGCGTTTATTGGCCCTGGCCTCACCGGTAGACGCCGAAACACTGCCCGTAGCAGAGGCCGCCGGCCGTTGGCTGGCCGAAAGCCTTGCCGCGCGGCGCACACAGCCCGCGACCGATCTCTCCGCCATGGACGGCTATGCGATCCGTTTTGCCGAATGTCCCGGGCCATGGTCCGTGATCGGCGAAAGCGCGGCCGGCGCGCCGCTCGACCGGACGCTCGCGCCCGGCAAAGCGGCGCGCATATTCACCGGTGCCGCGATGCCCGACGGCGCGGATACCGTGATGATCCAGGAAGAGGCGGAACGCGACGGCGATCGAGTGACGCTGTCTGGCGAAGGGCCGTCGGGCGCCGGCGGCAATGTCCGGCGCAAGGGGCGCGATTTCAACGAGGGCGACGCCCTGCTCGACGCCGGCGACAAACTTACGCCACCTGCACTGGCGCTGGCTATTGCCGGCGGCCATGGCGCGTTGCCCGTGCGGCGCGCCATCCGGGTCGCGCTGATCTCCACGGGCGACGAACTCGTTCCGGCCGGCGAACCCACCGATGCGGCGCAGCTGCCCGCGTCGAACGGGCCGATGATCGTCGCGCAGCTGGCGGGCCTGCCGGTCGAGATCGACGATCTCGGCGTTGTCGGCGATACGCGCGCAGCGCTGGCCAAGGCGTTGGATGCCGCGCGCACGGCGGATGTGATCGTCACGATCGGCGGCGCTTCGGTCGGCGACCACGATCTCGTCCGGCCCGTACTCGAAGTCGCTGGCGCAAAAATCGATTTCTGGCGGATCGCGATGAAGCCCGGCAAGCCGCTGATGGCCGGAACGCTCGGCCACTCGGTCGTGCTCGGTCTTCCGGGCAATCCGGCCTCCGCCTTCGTTACGGCCAAGCTGTTCCTCGAGCCGCTGATCGCGCATCTCTCAGGCGCGAGCGACCCATTGCCGAGACACCAGTCGGCAAGGCTCGCCGCCGATCTCCCTGCCATCGGCGTCCGAACCGAATATGTGCGCGGGCGTTGGCGAGACGGCGGGGTCGAAGCGCTGACCCAGCAAAGCAGCGCTGCGCTCGCCGCGCTCGCCAGCGCGGAACTGCTGATCCGTCGGCCGGCAGATAGTGCGGTAGCCCGCGCCGGAAACCGGGTCGACATCCTGCCTCTCGCTTGACAGTGAATCTTTTGTTTCCTACACGTTCCCCGTTCGTTCCGAACTGGAACGCATTTGGAGGAGGCGATACGCGATGCTGACCAAGAAACAGCATGAGCTGCTGATGTTCATCCACGACCGTCTGGCCGAAACCGGCATCTCTCCCTCGTTCGAGGAAATGAAGGACGCGCTCGATCTCAAATCGAAATCGGGCGTGCATCGGCTGATTTCCGCCCTGGAAGAGCGCGCGTTCATCCGCCGCCTGCCCAACCGCGCGCGGGCCCTCGAAATCCTGCGTATGCCGGACCAGTCGGGTGCGCAGTCCTCGCCCGTTACGACCGCACCGAAGATGATGCCGGTCGCCGCCAACGATATACTTGACCTTCCCCTGCACGGTCGGATCGCCGCCGGTCAGCCGATCGAGGCGATCGAAGGCCAGGACAGTTTGAGCGTGCCTGCCGCCTTTCTCGGCAGCGGCGAGCATTATGCGCTCGAAGTGGCCGGCGATTCTATGGTCGAGGAAGGTATTCTCGACGGCGATTATGCACTGATCCGCAAGGCGGACGTGGCGCGCGAAGGCGAAATAGTCGTCGCGTTGATCGATCAGAATGAAGCGACGCTGAAGACCTTCCGCCGCGAGGGTTCGATGATCCGGCTCGATCCGGCCAACCGCAATTACGAACCGCAGCGCTATGCGCCCGAGCAGGTTGCGATTCAGGGCAAGCTGGCCGGTCTCTTGCGCCGCTATTGAGCGCGCGCCAATCGGGCCACCCGCCGCCAGGGACGGTCGTCGCCGGGCTCCAGAACGGTTTGTATGCCCGGCGGATAGAGGCTTATCGCGACGCCGCCGGTTTCGCGCAGCATCGTGCGATCCGCCAATAGCCAGCGCGGCGTGCAGCCTTCGGGCATACGGCGGTCACTGACGACGATATCGGCGGCCGCGCATTCGCGGACCAGATCCGGATAGGGCAGATAATAGCGGCTGCGCGTGGCAAAAATCCGCCATTGCCGCCCGCCCCGCCACAGCGTCGCGCGGCAGCTGTCCGCATTGCACCATGCCGTCGGCAGATCGTCGAGCGCGCCGGCCATGTCTTCGACGCCCGACGTTTCGTTGAACATGTCGCGCACATAATTCCCGGCGCGCGGGCGAAGCAGCGCCAACCGCCCATCGCTGTCGCGGATCGCCATATGGCGGCCGTCGCCGGTCATCAGAATATCCGGCGGCGGCGTGAGGAGCGCCCAGATCGCACCCGCGATAATCGGCGCAAGCCCCCAGACGCGCCATCCGGACTTCCAGAGGCAGAGCCACAGCCCGCCGACAATCATCAGTGCATAGGCGGCAATCGGCATTGCGGGCAGCAGAGCAACGGCTCCTGGCGTCGTGGACACGCCATGGGCGATATCGAGCAACAGGCCGAGGGTCTGCCCGACCAGCCACCAGACCGGCGCGCCCAACCCAAAAATATCGAGAAACAGCGCCAGCGCTTCCAGCGGAATGATGACGAAGCTGGTGAGCGGAATTGCGACGATATTGGCGAGCGCGCCGTACAGTCCCGCCTTGTTGAAATGAAACAAAGCGATCGGCATCAGCGCAATCTCGACGACCAGACCGGTAAGCAGCAGCCCGAGCGTGAACCGGCCGATCTTCGCCGTCCAAGGTTCGTCCCGGCGCGAGAGCAGCTTTTTCGCGCGTGGATGCTCATGGAGCGCGATGATCGCCGTGACCGCCGCGAAACTGAGCTGGAAGCTCGGCCCGACCAGCGTTTCGGGCCAGAACAGCAGCACGACGAGCGCGCCGGTCGCCACGAGCCGCAAGGTTATCGCATCGCGCCCGAGTGCGACGCCAATGAGCACGAGCATCGCCGCGATACAGGCGCGCACCGTCGGCACCTCGGCGCCCGTGAACAGCGTATAGGCCAGTCCCGTCAAGGCCCCTGCCCCGGCTGCGATCAGGATCAGCGGCGCATTGAGCGCCAGTTTCGGGCTCAACGCCAGCAGCTTGAGTGTGAGCAGCAGCGCGACCCCGATCACCGCCGTCACATGCAGTCCGCTGATCGCCAGCAGATGCGCGAGGCCGCTGCGCCGCATGGCGTCGGCGTCTTCTTCCGCTATCCGCCCGCGATCTCCGGTCGCCAGCGTTGCCGCGATTGCCCCTTCGCGATCGCCGACGCGTTCCGCCACATGGCCCGCCAGGGATGCGCGTCGCTCCTCGAGCCAACCGCGCCAGCTGCCGCCATCGGCCGGCCGCACGATCTCGACATCACCCCAGGCTCGGCCGGTGGCGCCTATCCCTTCGAACCAGGCGCGTTGCGCAAAGTCGTAACCGCCCGGCACGGCCGCGCCCGGCGGCGGCATGAGCCGCGCATCGAGCGTCACCCAGGCGCCGACGGCGACCGCTTCGGACACCATATCCTCGGCCAGATTCACGCGAAATCGATACGGCAGGTCCGGATCGCTGGGATTGCGCACGAGCAGGCGCACGCTCTCGCGCGCCGGCAGATGCTCGACCGAAACGATCTCGGCGGTGAAGCGGCTGACCACCGGCCGGTCGAGCGTATCGGTCGCCTTGTACTCGGCGCGCAGCCAGATCAGCGCGCAGCCGATCGCCGCAACCAGCGCAAAGATGCCAATACCGCGCAGCAATCGCCTGTCGCGTCCGAAGGCGAGCGCCGCTACCGCGAGCGCGCCCATCCCTAGGATGAAGGCGATCCAGCCATTGCGGTCGGCCAACCCGAACCAGGTGGCGATACCGAAACCGAGCGCGACCGGCAGCCAGAGCGGCATCTGGTCCCGCTCGCGCTCCAGCCGGTTCTCCAGCGAATCGAACAGGCGCGCGCGTTCCGATTGTCGCCCGGCGGGCGCTATGCTAGTGCGCGCTCCCAATATTCCCCGCATCTTTTGCAGTCTTGGAGATAGCGCGCATGGGCGCAACCGAAAAAGCCGATGACACGCAACGCGTTGTGACGCGGTTCGCTCCGTCCCCCACCGGATTCCTGCATATCGGCGGCGCCCGGACGGCGCTGTTCAACTGGCTGTTCGCGCGCCACCATGGCGGCGAATTCAAGCTGCGCATCGAGGATACGGACCGCGCCCGCTCTACCGACGATGCGATCGCGAAAATCCTCGATGGCATGCGCTGGCTCGGCCTCGATTGGGATGGGGACGAGATATACCAGTTCGCCCGCGCGGACCGGCATGCGGAGGTCGCCAACGCGCTGCTCGATCAGGGCCAGGCCTATCGTTGCTATGCAACGCCGGAGGAACTGACGGAGATGCGCGAACAGCAGCGCGCGGCGAAGCAGCCGATCCGCTATGACGGCCGCTGGCGCGACCGCGACCCGTCCGAAGCGCCGGAAGGCGCGCCATTCGTCATTCGCCTGAAGACACCGGTCGACGGCGAAACCACCATCGATGACGCGGTCCAGGGCAGCGTCACCGTCCGCAACGAAGAAATCGACGATTTTGTGATGCTGCGCGGCGACGGCACGCCGACCTATATGCTCGCGGTCGCCGTCGACGATCACGATATGGGCGTCACCCATGTGATCCGCGGCGACGATCATCTGAACAATGCGTTCCGCCAGCGCGCGCTGATCGACGCGATGGGCTGGCCGCAGTCCGTCTATGCGCATGTCCCGCTGATCCATGGGCCGGACGGCGCCAAGCTCTCGAAACGCCACGGCGCGCTCGGCGTCGAAGCCTATCGCGACGAGATGGGCATGCTGCCCGAAGCCGTGTTCAACTATCTGTTGCGGCTCGGCTGGGGGCATGGCGATGACGAGATCATCAGCCGCGAGCAAGCCGTTAAATGGTTCGATCTTGATGGCGTCGGCAAATCTGCCGCGCGCTTTGACGTGAAGAAGCTCAGCAATCTCAACGGGCATTATATCCGGGAAAGCGACAATGACCGGCTCGCGGCACTGGCGGCACCGCAAATCGAGGACGAAATCGGCCGTGAATTGAGCACCGAAGAGCTGGATATGCTGCAACGCAGCATGGAAAGCATCAAGCCGCGCGCCAAGTCCACCGGGGAATTGGCGGCGAGCGCGGGATTTTTATTTCGCACCCGCCCCCTGAATCTGGACGAGAAGGCGGAAAAGCTGCTACAGGATGACGCGCCGGCGTTGCTCGCTGCCCTTGTTCCACAGCTTGAAGCGCTGTCGGACTGGACGGAGGACACGCTGGACACCGTCGTAAGGGAATTTGCCGAGGCCCGCGATCTCAAGCTGGGCAAGGTCGCTCAACCCCTGCGCGCGGCGCTGACCGGCAGTGCGACATCGCCGGGAATTTTCGATGTGCTTTTGCTCCTCGGCCGCGAGGAGTCACTGGCGCGGATTGCCGATCAGGCAGGATAGCAGGAGCGAATATATGGGTGACAACAGCGCCAAACTCTCGGTCAATGACAGTGAATATGAATATGCCATGCATTCCGGGTCTTGCGGCCCCGATGTCGTGGATATTCGCAAGCTCTATTCCGAGACGGGCCTGTTCACCTTCGATCCCGGTTTCAAATCCACCGCGAGCTGCGAATCCGGCCTGACCTATATCGACGGCGGCAAGGGCATTCTGCTCCATCGCGGCTATCCGATCGATCAGCTCGCCGAACAGTCGAGCTTCATGGAAGTCGCCTATCTGCTGATCAACGGCGAACTGCCGAGCAGCAAGGAATTTGCCGATTTCGAGCGCACGATCACGCTCCATACGATGGTGCATGAACAGCTGAAAACGCTGTATAGCGGTTTCCGCCGCGATGCGCATCCGATGGCGATCATGTGCGGCGTCGTCGGCGCGCTGTCCGCCTTCTATCACGATTCCACCGACATCACCGATCCCGAGCAGCGAATGATCGCGTCGCACCGGATGATCGCGAAGATGCCGACGATCGCGGCGATGGCTTATAAATACGCCATCGGTCAGCCGTTCCTCTATCCGGACAACGATCTCTCCTATACCGGCAATTTCCTGCGCATGACGTTCGGCGTTCCAGCCGAAGACTATGAAGTCGATCCCGTGATCGAAAAGGCGATGGACCGGATCTTCATCCTTCACGCCGATCACGAGCAGAACGCCTCGACATCGACCGTGCGGCTCGCCGGTTCGTCGGGCGCGAACCCGTTCGCTTGCATCGCGTCGGGTATCGCCTGTCTCTGGGGCCCCGCGCATGGCGGCGCCAATGAGGCCGCGCTCAACATGCTGCGCGAAATCGGCACGCCCGACCGCATTCCCGAATATATCGATCGCGCCAAGGACAAGGAGGACCCGTTCCGCCTGATGGGCTTCGGCCATCGCGTCTACAAGAATTTCGATCCGCGCGCGAAGGTGATGAAGGAAACGGCGACCGACGTCCTCAACACGCTGGGCGTCGACGATCCGATCTTCGATGTCGCGCGCGAACTCGAACAGATTGCGCTGAACGACGAATATTTCATCGAGAAGAAGCTCTATCCGAATGTCGATTTCTATTCGGGCGTGATCCTCTCGGCGATCGGCTTCCCGACGACGATGTTCACCGTGCTCTTCGCGATCGCCCGCACCGTGGGCTGGGTCGCGCAGTGGAACGAGATGATCTCCGATCCCGGCCAGACGATCGGCCGTCCGCGCCAGCTCTACACCGGGCCCGAACAGCGCGATTATGTGCCCGTAGGCAGCCGCTAGACGCTAATGGCCGGTCGGCAGGGTGAGCACGAACCGCGCGCCCTGCCCCATCGCACTGTCGACAGTAATATCCCCGCCCATGGCCCTAGCGAGGCGCCGCGAAATATAGAGGCCGAGTCCCGTACCGGGTTCGTCGGCGCCCAACCGCTCGAACTTCTCGAAGATGCGCGGCTGGTCGTCGGACGCGATGCCCCGTCCCTGGTCCGCGACGACCACGGCGGCGAGATCGCCTTCGGTCTCGCAGCGGATCCAGACTTGGCTGTCGGCCGGCGCGAAGCGCACCGCATTGCCGACAAGGTTCACGAGAATTTGCAAAACCCGCTGATAATCGGCCGTGGCGGGCAAGGTTTCGTCGTCGGCCGGGCGGTCGATCCGGATATTCTTTTCCGCAGCGCGCACGGATAGGAGCCCAGCCGCATCGCGCGCAATCTCGGCAAGATCGATGTCCTGCACTTCAGGGACAAAATCGTCGCGCTCGACCGCTTGCAGGTCAGCCAGATCGTCGATCAGCCCGAGCAGATGCCGGCCGGCCCGCGCGATATCGCCCGCATATTCGGCGTAGTCGCCACGGATCGGACCGTCGAGCTGCGCCTCGATGCTGTGCGCGCTCGCCACGATCCGGTCGAGCGGCGTGCGGAGCGCCTGGCTGATCTGGCCGCTGAAGACGTCTGGAATCGTCGCATCTCCGGTCGATGCCGATGCCGCCGCAGGAGCGGGCTCGATCGCGACTGCGGTGCCGCGGAAACCCGCAAAGCGGCCATTGCCGTCGATCAGGGGTACGGCCGTGAGTTCGACGCCCTGCCCGTCCGGTTGCCGTAATGCGGCTTCCTGCTGTTCGAAGCGCCGATGTTCGGCCAGCGCGTTGAGGATCGGCAATGCGCCGTCCGCGCGCTCGACGAACCGGAACAACCCGGTGAGCGGCTGACCGATATAGGGCGCGACGGCCCCCAGCATCGCTTCGGCTTCGGGAGAGATGGCGGTCAGGCGCAAGGCATGATCCGTTTCCCACAGCCAGTCCGCATCGGCGCGCATGAAGTCATGCTCGCGCAATGCCGCATTGGCCGGCGCCGGACGCGCGGGTTCGCGATCGACCCAGCCGCCGACGGCCAGGTTAACCCCGTCGGTATCGGGTTCGGCCTGCACATGCAGTTCGACATCACGATCGCCGTCCGCTGCGATCACCGATCGAGACACGGCGATCCCCAACCTCTCCGACAGCTTCGCCAGCGCCGCAATCTGCGGGATGGCCAGTGCCTTGCCCGGCACGCCGCCCGCGCGGCGGTGAAGGTCCGCAAGCGGCGGATCGGCGGCGACGAGACACCCGTCGCCATCCACACGGCCGAAAGCCGGATCGATCATGCCCTCAAGGTCCATTACAGCGCACCGACTTCGGAGAAAGCCGCGACCCGAACCGCAGCGATGGCGTCACGATAGTCGCGGTCGAGCCGCCAGGGCCGCATCGCGCGCTCGATATCGGCGGGCTGCAGGCCGTCATAACTCCCCATCCATCCCGCCGTACGTTCGTCGGCCAGCCGGTCCTCGGCCAGCAGGGCGCGGTTCATCGCGACCAGCACGTGCGACGCCGGGTCGCGCTCGACACCGACCGATTTCAGCAGCAGCATATGGCTCGCGGCATCGGGCATCCCCGTCATTTCCCAGGCGATATCGAACGCCATATCGGCGCGGATCGCCAGCAGCGCGACATACAGGCCGAGGCGCGCGCTGTTGAGGCTCTCGACGAGAAGCCCGTCATCGGCAAGCCCGGCCCGGTGCAGTCGCCCGGCGAGCCGCGTGGCGATGAACTCAGCCGATTGCATATCGTCCCGCGCATCGATCATGGCCGACGCCGTATCGGAGATGGCCGGATCGAGCGCGGACGCTTCGATACCGTGAACCTGCACGCCATATTCGCGCAGAGCCGCGGCGACTGTCCAGACCAGCTGCCGGTCGGAAGAGGCAGACAGATCGGACCGGACGATCTTCGGATCGTCGAACCGGTCGTTCGTCCGGCTCTCCGCGATCAGCAGGTCCATCGCATCGGCAGCGATCTCGCGGTCGCCGTGCGCGGTCAGCGTCTCCAGCCGTCCGTTTTCCGTCGACACGGCGTTGCGCCGCAACTGGCGGCCAATGGCGAAAGACCGGCTGCGCCTGACGATAAGGTCGACCAGGGCGCTATCGTCGGGCAATTCGGCCCGGGCCAGCAACGGCCATGCGATGGCGACATGCGCCGCGCCCAGCGATGCCGTGAATTCCTCGATATCCGGCGATGAACTGCTGTTGAGCAATCGGGCCCTGAATTCCGCCTCGACCGCTTCGATCAGGCCTTTGAGGAGCTGGCGCGCCGTGATCCGCTCGACTTCGCTGAGCCGGTATTGTTCGGGACGGATCAGCGCGGACAGGGTCGCGCCCGCACCCGGATGGCGCCTGTCGGCCGCGCGCGCGGCGTCGGCGAGCAAAGCGAGAGCTTGCTCTTCCGCGGTTTCCCGGCCGGAATGGGCACCATCAGACATGGACGGGGCATAGCCCAAACGTCGTTAAGACCGTGCTAATCCTGTTGTGCGGCTCAATCGCGCCGACGGATCGCTTCCCTGAGCATATTCTGCATGAAAAACAGCGATATAGCCGAATATATCGCAATGGCAGCCGGCCAGTAGAACCAGAAGCCGGACACGGCGAACGGCAGGATCAGCCAGATTGCGGCGCTGCCATCGGCAAACCATGGTAAAAACCGGTTCTCTTCGTCGAGCGACTTGCGCAACAGATTCATTTCGCGATTGGCAAGGATGAGTATCGCCAGCGCGACGATGGAGGTCAGGAAATAGGCCAATTCTCCGGTCGTCAGCATCGCAAACCGGCCGAGCGCGACAATCGCCAGGCCTTGGGCAATCCCCTTGGCAAAGCGGGCTTCCCAACCGCCGTCATGATCGCGCAAGCGCGCCAGGTCGATCCGCGCGGCAATCGAATCCAGCGGTCCCGCGATCAGCACGAGTATGAGACCGGTCCAGAGCCAGCCCCACCAGAATGCCGCGGCGCCACCGATCGTCAGCATGATCGCGGCAATCCGCAGCCACATCGCCTCGACCCGCCGGTCGAGCAGCAGAGGCGCGATACGCGACGTTACCGGCGTGAACAGGAAGCGCTCCGGCCAACTGCCTGTCTGCAGACTGTTGCGCGCGAGCATGGAATGGCCGGCATCGCGACTTTTCGCACTATGCTCGGCAAGCACGACCGCCTCGCTCGCGTCCATGACCACGCCGGAATCGCCGTCGACGGGCAGGAAGTCGGCGCCGCCCTGGACGATCCGGCGCATCAGTGTCGACTGCAAGTCCCAGTCGCCGAGCATGGCGGCAGTCGCCGACACTGCCTCCACCGTGGTGAGCGCAAGGCCGGCCCAGCGATGATCGGCATCCACCCGCTCGAATTCCTCGTTCTCGGGTGTATCGGCCACGACCAGCAAGGTCGGCGCGACACGGACGGCCATCGCCTCGAGACAGTCCGGCGCGGCGACAAGACCGTCGGCCACCAGCAGCACATGTTCCTCGGGATGAAAATGGTCGGCGGCCGCCATCGCGTCGCGGGCGAGGTTGACCGCGATCCCGTCGCGCTTCAGCCGGTCTATCGCGGCGCTCAAAGCCGCCGGAACGCGCTCGACAAGGATGACGACATGCGAAGCGCCGGCGGACATTGCTCGGCGAACCTGATTTTCGAGAAGGCTGCGGCCGGCCATGGGCAACAGCGCGCGCAAGCCCGCCTCGCCTTCATCGGCCTCCTGATAGGCGGCGATCAGCGCCGCAAATGCCACGATATGCGTCCCACAGCCATTGTCAGGGATCGATACGCGCACCCGCACCGGCTTGCAAAGCCGTTCGCCCCGGAAATCCGGGGATTGCTCGCGTCGCGTTTATTCCGGCGTGTCGTCGGCGGTAGAGAAGCCGGCCAGCGACTTGTCGATCCGCTGCAACAGCGCCGGATCGAACGGCACGCCTTCTGCGGCCTCATGGGCGAGCGCCATCAGATCGGTCACGCCAAAGCTGGCGGCCAGTCCTTTCAGGCGCCATGCGGCAACCTGCCATTGCTGGTCGTTAACGGCATTGTGCAGCGCAGAAACCTGCCGGCGCGCGCTCTGGAAGAATGCAGAGCGCAGCTCGACGATCAGCGACTGATCGTCGCCGACCGCAGCGGCCAGGGTTTTGTCCAACGCTCCGGGATCATAAGCCATAGTGTGGCTTTATCGCATCGCCGTTAACGCTCCGTTGCCGTGCGAGGCTTTCGGAGGCTCCAAAACATGGTAAACACGCCGAGTTGAGAGGGAAATGCGATGGCCGAAGCAGCAAATGACCTGGCGGAGGTGGAAAGCCCCGCAGAAATCGGACACGGGGCTGCGGTGCGCCCTTCCGAGGCCGCCGAATGGATCGCCGAGGACGAGTGGAGTTTCGAACTGGAAGAGCCGAGTTTCGCCGAACGAGCGCCGACCATCGCGATCATCGCGCTCGCGGTCGGCTGGGTCGGCTTTGTCGGTTGGGCCGCCTATTCGAGCATGACGGCGGAAACGCCCAGTCCGACGCAGATCGCCAATTGGATCGCCATCGGCTCTGTGCCGCTCGCGCTGCTGGGTATCGTCTGGTTGCTGACCCAGCGCACCAGCCGCCGCGAAGCGGTACGCTTCGGCCGGACATCGGAAGCGATGCGCGCCGAAGCCCGACGGCTCGATACCACGATGTCGGTCGCTGCCGCCCAGCTCTCCGAAATCCGCGACGGCGTATCCGCCGAAACCGATCGGCTGCTCGCGTTGGGCGACGATGCCGCCGGGCGGCTGCGCGCGGTCAGCGATATGATGCGCGAAGCCAGCGCGACCATAGAGCAAAAGTCCGGTATTCTGGATCGCGCTACCAAATCGGCGCGCGAGGATGTCGACGTGCTGATGACCGATCTGCCGCGCGCCGAAGAACAGGCCCGCGCCGTCAGCGAAGGCATCCGCGATGCTGGCGTGAACGCGCATGAACAGGCCGCGGCGCTCGATACGCAGTTGCTGACGCTGAAATCGCGCGGCGAAGACGCCCAGCAAATCGCCAATGGCGCGGCGCAATCGCTTGCCGCCAATCTCGCGCGGATCGAAGGTGTTGCCGAGGTTTCCGCGAAAAAACTGGGCGCAACCGGCGATGAGATCAATGCGGTCGTCGACGGCATCGTGGAGCGATCGAGCGCAGCCGTCGAGGATACGCGCAAGGTCGTCGACGAGATCGGCACCGCGCTGGCCGCGATGGTCGAAAACGCGCGGACCAATTTCAGCCAGGAAGGCGAAGACGCCGCCGCGGCGCTCGACGAACGGATCGCAGCGACGACCACAGCACTGACCGCGTTCGACGAGCGGCTGAACGAGCAGCGGGCGGCGACTGCGGCGACGCTGGGCGATCTGGATAGCGGCCTTGGCGATATCGAGGGCCGGCTCGCGGCATTGTCCGAGGACGGAGCCGCGCATGCGCGTACGTTGAGCGGAGAAATCGCGGCGTTGGGCGACGGCATGACCGCGCTCGGCGAAAGCATCGGCGGCAATGACGCGGCGACCGAGCGGCTGATCGCCCGTGCCGCCGAAGTGCGGGCGGCGCTCGATCTGAGCGCGGCCTCGCTCAGCGATGCCCTGCCCCAGGCCTTTGCCGATAACGAAAACCGGGCCGAGCAACTGAAGGCTGCCATTGCGGACGTCGCGCCGGAGCTCGAAGCGCTGAAGCAGCTGGCGGAAGACACGCGCAGCTTCGTGAGCATAACCGGCGAAAGCCTCGAAGAGCAGCGCGCCGGTGTCGCGTCCTTCGTCGACCAGGTCGGCGACCGGATCACGGCGATGCGCGCGGATATCACGAGTATCGAAGACGGGCTCAACCATTCGGCGGAACAAGCGGAGAGCATCGCCGAGGGTGCGGCCCCCCGATTGATCGAGATACTGATGGAGGTGCGCGAGACCGCGGACCAGGCCGCCGAAAAGGCGCGCGCGGCTTTCGGCGAAGTCATCCCGCAAAGCGCCGCCGCGATCAGCGAGGCGACGCAGGCCGCGATGACCGAAGCGCTGGGCGAGAATGTCGAGGGCCGGATCGCCGAGTTGAGCGCGACATCGGAACGGGCGGCGGCGCTGGCGCAGGAGGCCATGGCCGCGCTCGATGCGAAGATCGCCGAGATCGAAGGCCGGGCCTCCGCGCTGGAAAACCAGTTGCACAAAGCCGAGGCCGATGCCGAAGACGCGCATCTCGACGGTTTTGCCCGTCAGGTGACGCTGCTCATCGAGTCGCTCAATTCGACGGCAATCGACGTCAGCAAGATACTCTCGAACGAAGTGACGGACACGGCTTGGGCGGCGTATCTCAAGGGCGATCGCGGCATTTTCTCCCGCCGGGCCGTGCGGCTGCTCGATACCGGCGAAGCGCGCGAGATCGTGGCGCAATATGAAAATAACGGCGAGTTCCGCGAACAGGTGAACCGCTATGTCCATGATTTCGAGGCGATGCTGCGCCGCGTGATGACCGCGCGGGACGGCGCGCCGCTGGCGGTAACCCTGCTCTCATCGGACAATGGCAAGCTCTATGTCGCGCTCGCCCAGGCGATCGAACGGTTGCGCTAGCCCGCGTCGCGGATTTCTTCGGGTTTCAGGAAATCGAGAATATCCGCGCCGATCCAGCCATAGACATAGTTGGCGTAGAATAGCGCAAAAAAGGCGGTGGCGACGATAGTCGTGCGCAGGACGACCGGCCCCGCGCGGAACCTGTGCGGCGCGCTTTCGGCGTTGCCGGGCTGGGTTTCGACACCGGCTTCCCGGTCCGTCCGCGCGCTGAACGGCAGGACCATGAACAGGCAGAGGAACCAGAAGAGAAAATAGATGGCGAGCATCGAAATGAGCTGCATCGCTAAACCTCCATCAGCGAAACGTTCACGACCGGTTTCTTGCCCGTCCAGTGCGTCGCAGTCCGGCGAACGGCGAGCCGGATCGCCTCGCGCAGCTTTTCGGGGTCCTTGGCGCCCTTGCGCGCGGCATCGGCCGCCGCTTCGACCGCATCGTCGATAAACTCCTCGCGATCCTCTTCGACCGGGATGCCGGCCATCGAAAAGGCCGGTGCGCCTCGAAGCTTGCCCTCGCCATCGAATGCCACGGCAACCGCGATGATCCCGCGCTGGCCGATACGGCGGCGCTCGTTCATCGCTTCGCCGTCCGCCGCGACGATCGTGTCGCCGTCGAGCACGAGCCGCCCCGTCCGTTCATGGCCGATAATCGTCGGGCCGTCCGGCGCGAGCCGCACGACATCGCCATTTTGCTGGACGATCGTCTTCGGAATGCCCTGCGCGGCACCGAACCGCGCCTGCTCGGCCATATGGCGCAGTTCGCCATGCACCGGCACGAGAATCTCGGGCCGGATCCATTCATACATTTTCGCCAGCTCGGGCCGTCCGGGATGGCCGGAGACATGGACCTCGGCCTGACGATCCGTGACGATCGGAATCTGATTGGCGGCGAGCGCATTCTGCACCCGGCCGATAGCGAGTTCATTGCCCGGAATCTGTTTCGAGCTGAACACGACAAGGTCGCCGCTATCGAGCGTTAGCGGGTGATTATCCTCGGCAATGCGACCCAACGCCGCCCGCGATTCCCCCTGCCCGCCTGTCGCGATGATCAAGAGTTCGCGGGGCGGCAAGCGCATCGCCGCGTCGAAATCGACGGTCGGCGGGAAATCCTTGAGATAGCCCACGGCCTGCGCGGTATCGATAATCCGATCGAGCGAGCGCCCGGCGACGCAAACCTTGCGGCCAGTATCCCGGGCGATGCGGCCCAGCGTCTGCAGCCGCGCGGCGTTCGAGGCAAATGTGGTGACCAGTACCCGTCCCGTTGCCTTGCCGATGACCTCGGCAAGTCCCTCCTTCACCGCGCCTTCGCTGCCTGAATCCTTCTCGTTGAACGTATTGGTGGAATCGCAGACCAGCGCCAAAATGCCTTCGTCGCCGATTTCCGACAGCTCTTCCGCCGTCATCGGCGTGCCGGTTTGCGGATCGGGATCGAGCTTCCAGTCGCCGGTATGGAAGATGCGGCCATGCTCGGTCTCGATCACCAGCGCATTGCCCTCGAGGATCGAATGGGCGAGCGGGATATAGCGGAAATTGAACGGGCCCAGATCGAAGCGGTCTGCGGGATCGATGACGTTGAGTTCGATCTCCTCGGTCAGTCCGGCTTCCTGCAGCTTCTTGTAGATCAGCCCCGCGGTGAAAGCGGTCGCATAGAGCGGCACGCCGAGATCGCCCGCCAGATAGGGCAAAGCACCGATATGGTCCTCATGGCCATGGGTCAGCACGATGCCGAGGAGATCTTCCGCGCGGTCCTCGATAAATTCGAGATCGGGCAGCACGAGTTCGATCCCCGGATAATGGGGATCGCCGAAGGTCATGCCGCAATCGACCATCACCCATTTGCCCTGGGTGCCGTAGAGATTGACATTCATGCCGATCTCGCCCGACCCGCCGAGCGCGAGGAAAAGCAGTTCGTTTTTGGGAGTCATGCGGGCCTATGTAGCCCTTTGGTAGAGCATCGCCAGCCCCTGAATGGTCAGATCGGGCTCGATAACGTCGAATATGTCCGTATGCTGATCGAAAAGCGTCGCCAGCCCGCCGGTCGATACGACCTTGGCCGGACGGCCGATTTCAGCCCGGGTGCGCGCGACCAGCCCCTCGATCATCGCGATATAGCCCCAATAGACGCCGATATGCATCTGGTCCTCGGTGTTCGTACCGATCACCGAATTGCCGCGCGGGGCCTCAATCGCGATGCGCGGTAGCTTCGCCGCGGCGCCGACCAGCGCATCGAGCGAGAGATTAATGCCCGGCGCGATGATCCCGCCTTTATAGGCCCCCTCATAGTCGGCGACGTCGAACGTCGTCGCCGTGCCGAAATCGATGATGATCAGGTCCTCAGGATGCAGCGCATGGGCGGCGATCACATTCACCGCCCGGTCCGCGCCGAGGCTCGAGGGTTCGTCGATATCGAGCGATATGCCCCATTCGACCGGCGCGTCGCCCGCGACCAGCGCTTCGACGCTGAAATATTTGGACGCCAGCACCTGCAAATTGTGCAGCGCGCGCGGCACGACGGTCGAGATGATTACCGCTTCGACATCGTCGGGCATGCTGCCTTCGAGCGCCATCAGGTTATGCAGCCACACCGCATATTCATCGCCTGTGCGCCGGGGGTCGGTCGCAATCCGCCAGCGCGCGGCAATCTCGCCGTCCTTGACGAGCGCGAAGACGACATTGGTGTTTCCGGCATCGATAGCGAGCAGCATCGCGTCAGTCCTCAAATCAGGAAAACATCGCCGGCATGCATGACATGGACGGACCCGTCCGCCAAGCGCAGACGCAGGGCGCCGTCTTCGGTCAAACCGTCGAAGCTGCCTTCCATCCGGGCGCCGGACGGATCGTGCACGGTCAGCCGGGCGCCGGGCGGATGCGCCTTCGAAAGCCAGGCTTCCCGGATGGCGTGCAGCCCGTCATCGCGCCAGCGCGCCAGCGAACGCGCAAAGCATTCGGCCAGTTCGCGGAGAAAAATATCGGGCGATGGCGGGGTCGCCCGGGTCGCAAGGCTGGTCGCCAGCCGGTCCAGATTGTCGGGATGGTTCGCGAGGTTCACGCCGATCCCGATGACGATCGCATCGCCTTCCCGCTCGAGCAGGATGCCTGAGAGCTTCGCGCCGTCGAGCAGCAGGTCGTTGGGCCATTTCAAAGAGAGATGCTCCCGATGTTCGGCCGGCAGAAACCGGCTTATCGCATCGTGAAGGGCGAGCGAGGCGACCAAGGCGAGTGTAGCGGACGCTTTATCGTCCTCCCGCAACCGAACGAGCGTACTTGCGAACAGATTGCCGTTTGGAGATTGCCATGCCCTGCCCTGCCGTCCGCGCCCCTTGGTCTGGCGATCCGCGCGCAGCCAGAATCCTTCCGCCTCGCCCTTGCGGGCCAGCGCCATCACATCGTCATTGGTGGAGCCGGTTTCGGCGACGGACTGGATCCGGATGCTCAGGCCTCGATCACCCTAGAATAACGCCGCCGCGGCATTGCCCGCCGTCAGCGCGAGGAACGGCACGAGCAGATAGCCGAGCGGCGACACGGCTGCCGCGGTCACGGCGATAAGCCCGTTTTCGACGACCGAATTGGCGGGCGCGTACGCCGGCGCGGGATCGTCGAAATAGATCGTCTTGATGATGCGCAGATAATAATAGGCACCCACCACAGATAGCGCGATGCCGATAACGGCGAGCGGGAACAGCCCGGCGGCCACGGCGGCGTCGAACACGAGGAACTTGCCCCAGAAACCGAGCAAAGGCGGAATGCCTGCGAGGCTGAACATGAATATGGCGAAGGCGGCGGCAAGTGCGGGCTGAGACTTGGAGAGTCCGGCAAGGCTATCGATATCCTCGACCGGGCGGCCGTCCGCATCGCGCATCTGCAGGACGCAGAGGAAGCTGCCCAGCGTCATCACGACATAGATCGCCATGTAGGACATGGTCGCCGCGACTCCGGCCTGCGTGCCGGCGGCAAGGCCGATCAGCGCAAAACCGATATTGTTGATCGAACTGTATGCGAGCAGGCGTTTGATATTGGATTGGCCGATGGCGGCCACTGCGCCGAGCGCAATCGACGCGAGCGCGACGAAGATCACGATCTGCTGCCAGGCATCGGTCGCCGGGGCGAGCGCGTCGAACAGCACGCGGATCGACAGCGCGATGGCGGCGATCTTGGGCGCGGAAGCGAAGAAGGCGGTGACCGGCGTCGGCGCGCCCTCATACACATCCGGCGTCCACATATGGAAGGGCACGGCGCTGATCTTGAAGGCAAGGCCCGCGAGCACGAAGACCAGCCCGAACAGTTCGCCCGTCGACATGTCATCGGCAAAGGCGGTCGCGATTCCGGTATAGCTGGTCGTACCGGTAAAGCCGTAGAGCAAGGAGATGCCGTAGAGCAGTATGCCGCTCGCCAGCGCGCCGAGGACGAAATATTTAAGGCCCGCTTCGGCCGAGCGCGTATCCTGCCGCATGAAGCTTGCCAGCACATAGGCGGCGAGGCTCTGCATCTCGAGACCGATATAGAGCATCATCAGGTCGCCGGACGAGACCATGAAGCCCATGCCGAGCGCGGAAAACAGGATCAGCACCGGATATTCGGGGCGCATTTCGCTGCGCCGGTCGAAGAAACGCGGCGCCATGAGGATCGCGATGGCGGCCGAGGCGTAGATCAGCACCTTGGAAAAGGTCGAAAACGCATCGGCGACATAGAGCCCGCCGAATACCGCACCGCCATTGCCGGCCGGACCGAGCAGCGAGAGGCCGCAGGCGATCAGCATCAGCACCGCATAAATGCTCACGCGCCGCGACACATCCGGCTTTTTGCTGAACGCGCCGACGAGCAGAAGATCGGTGGCGCCGAGCGTCAGTATCAGCTCGGGCGCGACGGTGAGAAGGCTTTCCCAGATTGTCATCAGTGCGCACCCTCCGCGCCATGGCCGTCACCATGCTCGGCCTCGACCGGCATGCCCGCGCCCATGGCGAGCTGCGCATCGCCCGGCGGGTTCGCACGTTCGATGCGCGTCAGCAACGTGCCGACATCGTCGCGGATCGGGGCGAGGAAGCTTTCCGGATAGACGCCCATCCATAGGACGACCGCCGCAATCGGGCCGAGCGTCGCCAGCTCGCGGACGGAAAGATCGGGCATCGCCTTCACGTCTTCCTTCTCAAGCTCGCCGTAGCAGATGCGCCAATAGAGATAGAGCATATAGGCCGCGCCAAGGATGATGCCGGTCGTGCAGACCACAGCGACCCAGCTATTCGCCTCATAAGCGCCGACCAGCGCAAGGAATTCGCCGACAAAGCCGCTCGTGCCCGGCAGGCCGATGGATGCCATGGTGAAGAGCATGAAGAGTATGGCGTACTTCGGCATGTTATCGCTGAGCCCGCCGTAACGCTCGATCTCGCGCGTATGGAGCCGGTCGTAGATGACGCCGACGCACAGGAAGAGCGCGCCCGAAACGAGGCCGTGGCTCAGCATGACGATCATTGCGCCTTCGATGCCCTGCCGGTTGAACGCGAACAGCCCGATCGTGACGAAGGCCATATGCGCGACCGACGAATAGGCGATCAGCTTTTTCATATCCTTCTGCACCAGCGCGACCAGCGAGGTGTAGACGACGGCGACCATCGACAGGCCGAAGACAATCCAGACGAGTTCGGCGGACGCTTCCGGGAACATCGGCAGCGAGAAGCGGATAAAGCCATAGCCGCCCATTTTCAGCAGCACGCCGGCGAGGATCACCGAGCCCGCCGTCGGCGCCTGGACATGTGCGTCGGGCAGCCAGGTGTGGACGGGCCACATCGGCATCTTCACCGCGAAGCTCGCGAAAAAGGCCAACCAGAGCCAGTTCTGCGCGCCGCCCGGGAAATCGTAATTCATCAGCTCGGGGATCGCGGAGGTGCCGGCTTCCTGCACCATCCACAGCATCGCGATCAGCATCAGCACCGATCCCAGGAGCGTATAGAGAAAGAATTTATAGCTGGCGTAGATCCGCTCGGCCCCGCCCCAGATGCCGATGATCAGGTACATCGGGATGAGGCCGGCTTCGAAGAAAATGTAGAAGAGGAAGATGTCCTGCGCGGTGAACACGCCGATCATCAGCGATTCCATCAGCAGGAACGCCGCCATATATTCCGGGACGCGCGTCTTGATCGCCTGCCAGCTCGCGATGATGCAGATCGGCATCAGGAAAACCGAGAGCATGATCAGCATCAGCGCGATGCCGTCGATCCCCATCGCCCAGGCGAAGCGCCCGAAAATCGGATAATATTCGACGAACTGCCATTGCGGCCCGCCGATTTCGTAGCTGATCCAGAGCAGGATACCGAGCGCGAAGGTGAGGAGCGTCGTGCCGAGCGCGATGACGCGCGCCATGCCCGCCTTGCCTTCGCCCTGCCCCGGCCAGACGAGGCAGAGCAGCGCGCCGGCGAGCGGCAGCAGGACCATCAGGGTCAGGATCGGAAAATCGAGCTGATTCACCGGGCTCGTCCTCCAAGACCGCTAGGGCTGAGCCTGTCGAAGCCCGCTTCTCGACCGGAGAGACGTCCTTCGACACGCTCAGGACTAACGGTGTTACAGATGACCATGCCAATCATCGCGTAATTGCCCAGGTTGCGGCCGCGACGAGGCCGATCAACATGACGAGCGCATAGGTGTAGAGATAGCCGGACTGGAAGCGCTTCGCGACGCCGCTGCCGCTGGCGACGAGCGCGGAGACGCCGTCAGGCCCGAACCGGTCGATAAAGCCCTTGTCGCCGCGCTTCCAGAAGAAGCGGCCGATGGCGAAGGCCGGCTTGACGAAGATCGTGTCGTACAGCTCGTCGATATACCATTTGTTGAGCAGGAAGGCGTGCAGCATCCGGAACTGGTCGACGAATTTCTCCGGCCAGTCGGTATATTTGATATAGGCGAGCCAGGCGATCGCGAGCCCGGTCAGCATGACCGCGCCCGGCGCATATTTCACCCAGGTCGGTACTTCGTGGATCGCGTGCAGCAGATGCGTGTCGAGCGCTATGCTGCCCGCCCAGAATATCTCGCCCTGCTCGGCATAGCCGAACGGATAGTAGAAGAGATAACCGGCGAGGATCGCGCCGAGCGACAGCACGCCGAGCGGGATCAGCATCGACCAGGGACTTTCATGTGGATGGTAGCCACCCGTCGCGTCTTCGGCCGTTTCCGGCGTCTTGTGCACGCTGTGCTGGATATGTTCGCTGGTGATCCAGCGCGGTTTGCCGAAGAAGGTCAGGAAGATCAGCCGCCAGCTATAGAAGCTCGTCAGCAGCGCGGCGAACACCAGCGTGAAGAAGGCGACGCCGCCCAATTGGGATTCAGTCGCGAATGCCGCCTCGATAATCAGGTCTTTCGAATAGAAGCCGGCAAAGCCGAATATACCGACGATGCCGACTCCCGTGATCGCCAGCGTGCCGATAATCATCGCCCAGAAAGTCAGCGGGATTTCTTTCCGCAGCGCGCCATAGTGCCGCATGTCCTGCTCGTGATGCATGGCATGGATCACCGAACCGGCGCCGAGGAAGAGCAGCGCCTTGAAGAAGGCGTGGGTGAACAGGTGGAACATCGCGATGCCATAAGCGCCGACCCCGGCCGCCACGAACATGTAGCCGAGCTGCGAGCAGGTCGAATAGGCGATGACGCGCTTGATATCGGTCTGCGCGGTCCCGACCGTCGCCGCGAAGAACGCCGTCAACAGACCGAAGAAGGTCACGACCGCAAGCGCCATGTCGCTGGTTTCGAACATCGGCGAGAGGCGGCAGACCATGAACACGCCGGCCGTGACCATCGTCGCGGCATGGATCAGTGCGGAGACCGGCGTCGGGCCCTCCATCGCGTCGGGCAGCCAGGTGTGCAGGCCGAACTGCGCCGATTTGCCCATTGCGCCAATGAACAGCAGCACGCAGAGCAGCGTCATCGTATCGACGCGATAGCCGAGAAAGCCGATCGTCGATCCGGCCATGGCGGGCGCGGCTTCGAGGATCTCCGGGATCGATACCGTACCAAAGACGAGGAACGTCCCGAAGATGCCCAGCGAGAAGCCGAAATCGCCGACGCGGTTGACGACAAACGCCTTGATCGCGGCGGCATTGGCGCTCGGTTTCTTGTACCAGAAACCGATCAGGAGATAGCTGGCGAGACCCACCCCTTCCCAGCCGAAGAACATCTGCACCAGATTGTTCGAGGTCACGAGCATCAGCATCGCGAAGGTGAAGAGCGAGAGATAGGCGAAGAAGCGCGGTTGGTCCGGGTCTTCCTCCATATAGCCCCAGCTATACAGATGAACGAGCGCGGAGACGGTCGTGACGACGACCAGCATGACGGCGGTCAGCGTGTCGACGCGCAGGCTCCAGGCGACGTCCATCTCGCCCGAAGTGATCCAGGTGAAGACCGGCGCGACATAGGCTTCCTGCCCGCCGACAAGGAAATCGAGAAAGATCGGCCAGCTCAGCGCGCAGGCGATAAACAGCGCGCCCGTCGTCAGGATTTTCGCGACGAAGTTGCCGAGCATCCGATTGCCGAGACCGGCAATGATGGCCGCAAGCAGCGGCAGGAAGACGATGAGCTGAATCATCGGGTCAGCCCTTCATCCGGTTGACGTCTTCGACCGATATCGTGCCGCGGCCGCGGAAATAGATGACGAGGATCGCGAGCCCGATCGCCGCCTCGCCAGCCGCCACGGTCAACACGAACATAGCGAAGACCTGCCCGACAATATCGCCGAGAAAGGCGCTGAACGCGACGAGATTGATATTCACCGACAGCAGGATCAGCTCGATCGCCATCAGGATGATGATGATATTCTTCCGGTTGAGGAAGATACCGAGCACGCCCGTCACGAAGAGGATCGCGCTGACGACGAGATAATGGCCCAAGCCGATCACGCGGTGCCTCCGCAAGCCGATATAAAACTCAACCGCTGGCGTTGAGCGAAGTCGAAGCGTCGCATCGAGCGAAGCCGAGATGCTTCGCAGTACAATGTTCTCGGCTCCGCTCGAACATCTCCCTCGACCAAGCTCGGGATTATCGGGGGGCGTTTGGAAATCACAGCTCGACCCCCTCGCCCACTTCGGGTTGCGTGTTGCGGGTCGCGTCTTCGGGACGCCGCCGCACCTGTTTGCCGATATTCTGCGGCCGTACTCCGGAACGTTCGCGCTTCGTCAACACGATGGCGCCGACCATGGCGACCAACAGCACAATACCCGCGCCTTCGAACACGAGCAGATAGCGGTCGTACAGCGCCCGGCCGATCGCCTCGATATTGGGCATATCGGGATCGATTGTCGCCATCCGCGTGTCGGGCCCGAGATCGGCGAAACTCCAGACGCCGATGGCCAGCACGATCTCCGCCAGCAGCACCGCCGCGATCAACAGGCCGATGGGCAGATAGCGCGTAAATCCGGCGCGCAACCGGGCGAAATCGATGTTGAGCATCATGACCACGAACAGGAACAGCACGGCCACCGCGCCGACATAGACGAGGATCAGCAGCATCGCGATGAATTCCGCGCCGACCAGCAGCATCAGGCCCGCCGCGTTGAAGAAGGCGAGGATCAGCCACAGCACCGAATGCACGGGATTGCGCGACAGGATCGTCAGCGCGCCCGAGGCAACAGTGATGGATGCAAAAAGGTAAAAGGCGAATGCCTGAATCACGGTATTCTGGGGACCCCTGTAAGAATCGGCTGCGGCTTAGCGATAGGGCGCGTCGGCGGCAAGGTTCGCGGCGATCGCGCGCTCCCATTTGTCGCCATTGGCCAGCAATTTTTCCTTGTCGTAGAGCAGTTCCTCGCGCGTTTCCGTGGCATATTCGAAATTCGGCCCCTCGACGATCGCATCGACCGGGCAGGCCTCCTCGCACAATCCGCAATAGATGCACTTGGTCATGTCGATATCGTAGCGAGTCGTCCGCCGGCTGCCGTCGTCGCGCGGCTCGGCCTCGATGGTGATCGCCTGGGCGGGGCAGATGGCTTCGCACAGCTTGCAGGCGATGCAGCGCTCCTCGCCATTGGGATAGCGGCGCAGCGCATGTTCGCCGCGAAAGCGCGGGCTGATCGGGTTCTTCTCATACGGATAGTTGACGGTTGCCTTGGGCTTGAAGAAATATTTGAGCGTCAGGATATGCGCCTTGACGATCTCCCAGAGCGTGAAGGATTTTACGAAATGGGCGAGACTGCTCATAGCAGGCCTCCATAGCGGGTCAGCATAAGATAACCGGACACCAGCACCACCCAGATCAGCGAGATCGGGAGGAACACTTTCCAGCCCAGCCGCATGAGCTGGTCATAGCGATAGCGCGGCAGGGTCGCCCAGGCCCAGCTGAAGACGAAGAAGCCGGCCAGGATTTTCAGGAACAGCCAGAACATGCCCGTGATTTCCGGCGTGAACAGGAAATCGTAGAGCGGCGCCCAATCGATCGGGGGCAGCCAGCCGCCCCAGAACAGGATGGCGTTGAGCGCGCACATCAGCAGGATGTTCGCATATTCACCGAGCCAGAAGAGCGCAAAGCTCATCGACGAATATTCGGTCTGATAGCCGGCGACGAGTTCGGACTCCGCTTCGGTCAGGTCGAACGGCGTCCGCGCGGTTTCGGCCATGGCGGAGATCAGGAAGATGACCGCCATCGGGAAGAGCAGCGGGTTGAAGCCGAAGCCATTGAGGATGCCGAAGACATGGCCCTGCTGCGCCTCGATAATGCCCGACAGGCTGAACGTGCCCGCGAACATCACGATCGAGAGCAGGACGAAGCCGATCGAGACTTCGTAGCTCACCATCTGAGCGGCCGCGCGCAAGGCCGAGTAGAACGGATATTTGGAGTTGGACGCCCAGCCCGAGATGATCACGCCGTACACGCCGAGCGAGCTGATCGCGAGAATGTAGAGCAACGCCACGTTGATATCGGCCAGCGCCATGCCAGGGCCGAACGGGATCACCGCCCAGGCGATCAGCGCCACGGTAAATGTCACGATCGGCGCGATCAGGAACAGCCCCCGGTTGGCCGAGGTCGGGATGATCGTTTCCTTCAGGAACACCTTGAGGCCATCGGCAAAGCTCTGGAGCAGGCCGAACGGGCCGACGACATTGGGGCCGCGCCGCAGCATGATCGCGGCGAGGATCTTGCGGTCGGCATAGATGATCATCGCGACCGCGAGCATCAGCGGCAGCGCGATCAGCAGGATCGCCGAAATGGTCGCGACGAACCACGCCCATTCGTAGCTCATGCCAAGCGACTGGAAGAATTCGGTCATTCCGCCGCCTCCGCAAATTCTTCGCCATGGATGAGTTCGGCCGAGCAACGCTGCATCGTCGCGCTGGCGCGGCAGATCGCGTTGGTCAGGTAGAAATCCTTGATCGGCAAGGCGATAGGACCGCTCGGGGCCTCAGCCTCAAGCGCTGGCGGCGCCCATTCATATTCGGCCAGCCCCCCATCGGCGAGCGCCGGGAATTCCGCAGCAATCGCGTCGCGCAGCTGATCGAGCGTGTCGAAGGGCAGCGGATTGCCGAGCGCGTCGGACAGCGCGCGGACGATCGTCCAGTCCTCGCGCGCATCGCCGGGCGGGAAGACCGCGCGGTTGCCGCGCTGGACCCGGCCTTCGAGATTGACCCAGGTGCCGCTCTTTTCGGCATAGGAGGCGCCGGGCAGGATGACGTCGGCGTTGGCGGCGCCCTGCTCGCCATGATGGCCGACATAGACCTTGAAGGCGCTCTCGAACGCATCGAAATCCACGCCGTCCGCGCCAAGCAGGAACAGCAGCTCGGGCCTGGCCGCCGCGATATCGGCCGTACCGCCCGGCTGCGCCCAGCCGAGCATCAGCCCACCCATGCGCGCCGCGGAGAAGTGGAGGACGTTGTAGCCGTTCCAGCCGTCCTTGATGAGACCAAGAGTGTCGGCCAGCGCCAACGAGGCCGCCTGCAGGCCCGGCACCATCAGCGCGCCGCCGCCGACGATCATCGCCGGGCGTTCGGCAGCTTTCAGGGCCTCGGCCACTTCGTCCGGCAGATCGGCGGTCAGCGCGGCATCGTCGCCGAGCCAGGTCACCGGATAGGTCAGGTCGATTTCCGGACCGATGGCGAAAACCTTCGCGCCCGCCTTCACTGCCGTGCGGAGACGCGTGTTGACCAGCGGCGCTTCCCATCGCGGATTGGTGCCGATCAGCAGGATCGCGTCCGCGTCTTCGAGGCCCGCTATCGTCGTGTTGAAATTCACCGCCGCGAGATTGCTCGCGTCATAATCCATGCCGTTCTGCCGGCCCTCGATCAGCGTCGAGCCAAGCCCCTCGAGCAGCTTCTGCACCGCGTAGAGCGCCTCGACCTCGACCAGATCGCCGCCGATGGCCGCGACCTTGCTGCCCGCCTTCTTCGCAGCATCGGCAATCGCGGCGAATGCTTCGCCCCAGCTTGCCTTTTCGAGTTTGCCGTCGCGGCGGACCCAGGGCGTATCGAGCCGGTTCCGGTAGAGCCCGTCCACCGCGTGGCGCGTCTTGTCGCTTGCCCATTCCTCGTTGACGTCGTCATTGATCCGCGGGAGCGCGCGCAGCACTTCCCGGCCCCGGCTGTCGAGCCGGATATTCGTGCCGACCGCATCCATCACGTCGATCGACGGCGTCTTGCGCAGCTCCCAGGGCCGCGCTTCGAACGCATAGGGCGCAGCGGTCAACGCGCCGACCGGGCACAGATCGACGACATTGCCGGAAAGCTCGCTCTTCGCGGCATGCTCCAGATAGGTCGTGATTTCCATATTCTCACCGCGCCCGACCGCGCCGATTTCCTCGACGCCCGCGACTTCCTGCGCAAAGCGGACGCAACGCGTGCAATGGATGCAGCGCGTCATGATCGTCTTGATCACCGGCCCCATATATTTTTCGGTCACGGCGCGCTTGTTCATCTCGTAGCGCGTGCTGCCCTTGCCATAGGCCATGGCCTGGTCCTGCAGGTCGCATTCGCCGCCTTGGTCGCAAATCGGGCAATCGAGCGGGTGGTTGATGAGGAGAAACTCCATCACCCCTTCGCGCGCCTTCTTCACCATCTCGGTCGTCGTGAAGATTTCCTGCCCCTCGGCAGCGGGCAGCGCACAGCTCGCCTGCGGCTTGGGCGGCCCGGGCTTCACCTCGACGAGGCACATCCGGCAATTGCCCGCGATGCTCAGCCGTTCATGATAGCAGAAGCGCGGAATCTCCTTCCCCGCCAGCTCGCACGCCTGCAACACGGTCGCGCCGTCTGGGACTTCGATCTCTGTGCCGTCTACGGTGACTTTAGGCATTTTGAGACTCCGCGCTATCTTCCTCGATGAGTGCGTCGAGCTTTTCAGAACTGTCTTTCATCTTGAGCAGCATTTCGACTAGCTCTTCATTCCAAACGTGGTCATGATCCAAGGGAATATCCCGCAAATACCGCATATATGGGTATACCATTTCGGTTATTTGCTTACGCCAGAACCCAGCATCGTCCCCACTCAGGCCAAAAGTTCTCCTTGCTATTCGATCCGCCAAACTCAGGTGCGATATAACAAGTGCTCGCACTGACTCCACGTCTTTGAAGCGGGTGCTACCGTGCTCATAGCCAGCAATTTCCCGAAAAACTTCGATGTTAGCCAAGCGAGTGCGCCAATATTCTTGAAGCGCAAGTTCGGCGGACAGAATATTCGAATTCTGTTCCATCACTCCGCCGCCTCCATCATCTCGCCACCAGCGCCCTCACCCGCATATTCGCGGATGCGGCGTTCCAGCTCCGGGCGGAAGTGGCGGATCAGGCCCTGGATCGGCCAGGCCGCGGCATCGCCGAGCGCGCAGATGGTATGGCCTTCGACCTGCTTGGTCACTTCGTGCAGCATATCGATATCGGCGATGTCGGCCTTGCCTTCGCGCAGCCGCTCCATCATCCGCCACATCCAGCCCGTGCCCTCGCGGCACGGCGTGCACTGGCCACAGCTTTCATGCTTGTAGAAATAGGAAATGCGACTGATCGCGCGGACGATATCGGTCGATTTGTCCATCACGATCACCGCCGCGGTGCCGAGGCCCGAGCCCAGATCCTTAAGCCCGTCGAAATCCATAGGCGCATCGATGATCTCGTTCGCCGGCACCAGCGGCACCGAGGAGCCGCCCGGAATCACCGCAAGCAGATTGTCCCAACCGCCGGTAATGCCGCCCGCATGCTTTTCGATCAGCTCGCGAAACGGAATGCTCATCGCCTCTTCGACGACGCAGGGCTTTTCGACATGGCCCGAAATCTGGAACAGTTTCGTGCCTTCGTTCTTCTCGCGCCCGATACCGGCAAACCAGCTGGGCCCGCGCCGCAGGATCGTCGGCACGACCGCGATCGATTCAACGTTGTTGACGGTGGTCGGGCAGCCATAGAGCCCAGCCCCCGCTGGAAATGGCGGCTTCAGGCGCGGCTGGCCCTTCTTGCCTTCCAGGCTTTCGAGCAACGCGGTTTCCTCGCCGCAAATATAGGCCCCTGCCCCACGATGAACGAAGACATCGAAATCATAGCCGGAGCCGCAGGCGTTCTTGCCGATAAAGCCTTTATCGTAAGCTTCCTGCACGGCGGCGAAGAGCGTTTCGGCCTCGCGGATAAACTCGCCGCGGATGTAGATATAGGCGGCCCGCGCCCGCATCGCGTAACCCGCGATCAGCGCGCCCTCGATCAGCTTGTGCGGATCGTGCCGGATGATCTCCCGGTCCTTGCAGCTGCCCGGTTCGGATTCGTCGGCATTGATGACGAGGAAGCTCGGCCGGCCGTCCTTCGATTCTTTCGGCATGAACGACCATTTGAGACCGGTCGGGAATCCCGCGCCGCCGCGCCCGCGCAGGCCGGACGTCTTGATCTCGTCGACGATCCCGTCCTGGTCTTTCTGGAGCAGCTTCTTCGTGCCGTCCCAGTCGCCGCGCTTCATTGCCGCGTCGATGCCCCATGGCTGGAAGCCATAGACATTGGTGAAGATGCGATCCTTGTCGTCAAGCATTGCGCGACCTCATCCAGCGAATGAACAGATACCAGATCGGCGCCGCGATCAGCGAGGCGACGACATGGCGCACGATATTGCGCGCCGGATCGATGCCGAAGACCAGCACGTCGATCACGATATTGATCGCGAGGAACGCGACCACGAATGTGATCGTCGCCTGCACGAGCGTCATCGAGGAAAAGGGTCCGCGGGAGGCCATCAGTCCGCCACCCCCAAGACTTCAAAACCGTTGGCTTCGAGCAGCATCGAGCGAAGCCGAGATGCGTCTGTCGAGAAGCGCTGTCTCGACTCCGGTTCTCGGCTACGCTCGAACCTCGCTCGACACCAACGGGAGGGGTAGACCGTCATCACTCGGCTACCTCCGCCATGTGCTTCAGCGTCGTCGGTCCGCCTTCGGGGCAGCTCGTCTGCCGCTCGATCTGCGGGCCGGGCGTCACCGGCTCGTCATTGCTCAGTTTTTCGAGGATATCGGTCATGCTGTCATAATCGAGATCTTCGAAATTATCGTCGTTGATCTGGACCATCGGCGCATTGGCACAGGCGCCCAGGCATTCGACCTCGGTCAGCGTGAACAGGCCGTCCGGCGTCGTCTTGCCCTTGACCATTCCCTTATTCTTGCAGGCCGCCATGACGTCGTCCGAGCCGCGCAACAGGCAGGGCGTCGTGCCGCAGAGCTGGACGTGGTAACGCCCGACCGGCACGAGATTGTACATCGTGTAGAAGGTCGCGACCTCATAGGCGCGCATATA
>JBCBSD010000038.1:0-33471 GCA_039819365.1 Pseudomonadota bacterium
CCGATCACCTGCTCGCCGCGATCCAGCAGGTGCCGACACACATGCATTCCGATAAAGCCCGCGGCGCCGGTTACGAGGACAGCCATTTCTCACTCCCTGTATTCCGGCCCGCCTTAGCTTCGGCGCGCGGCCATGGCCAGCGTTCGCAGGGGGTTTCGCTCGGGAGATTGCTCGCTATATAGGCGCCCGGCTGCTGGGGCGTGGCCAAGTGGTAAGGCAGCGGCTTTTGATGCCGCCATTCGCAGGTTCGATCCCTGCCGCCCCAGCCAGCCTCTTGCAGGCCGTTCACCATCGGCCCGGCTATACATCCCCTCCCGGATATGATTATACGAGAATCGTTCGAAAACAGCCTTTTCGGACGGACCTTGGGGGATCGATGGTCGATCAAATGCAGCGCCGGCTTGCCGCGATCATCGTCGCCGATGTCGTCGGCTACAGCCGTCTCACCACCTTGGACGAAGAAGGCACGATCGGCCGCATCAACAAGCGGATGGACGAGATCGTCCGGCCGGAGATCGAAAAGGCCGGGGGCCGCTTCGTCAAGCATACCGGCGATGGCTTCATCGGCGAGTTTCCGAGCGTTGCCGCCGCCTTCAAATGTGCTTCGACAATCCAGGAGGCTTTCGACATCCGCAATGTCGAGAATCGCAAGGAAGGCGTGCGTGAGCCGCTGCTGCTCAGGATCGGCCTCGATATCGGCGACATCATTACACGCGACGGCGATGTTTTCGGCAATGGCGTGAATATCGCGGCACGGCTCGAAGGGCTGGCCGCGCCCGGCGGCATCTGCGTCTCGCAACGCGCACGCGAACATCTGACCCAGTTCGAAATGCAGTTCCGCGACCTGGGCGAGCAGCGTTTGAAGAATATCGCCGAGCCGGTGCGCGCCTTTCAGGTTACCAAGGAATCGCCGGGAATACTGTATCTGGTATCGCATAATCGCCTGTATCGACGCGTTGCGATCTGGGCGGCGGTGCTGGCCGTGGCGGGCATTGCAACGCTCGGCTATCTGCTCTGGTACCCGCGCGGCGTATCCGATCCAGAAGAATTTTTCACCGCGCGCCTGGGCCAGCTGCAATGCTCTTGGCTGCGGATCAGCGAGTTTTCCGAATCCGACGACGGTGTCGAGCTTGCCATCGTCGGCGCGTCGGTCACACCCGGTACATCGGTCGAGCGCGCCGTCCGGCAAGCTGCGCAAGACAATGGCGTGCCGATTTCGCGGATCAGCGTATCGGGCATCGCGCCGATGGAATCGACCCAGTGCGAGCTGATCGAAGGGCTGCGCCGCTATCAGCATACCGGCATCCGGCGGCTGGAAGCCGACGAGACGACGATCGGCAGCGATGTCGATGTCCGCTTCACGCTCGTTTTCGATCCGGACGAGCTGCACGAATATGCGCATATCTATTCGATCGACCCGGACGGATCGATGATCCTCGCGGAAAACCGGGAACAGCTTGTGGAGCGCGCCGAGCGTTTGGACAATGGGCGCTATGCGGTCGACTATCTGTCCGATCATATTGGCTGGGGCGGCATCATGCTGATGGAATCGGACGGGCCGATCGATAACGAGCTCGTATTGTCGCTGGCCGACAGCCAGGAACGGATACCGGCGTTCGAGGAGAGCGCCCAGCGCGACAATTGGCGTTTCGAGCTGCTTTGGCTTAATTCGGAACGCGATGACGCCGACGAATCGTAGCGTCTTCAACGGGCTATACAGGGGAAGAGATATGAAAATACGGAGCGGAAAAGGGCGATCCCTTTTACGGGGCACCACGGTAGCGATGGCATGCGGATTGGTGCTGGCCGTCGGGCCGGCGCACGCGACTCGCGACGAGTCTGCGGCAACCGGCGGTGCGCAAGAGGCTCAATCGGCCATGCAGATGGCGCAGAATTCACCGCAACAACCGCGTCGTCCGAATAGCGGCAATCAGAACCCGCCCGATTCCGGCAATGCACGCCCGGGTCGTCCGCAAGCGCCGGATACGCTGTGCTCCGAAGTCCGCAATCCGCGCCCGGGTCAGAACTGCACCGAACGCAGCGAACATTTTCGGCCGGCGCAACGCCCGCCCGATTAGGAATTTCCGGAAGGCTTCCTATCTTCGGTACGCAAGATTTAAGATTGAGGATAAGGAGCGATCATGGCGATTGAAACGGCGACGCTGGCAGGCGGGTGCTTCTGGTGCACTGAAGCGGTGTATAATGACGTGGTCGGCGTCACCAATGTCGAAAGCGGCTATATCGGCGGCGAGACCAGCGACCCCGATTATCGCTCGGTCTGTTCGGGCAATACCGGCCATGCCGAAGCGGTGCGCCTGACTTATGACAGCGACGTGATCGGCTATGCGGACTTGCTCGACATCTTCTTTCACATACACGATCCGACGCAACTCAACCGCCAGGGCAACGATGTCGGCACGCAATATCGCTCGGCGATCTTCCCGCATTCCGACGAGCAGAAAGCGCTGGCGCAAAAGGCCATCGAAGAGGCCGCGTCCGAGTGGAATGATCCGATCGTGACCACGATCGAACCGCTCGGCGACTGGTACAAGGCCGAAGACTATCATCAGGACTATTTCGAGCGGGAAGGCAGCCGCAACCCCTATTGCATGGCGGTCGTCGCACCCAAGCTCCAGAAATTCCGGAAAAGTTACCAGCAGCGCTTAAAGGCCAACGCCTAGCCGTCGGCCGCGGCGCGGCGCAGCCTGTCGTTGATCGCCACGCCCAATCCGGTTTCGGCTACGGGGACGACGGCAATTCCCGCAGCATCGCTGGTGTCGGCTTCGTGCAAAGCGTCGAACAGTCTCGCCGCTGCTTCGACGAGATCGCCCGAGGCGCTCAGCGTCGCGTCCCCTGCGATGTCGCCGAAGCCGATCAGCCATTCGCCGGGCTCTGCCCGTTCGGCGTCGAGGCGCAGCGGTTTCGTCGGCGCGTAATGACTGGTTAGCTGGCCGGGCGCCTCGATCTTTCCATCGGTATCGCTTGAGACCGGCAGTCCGCACGCCGCCTCAATCGCGTCGCTGCCCACGGGCCCGGGCCGCAACAGGCGAATTGTCGTATCTTCGGGAGCGACAATGGTAGATTCGAGCCCGTGCCCGGTCGGGCCGGCGTCGATGATAAGCCCGATCCGGCCTGCGAGACTCTTGCGCACATGTTCGGCGCGAGTGGGGCTGATCTGCCCGCTGGCATTGGCCGAGGGCGCGGCCAGCGGCCGGTTCACGGCGCGCAGCAAGGCCTGCATCGCGGGATGGTCCGGGACGCGAACAGCCACGGTATCGAGCCCGGCCGAAACGATGCCCGCAATCCCGCTGTCCGATCTCAGCGGCAAAACCAGCGTCAGAGGTCCCGGCCAGAATCGCGCGGCCAGATTATCGGCCATTTCATCGAATCGCGCCAAGGTCCGGGCCATTTCGGTCGAGGCGGCATGGACGATCAGCGGATTGAAGGATGGGCGGCCCTTGGCGGCGTAAATCCGCGCGACTGCTTCACCGTTCGTCGCATCCGCGGCGAGTCCGTAGACGGTTTCCGTCGGCACGGCGACACACTCGCCCGCCCGGATCCGCCTGGCGGCTTCGGCAATTACATCGTCGTCGAACGGCTTGATAACCGTCTCGCACGCGGGATTTGGCGTCGGCATCGGGCCGGGCTATAGGCCGCGCAGATTCTCCGCAAGATCAGGATGCGATTATGAGCTTTGTGCCGCCCGTTACCGAACAGCGTTTTGTGCTCGAACATATTGCCGACATTGCCGGACTGGCGAACAGTGACCGGTTCGCGGAGGCCTCGGGCGATATGGTCGACGCGATTCTCGACGGGGCTGGGCAGTTGGCGGCCGGCGAATGGGCGCCGCTTAACCGCGTCGGCGACGAGGAGGGCGCGAAGCTGACCGAAAATGGCGTGGTGATGCCGGACGGATTTCGCGACGCCTATCGCGCCTATGTCGAGGGCGGCTGGGGTACGATCGCGGCGCCGTCGGACTTTGGCGGGCAGGGGATGCCGTTCAGCCTGGCCGCCGCGATCCTGGAATCGCTGGGCTCGGCCAATATGGCGTTCAGTCTCTGCCCGATGCTCAGCGTCGGCGCGATCGAGGCGCTGACCCATCATGGCAGCCCCGAGCTGCAGGCCGCCTATCTGCCCAAACTCTCGAGCGGCGAATGGACCGGTACGATGAACCTTACCGAATCCCAGGCGGGGTCCGATGTCGGGGCGCTCAAGACCAAGGCGGAGCCGGCCGAGGATGGCAGCTGGCGGATCAAGGGGCAGAAGATTTATATCACTTTCGGCGAGCATGATCTGGCCGATAACATCATCCATCTGGTGCTCGCCCGTACACCGGGCGCGCCGGAAGGCACCAAGGGCATCTCGCTGTTCCTTGTGCCGCGCTATCGTCTCGACGAGAATGGCGGGCCCGGTGAGGAAAACGACGTCCGTTGCGTCTCGATGGAGCACAAGCTCGGCATCCATGCCTCGCCGACCTGCACCATGTCGTTCGGCGATAATGACGATTGCCATGGCTGGCTGATCGGCCCCGAACATGGCGGCATGCGCGCGATGTTCACGATGATGAACAATGCGCGGCTCAATGTCGGGCTGCAGGGTGTCCAGATCGGCGAACGCGCGACGCAGCAGGCGGTGCATTTCGCCCGCGAACGCGTCCAGTCGGCGCGGGCAGGCTCGGGGTCCCGCGAGCCGGTTGCGATTGTTGGGCATCCCGATGTCCGGCGCATGCTATTGCGGATGAAGTCGCTCACCATGGCCGTGCGCGCGCTGGTCTATTACGCGGCCGGGCAGGTGGACGCGGCTACGCTCGGCGACGAGACAGCGAAGGCGCGATCCGAGGTATTGACGCCGCTGGCCAAGGCCTATGGCACCGATGCCGGCTGCGAGGTCGCAAGCCTGGGCGTGCAGGTTCATGGTGGCATGGGCTTTGTCGAGGAAACCGGCGCCGCCCAATATTATCGCGATATCCGCATCGCGCCGATTTACGAGGGCACGAACGGCATCCAGGCCGCCGATCTTGTTGGGCGTAAGCTTGGTCTCGCGGGTGGCGAGGCGATGCAGTCGCTGCTGGCCGACATTGCGGGCGGTGCGGAAGGCGAACTGCGTCTCGCGGCGCTTGCCGCCGACTGCGAAGCGGTCGTCCAGTGGCTCGTCTCAGGCGAGGCGAGCGTCGATGACCGGCTGGCGGCCAGCTATCCGTTTCTCACCATGCTCTCGGTCGCGACCTGTGGCTGGCTGATGGCGCGCCAGCTCCGCATCGCCGAAGCGGAACTGGAATCCGGCGCGGGCGATAGCAATTTCCTGAAAATGAAGATCGCGGCCGCGCGCTTCTATCTCGATCAGATCGTCCCGGAGGGCAGCGGGCTCAAGGCGGCTGCCACGGCCAAGGCCGATATTCTCTATTCGGTGGATGAAGAGGTGTTTGCCGCCTAGGCGGTTTCGCGGTCCAGCAATTCGGCCGTGTCGAGGCCGAGCCGATCGATGTGGCGGACGATCTTCGGCCATTCGTCGTTGAGGAACGTATCGCGTTCGCGCGTGCGCAGCTTTTCCGACGCGCCATTGGCGACGAACATGCCGACCCCGCGCCGGACCACGACGATGCCGTCGTCCTGGAATGTCTGATAGGCTTTCGCGACCGTGAGCGGGTTTGCGCCCTCATCGGCGGCGAAGGCGCGGACCGACGGTAGGGGATCGCCGTCGCCATAGCGGCCATCGAGGATCGCCGCGGCGATCTTCTCGCGCAGTTTCAGATAGACAGGTTTTTCGGCTTTGGACATCGCGCTATAGTGTCGTAAAACACTGTGTCGCGTCAAGGGGTATGCGCGAATTAATTCGATCGGCGGTTATTCAGCCACCCAATCGCTGACGACCGCATCGAATTCGGGCCGCGGCCGTTCCTTCAATTCTGCTCCAGCCGTCCCGAGAAAGATAAAGCCGGCAATCCGCTCCGGCGCTTCGCCGAAGGCGTCGCGCACGGCATCGGAATAGGCGGCCCATCCGGTTAACCAGCCACCGACATAACCCAGCGCGTGCGCCGCGGCGATCAGGTTGAAACAGGCCGCGCCGGTCGACAGTTCCTGTTCCCAGAGCGGGATCTTGCTTGATGTTTTCGGACTGTGCAGTGCGACTATGAGTGTCGGCGCCTGGTATGCGAACTGGTCGATCGCCTCGATCTCGAGCTTGCCCGGCTGCTCCCGGTCGATCCGATAAGCGGCATGCAGAATTTCGGCGAAGCGTGTCCGCTGCGCCGCGTCCACGACGACGAAGCGCCATGGCGACAGCTTGCCATGATCGGGCGTGCGCGTGGCGATCTCCAATATGCGTCGCAATTCCGCGCCTTCCGGCCCCGGTTCGACCATATCGCGCGGCCGGCTGGACCGGCGGGTGGCGAGGAAATCGAGCGGCGAGGAGAGATCGTTGAACATGGCTGCCGCTCCTAGCATCCGCCGCTAAATCTGCCAGCCCCTTCACAGCGAGGATTTCGGCGCTAGTCTGCGCCGCCATAAATGCGCGCCATGTGTTTGCCGGTGCGTAACATGAGTTCTGAGGGGAATTTATCGTGACAGAGTTGAAAGCTATTGCCTTGTGGAATCAGGGCGATTGGATTGCGTTTATCGCTGCCGTTGTGCTGATCATTTTCTTGGCGCTGGGCGCATATGCAATCACCCGTCCTCGTGAGGAAGTCGGCGGTCATCCGAAGGGGTTATATATCCTCTTCTTCGCTGAGATGTGGGAACGCTTCTCCTATTATGGCATGCGCGCGCTGCTGATCTTTTATCTGACTCAGCACTGGCTCTTCAACGATAGTGCATCCAACATTGTATACGGTGCTTATGTAAGCCTCGTTTATATTACACCAGTGCTGGGTGGCTGGCTGGCCGATCGGTATCTTGGTCAACGGAAGGCTGTATTGTTCGGTGCGGTGCTGCTCACTTTCGGTCACTTTTTGATGGCATTCGAAGGAACTGGTGGCCAAAATGACCCGACAATCAACATCTTCTGGTTGGCCTTGTCGTTCATCATCGTCGGGTCAGGTTTCCTGAAGGCGAACATCTCCGTTATTGTGGGCCAGCTCTATCCGCGAACCGATGTTCGCCGTGATGGTGCTTATACGATATTTTATATGGGCATTAACGTTGGTGCCGCGATCGGCACGATCATTGCTGGTTATCTCGGTTTTACATTGGGTTGGGCGTATGGGTTCGGTGCTGCCGGTATCGGAATGCTCTTGGGCCTGATTGTGTTTGTGCTCGGAAAACCACTGTTGCTTGGCCAAGGCGAACCGCCGGCAGTACTCGCAAAGGCCAAAGAATATTGGCTTTATGCAATTGGAATCGTGGCGGTTGGCGTGATGTGGCTGCTAATCCAGTATCAGTCTGTTGTTGGCGGACTGATGCTCCTGTCCGGCCTCGCTCTGCTCGCGTATGTGCTGATCGAAGCCTTCCGGCTGGAAAAAGAACCTAGGGAACGAATTTTCGCGATCCTTTTTCTCATCGCGCTGCAGCCGTTGTTCTGGGGTCTCTTCGAGCAGGCAGGCGGTTCACTCAACCTGTTTACCGATCGCTATATCAATCTCCAGGGTGTTCCCGCGCCGATATTCCAGTCAATCAATCCGATTTTCATTATTCTTTTCGCGCCACTGTTCGCTACGCTTTGGACTTGGTTGGGGCGGCGCGGACTCGAACCATCGACTCCGGCAAAGTTCGGGCTGGGCCTGGTTCAACTCGGATTCGGCTTTTTCGTTCTTGTATGGGGCGCGGCGACCGTAAGTCCCGATGCGCTCATTCCCGTCATCTTCTTGTTCGGTATCTATTTGTTTCATACCACTGGCGAACTTTGCCTATCCCCAGTCGGATTGTCAGCTATGAACCGCCTTTCGCCGCGGCATCTGGCCAGCCTAATTATGGGTGCATGGTTCTTCGCAACCGCTGGTGGTAATTATGTTGCCGGCTATATCGGCTCACTGACAGGCGGTGAAGACGGCCAGATGACACGTGAGGCGACTCTCTCAATCTACGAAACAATCGGCCTTGTTGCGATCTGTGTCGGGATTTTCGTCATAATCGTGTCGGTGTGGGTCAAGAAGCTCATGCATCTCGATACGCTCCAAGACGACAGCATCGACGACGATATGCTCGGTCAGTCCGAATTGGGTGCGCCCGATGCGGCCGGTATCGATACGACGGGAGAAGTGCGGACATGAGGAAAGCGGCGGTTCTGCTGGCGGCGACGCTGGCGCTGTTCGGATGCGCGACCACCGGCGGCCAGAGCGCGAATAGCGCCAGTGCCGCCGAGGATCGCAGCGCGGCCGGCGTTTTCGATCCCGACCCGTTCCCGTCGACCTATCGGCCCTATCCGGGCGTGCCGACCGTCATCCGCGGTGCAACAATCTATGACGGCGAGGGCGGCCAGATCGACAATGGCATGGTCTATTTCGCCGATGGCCGCGTGCAGGCGATCGGCCAGTCGCTGGAGGTGCCGGAAGGCACCACGGTGATCGACGGTGCCGGCCTTTGGGTGACGCCGGGGATCATCGATATCCATAGTCATCTGGGCAATTATCCGAGCCCCAGCGTCGCCGCGCATCAGGACGGTAACGAGATCACCGGCAACAATACCGCCAATGTCTGGACCGAGCACAGCGTCTGGCCGCAGGATCCGGGGTTCAGCCGGGCGCTTGCCAATGGCGGGGTGACGACGCTCAATATCCTGCCGGGATCAGCTAACTTGTTCGGCGGACGTTCGGTGACGCTCCGCAATGTGCCGTCGCGCACGATGCAAGGCATGAAATTCCCGGACGCACCGTACGGCCTTAAAATGGCGTGCGGCGAGAATCCGAAACGCGTCTATGGTAGCCGCAACCAGACGCCCGGCAGCCGCATGGCCAATGTGGCGGTCGCGCGTCAGGCCTGGATCGACGCGCAGCGCTATCGGGACCAATGGGAAAATTATCGCGAAAACGGTGGCTCGCCGCCCGCCCGCAACCTGCGACATGAAACGCTCGCGGGCGTCTTGGACGGCGACATCCTCGTGCACAATCACTGCTATCGCGCTGACGAGATGGCGATCATGATCGATATGGCCGAAGAGTTCGGCTACAGCATCGCCAGTTTCCAGCATGCCGTGGAAGCCTACAAGATACCCGATCTGCTCCGCGAACATGGCGTATGTTCGGCGATGTGGGCAGACTGGTGGGGCTTCAAGATGGAGGCCTATGACACGGTCTTCGAGAATATCCCGATGGTCCATAATGGCGGGGCCTGCGCCATCGTCCATTCGGATGACGACAACCAGATACAGAGACTGAATCAGGAGGCTGCCAAGGCGCTGGCCGACGGCCGGCGGGCGGGTATCGAGATTAGCGATGCCGAAGCCTGGCAATGGCTGACGATCAATCCGGCGCGCGCACTGGGCATTGCCGACGAAACGGGCAGTCTTGCCGCCGGCAAGCGCGCCGATATCGTACTGTGGAACGGCGATCCGTTCAGCGTCTATTCGCGGCCGCAGATGGTCTGGATCGACGGGGCCTTGCTCTACGATATGACCAACCCGCGGTTGCGGCCGATTTCCGATTTCGAGCTCGGTCAGCCCGGCGAAGGGAGCGTTCGATGAAAGCCCTTATCGTGCTTTTGACCGCGCTTATTGTCGCCGTTCCGGCATCGGCCCAAACGTTCGCGATTACCGGCGGCACCGTCGTTATCGGGGACGGTTCGGAGCCGATCCCCGGCGGCACGGTCGTCGTCCGCGACGGTCGCGTCGTTGCGGCAGGCGCGAATGTCGCGGTGCCGGCCGGTGCGCAGATGCTGGATGCGACTGGCCAATGGGTTTCGCCCGGCATCGTCGGCGGCTTCACGCGGCTCGGTCTTGTCGAGGTCAGCGCCGTGGCGCCCACGAACGACGCGGCGGCATCGGAATCCGAATTCTCCGCCGGGCTCGACATCGCCCCGGCGGTCAATCCGCTATCGGCTGCTATCGCGACCAATCGCACGGGCGGCGTTACGCGCGCCGTCGTCGCGCCGCGTACGAGCAGCACGATTTTTGGCGGGCAGGGCGCGATCATCGATCTCGGCGCGGACATGGACGCCGTCATGCGGCCGCGTGCTTTCCAGTTCGTCGAACTGGGCGAGCGCGGCGCGGCGCGGGCGGGCGGCAGCCGATCGGCCAGCTATGCCATGGTCCGCAACGCGCTCGACCAAGCGCAGCGTTACGCCGCGAACCCGAACGCCTATGGCGGGCAGACCAGCGATGCGCTGCTCAACCGCGTCGATGCGGCGGCGCTCGTGCCGGTCGTCCAGGGCCGCGTGCCCCTGATCGTGCATGTCGAACAGGCGCGCGACATTCTGAACGTTATCGGGCTGCGCGCGGACTATCCCCGGCTGGAACTGATCCTTGTCGGCGTCAGCGAAGGCTGGACGGTGGCCAACGAGATCGCGGCCGCCGGGGTGCCGGTGATCGCATCGGCGCTTAATGATCTCCCCGAGCAATTCGAGCAGCTGGCGGCGACGCAATCCAATATCGGGCGAATGCGCGCGGCAGGCGTACAGGTCGCGATCGGCATGATCGACGATAATGACGCGCATCAGATACGCTATTCGGCGCAATATGCCGGCAATCTGGTGGCGCTGAACAATGTGCCGGGAGCGACGGGCCTGAGCTGGGGCGAGGCGTTCGCCACGATCAGTTCCTATCCGGCCGAGATTATGGGGCTGGGGAGCGAAATCGGTTCGCTCCGTCCGGGCCGCCGCGCCGATGTCGTCATCTGGGACGGCGACCCGTTGGAAGTGACATCAAACGTTGATATCATGTTGATCGATGGTGTGCAGCAGCCTCTGACCTCGCGCCAGACGCGGCTTCGCGACCGATATCTGTCCATAGAAGAACGGCAATTGCCCCAAGCATACGAGTGGTAGGAGAGCGATGGACCCGCTGACCCAGCTGATAGTCGCCACGGTGAGTTTTGTCGGCTTTCATTTCCTCTTGTCGCATCCGCTCCGCGCGTCTCTGGTCGGGCGGCTCGGAGAAACTGCCTTTTTGGGCGTCTACTCGCTGATCGCAGCAGCCAGCCTGGGCTGGATGGTCTGGGCCGCGCGGTCGGTGCCGCCGATGACGCCCCATTGGATTGCCCCGCCATGGTTCTTCGATTGGGGCGCGCCGATCCTGATGCTCATATCGATGATCCTGCTTGCGGGGTCCTTTCTCGGCAATCCGGCCTTTCCCGATCCCACGACCAAGTCTCGGCCGGTGCGTCCCGTGACCGGCGTGTTCGCGATCACCCGGCATCCGATGAACTGGGCGTTTATCGTCTGGGCGCTGACGCATATTGCGCTCAGCGGCGGCGCGGTGAACCTCATCATCGCCTCCGGCATCCTGATTCTCACCTTCTTCGGTTCAATCGGGCAGGACCGGAAGAAAGAGCGCCTGATGGGAGACGCGTGGCGCGGCTGGGAGTCCCGAACCTCCTTTATGCCCTTCGGCGCGATTATCGACGGCCGGGTACCGCTCCGCGCCGCCTGGCCCGGCGTAGTGCCGATGGTCTTCGGGGCGCTGCTCTGGTTCGGTGCCAGCTGGCTGCACGCCATGCCGGTCGGTCCGCTCGCCTGGGCTGGCTAGATCCGTACCATCTTCATCATCGGCTCATGATAGCGCGGCCCGGCGGTTTGTCCCGCCGGTGCCGCTTCATCGAGTTTCGCCATATCGTCGTCGCTGAGCGAAACATCGGCCGATGCCATCGAATCTTCCAGCGTGACGCGCCGTTTCGATCCGGGGATCGGCACGATGTCTTCGCCCTGATGCAGCAGCCAGGCGAGGGCGATCTGCGCGGGCGAAACGCCATGCGCATCGGCTATAGCCTTCACCACATCGACGATTTCCATATTCTTGGCGAAATTCTCTTCGCTGTAGCGCGGATCGTTGAGCCGGTAATCGCCTTCGGGCAGATCGTCGCGCGACGTGACCTGTCCGGTCAGGAAGCCGCGGCCCAGCGGCGAATAGGGCACGAAACCGATATCGAGTTCGCGGCAAAGCGGCAGGATTTCCGCTTCGACATCGCGTTCCCAGAGCGAATATTCCGATTGCAGCGCCGCGATCGGATGGGTCGCCGCCGCCTTGCGGATCGTGTCGAGCCCGGCTTCGGAGAGGCCGAGATGCCGGACCTTGCCTTCCTCGACGAGCCGGGCCATCGCGCCAACCGTTTCCTCGATCGGTACATCCGGATCGACGCGGTGCTGATAATAGAGATCGATCGTATCGATACCCAGTCGCTGCAGCGATCCTTCGCAGGCCTTGCGGACATTTTTCGGCGAGCTGTCGACGCCGCGAAAACCGCTTTCGTCGAACGCGAAGCCGAATTTGGTGGCGATCACCAGGCCATCGCGCTTGCCCTTGATCGCGCGGCTCAGCAACTCTTCATTCTTGTGCGGGCCATAGACTTCGGCGGTATCGAAAAAGGTGACGCCCAGATCGATAGCCCGGTGAACGGTCGCGATCGATTCCGTCTCGTCGGCCATGCCGTACATGCCTTTGCCGATACCGGCCATCGGCATGCAGCCGAGGCCGAGTGCCGATACGGTGAGGTCTTTGCCGAGCGTTCGCGTCTTCATGGGGCGGACTCCTGATTTGCCGCGCGATGACGTTCGAGATAGCCGGTGATCTCGCGCTTTATCTCCGGCCCGAAGATATAGATGGCGATCACATTGGGAATTGCCATGAGGAAAAAGGCGCTGTCGACAAGATCGAAGACGGCCTGCACCGGCAGGATCGATCCGATCGGCAGCATCAGCACATAGAGGATCTTGTACGTCATGGTCCGGATCGGACCTTCGCCAACAAGATATCCCCAAGCCTGCAAACCATAAAATCCCCAGGCGCACAGGGTCGAATAGGCGAATAGAAAAACGGCAATGGCGAGCAGCACGGGGAACCAGCTCGAAATCTGGGCGAAGGCCGCGGACGTGATCGAGATATCGTCCAACCCGCTCTGATAGGTGCCGGCGAGCACGATCGCGATCGCGCCGAGCGAACAGACTATCACCGTATCGATAAAGGGCTCAAGCAGCGCCACGAGTCCCTCGGACGCCGGCTCGTGCGTGCGCGCCTGCGCATGGGCAATGACCGCCGAGCCGACCCCGGCTTCGCTCGAATAAACGGCGCGCTGCATGCCGACGACGAATGCGCCGAGCACCCCGCCGGCCGCCGCTTCGCCGCTGAAGGCATCGCTTACGATGATCGCGATGGCATTGGGCAGATCGCCGAAATTCATGAAGATGATCGCGAAAACGCCGGTCAGATAGATCGCCGCCATCCCTGGTACGAGTATCGACGTTACCCGGGCGAGCCAGCGTACGCCGCCGACGACCACGAGACCGACCAGAACGGCGAGGATCGCGCCATATCCCGCGCCGCTGCTGAACCCGGTGACGTTTTCCACCTGCGCGAAGCTTTGGTTGACCTGGACCAGCGGGATCGCGCCGCCGAGCGCAAAAAAGGCGTAAATGCCGCCCAGTATCAGGCCCAGCTTCGGCCAGCCGCGTGCGGCAAGCCCGTTCTTCAGCGAATACATCGGGCCGCCGCGGATAGTGCCGTTGCTGTTCACCACGCGGTATTTGTGGCCGAGCGTGACCTCGACACATTTAACCGTCATCGCGAAAAAGCCGATGATGAACATCCAGAAGGCGGCGCCGGGTCCGCCGGTTGCGATGGCTACGGCAACGCCTGCAATGTTGCCAAGGCCGACCGTGCCCGAGAGCGCGGTCGTCAGTGCGCCGAACTGGCTGATCTGCCCCGGAGCGTCGATATTGTGGCCGGGTTTGCTCAATATCCGCAGCGAATAGGGAAAGGCGCGGATATTGATGAAACCGAGCCAGACCGTGAATATCAGCATCGGCAAAGCGAGCCAGATAACGATCAGGGTAACATCGACGCCGAAAATCGGGACTTTGGTGAAAACAAATGCGTTGAGATCGGCGAGCGCCGCCTCGAGCCATGCGATCATGCCGAACTTTCCCCGCCGATTATTCCCTGTGCTTCACACGATCATGGGCGGCGGCTAGGGAAGGCACAAGCGGAATCATTCGTACGGGACAGGTATCCATGGCGCGTAATTATTTCGGCACGGACGGCATCCGGGGGCTCACCAACACGGCACCGATGACCGCCGATATCGCCATGAAGGTGGGGCAGGCGGCGGGCGCGCATTTCCTGCGCGGCGACCATCGCCATCGCGTCGTGATCGGCAAGGATACGCGGCTGTCCGGCTATATGATGGAGTCGGCGCTCGTCGCGGGTTTCACAAGCGTCGGGATGGACGTCATCATGGTGGGTCCGATGCCGACGCCCGGTGTCGCCATGCTGACCAAAAGCATGCGTGCGGATCTCGGCGTCATGATTTCGGCAAGCCATAATCCCTATATCGATAACGGTATCAAGCTGTTCGGCCCGGATGGCTTCAAACTTTCCGATACGGCCGAAGCGGCGATCGAGGAGCTGCTCGAAAATCCGCCCAAGGTCGTATCTGCGGAGAATATCGGGCGCGCCCGGCGGGTCGAGGATGCGCGGGGTCGTTATATCAACGATGCCAAGACCACCTTCCCGCCGAAACTCCGCCTCGATGGCCTCAAGATCGTGATCGATTGCGCCAATGGCGCCGCCTATCAGGTCGCGCCCTCGGCGCTGTGGGAACTGGGCGCGGAGGTGGTCACGCTGGGCGTCAGTCCGAACGGCACTAATATCAACGACAATTGCGGCTCCACCTATCCGGAGGAACTGTGCCGGACTGTCGTGGACGAAGGGGCGGCGATCGGGCTCGCGCTGGATGGCGATGCTGACCGGCTGATCGTCGTCGATGAGAAGGGAAAGATCGTCGATGGCGACCAGCTGATGGCGCTGATCGCGAGCGACTGGAAGAAGCGCGGCAAGCTTGAAGGCGATGCGATCGTCGCGACGGTCATGTCGAACATGGGATTGGAAAAGTTTCTCGATGGCGAGGGGATCGCGCTGGAACGCGCCAATGTCGGCGATCGCTATGTGCTGGAGATGATGCGGGCCAAGGGCTGCAATGTCGGCGGCGAGCAATCGGGCCACCTCATCCTCACCGACTATGCGACTACGGGCGATGGACTGATCGCGGGCCTGCAAATCCTTGCCGCTCTGGTGACGAGCGGAAAACCGGCGAGCGAGTTGTTACACCTGTTCGATCCCTATCCGCAGCTGCTCAAAAATGTGCGCTACGACGGCAGCGATCCGCTCGACGCGGATAGCGTGAAGGCGGCGATTGCGGAGGGCGGCACACGTCTCGGTGAGGGCGGTCGCGTGCTGATCCGTAAATCGGGGACCGAGCCGCTGATCCGGGTCATGGCGGAAGGCGAGGATAAGGGGCTGATCGAATCCGTCGTCGACGATATCTGTGCCGCGGTCGCGGAGGCCGCCTGATGCTCGAGATGCGGCCCGACTGCGAACGGTGCGGAACCGATCTGCCCGCCGACAAACCTGGCGCACATATCTGCACCTTCGAATGCACTTTCTGCCATGCGTGCACGACCGGGCCGCTGGCCGGCACCTGCCCGAACTGCAGCGGCGAGCTGAAGCCGCGCCCGGTGCGCGCAACCGCGTTGCTCAAACGCTTCCCGGCATCGACCGAGCGGAAATACAAGGCAAACGCATGACGAAGCCGGCCCGTATTCTCGCCATAGCGGGATCGGATAGCGGCGGCGGCGCGGGCATCCAGGCCGATATCAAGACGATCACTTTGCTTGGCGGCCATGCGATGACGGCTGTCACGGCAATCACGGCGCAGAACACGCTTGGCGTCCAGGCGGTCGAACCGGTCAGCCCCAACATCGTCTTGGCGCAGATCGATTCCGTCATGAGCGATATCGGTGTGGACGCTATCAAGATCGGCATGCTCGGTTCCAGCGAGCTGGTCGCCGCGCTTGGCGACAGATTGCCTGATATCGACGCGCCGATCGTGTTCGATCCGGTGATGGTGGCCACGAGCGGCTCGACGCTCGCCGATGAAGCGACCATTGCCGGTTTTCACATGCTGATGCGCATTGCGACGATTACGACGCCGAACCTGCCCGAACTGGCGCGGCTGACCTCGTCCGAGCTCGGCTCGGCCTATGAGATGGAGCGCGAGGCCCGCAGGCTGTCGCGCGATTCCGATTCCATGATCCTGGCCAAGGGCGGGCATCTCGATGACGAACTCGTCACCGACATTTTTGTTCAGCCGGACGGCAAGGTCGATCGCTGGAAGAGCAAGCGGATCGATACCGTGCACAATCACGGCACCGGCTGCAGCATGTCCAGCGCGCTCGCGACCGGCCTCGGCCAGGGCATGGCACCGATCGAAGCGACGAGTCGCGCGCGCGGTTTCGTGCGCGCCGCCTTGAAGGCGGCACCCGGTTTGGGGAAGGGCAACGGTCCGCTCGGCTACGCCACGATAGGCGAATTCTGGCCGTGAGCATTACGGAGACAATCGCATGTCATGGTTAGTCGCACTTCTTATTGCTGCTCAGAGCGCGCCTGAGACTAACACTGTCGTGACACCGCTGTCGCCGGAGGCGACAATAGCCTTTCGCCAGATAATAGCGCAGCAGAACGCCGAGGCACCGGCGCCATCCGATCCGGAAATTCGCGCAGCTATGATGACTGCCGAACGCGATTTTGCGGTTACTCGTGGCAGATGTTCACCGACATCCATCGAGAATGTTATCGTCACACCTGCGACAGCCGTCGCGATCGTTTCGAACATGATTGATGAAGGCCATATGAGGAATGGTTGGCGCGTCAGCTTCGAATCGATGGGTTGCGAAACTCACGGTTCGGTGCACTACACACTATTCCAAATGTCCGATGGTCAACTTACTTGGCTCCGCATTGGCCAGGGCGAGACCCGGGTCAATGCAAGTATCTATATCGATACAATGAATATGGCACGGCCCGCGCTTGTGGGGTTTTTCTCGTACAACGGCGTAGAGTGTGCGGACGAGAATATCCGATTGCCGTCGATGCGGCTCGTCAACGAAAGCGAAGATATGGGTGAAGATGTTTTCGGGGTGCGGCTATCAGGCGAATGGTCTGAAGAGTGGACCTTTTATGGCTGCGGTCACAAGGCGCTGGTTCCAATCAGTTACCGGTGGGATGGCGCGACCGGGGCCTCCATTTCAATAGCATTGAGCGACGCACGGTTCGAACCGATAGAGGTCGAATGATGGTCGCCGGGGTCGACGAAGCGGGCAGGGGGCCGCTGGCCGGGCCGGTCGTCGCGGCGGCGGTAATTCTGTGCGATGGCGGCATCGACGGGCTCGACGATAGCAAGAAGCTCTCCGAGTGCCGCCGGTCGGAGCTGGAAACGCAGATATGCGAGCGATGCACAGTCGGCATCGGCATTGCGGAGCCGGTGGAGATCGATCGTATCAATATTCTCCAGGCAACGATGGTTGCGATGCGGCGCGCGGTCGAGGCACTGGATATCGTGCCCGGCCATATCCTTGTCGACGGCAACAGGCTGCCGGACTGGGACTATCCGGCCGAAGCGGTGATCGGCGGCGATGCCATCCATCCCTGTATCTCGGCGGCGTCGATCATCGCCAAGGAAACGCGCGACCGTATGATGCGCGCCGCCGCGCTCGACCATCCGCATTATGGCTGGGCCAGCAACAAGGGCTATCCGACCAAGGCGCATCTCGAGGCGCTGCGCATCCATGGCCCGTGCGACCTCCATCGCCGCAGTTTCGGACCGGTCGCCCAGTCATTGCTCGACTTTTGAGTCTTTCCCGCCACACCCCAGCATCTTGAGTCCGAAGAGAGGAATGACGCGCCATATCTGGTGGCGGACTCTTTTCGTTCCCGCTTCGTTAACCATATCCTCATCTTGTTCTTCGACCATGTTATCCTTGACCCGGGAGTCCGGCTGACTCAGGCTCCCGTCTCTTTGCGCAAGGGGCAGGCGGATGACGATTGCAGGGCAGGTCGAAACGGCAAAAAAGACGAAATCGGCGCGGCGCAAAAAGCCCGTCGAGATCGAAGCCGATCGCATCCTCGAGGACGACTGCGTGTCCGCGATGGCGTCGCTGCCGGACGCCTGTATCGACATGATATTTGCCGATCCGCCTTATAACCTCCAACTTGGTGGCGACCTGTATCGGCCCGAAGGCAGCCAGGTCGACGCGGTCGACGACGATTGGGACAAGTTCGACAGCTTCGCCGCCTATGACGCCTTTACCCGCGCCTGGCTGAAAGAGGCGCGGCGTATCCTGAAACCCAATGGCACGCTCTGGGTAATTGGCAGTTATCACAATATCTTCCGGGTCGGAGCTGCCTTGCAGGATGAAGGTTATTGGATCCTCAACGACATTGTCTGGCGCAAGGCCAATCCGATGCCGAACTTTCGCGGGACGCGCTTCACCAACGCGCATGAAACGATGATCTGGGCGTCGAAGAGCGAGAAGGCGAAATACACGTTCAACTATAAGACGATGAAGTCGCTGAACGACGAATTGCAGATGCGATCGGACTGGCTGATCCCGATCTGCGCGGGGCAGGAGCGGCTCAAGGATGGCGGCAAGAAAGCGCATCCGACGCAGAAACCCGAAGCGCTGCTCTATCGCGTGATGCTGGCCAGCACGAAAAAGGGCGATGTCGTGCTCGATCCCTTTTTTGGCACCGGGACGACCGGCGCGGTGGCGCGACGCCTGGGGCGAAAATGGCTCGGTATCGAACGCGAGAAACGCTATTGCCGCGTGGCGCGCGAGCGGATCGAAGCGGCGCTCCCGCTCGACGAGTCCGCGCTCACCATCATGAAGTCCAATGCTGCCCAGCCCAAGGTGCCGTTCGGTTCGCTGATCGAGACCGGTATGCTGAAACCAGGCACGGTCCTGATGGACACGAAACGCCGCTGGAAGGCGGAAGTCCGGATCGACGGTTCGCTGGCGACGAAGAACGGCAAGGAGGGTTCGATCCACAAGCTCGGGGCGCTGCTCCAAGGCGCGCCGTCGTGCAACGGCTGGACCTTCTGGCATTTCGAGACGGACGACGGGCTGAAGTCCATCGACGATCTACGCGCCGAATACCGGCTCGCCCATTTCCCTTAGGGTTTGAACCCTAATGGCTTTCCGGCTCCGCTCGGGTAAAGAGCGCGCATGACCGATATTCCGCCCAGCGCCAGCCTCTATTTTCGCCCGACGGGATTCGTCGACGCGCCGTTCGATCTGGACGGGCAGGTCGAGCGTCTTGCGGGCGGATTGCTGTGGTTCAGCGCGTTCGAGGTGATTGCCGTTGATGGCGGGCAGCGGCTTGCGCCGCAACTTGTGACCATCGATGGGCTGGACGATTTCCTTGCCACTGTCTCTGACAGACAAGCGGAGCGCGCACGAGAGACGGTTGCGCGGATTACGGCGCCCAAAGCGGCGTTCGAGCTGGGCGAGCGCGTTTTGCGGCTCGATGAGCCGCGGATAGCGGGTATTCTCAATGTCACGCCGGACAGCTTTTCCGATGGCGGCCGGCACAGCGACAACCCGCAGGGTGCAGCGGACGTCGGGTTCGCCATGAGCGCACAGGGCGCGGCGCTGATCGATGTAGGCGGCGAGTCGACCCGGCCCGGGGCGTCCGATGTCTGGGAAGGCGACGAAATCGACCGGGTCGTACCGGTGATCGAAAAGCTGGCGGCTTCGGGCGTCGCGATCTCGATCGATACGCGCAAGGCGGCGGTGATGGATGCGGCGCTCGCCGCTGGTGCATCGATCGTCAACGATGTCAGCGCATTGCGCTACGACGACCGCGCACTCGAAATCGTCGCCCAAGCCGATTGCCCGGTGATCGTCATGCATCATGCGGGAAAAGGAAATGAGCTGCATGCCGATCCGGATTATCGCGATCCGCTGGTCGAAGTGTATGACTGGTTCGAGGACAGGGTCGCGGCGTTGATCGCGGCGGGCATCGGCCGGGAGCGGATCGTCGTCGATCCGGGTATCGGATTCGGGAAGGCCGTCCAGCATAATCTAGCTCTCATCAATGGCCTCAGCCTTTTTCACGGGCTGGGTTGCCCGATCATGCTCGGCGCAAGCCGCAAGCGCTTCATCGGCGCGCTATCGAACGCGGCGGCGGTCGAGGATCGCCTCGGCGGTTCGGTTGCGCTGGTGACACTGGCTGCGGCGCAGGGCGTACAGCTTCTGCGCGTGCATGATGTTCCGGAGAGCGTCCAGGCGCTGCATGTCTGGCGCGGGTTGCGTGATGCGGCGCTGATCCCGGCGCACTAGGCCGCGCTGTCGATCCCCAGTTCCGATAGCTTGCGATACAGCGTCGAGCGCCCGATGCCGAGCCTTCGCGCAACTTCCGTCATCCGGCCGCGATAATGGCCGATGGCAAGGCGGATGACGTCCGCCTCGATATCCGACAGCGGACGCAGATTGCCGTCCGGCTCGTACAGCGCAACGCCCGGCCCGTCGGCAAAGGCGTGGACGCTCGTGATGCCGCCATTGCCCTGCGTTTCGGACTGGCGGACGACCTCGGCGATCTCCGGGAAGTCGGCGGATGTCAGTGCCGCGCCCTGGCACTCTATGGCCGCCCGGAAGAGCGTGTCCTGAAGCTGGCGGACATTGCCGGGCCAATCGTAGCGCATCAGGATGGCCAGTGCGTCGTCGGTGATGCCCAGCGCGCGCATGCCCGGCTGCGCCGCTATTCTGGTCAGCAGGTGCCGGGCGAGGGGCGGCACGTCGCCCGAGCGCTTGCGCAGCGGCGGGATCGTCAGGCCCACAATGTTGAGCCGGTAGTAGAGGTCCTCGCGGAAATTGCCGGCGGCGACCTGTTCGAGAAGATCGCTGTTCGCCCCGCAGATCAGGCGGACATCGACTTCGAAACCGCGCGGTGCGCCTATGGGGCGGATGATGCCGGTTTCCAGGGTCTGGGCCAGCTTGGCCTGAACCTCGGGCGGGGTCGCCGCGATTTCGTCGATGAACAGGGTGGCGCCGTCCGCTTCGGCGAGCTTGCCGACATGTTTTTCGAACGCGCCGGCGAACGCGCCTTTTTCGTGGCCGAACAGTTCGGACTCGATCAGGTTCGCGGCAGTGGCTCCGCAGTTGAGTGTGTAGAGCGGTCGCTTGGCGCGCGGGCTGGCCGCGTGGATGGCGCGCGCGAATACTTCCTTGCCGACACCGGGCTCGCCGTCGATCAGTACGGGTACGCGCGAGCGCGCCGCTTTTGCGGCAATAGCCAGCGCTGCGCGAAACTCGGGCGCCGATCCGACAATCTCGTCGAACGGCAAAGTCTGCGTCACCTTTTCGCTGAGCGGGCGGAGCTCTCCCTGATGCGATTGGGATTCGGTAGCGGCCTCGAGCGCCGCGACGAGGCGTTCCGGGGCTATCGGTTTCGCAAGGAAATCGACGGCGCCTGCGCGCATCGCATCGACGGCGATCGAAACCTTGGACTGTGCGGTTATGACGAGAACGGGCAGTTGCGGCCGCAGATCCGCGATTTGCCGAATGAGTTCGACATCGCCCGAGCTTGGCGCCCAATAATCGATAAGGACGACATCGACCGCTTCGCCGTCGGACGATCCCAACAGCAATAGTGCATCCTTGCCCGATTCCGCGCGCAGGCTTTTCCAGCCGGTGCGCGCGGCAATCGCGGCAATCAGCCGCCCTTGCGCCGGTTCATCATCGACGAGCAGCACTGTTTTTGGCCGGTCTTGCGGCATTCGGAACCCCGTATCGCGTTAAGCACAAGGCCATAGCGCGGCCGGAGTAAAAACCAGCTTAAGGACGGCGCACAGCCAGCCTTTCGGCCGCAACAGAAAAATGATGCCCGAAATCGCTTGAGGGGCGCAGTTCCGGTGGTTAGGACATCATATCCAATTGATTACCAAAAATGCGCAGGGGTAATAAATGACAGATGACAATGGCCATCCGGATATGGACTATAAGTCCCATAACACCACCTATTCCGGGTTTCTCGGGCTGCTGAAATGGGGAACGATATTGTCGGCTATCGCGACCATCGCCGCCATAATTGCCGTTACGTGATCGGGGGCGAAGCTATTGAAAATCGCTGTCCTTAAGGAAACCGACCCTCTCGAAACGCGCGTGTCGGCCACGCCGGAAACAGTTAAGAAATTCACCGCACTCGGGGCCGATATGGCCGTCGAGACGGATGCTGGGCATGCGGCGGGATTTTCCGATGCGGACTATGCCGAAGCCGGCGCAACGACGGCCGATAGAGCGGCAGTCATCGACGGCGCCGATGCGATCTTCTGTGTTCGCGGACCCGATCCTCAGGATTTGAGTGGTGCGAAATCGGGTGTGTGGTTGATCGGCAGCCTCAATCCGTTCGGCGAACGCGAGCGTGTCGACGCCTATGCCAATGCGGATGTCGAGGCGCTGGCAATGGAATTCATGCCGCGGATCACCCGCGCGCAGTCGATGGATATTCTGTCCAGCCAGTCCAACCTGGCCGGTTACAAGGCGGTATTGGATGCCTGCGGCGAATATGGTCGGGCCTTTCCGATGATGATGACGGCGGCCGGCACCGTGTCCGCCGCGCGTTGTTTCGTCATGGGTGTCGGCGTGGCGGGCCTTCAGGCTATCGCGACGGCGCGCCGCCTCGGGGCGCAGGTTTCGGCGACCGATGTCCGCGCCGCGACCAAGGAACAGATCGAGAGCCTCGGCGCCAAACCGATCTTCGTCGAGGATGTCGAAGGGATCGAAGGCGAAGGCACGGGCGGCTACGCGACCGAGATGTCGGAAGAGTATCAAAAGGCGCAGGCCGAGCTGGTCTCGTCGCACATCGCCAAACAGGACGTGGTGATAACCACCGCGCTAATCCCGGGAAAACCTGCTCCGCGGCTTATTTCCGACGCGCAGATCGCGACGATGCGAGCAGGCAGCGTGATCGTCGACCTGGCGGTCGAGCAGGGCGGCAATGTCGAAGGCGCGATGCCGGGCGAAGTTGTCGAAAAGCATGGCGTCAAGATTGTCGGCCATCGAAATGTGCCGGGTCGGCTCGCGTCAGATGCATCGGCATTGTTCTCGCGCAATCTCTATAATTTCCTCAGCGCTTTCTGGGACGAAGAGGCTGAAAAGCCTGTTCTGCCGGAGGATGACGAGATCGTGCAGGGCGTAACGCTGACGCGCGGCGGGGAAGTCGTCAACGAGCGGCTATCGGCGAATTAGGGGCTTTTCATGGACTTCATTTCAATTCTCTCGATTTTCGTGCTGGCCTGTTTCGTCGGCTATTATGTCGTCTGGTCGGTGACCCCGGCGCTGCATACACCGCTGATGAGCGTCACCAATGCGATTTCCTCGGTGATCGTAGTCGGCGCATTGATCGCGGCCGCCGCCGGCGGTGCGGCCGATGCGGAAGCCGCAAAGTGGCTGGGGCTGGCCGGTGTGGTGCTCGCCTCGGTCAATATCTTCGGCGGTTTCGCCGTCACGGAGCGGATGCTCGCCATGTACAAGAAGAAGGAGCGGAAATAGTGAAAACGCTTCTTCGTACCGCCGCGGGCTTGGCCGGCGCGCTGCCCCTGCTGGCAATCGCCAGTCCGGCCCATGCGGCAAGCGTCGGCGGCGATGTGCCGGCCTGGGTCGCGCTCGCCTATCTCGCTGCCGGCGTATTGTTCATCCTTGCGCTGCGCGGACTTTCTTCGCCGGAAACCAGCCGGGCGGGCAATCGCTTCGGTATGATCGGCATGGTCATCGCCGTCGCGACAACGCTCGTGACGCACGAGATTGCGGGGCTGGTCGAGATCCTCATCGCTATCGCCATCGGCGGGAGCATCGGCTTCGTCATCGCCCGGCGTATCGCGATGACGGCGATGCCGCAGCTTGTCGCGGGCTTTCACAGCCTGGTTGGGATGGCCGCCGTGCTCGTCGCGGCTGCCGCCTACCTCAATCCCGGCGCGTTCGGTATCGCGGATGCGGCCGGCATTCTTCTGCCGATCACTCGCGTTGAAATGGGCCTGGGCGCCGCGATCGGGGCAATCACCTTCAGCGGTTCGGTCATCGCCTTCGCCAAGTTGAACGGGAACATGTCTGGCGCGCCGATCCTGCTGCCGGGTCGTCACGTCATCAATCTGGGCACGATAGCCGCGATCCTCGGGCTGATCGTCTATTTCTATTTCGTCGGTTCGCCGCGTGTCGATACGCCCTGGCTGTTTTGGACGGTGACGATTCTGGCTTTTGCGGTCGGTTTCCTGCTGATCATTCCGATCGGCGGCGCGGACATGCCGGTCGTCGTTTCCATGCTCAACAGCTATTCTGGATGGGCGGCGGCGGCGATGGGCTTCACGCTCGGCAACACGGCGATGATCATCACCGGCGCGCTGGTCGGCTCTTCGGGCGCGATCCTGAGTTACATCATGTGCCGGGCGATGAACCGGAAATTCCTGTCCGTCATCGCGGGCGGTTTTGGCTCCGACGGCGGCGGTGGCGGCGACAAGGGCGAGCGGATCGAACGGCCATGGAAAGCCGGATCGGCGGACGATGCGGCCTTCCTCATGAAGCAGGCCGAGAAAATCATCATCATCCCGGGTTACGGTATGGCCGTCGCCCAAGCACAGCATGTGCTGCGGGAGATGGCGGACCTGCTCAAGGAAGAGGGTGTTTCGGTCAAATATGCGATCCACCCGGTCGCAGGGCGCATGCCGGGCCATATGAACGTGCTGCTCGCCGAAGCGAATGTGCCCTATGACGAGGTGTTCGAGCTCGAGGATATCAACAGCGAATTCAGCCAGGCCGATGTCGCCTTTATCATCGGCGCGAACGATGTCGTGAACCCGGCGGCCAAGACCGACAAGACTTCGCCGATCTATGGCATGCCGGTGTTCGATGTGGACAAGGCCAAGACCGTCTTCTTCATCAAGCGGTCCATGGGCGGCGTCGGTTATGCGGGCGTCGACAATGAAGTCTTCTACAACGATAACACGATGATGTTGCTGTCGGACGCGAAGAAGATGGTCGAGGAAATTAACAAGAATCTGGGGTGACTCCGCTCGGTAAATGATGCCGAACAGGGAACGTCGGGCGATGTGCGCCGTTGTGTCGCCGTGGCGATGTAACGGACAGGGATTGTGGTATGCGTGTTTTGGGCCTGATAGGCGGAATGAGCTGGGTCTCGACCGCGATCTATTATGAAAAGATAAACCGCGGCGTGCGCCAGAGACTGGGCGGACGACACAGCGCGCATCTGCTCATCGAGAGCCTCGATTTCGAGCCGATCGCCCAAGCCCAGGAGCGCGGCGAATGGGATAGCCTCGGCAACCAGTTGGCCGAAAGCGCGCAAAGGCTCGCGCGATCGGGCGCGGAAGGCATCGTCATCTGCTCGAACACGATGCACAAGCTCTATGACTATCTGACCGATGCGGTCGATATCCCGGTCCTGCATATCGGCGATGTCACGGCTGCGGCGATGCGGGCCGAAAATATCGGCCGGGCGGCGCTGTTCGGAACGCGCTTTACGATGAGCGAGGGTTTCCTGCGCGACCGCCTCAAGAGCCATGGTATCGAGCTTGCCGTTCCGGATCCTGAACGCATGGCCGAAATCGACCGGATCATATTCGACGAGCTCGTGATGGGCGAAGCGACGATTGAATCGAAGCGAACGATGAAGACCTTCATCACGAATCTCGAAAAGGCTGGAAACGAGGCCGTGGTGCTCGGCTGCACCGAACTGGTCATGGTCGTGAACCCCAACAGCAATGTACTGCCGATATTCGATACCACGACATTGCACGCGGAAGCCGCGCTGGAATGGATACTGGGCGACGGGTAGTTCGCGTGCCGCATTATCGGAGCATTTTGACTCCGTTTCGGATGGATCGCCGGATCGACCCGTAAGTATTGAACAGCCGCGCGTCCGCAACGCACGGTGAACCGCTCGCCGTGCGGCTTGGTGTCGATACAGTCACAGTCCCCATTATGGACGAGGTCCGGGCTTCTCGGTCCGCTTTGGTGCGAATATAGCGAACATAGGCAGAACGGAGATGCGGGCCATGGCGCAATCGACTGGCGGCGAGAAAAAGACCGGAGAGCTTCCGGCGGTATTGGTCGTTGCGGACAGCCCGGCCGGGCAGATGCGATGCCGGAATGCCGTCGATGCTATTGGCGGACGCGTGGTGTGTGCGGCCGAACCGGGCGATGCAGTCGAACGGATGGGTGAGCAGATTTCGCTCGACGTCGCGCTGGTCGATTTGTCGGAAGATCACGGGCGGACGCTCGACGGTTTGCTCGAGGCGATCGAAGGCAATGCCCGCGCCGGCCGACATCGCAGCGTGATCTCCGTACCGATGGATCTTGTCGATATAGTCGATGCCCAGATTGGCCATGGGGATATCGCCATGCTGTGCGCGCCCAAGGCGATCGATCAGGCGGCGGCGTTGGGCCTTGCGCTGGCGAACCGGCGCGATGCTTTCCACGATATCAGCGGCGAGCGCGACGATGCGCGGTTGCGGCGGCTGAGCGAGGAGGCCGGGCGGATTGCGCGGGCGCTGGCCGAGCTATCGCATGACGAACGCGCGCAACCCAATGGCGACGACAACCGCCTCGCCGAAGCGCCGCACGCTTTCCACGCCGAGCCTGCACGGACCGAGACGGTGCGATCCGACGATATCCGCATGATGATCCGCATGCGGCGGCTCCGCGAGCGCTTTTTCGACCGCGATCTGTTTGCCGATCCGGCCTGGGATATGCTGCTCGATCTGATGGCGGCGCGGCTCGAAGGACGTCAGGTCGCGGTGTCGAGCCTGTGCATCGCAGCCGCGGTGCCGCCGACCACGGCGTTGCGCTGGATCCGCACGATGACCGATCGGGGCCTGTTCGTCCGCCGTTCCGATCCGCGCGACGGCCGCCGGGTGTTTATCGAGCTTTCCGACGACGCCGCGCATGCGATCGAGCGATGGTTTGCGGCGGCCCGGCAGAAGGGCGAGCTGCTCTCCGGATAATCGCGGCCAGCAACAATCTTCCGCTTGCGCCGCGCGCCGCGATTTGGCAGGGGGCACAGCGCACGATAAGTGCGGGCGCTTAGCTCAGTTGGTAGAGCATCTCGTTTACACCGAGAGGGTCGGCAGTTCGAGCCTGTCAGCGCCCACCATTTCCCGCATTTTCAGATAGTTAGACCGATTTCGGAACGTTCGGAGCTTCGCGCGAAGCTAACCGCGCGGCATGACCAGCTCGTCTTTCAGGGCGAGAGGACTTTCGTCGAGTTCGGATTCCCGGCGCGCGATGGCCGGGGTTTCGCCGATATGCAACCCTTCGGTCACGCAGCGCAGCAGGAAATCGGCGAGATCGGCATGGCGCGTACGCAAAAGGCCATGCGTGATCTTCTCATCCGTTACTTCATAATCGCCGGTATAGGGCCGATCCAGCAGCCATCCGGGTCGCGCGGCGGTCCATTCGATGCCGTCGGCCCGCGCCAGGTCGGCCTCCATGCTCGCCATTTGCGCATAGATGTTCGCGAGCGCCGGCATCGCCGTCACCCGGAACCAGAGCGGCCCCGCATCGGCATCCTCGACAAAGGTCGCCGAGATAACGGCGAGACGGCGAACGCCGGTGTCCTGCATCGCCCGCACGATATTGGCCGTGCCGTTGGTGTAGAGCGGTGGCGGATCGACCACGGTGCGCACCGACATGCTCAGCCCGATCGCCGAGACAACGGCATCCGCGCCGTCGATCAGCGGAGCGAGATCGTCTTCCATGACGTCGGCGGTATGATGCGTGACGGTATCGCCATCGGGCGCGTCCGTCGGCCATTCATGTTCGATCGCGCGGACCACAAGGCCGCGATCGCGCGCCAGGCTGACGGCTGCAGCACCGGTCGTGCCGGCTGCTCCAAAAATCGTGACTGTCCGGACGTTATCGGACATGGATTGCGTGCCCGATCCAACAGCTTCTCGCCATCATGTCAGCATGTCTTCGTACAGATAGGCGAACCGCCGATGCTGCGACCGATCCCTCCGCAGGTTCATATGGCCGCGATTGGCGAAGAAGAAGCGCGGCACGCGTTTCTGCTTCTCGTTCTTTCGGGCGATGAGGCGGCGAATGCCGATCGCATTATCGGCGCCGATACGCTTCATGTTTTTTCCGCGTCCGGCCACTGCGAATCACCTCAAATGTCGAAATGAATATCGAAATCGGATGTTGCGGTGTCGGCACTGGGGAGGACAGAGCCAAGTTAGGGAGGGTGGCAGAGTCAAGAAAGCGCCGGCCACCGCAACGACTAACGGTATCCCGCATCGCCGCCGATTCGCCTACATGTCCCTTGGGACATAGGCGCACGCTTTCTTAGGTTTTTCGCCTAGAGTCCGGCTTCCACGGCAACCCGGATCATGTCGGCGGCGGTCGGCACGTTCAGCCGCTCCATGACGAGCGCCCGATGCATTTTCACCGTCCGTTCGGTAACGCCGAGCTCATAGGCAATCTGCTTGTTGAGCAGCCCCTTTGCCGCATATTGCAGCACCTGCTGCTGGCGCTCGGAGAGGCCCTTGACCGCCTCGACAGCGGTCATCCGCCGCGCCGTCGAGATATTGGCCGCGCCGTCCGGTATCTCGACCTGCGATCCGAGAAAATAATCGAGTTCATCGTCCTGATTGTAGATCGGGGCGACGAGCACCGCATTGCGAAATGGCGTCCCGTCTTTCTTGTAGTTGAGAATCTCGACGAGCACTGAGCTTTTCTCGCGCACACCGCGCCGGATTTCCTCGGTCAGCCAGGGTTCGGTGCCGGGCCCGGAGAGAAAGCGGCAGTTCCGGCCGATAATCTCGTCCCGATCATAACCGGTGAGTTCGATAAACAGCTGATTGACCGCGACGATCGGATTGTCGGGCAGCCGGGGATTGCTGATTACCGCTGCGACGGGGCTGTTGTCGATCAGCGCCATCAAGTGCGGATCGGGCTCCACGGGAACCGGCTGACCGGCCTCTTTCCCTTGCATTCTCGCTCACCTGCTTTCCGACTTGCATATAGGCCCTTAGGCGTACGCCCTGCAAGCAATGCGCGACCGTTCGGCATGCACCAAGGGTCATGTGGCAAGCGCCGGCAGCAATGCCGACCTTCCATGCATGTTTTGGATTACTCTATTGCTCGTCTTCGCCGCGATCGGCGGCACGGTCTATTTCTTCGTGCGCGGCATCGTCGCTTTTCTCTCCACGACCAAGGAGGATCTGGCCGGCGACGGTCCGAGCGATAGCGCCCGGGCTCAGAACAAGGCGATGCAGGGCCGCGTCCTGCTCCAGGCCGTGGCGGTCGGGTTTGCCTTGTTGGCGCTTATGCTTTTCAGCGCGTGAATATGGCCCGCGCTCGGCAGTGCGGTGCGATTACAGGCGGCGAACTATGTGTGTCGCGACTCCGATCCATGCGGGATCGCTGACAATCTGTTGTCGCCCGCCCGCGCCCAGCGGCAGTATTTGTATCCGCTCCCCCTCGCGTCCGATCAGCCGGCCGAACAGGAAACGGCCCGCAGGCCGCGGAACGAGGACATCGCGATTGAGTGCGCTGGCAAAAGCATCCGGTGCGATCCGGTCGCACCATATCTCGTCACCCGCTCGATAATCGCCCACACCCGCCTCCACCTGCACCGCCACCGTCCCACCCGCGGGGCGGGGCGGCGTAAGCCGTGTCGTGTGCCGGGGCGCTTCGACGCCGTGCGCGTCCAGAATTGCGGCCACCGGAAGGTCGGGCTGCTCGGGAAGCGTGACCAGGTCGCCGGCCTCGACGCCCAACGCGTCCGCGATACGGTTCAACCAATCGACCGATACCGTCCGTGTGCCGGTCTCCAGCCGCCCGATAGTCTGGGCCGTAGTCGGCGGTTCGCAGCGATCGGCCACCTGCTGCAGGGTCAGGCCCTTGGCCTTTCGGATTTCGCGAATGGCGGTGATCATAGGGCTGAGTCCTCCTAACCAAATCGGTTTTTCTCTTTCCTACACTATTCCCGAAATGGCAAGTAGTGCCATCGAATCCCTGCCCGAAAAGGAGAGAAAACATATGCCGAAAGCCGAGCGTGCATCCAAGACCGGTCCCCGTATCCTTGCCGAACGGCCACTGCCGCAGGATGGCGTAGCCCGGCCCGATCCCGTGCGGCCGGGCGCGCCCGTGCGGAAGGGCAGGCTGGCGCGGTCCGTCACCGTCAATCTCGCGGAATCGCCGCTATCCTGGTTGCGGTCGCGCGGCCATGTGACCGCCCGCCAATATGACGCGGGCGAAGCTCTACGCCGAGATTATGAGATGTCGCAGCTATCGCCCCGGGTGACGATGCAATGGGATGCGCCGCCGACCGGGAAGGTCGCGCGCGGCGCGCCGGTAGCGCTCGATCCGGGCGAAGCGCAGATCGCGGCGAAGCAGCGTTTCGAGCAGGCGATCGCGGCGCTCGGCCAAGGACTCGAAGACATTGCATGGCGCGTGCTGTGCGCGGGCGAAGGACTTAAAGCGGCGGAGGGCGAACTGGGCTGGCCCGCGCGATCCGGCAAGCTCGTCCTCGGCCTGGCGCTCGACAGGCTGGCGGATCATTACCGGCTGCCGGGCGAAAGCCCGAACAGCCGGTAATGAAAACGCCGAAAAGAGCTATCTTCCGGGGGAAAGGGAAGCCCTAATCGTCGCTATCGGAGGCCGGAGCGCCGGCCATGGCGTGCCTCGTCAGTCCGGTTACCCACTCCGCGAGTTCCGCGAATGCAAATGGGGCATCGAACTGGACGCCGAAACATGTGTCAGCGGACCATTTGACGGACAGCGGGCGCGAGCCGAGCGATTTGACGACCAGTTGCGGGGCGCCGCTTGGCGCTATTGCATCCTCCAGCTCGATCATCGCGCCGCCGATACCGATATTCCGTATGAGCGCCGGGCGGCGGCCGAGATCGTCTTTAAGCGTTGCGCCATAATCCAGATTGACGCGCAATGGCCGCCTGATCTTGCCCGGCATTGTCTGGGTCAAGAACAGCTCGACGTCGATCGGCGATCGAAAAGATGCGCCGCAGCCGGTCTCGTTCTGCCACTCCTTCTTGATTGGGAGCAATGTGCCGTTCGCCAGTTCGATTTGCATATACGTCGGAAGCTCGATCGCGCCGAAAGTCCTGATGTTGACCCCGGTTCGCGATACATTTCGGATCACGGCAAGTATCTCGTGATCGCCCAACACCAGTCTCGCCGTTCGGTACAGCAGTCGGATCCGCGCCTCCGCGCGGCCGTTGCCGATGTTTGGCCATTCCGGTTTCACGTCCAATGCCGCCACGCCATCCATCGCCTCATGCAAACGCGCGTCGCTGTCCGACCCGTTCGGCAACAACATTCGCGATGACGGTGACTATGCGGGCCGCGACGTCCCGAAATCTTGAATCAATTCTGGATAATTCGGGGATTTTCGTTTCGGCGGCGCAATTTCCGTCAGGGAATATCGTGCGCGCCGAAGATGGCACCGATCCGCACGGCGTTTTCCTGCGGCAGCATCGGGTGGGCGCGAACGAACCGTTCGGTGGTGAAACCCGGATGCACGTCTTCGATACGGCGTGCAATCCGTTCGGACACGTCGCGATGCCCGGCCAGGAAATTGGCGCACAGCGCCGACACCATCGCCACGATATCGGTGTGCGGTAAATTCATGACCTTGCGGCCCCAACTGGCCGCCTCCTCGAATTTTCCGAGCCGCGCATTCGATGTCGCCAGTGCCGCATAGCTGGTGTGGCGAAGCGGATCGCGGGGGCTCAGCGAGAGCGCTGTCGTCGCATGGTCGATGGCGGTCTCGGGCGGGCCGGCCATCGAGTATTTCGCGGCCATCTGCCGATGGGCGTCTGCGTAGTTCGGGCAATAGTCGACCGTTCGACCGAGCCACATCAGAGATTCGTCCTGGTCGATGTCAAATGAGGTCGCGCGCGCCATGGCGAGGCTTGCGGCCGGATCGAAGGGGTCGCAATCGACCGCACGCCTGGCGCTGTCATACATCCTGACATGCAAGTCGCCATTATTCTTCAGCAACTGCTGTACGTTCTGCCACCAGGACACATAGGACAAGGCGGCGTGGGCCCGCGCGAATAGCGGATCGATAGCGATCGCATGTTCGAAATAGCGCGCCGCGGCACCCTGTTTCTCGATGTCGCGCGTGAAAAGACGGGACATGCCTAGATGAAAGGCCTCCCATGCCGTCAGGCGATCGGGCACCTTGAGCCGGACCTTCTGTGCTTCGTTATGCGAGATGCGCAGCTCGATCTCCGAAACGATCGCCGCGACGATCTCTTCTCGAATGTCATGAATTGCGCCTGGCGTACCCGCGAAACGCTCGGCCCAGACGATTCTGTTGTCGCGCGTATCGGCCAGTTCGGCGGTGACGAACAGCTTTTCGCCCGCGATCTCGATCGTGCCGGAGAGGCAATAATGGACCGAAAGCTCGCGGCGGATATCCGCCATTCGGTGCGTGCCTGCGGCAAATTGAAAGCTCGAACCGCGCGCGATGACGTGCAGCATGCGGAGGCGCGAGAGCGCGGTGATGATCTCGTCGGGGAGCGCCTCGCCGATCGCGCCGCGCGGATCCGGGGCGCCGAGCGTGGTGAAGGGCAGGACAGCGATTGACGGGCGAGTGCCGACGCGGTCGGCCTCGGAATCGGCTGCCGCGGGTTCGGCGACCATGACGTCTGCCGGACTACGGTGCGATGTATCGGCGAGCAGCCGAAAGCCCTGGCCGTGCACCGTACCGATCAGGCGATAGGGCTTTTCGGTATCGCCGAGGGCTTTGCGCAGCGCCTTGATCTGGCTCGACAGAGCCGAATCCGAAACGATGCGTCCGTCCCAGACTTCCTCGAAAATCTGCTGTTTCGTAAGGAGGCGGCCTTCGGCCGATACGAGCCGGTCCAATAGCCGCATCGCGCGCGGCTGCAATCGCACGACTTCGCCGTCGCGACGCAGTTCGAACCGTTCCCGGTCGAGGATGAACTCGGCGAATTGATACGACATATGCGACCTGTCCTGTGACCGACATTTTCCGGGAATTTCCGTGCGTTGTCCATGCACGGCCGGACGCGTCTGTTCATAATGTCGCGATTGTGGGCCGTAGCGGGCGGATGGCTTGTCAGCTGCGCCGCTCAGTGACTAGGATATGGTCTATCAGAAAAGGGGGCAAATCATGGACAATCAGGAACCGCGGCCGCAGGTGCAGCCGGCGCAGAGCGGCGACAGCAACGGGATGGCGATCGCCGCGATGATCATCGGACTGTGCGCGGTCTTGCTCGCTCTGATCCCGATCATCGGGTTCATTTCCTGGCTATTGGCGCCGCTGGCGATCGTGTTCGGCATTATCGGCAAGAACAAGCCGACCGGCGGCGGCTTCGCCTGGACCGGGATTATCAGCGGGGCGCTGGCGCTGGCCATCTGCGTCGCATGGCTGCTCGCCTGGTGGGGGCTGGTCAGCCTCGGCGAAGGCGTTGCGCGGGACTATGAGGAGCAAATCCGCGCGGAACAGAGCTTCAGCGACACCTCCAAATAGCGAGCCCTCTTCGGATGGCATAACCGCACC
>JBCBSD010000039.1:0-32510 GCA_039819365.1 Pseudomonadota bacterium
AGGATCAGCGTAGGGGTTTGCGATTGCCCGGCATGGAAGATCGGGCTGACCTCGAGCATGTTCTGCATGGCGAGGACGATCCGCGCGTCGATGCCGGGCAGAGCTTCGAGCTTTATAATGCGCTCAAAATCCGCACCGATACGCCGACCCGCCTCGTCCTCTATCCGGGCGAAGGCCATGGCAACCAGCGGGCGGCCGCGCGTTACGATTACAATATCCGCCTGATGCGCTGGATGGACCATTATCTGACCGGCCCCGGCGGCGAACCGCCCGAGCCGCGTTTCGAACTGCCGGAAGGGGCGGTGGGGACGGCACCGAGCGAGTAAAGCGGGGGCGCGACTCACTGAGCGATCCACCACCCTGAGCCAGGGTCAGGGTGGTGGTTGCAAGGTTGCGCTCGGCTTTACTCCGCTGCCGCGGCCTCCGGTTCGGCGTCTACGGTCTCGCCCGCATAGACGAACTCGCTCCCCTCGACATCGATTGCCGGGATGATATCGCATTCGGACCAGTAGTCCTGGGTGTGCCGCCATTCGGGCTTGTCGCCGGCCTTGGGCAGCAAGTGCATGTCGCGCATCAGGTAATTGGGATTGAAATCCTCCGGATCGACCCAGGGGCCGATGGTCATGTCGGCATCTTCGGGGCGCAATGCGACTTCGACACGGGCGGCGCCGGTCGCGTCCATATGGTTGAGCAGGCGGCAGACGAAATCGGAGACGATATCGACGCGTAGCGTCCAGCTGGCGCGGAAATAGCCGAAGATCCAGACCATGTTGGGCACGCCGGTGAACATCATGCCGCGATAGGTGATCGTTTCGGGCCAGCTCACCGGTTCGCCGTCGACGCTGAACGGGATGTCGCCGAGCACCGACAGGTTGAAGCCGGTTGCGGTGACGATGATATCCGCTTCGATCTCCTCGCCGGAACTGAGCCGCACGCCCTTGTCCGTGAAGCGGTCGATCGTATCGGTAACGACGCTGGCCTTGCCGCTCGCAATACCCTGGAACAGGTCGCCATCCGGCACCATGGCGACCCGCTGCTGCCAGGGACGGTATGTGGGCGTAAAATGGGTTGCGATATCATAGTCCGGTCCCAGGAATTCGCGCACGCCGCCCAGCAGCTCTTCCTTCACCACCTCCGGCTCGGTCTTGCAGCGCGTCGTCAATTGCAGCTGATCGAACAGGTTCTTCTTGCGGACGATCGGGTGGATGATGTCCTCATCAATCTCGATCTCGCGCAGCGTATCGGCCAGCTCATTGGCGTTGGGCGCGGGCAGGAAATAGGTCGGGGACCGCTGGAGCAGGGTGATATGTTCGACATCATCGGCAATCGCGGGAACGAGCGTTGCGGCGGTTGCGCCCGAGCCGATGACGAGCACGCGCTTGTCCTTGAGATCGGCATTTTCGGGCCAGAGTTGCGGGTGAATGATCTCGCCGCCGAAATCGTCCATGCCCTCCCATTCGGGCGTGTAGGGCTTCTCGTGGTTATAATAGCCTTGGCACATCCAGAGGAAATTGGCGGTGAAGCGTTTCTGCTTGCCGCTCTCATTCTCGGTTGCCTCGATGGTCCAGAGATTGTCGGCGCGCGAGAAATGGGCGCCCGTGATCGTATGGCCATAGCGGATATGCGGCGCGATCCCGTTCTCCTCGATCACCTCGCCCATATATTTGAGGATTTCCTCGGCGCTGGCGATCGGCGCGGAGGTCCAGGGCTTGAAGCGATAGCCGAAGGTGTAGAGGTCGCTGTCCGAGCGGATACCGGGATAGGTATGCGTCACCCAGGTGCCGCCGAACGTGTCTTTCTTTTCGAGGATCAGGAAGCTCTTGTTCGGGCACTGATCCTTGAGGTGCCAGGCTACGCCGATACCGGAAATGCCCGCGCCGACAACCAAAACGTCTATATGGGTGGCGTCGTCCGAAACATCGCTTTGCCGGCTCGGCATATCCATCTGCGCTCTCCTGCTATGCTGCACCTATTGTGCGCAGCATGAAACGCCGCATTGATATGAGTCAAATGCAGCCCCACCGGATTTCGTTTTCATCGTCGCCATCCCCCCCTTGAAGAAACCCGGCGCGCAGATTTTCTTCCGTATTAAAAATTGTCAAGCTGTGCGGCGCATGGTGCGGGTGTCGTTCGCAGTTCGGAGCCAAATACCGGTTATTCGCCGCGCGGATCGCCGGCGCAGCCGTCGGCCCGGAATTGTCCCGGTTGCTTGCGATCGGCGCGGAGCGCTACCTTGCCGCAGCACGGAAATTTGTAGACTTCCATATAGTCGCCCCGGCCATCCGAGGTCATGAGATGGTCCGCGGCGTTCGGGTGCCAACGCGCATTTTCCGCGAAGAAATTCCGGATGGTATCGGCCTCCATCCGTAAATCGGCCGCGGCGGCGTTCGTATCCGCCGCCGGCATCGCGTCCGCTTCGGTTTCCAAGTCGCCGACGCGTTCTTTCAGGATGGGTTCGACGGTGGTTTCCAGTGCGAGCAGGCGAGCGCGGTCATATTCGGTCGCTGCGCGTTCCGCCGCGCGACTGGCCTCGACGAACCGCAAGACAACCGCGGTCACCGCCGGCACCGATGCCGGCCGCGCATTCGCCCAGTCTTCGGCGGCGCGCAAATCATCGCCGGTGATCAAAAGGCTTGCCGGCTCGCTGCGGTCCCCCCACCGTCTGGCCAGCCCGAGCAGTCGCGAATGTTCGCGAAGCCAGACGATGTCGTCGCTCAACGCGTCGCAAAGGCTGCGTACGGCATTGTCGAACCGGTCGCTTTCGGTGGCGAATATGTAGTTGAGCCGTGCCAGCATCGGCGGGATATCGGCGCCCGCCACGTCGTCGATCACGATCGGGGCGATCTTCTTGTTCAGCGAATTGGCGAATTCCACCTCCCACTGACAGACCTCGGATCGCGCGGAATGCGGACTGAGAAGGAAAACAATCGAATCCGCCTCGACGATCAGCTGTTCCAAGCGGTCACGCCAGGCTTCCGTCGGCAGAATATCGTCGAGATCGCGGAGCGTATGGAAGCCTTCCGATTGTAGCCGCGCGACGAGCCGTTCCGCGATGTCGCGGTCTCGCCGCGAATAGGAGACGAATACGCGACCCTTTTTGTCTTCTGACATCGGCACCCCCCTGCGCCCGTTACAGATCTCTCACCCGCCAGCCGGCCTTAGAGTTGGAGGTCGAGCTGGTCCAGAGTGCCGCTCTCCCTCGCTTCTTCGTCCTTTTCACCGAAACCCGACATGGTGAGGCCGAGCAGGCGCACGCCGCGCGGGTCGGGGGTCAGCGTGTCGAGCAAGTCTGTGCCGATGGCGAGCAGCTCGTCGCGGCTCGCGACGCGATGGTCCAGAGACCGCGCGCGGGTCGGGGTTTCGAAATCGGAATAGCGCAGCTTCAGAGTCACCGTCCGCCCGTAGCTTTCGCCTTTTTGCGCGCGTTGCCAGACGACATCGGCAATCTCTTCGAGCTTGGCGATCATCGCGTCGCGTTCGTGCAGGTCTTCGCCATAGGTGCGCTCGGCGCCGAGCGATTTGCGGATGCGGTTGGGCTTGACCTGCCGGTCGTCGATCCCGCGCGCGGCGCGGTAATAATAGCCCGCGCTCTTGCCAAAATGGGCCTGGAGAAACTCCCGGGATTGCGCGCGCAGGTCCGCGCCCGTTTCGATGCCGAGCCGCTTCATCTTCTCCGCCGTCTTGGGGCCCACGCCATGGAAGCGGCGCACCGGAAGCTGCGCGACGAATTTCGGACCCTGCTTGGGCGTGACGACGCAGATGCCGTCGGGCTTGTTCTGGTCCGATGCGATCTTGGCGAGGAATTTGTTGTAGGAGACGCCGGCCGAGGCCGTGAGCCCGGTCGCGTCCCTGATCCGCGCGCGGATTTCCTCGGCGATCGCCGTCGCGGTCGGCAATTTGCGATAGGCCGTCACGTCGAGATAGGCCTCGTCGAGCGACAGCGGCTCGACCAGATCGGTATAGCTGCGGAAGATGCCGCGTATCTGGTTGGAGACGGCGCGGTAGATATCGAAGCGCGCGCGCACGAAGATCAGGTCCGGGCAGCGGCGCTTCGCCGTCACCGACGGCATGGCCGAGCGCACGCCGAACTCGCGCGCCTCGTAGGATGCGGCCGCGACAACGCCGCGCCCGCTCGACCCGCCGACCGCGACCGGTTTGCCGCGTAGCTCGGGCTTGTCGCGCTGCTCGACCGAAGCATAGAACGCATCCATATCGATATGGATGATCTTGCGCGGCGGCGCGGCTGGCGGCGGTTGGTTCGGCACGGCCGCCTTATGCCCCGGAATCGGCGGTTAGAGGAAGTAGCGCATCCGGATCATCTGCACATCGCCGCGATTGCCGAGTGTAAACCGGGCCGAGGAAAAGCGCGGCGGGCCGAAGGAGAAGCGCGGGTTGCGCGAGAAGCCGATGCCCTCGCGCGGGATGCCGGCGAAGCGGTCGAGCCGCGAATTGCCGTTTTCATCGTGCAGGATGGCGATCGCATAATCGCCCGAGGGCAGGTTGGCGAAGCGCACCGAACGCGTATCGGCGACCCGGAAGCTTTCCCGTGTCGCTGCCGGATCGTTTTCGCAATCGGGAAAATGCTGGGCGTTGCGCGTTACGCAGATGTGGAGCAGGCCGTTGTCGGACCGCAATTCTTCCACATTGACTTCAAGCTGGCCGCTCGGGCTGACCCCGCCGAGCAGGAGAAACACCGCCGCTGCCGCGCCGGCCTTCGCCGTCGAAGCTGCCCAGCCCCGTGTCCGTCCGGCAGAGCCGGTCCCAGAACCGGAAATATAACCCATAATTACACCTATAGTCTGCATGATGCCGCTGATGATGGCTTGCCGTTATCAGCCAGCGACCTGCTACCCCTTCGACTATGAACCTAGGGAAAATCTCCCAACCCATATGATTTGTCACCCCCATTATCGTCATAATGGCCAAAACAACAGCTAAAGCGACGATATGGATGGGGATCAGGAAAACGAGCGCCGGAACGAAGATCGCAAGCGTCAGCGCCTCGATCGGGTGAAAGCTCATCGCGGCCCAGGCGGTGGGTGGCCGGCTGGCATGATGGACGGCATGGGCGAGGCGGAAGATACGCGGCCGGTGCATCCAGCGATGCGTCCAGTAGAACCATGTGTCCTGGGCGAACAGATAGAGGAAGATCGACACCGGCACATACCAGAGCGGATAGGCCGTGATGTCGCTATAGATCAGCGTCCAGCCATGCGTGTTCCAGCCCCAGGCGACGATGCCGGCGGGTACGCCGTAAATCGCCGCGCTCAGCAGCGACCAGTAGATTTCCTTGCCGATCTGCGGGCGGAGCTCGGAGTATAATCCGGGCCGCACGCGGCTCGTCAGCCAGGCGAAAAAGCCGCTGGCCGCCAGATAGCGCAAGCCCACGATCAGCGTCATGGCGAGCGCGGAGAGGAGAATGGCGGTGAGGCTGCCGGTCATGCGCGCCTGCATAGCCGGGCCACGTGGCAACGTCACCCGGAATAGCGCATCCAGTGCGGCAAGCGATCGGTGTCTTCGCCGCGCCAGTCAGCGATGATTTCCGCCACGATCTGGGCCGATTCGACGAGGCGCGGGCCCGGCCGATTGAAGAAATGATGACCGTCCGCGATATAGACATGGCCGGCCTTCACCGCGCGCATCCTCGTCCAGCGGGGATCGCCAGAAACCGCCTCGATATCGGCCAAACTCTGCGGAATCTGATAGCCGCACGGCATCAGGATCAGGAGATCGGGATCGGCGGCGACCAGAGCGTCCCAGTCGAGAAAGGCCGAATGCTCGCCCGGCTTTGCGAAGAGCGGCTCACCGCCGGCTATCGCGACGAGCTCGGGAATCCAGTTGCCCGCCATCATCAGCGGATCGAACCATTCGATCGCCGCGATACGTGGCTGCAACGTTTCGGGCAGCCGCCGGGCGTTGAGCGTTTCAAGCCGCCCCCGAAGGCGCTGGATCACGGTTTCGGCCTTCGCATGACGCCCGGCGGCCGCGCCGACGGCCCGGAGATCGGCCCAGACATCGTCCAGCGTATCGGGCGCGGTCGAGATCAGCGCGGGCGGATCGCCCATCCAGTCGGCGAGCGCGGTCTTAAGATCGTCGGGCGTGACCGCACAGATCGCACAAGCCGTTTGCGTGAGGATCAGGTCGGGTTTCAATGCGCGAAGCAGTTCGGCATCGACCTCGTACATTGAGAGCCCCTGGGTCACGATCTCTTGCACGCGCCGGTCGATTTCCGCAGACCGCAACCCCTTTTCGAGTCGCGTGCTCGTGCAGACGGGCAGCGCCTTCACCGTCTCGGGAAAATCGCATTCGTGCGATCGGCCGACAAGATTGCCGCCAAGGCCGAGCGCCACCGCGATTTCGGTGGCGCTCGGCAGAAGCGAGACGATCCGCAGATCGCCGATGCTGTCGTCCGTCATCAGGCGGCGCGGATCGGCGTCGGCGAGCCGAACTGCCCGGGCACCAGGCGCGCCAGAATCTGGTGCGCCAGCAACAGGCCGCCGAACCACAACGCTTCATTGGCGCCAATCAGGGCGATGATCTCGGCAGTGAACATATCGGTCCCGCCGAACAGGTGCGCCATCGCATAGAGCGATAACTCGTAAGCGACGAAGCCGAGCAATCCGGCGATTGTCATGCGCCCCAGGGCGGGCGCCGATCCGCCGAAAAGCGATCGGGCCAAGGCGAAAACGATCAGCGTCGAAGCGCACAGCGCGATACCCGAACCGATGGTCGGCATGTTCAGCGGATAGCCGAGCAGGCCGAAACCGATAATCTGGTTCGCCACCCAGGCCGCGACGACTGTGATCAGGCCGCGCCGCATATCGAGCGTGCCGGCCGCCATGACGGCGACCGCTACGAACGGCATCATGCAGCCCGCGGCTAAGCTGCCGACGACTGCGACGAAAGCGAAAGTCGGCGGCCAGGCCCAGTCGCTCTTGGGTGCAGAAAAATACGTCATGCTATCCTCCTTCCTAGAAACGGGCCCGGACGCCGGCGAAGGCGCCGATGCCGGGGTTGGTGAAGCTGAAAATCTGTTCGTAGGATTCGTCGAACAGATTCTCGACACGCGCCGTCAGTTCGACGCCCTCTGTCAGGCGCAGCGAACCGGCCAGAGAAACCAGCGTAAAGGCGTCGAGCGTCACGGTCGTGGGAATGAAGCTCGGATCCAGAAAGGCATTGTCGGTCTGCGATCCGCTGTGCCGGACGACGAGCGTCAGCCCGCCGCGCTCCTCCGGAGCGGTCCACGCGATGGCGATATTCGCCGTGTTGCGCGGCCGCCGGAGCTCGCGCACGCCATTTTCCTCGGCCGACAGCCGCGTATAGCTCGCATCGATCCGCCATTGCGGGCCGAGCCGGGCGCGCAGGAAGGTTTCGACGCCGTGCTGGCGCGATTCCGTGGTGCGATTGGCGGGCGTTGCGAGGAAATCGGGCGGCGGGAAGTCGGTGAAGATCTCGTCTTTCAGCCTGCTGTCGAAATAAGTCGCGCCGATGGTCACTGCGCCGTCGGCCAAATCCTGTTCGAGACCGATTTCCCAGCCTTCCGAACGTTCGGGTTCGAGCGCGGCATTGCCGATAAAGCGTCCGTCGACGAAACCGAACAGCTCGAAAAATCCCGGATTCTTGATACCCGAACCGAAAGCGGCGCGGGCGCGCAGGCCGAAATCGAAACGGTAGCTGCCCTGCACGCGATAGGTCAGCGTATCGTCGAAGCGCGAGTTATCGTCGAAGCGCAGCGCGGCGTCGATAGCCAGCCGGTCGCCCGCGACCAGCCCATATTCGGCGACGAGCCCGAGATTGCGGATCTGGCGGCGGCCAGTGAAAGCAAAGCCGCCGGGCGTCGTGTTGCGGAACCGCTCGCGCTCCCAGTCCCCGGCGAAGGTGATCGTATGGCGCAGCGCGTCGGTGCCGAGCCTGAGGCTCGAAACATAGGACGCCTTGAGCCGCTCGCCTTCATTGCCCGAATTGCGCACATCGTTGCTGAACCCGTCCCGGTCGATATCGGCAATCTGACCGGTCAGCGCATGCGTCCAGCGCCCGTCGAGCAGATCGATCTCGCCGCCGATCAGCGCGTAAAAACCCTCGTTGACAGTGTATGTGCCCGGTGAATCGACCGCGAAGCCGAAGGTCGGGCTGCCGGGCGTGAAATCCTGGTTGTTGAACTCGCTTTCGGTTTCCGACCAGCGGCCGACGATACGGATGCGCGCATCGGGCGCGGGCGTCCAAAGGCTGGTGAAGGAGACGGCGTTGGTCGTCTTGTCGAGATCGCGACTGCCGCCGCGCGTGCCGACCGTTCCGTCCGTGCCGATATGCGTCGCCGAAATCGCATAGTCGAAATCGCCCGCGACCCCGCCATAGCGCGCCGCAGCGTTGAACGTTCCGAAGGATCCGCCTTCGGCGCGCAGCCGCACACCCGGCGCGTCGCTGCCGAGCAGGGTGCGGTAATGGATGACGCCGCCGATCGCGTCCGAGCCGTAAAGCGCGCTTTGCTGGCCGCGCAGCACTTCAATCCGCGCGGCGGAATCGATGGCGAGGCTGCCGAAATCGAACTCGCCGAAAAACGGGTCGGACACTTCGATGCCGTCGATGAGGACGAGCGTGTGATTGGCTTCGGCGCCGCGGATGCGGACCTGGGTCTGGCCCGCGCTGCCCGATACGGCGAGGCCCGGCACGTCGCGCAAGATATCGGCGATCTCGCGGGCCTGGCGCTGGGTCAGTGCTTCGTCGTCGATCACGGTCAGCGATGCGCCGAGCTGATCGGCGGGCACCGGATCGGGCGCGCGCGTGCCGGTGACGACGAGCTGGTCGCCGTCAGACGGTTCGGTCTCGGCCAGCGCCAATGTCGGGAAAACAAGCGCGGCCAAGGCTACGCCACAGGATAGATATGTCATGGGTCTTCGGTCTCCGCATGCCGAGCGATACCGGCGGGACCTCCGCGGCGATGCGCGGCCTTCCTGCATGGGGAGCGGCATGCAGCGCCCTCCCGTACAGGCCGAAGCGGCCCCGGCCGCTTCATGTCGCTCAGACAGAAACCGTTCCGCGCCTGGCCAATCCCTGAGCCGGGCAAGAGCGACGCGCGTCGGTCGGTCTCCTGGCTCGCGGGTCGTCACGCCTCCTGCGCCTTCCCAGGTTTCGCTCCATCAGGAGCCCCCAGTGGCAGCGGCCTTTCGGGCCGCGTGCAGGATGCGCTCACCGCTTACAGTTACAGGGATAGCCGCGGATTTGGGCCCGAAGGCCCGCACCGCATTCCCGTTACCGGCGCGCATGCGAATGAGGATGCCGGTCGCCCGGCCGCTTCATTCGCCGCCCGGAATAGCGCGGCCTGATTTTTCTGCAACCATTGTGTCGTTCGGCCCTGTCCCGAGTTACAGGCTGTTCGGCGCGCGGACATTGGGTTAGAGCGCCCGATTATGGGTCATGCGGCGGCCGGGTCCGGCCATAATCTCGACTGCGATATCGCGATCCTCGGTGGGGGTCTCGCCGGCGGGCTGATCGCGCTGGCGCTGCATCGCGCGCGGCCGGATACGCGCGTGCAGCTGATCGAGGCCGATACGGTGCTCGGCGGCAATCATGTCTGGTCCTTTTTCGAAGGTGACGTGGGCGCGGACGGCATGGCGCTGATCGAGCCGCTGATCACCCATCGCTGGGGCGATTACGAGGTTCGCTTTCCGGCGCACAGCCGCACCCTCTCCATGGCCTATCATTCGATACGGTCGAGCCAGTTCGATGCCGTGCTGCGCGAGACCCTGCCCGCCAAAGCGATCCGGACGGGCGAGAAAGTGGCGTCTGCGACCAGCGATCAAGTGGTGCTCGAAACCGGCACGAAGATCTCGGCCAACGCGGTCATCGATTGCCGGGGCGCGGGCGATCTCGATACGCTGGACGGCGGCTGGCAGAAATTTGTCGGGCTGGAGCTGGAACTGTCCGAACCGCATGGTCTCGAACGGCCGATCATCATGGATGCGACGGTGAAGCAGATCGATGGCTATCGCTTCGTCTATTCGCTGCCCTTCGGCCCAACGCGTATCTTCGTCGAGGATACCTATTATAGCGACGGGCTGGAACTGGACGCCGCCACGATCGAGCAGCGGACGCTCGACTATGCCGAAACGCAGGGCTGGAAAGTCGCCGGCATCGTCCATCGCGAGAAGGGCGTGTTGCCGGTCGTGTGCAACGGATCGTTTGGGGCCTATTGGCGCTCGACGGGCGCGATACCCAAGGCCGGCGTGCGCGCCGGGCAGTTTCACCCGGTCACCGGCTATTCGCTGCCCGAAGCCGTGCGCAGCGCGTTCTTCGTCGCGGACCATGCGGACCTTGCTGGCGAAGAATTGCACGGGCGTCTCTTCGCGCGCGCGGCCCAAGGCTGGCGCGAAGCGAGCTTCTACCGGATGCTGGACAGCATGTTGTTTTACGGCGCGGGCACGTCCGATCGCTATAAAATTCTCGAGCGCTTCTATCGGCTCCGGCCCGCCCTTATATCGCGCTTCTATGCGGGGCGCAGCACAATGACCGACAAGTTGCGCATCGTTTCCGGAAAGCCGCCCATCCCGATCAGCCGGGGCATTCGCGCCATATGGCGGGGCAGACAGACACAGAGCCGGCAGAGAAAGAGCAGGACGACATGACCAAGGCAGCCGTGATCGGCGCGGGCTTCGGGGGACTGGCGCTCGCCATCCGCCTCCAGTCCGCCGGGATCGAGACGACGGTTATCGAAGCCCGCGACAAGCCCGGCGGCCGCGCTTATTATTGGGAGCGCGATGGTTTCGTCTTCGATGGCGGGCCGACCGTCATCACCGATCCCGATTGCCTGACGCAGCTCTGGGAGCTGACCGGCGCGAACATGGCCGACGATGTCGAGCTGGAGCCGGTATTCCCCTTCTACCGCCTAAACTGGCCGGACGGCACGAATTTCGACTATTCGAACGACGAGGTGGATCTCACCAAGGAGATCGAAAAGCTCAACCCGGCCGATGTCGAAGGCTATCGCCGCTTCCTCGAATATTCGGCCGGGGTGTATGAGGAAGGCTATCTGAAGCTCGGCGCTGTGCCGTTCCTCGATTTCAAATCGATGCTCAAGGCCGCGCCGGCGCTGGCGCGCAAACAGGCCTGGCGCTCGGTCTACTCCATGGTCTCGAGCTTCGTGGAAAACGAGAAACTGCGCGAGGCGCTCTCTTTCCACACATTGCTCGTCGGCGGCAGCCCGATGAAGACGAGTTCGATCTACGCGCTCATTCACAAGCTCGAAAAGGATGGCGGCGTCTGGTTCGCCAAGGGCGGAACCAACCGGCTGATCGCAGGCATGGTCGCGCATTTCGAGCGGATCGGGGGTCGCACGCGTATCGGCGATCCGGTGGTCGATATCGAAACGCGTGGAGAACGCGTGACGGGGCTGGCCTGCAAGAGCGGCTGGCGCGACGATTTCGATGCGGTGGCGAGCAATGCCGATATCGTGCACAGCTATCGCGACCTGCTGACCAGCACCAAGCGCGGCGAGCGGGCGACGAAAAGCCTGCTCAAAAAACGCTATTCGCCCTCGCTTTTCGTGCTGCATTTCGGCGTCGAGGGGACATGGCCGGGCATCCCGCATCACATGATCCTGTTCGGCCCGCGCTATGACGGGCTCCTCAAGGATATCTACGATCATGGCGTGCTGGCCGAGGATTTCTCGCTCTATCTCCACCATCCGACGATCACCGATCCGTCCATGGCGCCCGAGGGCTGTTCGACCTTCTACGCGCTCGCCCCGGTCCCGCATCTCGGCAAGTTCCCGGCGGACTGGGACACGATCGCCGAAGATTATGCCGAGCGGATTATCGACCATATCGACGCTCGGCTGATCCCGGGTCTCAAACAGCGTATCCGGACCAAATTCTGGTATACACCCAAGGATTTCCAGGCCGATCTCAGCGCGCACCAGGGGAGCGCCTTCAGCCTCGAGCCGATCCTCACCCAAAGCGCCTATTTTCGCGTCCATAACCGCGACGATGTTGTCGACAATCTCTATTTCGTCGGCGCGGGCACCCATCCGGGCGCGGGCATCCCCGGCGTTGTCGGCAGCGCCAAAGCAACCGCCGGGCTGATGCTCGATGACCTGGCTAACTAATCTCCCTCCCCTGCAGGGGAGGGATGCAAGGGTGGGGTGTGAGAAAGTTGGCTCAATGCCGACTTTTGAATTTATGATGATCAGCTTTCTGCATACTCGAACAGTGCCATCGAGGCACTGTCCTCATATCCCACCCCTTGCCCAGCACCAGGGGAACAGCGCCCCGCGCTGTTCAGATCAGTTCGGGAAACTGATCGACCTGGCGCTCTTGAAAGGGAGGGGGATTTAATGCCTGACCGCGCCGCTCTGGTTGCGCAGGCGCGCGAGACGATCGGGCGGGGGTCGCAGAGCTTTGCCATGGCGTCCAAGCTGTTCGACGCCGAAACCCGTGAACGGGCCTGGCTGCTCTATGCTTGGTGCCGCCGCTGCGACGATCTCGCCGACGGGCAGGCGCTGGGCCACGATATGTCGGTCGTCGCCGACCCGCGGGCGCGGCTGGCGGAGATACGCGACAAGACGGACCGGGCGCTGGCGGGCGAAGCGACCGGCGATCCGAGTTTCGATGCGCTGGGCGTGGTGGCTGCGGAATGCGCAATCCCGTGCGCGCTGATCGAAGATCATATCGCCGGTTTCGCGCTCGATGCAGACGGCTGGGTGCCGGAAACGCAGGATGACCTGTTGCGCTATTGCTATCATGTCGCCGGGGTCGTCGGCATGATGATGGCGATGGTGATGGGCATTGCGCCGGATGACGCGGAAACGCTCGACCGGGCCAACGATCTCGGTCTCGCCTTTCAGCTCGCCAATATCGCGCGCGACATCGGCGAGGATGCCGATAATGGCCGCTGCTATCTGCCGATCGCATGGCTGGCGGAAAAGGGCATCGATCCGGAGAATCTGCGCGATCCTCGGTATCGCCCCGCGCTCGCGGAGTTATCCAAACGCCTGGCCGATCTCGCCGGGCAGTATGAAGAGCGCGCGCGCATCGGCACGGCCGCGCTGCCGTTTCGCTCTGCCTGGGCCGTGCTGGCGGCGGCGGGCATTTACGGCGATATCGCGCGCAAAGTCGCGAAGACGGGCGAGACGGCGCTCGACGAGCGGGTCTACACGACGCGGCGTGAAAAGCTGGGCTGGCTGTTCAAGAGCTGGCGCCAGGCATTGAATCGCGACCGCACCTCCCCACTTGGCTAGTCCATGGAATTCACCGGCCATCTGACGATCGAGCGTCCGGGCATCGTGGAGGCGATCCGCGAGCGGCTGCCCGACAAGCTGGCGGCTGATGGCTTTGCGATCTTTTCCGCCGTCCCGCTCCGTGCGCGCCGCAATATGAGCTGGTTCGAACGGTTTCGCACCGAGGTTCGGCGGATCGGCGGAAAGATGGATTTTTCGGTGCGGATGGCGCAGGCCGTGCGCTTCGAACTGCCGCTCGGCGAGGCGGGGCGGCTCTCCTACACGATCAGCAATCCGCATCATGGCCGGGTGATCGCGCTCTTCGTGCTGGCGGCGACGCTGGCTGCATATTTCGCAGGTTACGTCTTTATCGCCGTGCTTATCGCGATTCTCGGCAGCGGGCTGATCGGGATTGCGCTCCATTACCGGATGCGGCGCAGCGTCGTGCGCTATCTGGGGTTATTGCCCAGCCAGTACAGCAATCACCGGCTCTCGATGGGCTGACCCTAAATGCTCTCCGGCTGGCGGTCGCCCTCGCGAAAGGTGCCGACGGGCGCGCGCACGCCTTCATGGCCGCGACGTTTCAGCTCGGCCTTCAGCTCCTCGGGCTTGGGCGCCCAGAGAAAGCCGAAGCTGACTGTGCCTCCCTTGGTTTCCACGACATGGTGGAGGCGATGGGCCTGGATGATGCGCTTCATATAGTTGGATTTCGGCAGGTAGCGGTGATTGAGCCGCTTGTGCACGATCACGTCGTGGAAACCGAAATAGATCGCGCCATAGGCCGCGATCCCCGCGCCGATCCAGGTAAAGCCCGGCCACCAGCCGAGCTGCACGCCGCCGAGCAGCAGGGTGATCGAGGGCAGGGCGAAAATCACCGCGTAAAGGTCGTTCAACTCCCAATTGCCCGTGCGCGGCCGGTGGTGGCTCTTGTGCAGGAACCAGCCGAAGCCGTGCATCACCCAGCGATGTGCGACATAGGCGACGCCCTCCATGAAGAGGACGGTGCCGAGGAACAGCAGGATACCGAGGGACCAGTGCATGGGGGCGATATAGCGATGCATCGCCGAGAGTGCGAGGGGGTATCGGTGCCCAAAGGCCTCCCTTTTCATGCGCGCTGGACTATGCTTTAGCCGGTCCGAACTTTCCGACTCCATACTCTCTTCAGGAGCGCTTTGCCGCCATGAACATCCATGAATATCAAGCCAAGGAACTGCTCGCCAAATTCGGCGTCGGCGTGCCCAGGGGGATTGCCGCGACGAGCGTCGACGAAGCCGTTGCGGGCGCCGAACAGCTGCCCGGGCCGCTTTATGTCGTGAAGGCGCAGATCCATGCGGGCGGGCGCGGCAAGGGCAAGTTCAAGGAATTGGGTCCGGACGCGAAAGGCGGGGTGCGGCTGGCGAAGTCGGTCGAGGATGTGCGGCAGGACGCCGAGGAGATGCTCGGCAATACGCTGGTGACGATCCAGACCGGCGAGGCGGGCAAGGAAGTGAACCGGCTCTACGTCACCGACGGCGTCGACATCAAAGAGGAATATTATCTGGCGCTGCTCGTCGACCGGGCGACCGGCCGGGTCGCGATGGTGGTTTCGACCGAAGGCGGGATGGATATCGAGGCGGTCGCGCACGACACGCCCGAAAAGATCGCGACGATCACGATCGATCCGCTGGCCGGCTTTACCGAGGCCGATGGCCACAAGGCCGCGGATGCGCTCAAGCTGTCTGGCGATCTCGCCGATGCCTGCGTCAAGCTGACCGGCAATCTCTACGAGGCCTTCGTCAAGCTCGATTGCGCGATGCTCGAGATCAACCCGCTCGTGGAGACGGACGATGGCCAGCTGCTCGTACTCGACACCAAGATGAGTTTCGACAGCAACGCGGAGTTCCGCCATCCGGAATATGAGCAGTTGCGAGACGAAAGCGAGGAAGATCCCATGGAGCTTGAGGCGTCGAAGCACGACCTCGCCTATATCAAGCTCGACGGGAATATCGGCTGCATGGTCAACGGCGCGGGCCTGGCCATGGCGACGATGGATATTATCAAGCTCAACGGCGCCTTCCCGGCGAACTTCCTCGATGTCGGCGGCGGCGCGTCGAAGGAGAAGGTGACGGCGGCGTTCAAGATTATCCTGTCCGACCCGGCGGTCGAGGGCATTCTCGTCAATATCTTCGGCGGGATCATGCGCTGCGACATCATTGCGGAAGGCATCGTCGCCGCGGCCAAGGAAGTGGAGCTCGACGTGCCGCTGGTGGTCCGTCTGGAAGGGACCAATGTGGCGCAGGGCAAGGACATCCTCGCCGATAGCGGGCTGCCGATCGTCAGCGCCGACGATCTCGGCGATGCGGCGCGCAAGATTGTGGAGCAGGTGCGGAAATAGAGGCACTGGATTTTTGCAGTGCAGCATGATAGTGACGTTTACGTGAACGTAAAGCCAGAAGCGCCCAAGAGCGCAGAGTCTGGCCAAGCGCAGGAGAATGGCATGACCAAAGGGCTTATCATTGCAGCGGCGACGCTCGCGCTTGCGGCGTGCTCGGCTTCGGAAACGGTCGAAGACATCGCAGCCGAAGCGCGCGCGGAGCAGGAACGGCTTGCCGAAGAGGCCCGGACGCAGCTTGACGAGGCCACGGCCGAAGCGCGGACGCGGCTGGACGAAGCGACTACGGCGACCGATGCGCTGGGCGGCGAACTGGACCGACAGGCCGATGAGGCGGCCGGCCGGATCGACGAGCGGCTCGACCAGCTCGGCGCGGACATCGATCGCCGGGCTGCCGAGGTCGGCGAAGCGGCCGATCGTAGCGCGCGCGATCTGCAGGAGCGCGCCGACGAGATCGAGCAGAGGGTCAACGGAAATTAGAACCACGCTGGCACACCGGCGGAAGAATAAGGAAGCAACACGATGAAAATCCTGGTCCCGGTGAAACGGGTGATCGATTATAATGTGAAACCGCGCGTCAAGGCCGATGGGTCCGGCGTCGATCTCGCCAACGTCAAAATGTCGATGAATCCGTTCGATGAAATCGCCGTCGAAGAGGCGATCCGCCTCAAGGAAGCCGGCAAGGCGGTGGAAATCGTCGCCGTGTCGATCGGCCCGGCCAAGGCGCAGGAAACGCTGCGCACCGCGCTCGCCATGGGCGCGGACCGCGCGATCCTGATCGAAACCGATGACGAGGTGGAGCCGCTGGCCGTCGCGAAACTGCTGAAAGCGGTTGCCGACGAAGAGGGTCCAGGCCTCGTGATCCTCGGCAAGCAGGCGATCGACGATGACAGCAACCAGACCGGCCAGATGCTCGCCGCACTGCTCGGCTGGGGCCAGGGCACATTCGCGAACACGGTCGAGGTCGGCGACGGCTCCGTCGATGTGAAGCGCGAAGTCGATGGCGGTCTCCAGACGGTGAAGCTCAATCTTCCGGCGATCGTGACGACGGACCTTCGTCTCAATGAACCGCGCTATGCATCGCTGCCCAACATCATGAAGGCGAAGTCCAAGCCGCTGGATCAGAAAACGCCCGCCGATTACGGCGTCAATACTGCGCCGCGGCTCACGACGTCGAACGTGTCCGAACCGCCGAAGCGCGAAGCCGGCGAGATTCTCGAAGATGTGGACTCGCTCGTCACCAAACTCAAAGAAATGGGAGTCGCGTAGCGATTGCAGCGCATGTGCTCCTGCGCAGGCAGGAGCCCATGGCCGTAAAGGATATCGCATTTGACCCTGGATTCCTGCCTGCGCAGGAATACGGATTAAGATTGAAGGAACGCAGATATGAAAACGCTCGTATGGGTCGAACATGACAATGCCGAGATGAAGGATGCGACGCTCGCCGCGGTGACGGCGGCGTCCAAGCTCGGCGACGTGCACGCACTCGTTGCAGGGTCCGGCTGCCAGGCCGTTGCCGACCAGGTTGCCAAGGTTGCCGGTGTCGGCACCGTGCACCTGGCCGACGATCCCGCCTATGCCAATGCGCTCGCGGAAAATGTCGCGCCGCTGGTTGCCGATCTGATGAGCAGCCATGACGCGTTCGTGACGCCCGCCACGACGACCGGCAAGAATATCGCGCCGCGCGTCGCCGCGCTTCTGGACGTCATGCAGGTGTCCGACATCCTCTCGGTCGAAGGCGATAAGACGTTCACGCGGCCGATCTATGCCGGCAACGCGATTGCAACCGTCACCAGCTCCGACGAGAAGCTCGTCATCACCGTGCGCGGTACCGCCTTCGACAAGGCGGCCGCCGAAGGCGGTTCGGCCGCGATCGAAGCGGTCGGCGGTCCGGGCGATGCCGGGCTGTCCTCCTTCGTCAGCGAGGAGATCGCCGAGAGCGACCGCCCGGAGCTGACCAGCGCCAAGATCATCGTCTCGGGCGGCCGCGCGCTCGGCTCTTCCGAAAAGTTCGAGGAAGTCATCACGCCGCTCGCCGACAAGCTCGGCGCGGGCATCGGCGCTTCGCGCGCCGCGGTCGATGCGGGCTATGTGCCCAACGATTACCAGGTCGGCCAGACCGGCAAGATCGTCGCCCCGGAAGTCTATATCGCGATCGGCATCTCCGGCGCGATCCAGCACTTGGCGGGCATGAAGGATTCGAAGACGATCATCGCGATCAACAAGGACGAAGACGCCCCGATCTTCCAGGTCGCCGATTACGGCATCGTGGCGGATCTGTTCAACGCCGTGCCGGAGTTGACGAGCAAGCTGTAGAAATATCTTTCCCCCTCCCTTTCAAGGGAGGGGCGTAGGGGTGGGTGACGGAGAAGCGGGTTCGATGCCCGCTTCGGAGTTCTATGGTGCTAGAGCCGACAAGGGCATCGAGCCCGTGCCGCCTCACCCTTACATCCCTCCCCTGAAGGGGAGGGAGCTTGTTGTTTGGTCAGTCATCGTTGCTGACATCCGCTCTGCTTCTGGCCATGATGAGCCATGCTAATTATCGATTATGTCCCGCCTCGTTATTGTCGTGCTCGTAGGTTCTCTTGCTGCCTGTGGATCTAGCGAAACTGATTCACTTGCCCGACAGTATGAAATTATGGAGCGTAACGGCGGGGGTCTCCAGGAGAGATGCCGCAAAGCGACCGAGGTGGCTGAAGCTTATTTGGCGGAAGAGGATGAGAACAAATATTTGTCCTGGAGAGCTAGAACGGGCGCGGAATGCGCCGAGCGTGATCTGATTTATCGCTAACTCTGCCGTTCGGCGCCAATCGCTGAGTCCTAAGCCTCCGCCAGCAGCCCCTCACTAATCTCCCACAACCTCTCCGCATTCTCATCATCACACGCATGGGCGTCGACGCCGCGATAGCGGGCCAGCGGATTGTCGGGTTCGGTCGGTGCGGCGATGTCGCAGTCTTCGCAATAGACGCCGGGCTTGCCCTCGAGCCTGGGCGATGTCGCGGCCCACAGTGTCGTCGAGCAGCCCTGTGCCGGCGTCTTGAAACCGGCCTTGGCCATTTCGGACGGCTCGCCATCCTCGTTGATCCAGCCCAGCGCGATCTGCTCCTCTTTCGGCAGATGCCGCTGGAGCGGGGTGAAGATGCCGCCGGGGTGCACGGCGAAGGCGAGACCATCGCTGTCGCGCATCCGCCGGTTCAGCGCATTGGCGAACAGCGCATTGGCGGTCTTGGCCTGCCCATAAGCCTGCCATTTATCGTATTCGTGATTTTCGAACTGGATATCGTCCCAATGGATATCGCTGACCTTGTGCGCGGTCGAGGAGAGTGCGACGACGCGGGCGCCGGGCGTCTTTTCGAGCAGTGGCATCAGGCCGAGCGTCAGCGCGAAATGCCCCATATGGTTGGTGCCGAACTGCGATTCCCAGCCCGGGCCGACGCGCGTTTCGGGGTTCGCCATGATCCCGGCATTGTTGATCAGGAGATCGAGCCGGTCCAGCGATCCGGTCATCTCGTCGGCGAAGCGGCGGACCGACGCGATATCGGCCAGGTCCATATCGCCGACCCGCACCTCGCCGTCTATTTCCGCCAGCGCCGTATCCGCCTTTTCGCGGTTGCGCGCGGGCACGATCACATCAACTCCGGCATCGACCAGCGCGCGAACGGTCTCGAGGCCAATTCCGCTATAACCGCCGGTGACGATCGCGGTCTTGCCCGCAAGGTCGATGTCCGCAATGACGTCCGCGCCATCCGTCCGCGCCGGGAAACCCGAATCCGTCGGTACCTGATCTGCAACTGCCATGATTCTCTCCCGTAAAACCTTCTCCCTCGATGGGAGAAGGATATGAAGACTTGCCAGCGTGCTGGCTAGTCGGAGTTGGATGAGGGTGATTTCTCCAAAGGCCGCGTGCCTAGCCGACAGATCACCCTCACCCTCCCACCGGCGTTGCCGGCGGGCCCCTCCCTCTCCCATCAAGGGAGAGGGATTCAAACGAAGAAGCCCGGCCGAACCACAGGGGCCGGCCGGGCTTTTCCCGCTCTCGCTTGCGCGATCGGATTAGGTGGGGCCTTACGAGGCGGCTTTGGCCGCCTTGGCTTCCTCTTCCTCTTCCTTGATGGCGTTCCAGTGCGTGGCCGCCTTGTTCAGGATGACGAGAATTTTTTCGAGCGCGGTCGGCTCGTCCGTCTTTTCCATCGCGGCGAGTTCGCGCGCGAGGCGGCTCGATGCCGCTTCGAAAATCTGACGCTCCGAATAGCTCTGCTCGGGCTGGTCGTCGGCGCGGAACAGGTCGCGCGTCACTTCGGCGATCTGCAACAGGTCGCCCGAATTGATCTTCGCTTCATATTCCTGGGCGCGGCGCGACCACATGGTGCGCTTGACCTTCGGCCGGCCTTCGAGCGTCTTCAATGCATCCTTGAGAGTCTTGTCGGACGACAGCTTGCGCATCCCGACGCCCTCGGCCTTGTTGGTCGGCACACGGAGCGTCATCTTTTCCTTTTCGAACCGCAGCACATAGAGTTCGAGCTGCATGCCCGCTATCTCTTCATTCTGCAGTTCGATAACCCGGCCTACGCCGTGCTTGGGATAAACGACATAATCTCCGACTTCGAAGTCCAAAGCCTTGCTCGCCATGTAATACGACCTTTCTAAACGGTGGGCCGAGCGAATCGTGCAGCATCCCGTTGCGGGGCTATGCCTGCGCGATGAATTTCTCTAGCCTTTTCCGTGCGTTAGCCAATTCGCGGGATATAAATATTCCCGCTTCGAGACATTATGTAACAGATTCGTAAGAAAAAAGCCAGTGCTGCGCTGCGGCAACGGCCGCGGGGGCCGCAGAAAGCCGTACCTTTTGTCGCCGCCGCGATCAGCGGATCGGGGGGCCCCGACCCTTAGTCTTCGGTCGTCCAGCGGAACTGGAACTCGAGTTCCTCCATTCCCTCGCCGCGCTCATGCTCGATCGAGAATACGGCGCGCTCGGGCACGCGGATGCGCTCGTTATCGACCTGGATCTCGAAGACCTTGCCCTCTTTCATGCAGGCGACGAGCCGCTCCAGCTTTTCGATATGCTGGGCGCCGGAATAGCTTTTGGTAACGTCGCGATTTGTAGCCATGATGGTCTCCGGGTCTCTCGATCCGGGCATCATGGCGCAAAGCTGTTACATCGCTGTGTCGAAAAAGCGTTCGGCGAGCGGCCTTGTCTCAGTCGCCTTCGCCGGGTTCGGGCGAGAAATATTTGTCATATTTCCCTTCTTCGCCCTTATGGTCGTCGGCGCCGTCCGGCGCATCGCGGCTTTGCGTGATGTTCGGCCACTCGTCGGCGAACTTGGCATTGAGCTCGAGCCATTTTTCCTGGTCCGGTTCGGTATCCGGCAGGATCGCCTCGGCCGGGCATTCCGGTTCGCACACGCCGCAATCGATGCATTCGGCCGGATGGATGACGAGCATGTTCTCGCCTTCGTAGAAGCAGTCCACCGGACACACTTCGACGCAGTCCATATATTTGCATTTGATGCAGGCATCGGTGACGACATAAGTCATTGGCGCGGCTCTCCTCACTCAAGCGCTGGAATTCTGCTAGCCACTAGATGACGCTCCCGTCAACGCTTTGTCGCGACGATCCTTTCTACGGGCTGGTAAATCTCCTCTACCAGCTTCGGGGAGACGCGCCGGCCCGGCAGGGATTCGATCCGGATGACGCGCACGCCGGTTGGCAGCGGTACGCTCAGGACGTTGCCGACCCGCACGGTGGCATGCGCCCGGTCGATCCGTCGGCCATCGCAGCGGATATGGCCCTTCTCGGCTATCTTCCGGGCGAGGCTGCGGGTGCGGGCGAGGCGCGCGAACCAGAGGAATTTGTCGATCCGGAGACCGTCTTCGCTCATCCGCCACTCTTGCCGAAATCGAGTTCGGCGAGCTTGGTAAAGGCATTGCCCGGCGTCGGCTTGCGGCGTTTGGTTTTGGGCGCACGGCGGCCGCGCCATACCCATTGCGCGGCCTCTTCTTTCTCCTCCGCATCGGCGGGTTGAAAGCCGAGCGCCTGCATCAGCCGGGCAAGCGCCGCATCGCTCAGGCCAAGCGAGGTGGCGAGCGCGGGATCGGGCGCGAAAGGTTTCTTGCCGTCGCGTGCGTCATGGGCGGCGCGCGCGACGCGCTCGGCCATGTCGATCCGGAGCATCTCTCCGGTGAACCCGCGAAAGCCGGCGGCGCGCCACGCCGCAAGGGTCTTGCCCTTGGGTTCGGGCAGCAGCGTCGCGCCGGCGGGCGGCAGCTCGGGCATCCGCTTGCCATCCGCCGCCGCGGCCAGTGCCAAGCGCCAGCGCACCGCTTCGGGTTTGAGCAGCTTGGGGTGGAAGATGTCGAGCGCACCGATGGTGAGGCCGAGCCGCCCGACCCGATGTCGCTGTTCCTTGTCCAGCGCGTTTAACGGGCCGAGTGCCGATTTGCGCGGCAATATCCCGCCGGCCTCGACGAGCGGGGCGAGCAGGGCGCGGATCGCGGGTGCGGTTTCCGCCGCGCCCAGCGCGCGCTCGATCTTGCGCAGCGGACCCAGCGTACGAGCCAGGGACCGGCTGAGCCAGGCCTGCACACGATCGGCGATCCGGGCCTTCTGGTCGTTCGTCAGAGCCGCCAGACTCGTGTCCAGGGTGATGGCAGGCGCGAGCAATGTGGTTCCCGCCTCGAGCCGCGCGATGGTCTGGCCGTTCCATGAGATCGAGACCCGTTTGCCGGGTTCGGTGACGAGGGCAAAGGCTTCGTCGCTATCGGCGATCAGCGCGGCGGTGCGCTCGGCCCATTCGCCGCCGAGCCGGCGTTCCGCGGCGGCCAGCAACCGCTTGGTGTCGGCGTGATTGGTCCCTGCATCCACGGTGAAGCGGAAGCCGGAGATCGTCCCGATCGGTTCGTCGTCGACGGTCACCACGCCCTCGCTATCGACCCGCACGGGCAGGGCCTCTTCGCCTTTCGCGCCGATATCGCGCATCAATATCGTCGTACGCCGGTCGACGAAACGCTGGGTCAGGCTGTCATGCAGCGCGTCGGACAGGCGCTGCTCGATAGCCGCAGCGCGGTCCGCGCCCTTCTCAGGATCGGCGAGCCAGTCGGAGCGATGCGCGACATAGGCCCAGATCCGCACCGCGGCCAAACGTCCGGCCAGCGTCTCGACGTCGCCCGACAGGTTTTCGAGCGCGCTGATCTCCTGCGCGAAAACGGTGGCGGGGATATGGCGATCGCCTTCGGACAGGTGCCGGAACAGCCGGCCGACAAGCCGGGCATGGCCGTCCGCGCCGGTCTTGCGGAAATCGGGCAGCCCGCAGGCGGCCCAGAGTCGTTCGACCATGGCCGGATCGGTCGCGCGTTCGCGGACCCAGCCTTCGCCCGCCAGCGATTTGAGAACCGCTAGGTCCACCGTTTCCGGGGTCGCGCGCAGCACATCTTCCTGCGGCTTGGCCTCCAGGTCCGCGATCAGCGTGTCGAGCGTATCGAACCGCGGATCGCCGTCCCGCCAATAGAGCTGGCGTAGCGTCGGGAATTGATGCGCCTCGATCCGTTCGACTTCCTCGTCGGTGAACGCGGCATGGTCGGCGCCCTCCAGCCCGAGCGTGCCGAATGTGCCGTCGCGCTGGTGCCGCCCCGCGCGTCCGGCGATCTGCGCCATCTCGTGGATGTGCAATCGCCTGCGTCTGCGCCCGTCGAACTTGCGCAGCGAGGCGAAGGCGACGTGATGCACGTCCATATTGAGGCCCATGCCGATCGCATCCGTGGCGACGAGATAATCGACCTCGCCGGCTTGAAACATCGCGACCTGCGCGTTGCGCGTGCGCGGGGAGAGCGCGCCCATCACGACGGCCGCGCCGCCGCGCAACCGCCGCAGCATTTCGGCGACGGCATAGACCTCCTCGGCGCTGAAGGCGACGATGGCCGAGCGCGGCGGCAGGCGGGAAAGCTTCTTCGGGCCGCTATAGGAGAGCGTCGAAAAGCGCGGGCGCGAAATGATATCGGCGTCGGGAGCGAGCGCGCCGAGCATCGGGCGCAAACTGTCGGAGCCGAGGATCATGGTCTCCTCCCGCCCGCGCATATGCAGCAGGCGATCGGTGAACACATGGCCGCGCTCCGGATCGGCGGCGAGCTGCGCCTCGTCCAGCGCGACGAATGCCGTGTCGCGTTCCCGGGGCATGGATTCCGCGGTGCAGAGGAACCAGCGGGCCTTCTCAGGCACGATCTTCTCCTCGCCCGTGATCAGGGCGACGCTTTCCGCACCCTTGGCGGCAACGACCCGGTCATAGACTTCGCGGGCGAGCAGCCGCAGCGGAAAGCCGATCATGCCGCTCGCATGGCCCATCATGCGTTCGACCGCGAGATGGGTCTTGCCGGTGTTGGTCGGTCCGAGCACGGCGGCAAGCGGCGCGCGGGCGAAATTACTCATCGGCTCAACATCGGCGATGCAGGGCGCTGGCGCAAGCCGCAAGCACAAGGAAATGCGTGAAGATTCGGTCCATCGCCGCCCGTTCACGGTTCGCCGCATCGGCGATTCGCCTGGTCGCGGCTTAATTTGACTTTAACGCTTTTTAACCACAACGGTCGAACCGGAGACACGCCCGGGTGGAATGAGGCGATAAGCGGGGTCGGTTTGTATCATCGCAACGAATTCGAAGGGAGTCAGGGAAGCGGGACAGCCGCGCTTTCCTTCGATTCCGCCGTGCCGCCGCACGGTGAGCGAGACGCTGAAGCCGGGTCGCAATTCCGTAAATCCTTTGGCAAATCGGCTGGCGAAGAGCGGTGGCGCGATCTCGATCTGATCGTCGATCTGGGCGCGCAGGTCGGCAGCAAGACCTGGTGGCGCGGTGCGGCGACCTGCGCCGCATTGTGCGTAACGACATTTCTGCTCGCACCGAGCGTGGAAGCCATTCCGACGATCGCCGAACCGATGGAAGAGGCCGAGTGGGACGAGGCCCGGGCGCAGGCGATTACGCCGCTCGCGCTGGGCGGCGATACCGGCCGCCGCATGGCTGCGACCGAAGCGGTCGAGCCGCTCGCCGGAACGCCCGAGCGCCCGCGTATCGAACTGACCGCGACTCTGGGGCGTGGCGACGGTCTGGATCGGGTATTGCGGCGGGCGGGGGTTTCGCCGGGCGAAGCCGCGGAGCTCGAAGGCATGATTTCCGGCGCGGTGCCGATGTCCGACATTCGCCCCGGCACGGTCATGTCGATCGTTCTCGGCCGCCGGCCGAACCGCACGGTGCCGCGGCCGGTCGATGAGATTGCCTTTCGCGCGCGGTTCGACCTGAAGCTCGAAGTCGCGCGTGTCGACGGGGCGCTGCGGCTCAACGAAATTCCGATCGCCGTCGACGATACGCCCTTGCGGATTCGCGGCCGGGTCGGCTCGAGCCTTTATCGTTCGGCGCGCGCCGCCGGTGCGCCGCCCGCCGCGATCCAGGACTATCTGCGCGCCATCGGCACCCGCATGTCGGTCAATCGCGACATCGGCGCCAATGCGACATTCGACATTATCGTCGAACATCGCCGGGCCGAAACCGGGGAAACGGAAATCGGCCGGCTCATCTATGCGGGTCTTGAGCGCGGCGAGCGCGAGACACAATTGTTGCGCTGGTCGGTCAACGGCGAGGACCAATGGTTCGAAGCCTCGGGCGTCGGTCAGCAAACCGGGCAGATGCTGATGCCGGTCAATGGCCGGCTGAGTTCCGGTTTCGGCTATCGCCGCCATCCGATTCTCGGCTATCGTCGCATGCATACCGGGCTCGATATCGCCGCGCCGACCGGCACGCCGATCCGCGCGGCCGCCTCCGGCACCGTGAACTTCTCCGGCCGCAATCGCGGTTATGGCAATTTTGTCCGGATCAGCCATGGCAGCGGCATCCAGACCGCCTATGCGCATATGAGCCGGATTGTCGCGCGCAACGGTTCGCGCGTCACGCAGGGACAGATTATCGGCTATGTCGGCTCGACCGGCATGTCGACCGGGCCGCATCTCCATTATGAGCTGATCCGCAACGGGCAGAAGGTCGATCCCCGCTCGGTCAGCTTTACGCGTCAGGCGCGAATTACCGGCGAAGAATTGCAGCGCTTCCGCGCAACGCTCGCCAACCTGCTCGAGGTCGAGCCCGGCGCGGCGCTTGCGCGACGCGAGGACCGGGACGAGCCGGAGATCGCATCGCGCGAGAATAGGCGATCGGCACGCTCGCGGAGTTAGAGCGGGAATCGAAATTTTTCAGAAGTGGGAGCGGAACTTTTTGTCAGAAACTTCCTATCGGAAGTTCGCCGCACCAGCCCACTCCCCCTCCCGACCTCCCCCAGGGTACACTCCATGGGTGGTCGGGAGGGGGAGTGGGCTGGTGCGGCGACATTGCGCTAGCAATGTTCTGACAAATGAATTCTGGTGCGGCGATTTTCCGTCAGGAAAATTCTGAGCGGTTATCTCCCCTGGCTGCGCCAGCGCTTGATCGTCCGGGAGACGATACCCTCTTCGTCGCCGACATGCGTCCAGAGCTCAGAGAAGAGCGGATCGCTCGATGCCGGGCGTTTTTCCTCTTCCAGCGTATCGAAGGCGATGCGGATCGGCACCGAAACGCCCTCGCCGCAGACGATGCATTCGCGATTGCGCAGCGCCGGGATCACATCGAGGAAACCGCGCGCGCCCTCCGGCATGGCCGAGCGGACATGGGCCTGGTCGCGATCGTTGTTGAGGCGCATCGACAGGATCGTGCCGCATTGCGACAGGACGCCTTCGGCGAGATCGGACGGGCGCTGGGTGATGAGCCCGAGCGACACGCCATATTTCCGGCCTTCCTTGGCGATCCGGCTGAGAATATCGCCGACCGCGGATTCTTCTTCGATATGGCCGGCCGGGATATAGCGATGCGCCTCTTCGCAGACGAGCAGGATCGGGCGTGATGCCTCGTTGCGCGACCAGATCGCATAATCGAACACCATGCGCGACAGCACGGCGACGACGACCGAGCAGATGTCGGACGGAACGCCGGACACGTCGACGATGGAAATCGGCTTGCCGTTGGCGGGCAGGCGGAACACTCGCGCGACGAAATCGGCCATCGTGTCGGCAACGAGCATGCCGGAAAACATGAAGCTGTAACGCGGATCCGCCTTCAGCTCCTCAAGCTTGCTCTTCAGCCGCATATAGGGCGCGGTATCGTTTGCAGAGTCGAGATGCCCCATTTCGGTGGTGATGTTCGATACCAGGTCGGACAACAGATAGGGTATCGGGCTGTCTACGGTCAGCTGCGGGATTTCTTCCGCAAGCCGGCTCTTGCTGCGTGCGGCGAGCAGGCATTTGGCGAGAATATCGCGATCCCGCTGCTTGTCCGCGCCGGAGGTGGTGATCAGAACCTCGCAATGCTCTTCGAAATTCATCAGCCAATAGGGCAGCTGGATGTTGTTCACGTCGAAAATCTCGCCCGCGCCCTTGAACGCGGCACTGTACTCGCCGTGCGGATCGACCATGACGATATGGGCTTCGGGCGCCATTTCGCAGATCCGGTGCAGGATCAGCGCAACGCTGGTCGATTTGCCGGTGCCGGTCGAGCCGAGAACCGCGAAATGCTTGCCGAGCATGGCGTCGATATAGAGCGCGCCGCGGATATCCTTGGTCGGATAGACATTGCCGATCTCGATATGCGGACGGCTTTCGGTTGCGAACATCTGCCGCATATCGGCATCCGACACCGCCATGACCGGCGATCCGGGAATCGGGAAGCGCGTAACGCCGCGGCGAAAGCCTTTGACCCGGTTCGTTCCTTCCACGACGATCCCCTCGCCGAGAAAATCGATATAGGCATCGACAGATTTGTCGTCGTCCGCATTGGCGGCGAGCGTCCGGATATTGGCCACGAGCCAGCTATCGCCGACGCGAATCTTGACCTGGCTGCCGACCTGGCCCGCCATGGCGAGCGTCGGATCGGGGTCCGAGCGGACCTGGTCGAGCATGGCTGCATCGACCGCGATGCGCGAGCCGGAGCCCGCAATTTCGGTCACCCGGCCGATAACAATTCCCTCGTCGCGGGAAACCATCGCGCCGTCGAGCGACGCGGTTTGTGAATCCTCATCTTCGGCAACCGGCCGAAAAACGCCCATTTCGTCCATTTTCGCTCTCTCAATCCCCGATAGTCCGAACCCCGGCCTAGGCGGAAAGGGTAAATATTCCGCTTACCGTGCCGGATCGCGTTCAGAGTCGGCGGAAGATCAATCCCGCGATCCAGCCGAGGAGGAGCGAAACCAGCACTGCTGCCAAGCCATAGAGAAAGCCGTTTTCCGCGGCCGCGGTGGCGACGAACCGCTCGAAGCCTGATTTGTCGATGCGGATTTCGCGAACTTCGCCGGCCAGCACCCGGCCGTCCTGGATAAGAAAGGTTTCGGCCGTATATTCGCCGACCGGAACGCGCGCGGGGATCGATATCCGCGCGCTGTACAGCACGCCTTCGGTGATCTCGACGGCGTCGACTTGCTCGACATAGAGACCATTGCGACCCCTGAGATCGACCAGCCCCTCGTCGAACCGGGCCGCTTCTTCGGGCGGATTGGCGCTCGCCGGCGATAATTGCAGGCTGTCGATGCCGAGCTCGTAAATCGCGGCCGTGCGCTCGTCGACGATCTCGCCGATCGGCCGGGCGCTGGCCAGCGCGTAAAAGGCGGGCGCCGAGCGGAACCGCGCCTGGGCGATATTCATCCAGATGCCCATCCGCTGCTGCTTTTCGCGCACGAGGATCGACTGTTCGGGCCCTTTGAGCACGACGACGATATCGGCCGGGTCCTCGGGCACCTGTCCGCCCGGATAGAGGATCGCGCCATAGACCATCAGCTCCGCGCCGGTGAAGCTGTAGATGATCTCGATCTGCTCCTGGTCGACGGCGGGGACGAGCCGCGGGCGCGCCTGCCCCATGAGCATCGGCACCGCGGCGAGGAGCAGGAAAAGCGGCGCGATGCGCTTGAGGAAGCCGGCCCGCATCATGTGATCTGGATCGAATAGATTTCGTCGGGCCGCCAGCCGAGCCCGAGCGCCATGCGCACGGCGACGATGATGACGAGCGCGGCGAGGAAGAGCCGCAGCCATTCGGCATTGACCCGGGTCGACAGGCGCGTGCCGACCTGCGCGCCGATAACGCTGCCCAGCAGCAGCAAGATGGCGAGCACGATATCGACAGCCTGGGTCGTCAGCGCGTGCACCATGGTCGTCGCGGCCGCGATGAACAGGATCTGGTAGAGCGACGTGCCGACGACCACGCGGGTCGACATGCCGAGCAGATAGATCATCGCGGGGACGAGGATGAAGCCGCCGCCGATGCCGAGCATCACCGTCAGCGTGCCGACGGCGAAGCCGACGCCGAACGGTGCGAGCGGCGAGATATAGAGGCCCGAGCCGTAGAAACGCCACCGCCCGGGCAGCGCGGCGACCAGCGGATGGTGACGGCGGACGGGCGGTTTGATCGGGATGCCCGTGCGCCGCGCCCGGATCACCGTCCAGGCCTCCCGGATCATCAATATCCCGATTCCGGTCAGCAATATGACGTAGAGAATGCCGACGACGACATCGATCTGCCCGGCTTGCTGGAGCCGCAGGAAGAGAAGCCCGCCGACTATCGTGCCGACTATGCCCCCGACCACGAGCACGCCGCCCATCCGGAAATCGACGCCCCCGCGCCGCGCATGGGCGGCGGCTCCCGAAACGCTTGTCCCGGTAATCTGGGTTGTTGCCGATGCGACGGCCACGGCCGGGGAAATGCCGGAAAAGATCAGCAGCGGCGTCGTCAGAAAACCTCCGCCCACGCCGAACATGCCCGAAAGAACGCCTACCAGACCGCCGAGCAGGATAATGACGAACGCGTTGACCGAGATTTCAGCGATCGGGAGATAAATATCCATGCCGCTTCCGGCCTACCGATTTTCGCCAAGGAGCGGAAGACGCTAGTCCGCCGATTCCGGCTTTGTCCGGGAAGATTGTCTAGAAATCCGCGCCGACCGTCAGCACGGGGCCGGATCCCGGTGCTGCCGATCCGGCGATCCGTTCGCGCCAGCTCGCGGACACGCGAATGCCGCCACCGCCAGCCGGCAGTCGGATACTGGCTTCCGGTCCGATATCGACGCGCGAGACGCCGGGCTGGGCGCCGGCCCAGATTCCGGCGCCCAGCGACACCGTGTTGCGCGAGTCGATCGGGATTGGCCGCGATACGGCCAGTGCTGCGTCCCCGTAGAGGTCCCGGCTATCGGCACCGACGATGCCGGCTTGTGCATAGCCGTCGAACTCGAAATCCAGCGGTAGGGGCCGCCGGTTGACGCCGCCTGCAATGCCCAGCGACCAGGCGTTGCGCCCGCCTTCGTCGAGCGCGATGCGGCGCTCCGCGATCAGCTCTACCGGCACGTGTCCGCTGGGTCGTATCGAAATGCCGATCGCCGCCTCGCCGCCATCCTCGCGTTCGAGCGGGTGCGACACGCGCACCGACAGCGCGGCTTCGAGACCGGCGGAGCGCGCCAGCCGATAGCGGCCGCGAACGCCCGCCTGGCTGCCGCCGAGTTCACCATCACGGGCCAGCGCATCGATACCGTCGCCCGACCGCCACTGAACCCAGGCCGAAAGGCTGAATGGCGACCGGCTCGTCGATGACGGATCCGGTTCGGGTGCCTGCGAAAACGGTTGGACTTGAGCTCCTCTCCGCATCGCCGGCTCGTTGGGAATCGCGGCGCTCGTCTCGGTCCCGGTTTGAGACGGCAACGGCGGCGCGGGAGACGGCCGATACGCCATCGCCGACGGGCTGGGGTGCCGGACCATATTCGGCCTCGCCTGGGTTACCGCGCCGATCGAGCGGGTTTCGGCCGGGGCCATATACTCCGTAACTGGAAAGTCGGGAAGATCGGGGAAAAGCGGGTTGGTTTGGTCGGGCACGGGCAGCTGAAGGTCCGCCGAAGACCAAAACGCTATCCGCAGTCCGATCCACACTATCAGTACGGACGCGACAAAGCGGATAGGCGGAGTGAGCCGTGTCACCGCGCGCCGATATTGTCCGGAAAGATGTGACGCGTCTTGTCCCATGCCGGACGCCGACCCCGCCGGGAAAAGAGATAGCCGGTAATGGCGCGCCGCGCCGAGATCATGGCGATGATGTTGGATACGACGGCGCGCGGAACGGCGAGCAAGGCCTGGCGCAATCCATAGGTCCGGCCGGTGAAATACGCACGCACGCTCAGCCGCCAGAGCAGCAAGCCGAGATTGATGCTCAAAATGGTCGAGAGGATGGGCGGCAGCTCGGGCAACGGGCGGCCGGACGCCAGATGCACGACGAGCAGCGCGAAGCCGAGGACCGCCGCGATATAGGCGGCGAACAGGATCAGCGCCGCCAGGATCGAGCTGCGATCGCGCAGCCGCATCCAGACATCCGCCGCACCGCCATGCCAGCCGAGCCGGTCCCAGCCGTAAAGCGCGATCCCGGTAACCCATCGCGTCTTTTGCCGGACGGCCTCGCTCAGCGTTGCCGGAAAATGGGCGTATACCGCAACCAGTTCGCCCGTGTCGCCGTCGTGAAAACGGGCAAAGGCACCGCTTTTGCCGCGTTCGGCCAAAGACAGACCGAGCTCGTAATCTTCCGTCAGGCTGTCCGCATCGAAGGGCAGGCCGCCCCGCTCCTCGGCCAGCGCGCCGAGCGCATCGCGGGAGACGGCGCAGCCGACGCCGGCCGACGGCACGCCCGCGCCAAGGCTGTCCCGAATGACGAGATCCTTGCCATGCGCCTCGGCGAACTCGTCGCAATAATGCCCTGCCACCCAGGGCGATTTGGGGTGCGGCAACGGGATAACCGGAATCTGGACGAGATCGTGATGCTCGATCAGCCGGTCGAACAGCGCGATTTCGTCCGGATGCACGACGTCTTCCGCATCGTGAAGAATGACCGATTTGAACCGCGAGCCTGTGCGACGTTCCTCGTCCTCGAGCGCAGCCCACAGGCGATTGAGGCAATCCGCCTTGGTGGTCGGGCCGGGATTCGGGCACGGCATTATGTAGGAAACGCACCAAGTGATTAGCGCGGCCCTTTGGGGCGTGTTGGCGCTAGGTGGAGTGATTTCCTTTTTCGCTGATGGCGAGGCGAATAGTGCCGTCTTTGCCGATAGAATCGCGATGGATGTAGGCTCGGAAAGTTGTGCGCCGCCGTTTCTTGAACACATCCGAGTAAGAGATGACTCCGCCGAAAACCAGCGTTGCTTTGGAGGCCATTATCGCCTCAATGAGGTCGTTCGTCGGCCCTTCGGCAGCAGTAGAGGTGAGGTTGGATTCCACGTTTGGGAACAGGTCGCTGTGACGACGCCGATTTTGTGGAGCTTTTGCAAATTTTGCGCTGCTCTCCGGGCCAAAAGTCAATTTGTGCCAGACTTGCAAACGAACATTGCGCGCGGGGGTGAGGCCGACATTCTCAAAAGCGATCGTGTAGACTGGTGGAGACCCCTCTTTCAGCGGCTCTACCAGAATATTGTTGACGCAAACATAAGCTCTCAGCTCTCTTACGGCCGCATCTTTGCTGATCGCGTTCGCTTCCAGCATCGCCTTCGTGGCCTCGCCAGTATCTTTGACAGCTTCCTTGGTCAGCGTGACTTGCCGCCAAATGAGAAAAGTGCCCGCAGTTGTGATGATGAAAGTCGCCAGCGCGGCGAAGAACATCCACATAGCCCAATAGGCCATATCCTCCTGCGCAATCAGATCCCTAAGCTGGTATGGTTCGCCCTGCTCAGTATAGGCTTGGCCTTGACCTTCATCGGCTTCAATAGGGCTGGCCGGTGGCTGGACAACGACAGGGGCGTTCGCGCCTTGGCCGCTGGCCTGTTGATCCCCTTCGGCGGCTTGCTCTCCGCCTTCGCTGTTACCGCCTTCCTGAGCTACTAAAGCCTGACTTCCGTTGCCCCTATCGCTGTCAGGCATTG
>JBCBSD010000040.1:0-29334 GCA_039819365.1 Pseudomonadota bacterium
CATCGCCGCCGAGCGCCGTCTGCCAGTCGTCGGCGACCGTCGCGCCGGTCAGACCGTGCTCTTCGAGCAGGCCGCCAAGGCGTTCGCGCGCGCCTCGGCTATAGCTGCCCAGCACCACGGTCTTGCCGTCTTTCCGCAGCGTTTCGATATGCGAGACGACCGCTTCATAAATATTGGCATTGGCTTTGCGTTCCGGTGCGAAATCGCGCGCATTGCCCACTTCCATATCGACGACCGTATCGCTGTCCGGCTCGCGAAACGGACTGGTGAGGTGAAGCGGCGCTTCGGCGATGGCGGCCTGCCATTCGTTCTCGGGCAGGTACAGCGTATCCGGGTCAAGCGGCCGATAGCTCCCCGGTTCGGACGTTCGCATATTTTCGCGGTTCTGGTGATAGTCGGTAATCGATTCGAACCGTGCTTCGGCCGCGGCGGGTGTCCCACTGTCGCGCACATGGAGAGCGCCCGTGTCGAGATGATCGAAAACCGTCGCGAGGCCGTCCTCGAACAGCGGCAACCAATGCTCCATGCCGGCCAGCCTTCGGCCTTCGCTGATCGCCTGGTAGAGCGGATCGCCGGTCGCGGTCGCCCCGAACAGCTCGCGATAACGGCCGCGGAACCGCTTGATATTTTCCGCATCGAGCAACGCTTCGGAAGCGGGCAACAGCGTGAAACTCTCCGCGCGGCCAACGGTCCGCTGGTCGGCGGGGTCGAACCGCCGGATGCTCTCGATCTCGTCGCCGAAGAAATCGAGGCGTAAGGCTTCTTTCTCGCCTGAGGGAAACAGATCGAGAATGCCACCGCGCACCGCATATTCGCCCGAATCCGCGACGCTTTCGACCCGGATATAGCCATTAGCCTGTAGCTTGGCGGTCAGATCGTCGCGATCGATCCGTTCGCCCGGCGCAAGATGGGTGACCAGCTGGCGAATGCGGAACGGCGACAGTGTGCGCTGGGTCACGGCATTGATCGTCGTCGCGATCACGCGCGGCTTTGCGCTATTGCGCTGCAGCTGATGCAATGCCGCGAGCCGTTCGGCCGATATGCGCAGGCTCGGGCTCGCGCGGTCGTACGGCAGGCAATCCCATGCCGGAAAGACGACGATGTCGATCTCGGGCGCGAAATAGCGCACGGCATCGGCGAGCCCGCGCATCGCGGTATCGTCCGGTGCGATATAGACTGCGGGCGTATCTTTGAACGCGGCAGCGCGCGCCAAGTCCGACATCAGGGACGGCAAAAAGCCTGTCGGTGCTCCGGCCAGCGTCAGCGGCTTCCGGGATTCGAGAATCTGCTGAATGTCGGTCATTTGGCGATGGGGATATAGTCCAGCTGCTGCATCCGGCGCATCATCGGACCGTCCATTTCGGCGGGCGGCGTTTCGGTTCCGATCGCCCAGGCCATTATCGAAACGTCGTCGATTTCGAGCAGACGCTCGAACCAGTCGGTTTCCGCATCGGTCCAGCCTTCCGAGAACCGATCGAAAAAGCCGCCGATCAGGAGGTCGGCCTCCTTGGTTCCGCGGTGCCATGCGCGAAATTTCAGGCGTTTGAGGCGGTCCGCGTGATCCATGTCTGCTCCAACAGCAAAAGGCCGACAGGCGCTGGCGCGGCCTATCGGCTTTGGTATAGTGAGCATCTAATCATGCGCCCCGAAATTCTCAATCCGCTCTTTGCCGAAATCGAAACGCTGAAAGGCGTCGGCAAGGGGTTGGCCAAGCCTTTAGGGCGGCTGAAGCTCGAACAGGTGGGCGATCTGCTCTTCCATCTGCCGACGGGATGGATCGACCGGAAACATGTCGAAACGCTCGACATGGCCGATGCGGGGCGAGTCGTGACGGCTATTGTCACGCCGATCGACTATAAGGCCGGCGGGCCGCGCAGTCCGCTGCGAATCCAGGCGGCGGACGGCGAGGGCAATGTGATCAGCCTCGTCTATTTCAACAATCCGGGCTGGGCGAAGAAGCTGCTGCCGCTCGGCGAGGCGCGCGCGATATCGGGGCGGATGGAGCTGTACGGACAGGAGCTGCAGATCGTTCACCCCGATATGGTGGTCAAGCCGGACGAAATTGGCGAGATCCCGACGCGCGAACCCGTCTATGCGCTGTCAGAAGGGCTGACAAACAAGCGTATCGGTCAGCTCGTCGAACAGGCACTGGAACGCGCGCCGGAGTTGCCCGAATGGATCGAGCCGCGTTTGAGGGAGCGCGAGAACTGGCCCGGTTGGCGCGCGGCCATCGAAACCGTTCATGCCGAACCGGCCGACGAAACGGCGCGCAGGCGGCTCGCCTATGACGAGATTTTTGCCAATCAACTGGCGCTGGCGCTGGTTCGGCAGTCCGCGCGAAGCCGTCGCGGGGAAGCCCTGCGGCCGGATTCGCGGCTGCGCGATCAATTGCGTCTGCCCTATGAGCTCACGAGCGCCCAGAAACGCAGCACAGCGGAGATCGAAGCAGACGTACAGCAGGACAAGCCTATGCTGCGCCTGTTGCAGGGCGATGTCGGCGCCGGGAAAACGCTGGTTGCGGTCAATGCGCTGCTGATGGCCGTGGAATCGGGCGCGCAGGGAGCATTGCTGGCGCCGACCGAAATCCTCGCGCGCCAGCATTTCGATACGATTTCGAAGATGCTCGCCGGCTTGCCGGTCAATATCGCCGTGCTGACCGGGCGCGATAAGGGCAAGACGCGCGAATCCACGCTGATGGGGCTTGCCGATGGATCGATCGATATCCTGATCGGTACGCATGCGATTTTCCAGGACGCGGTGCAGTACAAGAAGCTCGGGCTCGCCGTGGTCGACGAGCAGCATCGCTTCGGCGTCGCCCAGCGGATGATGCTCGCCCAAAAGGCCGAGCGTCCGCCGCACCTCCTCGTGATGACGGCGACGCCGATCCCGCGCACGCTCACGCTCACCCATTATGGCGAGATGGACGTATCGCGGCTCGACGAAATGCCGCCGGGGCGCCAGCCAATCGAAACGCGCGTCGTATCCGCCCAAAGGCTGGACGAGATCGTCGACGGGCTTGGCCGCCATATCGGAAAAGGTGGACAAGCCTATTGGGTGTGTCCGCTCGTCGAGGAAAGCGAGCTATCCGATCAAGCCGCCGCCGAGGAACGCGCACGTCTGTTGCAGGCCCGTTTTGGCGAAGACCGGGCCGGGCTGGTCCATGGCCGGATGAAGGGGCCGGAAAAGGACGCGGTCATGGAGCGTTTCCAGAGCGCAGAGCTATCGGTGCTCGTCGCGACGACGGTGATCGAGGTCGGGGTCGATGTGCCCAATGCCACGCTGATGATCGTCGAGGGCGCCGATCGCTTCGGTCTGGCCCAGCTACACCAGCTGCGCGGCCGCGTCGGTCGCGGAGACGCGCAATCGGTCTGCCTGTTGCTGCGCGGCGATATGCTGAGCGAAACCGCGCGGGCGCGGCTCAAGCTGTTGCGCGAAACCAATGACGGTTTTCGCATCGCCGAGGAAGATCTGCGATTGCGCGGGGCGGGCGAGTTATTGGGGACACGACAGTCCGGCGAGGTTGGGTTTCGCGTGGCTCCGCCCGAACTCGTCGCCGAACTCGCGCCTGTTGCCAATGACGACGCCCGGTTGCTGATCGAGAGCGAAGGCGGTTTGGATAGCGAACGCGGCAAAGCCGCGCGGATCGCACTGTACCTGTTCAGGCGAGACGCCGCGGTGCCTTTGTTGCGTTCGGGCTAGTCGGCGTCGTTCTGGGCCTGGTGCGGCGTCGAATCGAGCAGCTGGCGATAACCGCGCGCATCGAACGGGCGGATGAACTCTGCACCGATGCGGTCGCTCAGCGACCATACGATGCGGGCGTTGACCTCGCCGATCAACGGCAGGTTCAGGCGGACGAGCGTGCCCTCGCGATAGCCCTGCGGCGAGATCGCCATAAAGCCGAAGGGCGAGAGATTGCCCACCAGAATTTCGTGGCTGTCTTCGCCGGGTTCGTGCAGCGCCGCGCGAATCGACACGGCATCGCGCGCAGCCCGCCGTTTTTCGATATCGAAAATATGCTGGGCAAGAGGTTGCGCACTCATCTCGGATACTCCCAATCCATTGGTTTTACGCGATTGTAATGGCACAAACTCATTAAACGGTACCGAATCGAACTGGATAACGGCGCGTTTACCATCGCGCCGGATCATTGGACGCGGGCCGTGGATTTTCGACGAACGGGCCTTGTCAGTCCGGCTACCGCCCAGCAAAGCGCTGGTGATGCCGGATAAGCGCGATCTCACCCATGGCAGTGTTCGGTATCAGTTGATACGTCTGGCCGGTCCGCTCGTATTCGGCATTATTGCGCTCATCTCGGTCGGCATCGTCGACGCCTATTTTCTCGGCCAACTCGGCACGGAACCACTGGCGGCGATCAGCTTCGCATTTCCGGTATCCTTCGCAATTACCAGCCTGGCCATCGGCCTGTCCGCGGGCACGGGTTCCGTCCTGTCGCGCTCGATCGGCCGCAAGGATCGCAGCCGCACGAAAAGGCTCGCGACGGATAGCCTCGTGCTCGCATTGCTGCTCAGCGTCGTCGTGGCGGTAATCGGCTATCTGACAATCCGTCCGCTATTCTCGCTGGTCGGTGCGGAAGGGCGCATTCTCGATCTGATCGAAGCCTATATGGCGATCTGGTATCTGAGTTTTCCGCTGTTGGTGCTTGCCCAGGTGGCGAACAACATCTTGCGCGCCAATGGCGACGCGCTGGTGCCGAGCGGGCTGATGATCGGCTCTGCCATCGTCACTATCCTGCTCGATCCGCTCTTTATCTTCGGCGGCTTCGGAATACCGGGGATGGGCATCGAGGGGGCGGCGTGGGCGCTCGTGGCCGGTCGTATATTCATTCCACTGGTCGCGATTCCGGTGTTGATCTTCCGGGATCGGATACTGGATTTCATCCTGCCGAACCTGACCGATATGCTGGACAGCTGGCGCGAGATATTGCGGATCGGGCTGCCGGCCGCTCTTGGCAATGCGGTCAATCCCATCGGCATCTCGATCGTGACCGCGATGCTGGCGGTCTATGGCGCCGAGACCGTCGCCGGCTTCGGTGTCGCCACACGGCTTGAATCCTTCGCATCCATTCCGATGCTCGCACTCTCCGGTTCGATCGGACCGCTCGTCGGACAGAATTGGGGCGCGGGCAAGTTCGATCGCGTGCGCGAAGCCATCCGCTTTGCGATGCTGATCTGTTTCGTGTGGGGCGCGGCGACGGCGGCGATCTTTGCCTTCGCGGCCGGTCCACTGTCGGCGCAATTCAGCGACTCCGCGACCGTGACCGAAGAGGCCCGTCTGTATCTCTGGATCGTACCGGTAACGCTGGCGGGCTATGGCGTGACGATTGTGGCGGCCGGCGCATTCAATGCGCTCGGCCGACCGATACTCGGCCTCGGCCTCTATCTCATTCGGACGGCGGCTCTGTACGTGCCGCTTGCGGGCATCGCGACCCTGCTGTTCGCCACGACCGGCGTATATGCGGCAATCGCGGTGACCAATGTACTTGCCGGTATCGCTGTTTATTTCGCAACGTTCCGCTGGCTCGATCGCATGATCGAACGAGAGCGCACAATCGCCTAGCCGCGCGTCAGCACCCCGTGTTTCTTCTTGCCAGCGGAAATACGGACGGGCGTATCGCCGACGCTGACCGTTGCACCCAGATCGCCGATCTGTTCACCATCGATCCGCGCGCCGCCGCCTTTGACCAGACGCTTCGCTTCGCCTTTCGACGCTACAAGGCCGAGCTCGACCATGGCGTCGAGTAAAGCGATTCCACCCGACGAAACAGCAATCGTCGGCAAGTCTTCACCGACAGCGCCTTGTTCGAACGTCTTTTGCGCGGTGGTTCCGGCATCGCGCGCGGCTTCCTCCCCATGCGCCATGGCGGTCGCCGCATCGGCCAGCGCCTTTTTCGCCTCGTTGATTTCTGCGCCTTCCAGCGCTTCGAGCCGAGCGATTTCATCCAGTGGGATGTCGGTGAACAGCCGCAGAAACTTGGCGACATCGGCATCCTGCGTGTTCCGCCAGAATTGCCAATAATCGTAGGGGGATAGCCGGTCGGCATTAAGCCAGACCGCGCCGCTCGCCGTTTTGCCCATCTTGCCGCCATCGGCGGTCGTGATCAGCGGCGTCGTGACGCCGTAAAGCTGGGTGCCGTCGATCCGCCGCGCCAGCTCGATACCGTTGACGATATTGCCCCATTGGTCCGATCCGCCCAGCTGCAACAGGCACTTCTCGCGCCGCGACAGTTCGAGAAAGTCGTACGCCTGCAGGATCATATAATTGAATTCGAGGAAGGTGAGGGGCTGTTCGCGGTCAAGGCGGAGCTTCACGCTGTCGAAGGTGAGCATCCGGTTGATCGTGAAATGCGGGCCGATCTCGCGCAGGAACGGGATGTAATCGAGATCGTCGAGCCAGTCGGCATTGTCGATCATCACCGCATCGGTCGGCCCGTCCCCGAAGGTCAGGAAGCGTTCGAATATCCGGCGGATCGAGGCGATGTTCGCGTCGATATCTGCGGCGGTCAGCAATTTGCGGCTCTCATCCTTGCCGGACGGATCGCCGATCTTGGTCGTCCCGCCGCCCATGATGACAATCGGCTTGTGCCCGGCCTGTTGCAGCCGGCGGAGCATCATGATCTGGACGAGGCTGCCGACATGCAGCGAGTCCGCCGTGGCGTCGAATCCAATATAGCCGGGTACGACCTGCTTGGCGGCGAGCGCATCCAGCCCCTCGGCATCGGTGAGCTGGTGGATATAATCGCGCGCGTCGAGCAGGCGCAGCAGATCGGATCGGTATTCGGTCATCCTCGGTCCGTTACAGGCTGGACGAAGGCTGTGCAATTCCGGCTATCCGGGCAGGCCGAAACTTGCCAAAAGGCCGCATGACTTTTCAGCTGACCTGCCATCCGGATACACCGACCGAAACGGTACGGGGCATTGCCGTTTCGCATGACTGGCACTCGCACACCGAATTGCAGCTGCGCTACCATGTCGATGTCCCATTGGAACAGCTGTTCATCCCGGATCTCGCGGGGCCCGAGCGGATGGACGATCTCTGGCATACGACGTGCTTCGAGCTGTTCCTGCGACAGCCCGGCGCAGCGCCTTATTGTGAGTTCAACCTCTCGCCATCGAGCCGTTGGGCCGCGTATGGCTTCACCGATTTTCGCGAAGGTGCGCATGACATGGACGTCCCAAAAGCACCGCAGATCGGCCTTGATGCGAGCGACAGCCATTTTGCGCTCGAGGCGATCCTGACCTTGCCGGAAAACCGCGTGTTTCCGCAGCTGGCGGCCGCGATCTCAGCGATCATCGTTATGAACGACGGTCATAAATCCTACTGGGGCTATCGCCATCCGGAGGGAAAGCCCGAATTTCACCACGTCGATTGCTTTGCCGCGCGATTGACGCCACCGGAGGCCGCATGAAATTCGGTATCGATCGCCTCCTCGCAGACCCTGATCTTCGCAAGCCACTCGATGGCCAGCGCGTTGCGCTGCTCGCGCATCCGGCGTCAGTCACCGCTGACCTGACCCATTCGCTCGACGCACTGATTGCGTCGGGCGTCAACGTCACCGCCGCCTTTGGTCCGCAGCATGGGATCAAGGGGGACAAGCAGGACAATATGGTCGAGACGCAGGACGAGACCGATCCTCGCTACGGTATCCCCGTATTCAGCCTGTATGGCGAAGTACGCCGGCCGACCGGACAATCGATGGGTACCTTCGATACGGTGCTGATCGACCTGCAGGACCTGGGCTGCCGCATCTACACCTTCATCACGACGCTGCGCTACATGCTCGAAGCGGCCGCCGAGAATGGCAAATCGGTTTGGGTGCTCGATCGCCCCAATCCCGCCGGGCGTCCGGTAGAGGGGCTCACACTGCGCGAGGGCTGGGAGAGCTTTGTCGGGGCCGGGCCGATGCCGATGCGGCACGGGCTGACCATGGGCGAGATGGGGCGCTGGTTTATCGACCATCTCGATCTGGATGTGGATTACCGGGTTATCGAGATGGAAGGGTGGCAGCCGAGTGGTGCGCCCGGTTTCGGCTGGCCGCTCGACGAGCGCATCTGGATCAACCCCAGCCCGAATGCCGCGAACGTCAATATGGCGCGCGCCTATGCGGGCACGGTGATGCTCGAGGGAACGACGCTGAGTGAGGGCAGGGGCACAACACGTCCTTTGGAGATATTCGGTGCCCCCGACATCAACGCTCGCGACGTCCTCGCCGAGATGGAGCGCCTTGCGCCGGAATGGTTGGTTGGCTGCGCGCTGCGCGAGACCTGGTTCCAGCCGACCTTTCATAAGCATGTCGGCGAACTCTGCCACGGCGTCCATATCCATGCCGAGGGTGCAGCCTATGATCACCAGCAATTCAAACCGTGGCGGCTGCAGGCGCTGGCGTTCAAGGCGATCCGGCGGCTTTACCCGGACTATGAAATCTGGCGCGGCAAGGATTTCGCCTATGAATATACCGAGGATGTGCTGGCGATCGATGTGATCAACGGCAGTCCGCTGCTGCGCGAGTGGGTCGATGACGAAGCCGCCGCACCCGGCGATCTGGAACGCCTGACGCTCACCGATGAGACGGCATGGGGAGAGCGCAGCAGCGGGTCGCTGATCTACTGATCTGCCACTGTCCGATGTGTCGCCCAATGCAGCGCCGCCCAGAAGATGGCCGTTAATCCGCCATAGCTCGCCCCGATCAGAGCAAGGTCGACCGCTTTGGGGTGGGAAACCCCCGCGATCGCCAGCGTCAGCCCAAGTAGCGATCCACCCGCGACAAAGCCGACCAGTACGAGCATCGCATAGCGAAGCGTCAGCCGGCCGATCCGCCGCAATATCAGGCCATGGGCGGGCCATAGAATCAGAAAGGCGCCGATAAGCGTAAAGGGCAGCGCTTCGACCCAGCCGCGACCCGGCTCCGGCGGAAAGAGCAGGTTGCCGATCATCAGCCCGCCGATCGCCGCACCCATCGATATGACCAGCCCGACGGCTAGCGATTTCTGCATCGGTCTCTCCGCCTTAACCACCGCATCCATTCGTCCAGTTCGGTTTTTCCTTACCTCAGTGTTGTGTCATACCTGATGCATTGTTCAGGCGACAGACACACGATATCGCCTAGCGGATGAATATGCGCGCACGTAGCCTTTGGATCGCAAGCCTGTCGGGGGCAATTCTGTGCCTGCCCGTCGGTCCGGCCAGCGCGCAGGAGCCGGAACCGGAAACTGGCACCGTCTATCGCCTTTCCCCCGAAGAGATCGCCGAAGTCCAGAACCCGGAACGGCAACGGCTCGAGGAACTCGCGCTCGCGGAAAACCAACTGCGCGAGCGATCCGTATCCGGCGTGATCGGTTTCGGCATTGGCACGGGCGGCTACCGGACGATCTTCGGTTCGGCCTTCGTCCCACTGGGCAATACCGGGTTCTTGGCGCTCGCGTTTGAAAACGCGCGCTATGGAAACCGCACGCTCCGTCGCAATTTAGCGCCCCATAACCATCATCGCTAATTCTTCCGCGTCAGCTCTCTCATCGCATCGTCCAGCCCGTCCAACGTCAGCGGATACATGCGGTCGTTCATCAGTTCACGGATCACCTTGGTGCTTTGCGAATAGCCCCATTGGGATTCGGGCACAGGATTGAGCCAGGCCGCGGCCGGGTAGGTGTTGGTCAGCCGGTGCATCCAGACCGCGCCGGCTTCCTCGTTGAAATGCTCGACCGAGCCGCCCGGATGGGTGATCTCATAGGGGCTCATCGACGCGTCGCCGACGAAGACCAGCTTATAGTCATGCCCAAATTTGTGGAGCACGTCCCAGGTCGGCGTGCGCTCCGAAAACCGCCGCCGGTTATCCTTCCACAGGCCCTCGTACGGGCAATTGTGAAAGTAGAAGAATTCGAGATTCTTGAACTCACTGTTCGCCGCGCTGAACAATTCCTCGCACAGCTTCACATGCGGATCCATCGAGCCGCCGATATCGAGACACAGCAACACCTTGATCGCGTTGCGGCGTTCGGCGCGCATATGGATGTCGAGCCAGCCTTTGCGCGCCGTGCCGTCGATCGTGGATTTGATATCGAGCTCGTCCTGCGCCCCGTCCCGCGCGAATTTCCGTAAACGCCGCAGCGCGACCTTGATGTTGCTCGTGCCGAGCTCTTTCGTCGAATCGAGATTCTGGAATTCGCGCTTTTCCCAGACCTTCACCGCCTTGCCATGCTTGGCCTTGCCGCCGATCCGGACGCCTTCGGGGTTGTAGCCGCTATTCCCGTAAGGCGACGTACCGCCCGTGCCGATCCATTTATTGCCGCCCTCATGGCGCTTCTGCTGTTCCTCGAGCCGCTCCTTCAGCGTCTCCATAATCTCTTCCCAGGAGCCGAGCTTTTCGATCTCGGCCATTTCCTCTTCGGAGAGATATTTTTCGGCGACCGCCTTCAGCCAGTCCTCTGGCAGTTCGACGGCGTCCTCGCCATAGGTTGTTTCGATGCCCTTGAAGACCTTGGCGAATACCTGGTCGAACCGGTCGAGCAGGCCCTCGTCCTTCACGAAGGTTGCGCGGGCGAGGAAATAGAAATCTTCGGGCCGCCGCTCGATCACATCCTTGTCGAGCGCATCGAGCAGGGTCAGATGCTCCTTCAGGCTCGCCGGAATGCCGGCAGTGCGCAGTTCGTCGACAAAGGAAAAAAACATGGGCGGGGCTTTCGCTATTGCTGCTTCATCATTCCGGCGGCCGCGGCCGATAACTTCACACGGGTTCACACACTGAAAAACGCAAAAAACTTGCGCGGCTTTCCGTTAACGGCAACTATGACAGATCAAAACCGTATAGGAAAGCGGCGGCAGGCGCGAAGAGGAGAGCGAGATGAGCGATTTTACCGGAAAACATGTGCTGGTGACGGGCGGGAGCCAGGGCATCGGCTATGAGACGGCCAAGGCTTTTGCGGAAGCCGGCGCGGATGTCACGATCACCGGCACGCGCGCATCGGCGTCCGATTATGACGACGACCTGTCCGCCTTCAAATACATCTCCTGCGACGTCAGCGACGACGCGCAGCGCGCCGCTTTATGCGGCGGGATCGAACAGCTTGATGTCCTCGTCAACAATGCCGGGATGGGTGGCGGCCCGCAGGAATTCGAGATGGATACTTTCCGGAAGGTCCTCGAGGTCAATCTGATGTCGATCCACGACATTGCCACCCGCCTGTTTCCGCTGCTCGAGAAAAGCGGCGGGAATATCGTCAATATCGGCTCCTGCGCGTCCTTTCTCAGCATCCCCAACGCCCCGGCCTACACGACGAGCAAGGCGGCCGTGCTCGGCATCACACGCGCCCAGGCCGATCACGGCGCCAAGCGCGGTGTGCGCGCCAACATGGTCGCGCCGGGCTTCATCGAAACGCGGATGACGTCCGGGCTGGACGAAAATGCAGAGTTCAAGGCGAAGCTCGTCCGCACCATCCCGATGCGCCGCATGGGCACGCCGGACGAAATGGCCCCGATCGTGCTGTTCCTGGCCTCGGATGGCGCGAGCTATATCACGGGCCAGTCGCTAATCGCGGATGGCGGATTGGTGCTGCACTAAAGCGCAACGAGCGCGGGCGGTCGACCAACGCCATCAGTAGGGTCAGATGGTAAGGGCTGCCAAGCTTTTCGTGTAGTCTTTGGGAAACGCGCCGACGCGCGCCTACTCGCTTTCATTGACGAAGATTTGCAGATTGCCCGACCGGTCGCTGGCGGCAATTGGACTTTGGCCGTCAATGACGGCGACGGCCACCGTTGGCACTGGCAGCGCGTCGAACGGTAGGTACACAAGGTTTCCATCGCTTGTTTGCAATGTGACCGCTACCGATCCGTCAACATCGCGCAGCAAATCGAGCAGGGTGTTGCCACGACCGACAGAAATTGCGGCCCCGGCATCGCTGAACGCAACGACATAACCATCCGGCGCCTCGTTTGCTCGATAGACGCCGTAGTTGTCGGTCGAAAGCACATCCCGGCAATATCGCACGGGCTCAGGTTCAATCTCCTCACCGTCGGCTGTCACGGTTTGTCCCACGCCACCGAAAAGCATCGACAGAGGGAGAGCGTCGAAAGTATCAAGCGACAATTGCTGAGCCTCAGCCGTAAGCAGCTCGGTGGTGCAAGGCTCGACCAAATATGCAAGGCCGGGTGCGCCAATCCCATCCGGCAATTCGATCTGTTCGAATACGATATCTACCAGACGCCCCATCAGATCAGGATCGAAATAGGTGCTGCTCGCGCGGACCTTCACTAGCCAATCGCCATAGCGGGCGAGCGCGGCGGCGGTTCCCGCAAACCGCTCGTCCGGCCTTGGAGCATAGCTCATTCTCAGGCCAGTATCTCCGCTGTGGCCCGGCGGAGTGAAAGCCGTCACGACGACATCATCCGGAGTTGTTGGTTCGAAGCCGTCGCGGCGCGTTATCGTCATCAGTACTCGATCGAACCACAGAGACACATCGGGCAACCCGGCGCGATAGATATAGATCGAGATTTCTGTATTACGCTCTTCGTTCTGGTAGCGTGCGATGATGTCAAATTGCTGTTGTCCAAAATCGGCGATCTGCACACGCTGGAGTGCCCCTATCGCCGCGGGTAATTCGGCACCTGTTCGTTCGTGCAGAAAGCTTGACCCGCTCTCCACTTCGATATCCGTCGGCTGCGCCGCCGCCGGGCTGACAAATAGAACTGCCGCGATCAGTAGCAGCGATTGCTTCACTGCTGGCCTTCGCGCCTGCTCATAAAGGCCAGCCGTTCGAACAGCATCACATCCTGCTCGTTCTTCAGCAGCGCGCCATGGAGCGGCGGGATCAGTTTTTTCGGGTCGCGCGAGGTCAGGACTTCGAGCGGCATATCCTCGTGGAGGAGCAGTTTGAGCCAGTCGAGCAGCTCGCTCGTGCTCGGCTTCTTTTTGAGGCCCGGCACGTCGCGAACTTCGTAGAAGATGTCCATCGCCTTGCTGACGAGCATCTTCTGGATGTCCGGGAAATGGACGTCGATGATTTCCTGCATCGTCTCGCGCTCGGGGAACTTGATGTAATGGAAGAAACAGCGGCGCAGGAACGCGTCGGGCAGTTCCTTCTCGTTATTCGAGGTGATGACGACAATCGGGCGGTCTTTCGCGACGATCTCTTCCTTCGTTTCGTAGACGAAGAACTCCATCCGATCGAGTTCCTGCAACAGGTCGTTCGGAAATTCGATATCGGCCTTGTCGATCTCGTCGATCAGCAGAACGGGGAGGTCTTCGCTGGTGAAAGCCTCCCACAGCTTGCCCCTGCGGATATAATTGGAGATGTCGTGGACGCGCTCATCGCCGAGCTGCCCGTCGCGAAGACGTGCGACAGCGTCATACTCATACAGGCCTTGTTGTGCCTTGGTTGTCGACTTGACGTTCCATTCGATCAGCGGGGCATCGATGGCCTTGGCGATTTCATGCGCGAGGACCGTCTTGCCGGTGCCCGGTTCGCCTTTGACGAGCAGAGGGCGGCGTAACGTTACAGCCGCGTTGACGGCCACCTTCAAATCATCGGTAGCGACATAATCCTTGGTTCCGTCAAAACGCACGTGCGGTCCTTCCATGAGCTTGCAACAGGCCCGCTAGAAGAGCCTTTCCGTTAACGTCAAGGCGACAGGGATAGGCGGAAGGGTGGCCGGTTGCAACCGCTCGGGTCCGAGTTTTCGCGACCTTGCCCAGCTGTATGGCTGACTACCAGATGTCGCGGGCGGCCTCGCGCGCTTCGAGCAGGTTCCACAGGCCGCGATGCTGGGCGAGCATCTGTTGCGCGCCGAACGTCATCGCGCGATTGATCGCGGGGTCTGCCGCGATTTCGTCCGCCAGCGACAGCGTTTCGGAATATTCCGGAAGGGCAGAGAGCGGCGTTTCGACTTCCAATTTCGCCGCGGCGGTCGCCAGTATCGCGCGGATCGCCGGCCAGTCCAGCACGAGCGCCATCGCCGCGCCCAGCGCGCAGCCCGTGCGGTCCGAACGGGCCAGCGTTTCGATGGCGTGGCGCTGGCTGAGCGCAGCCGCCTCGCTCTTGTCGTGGCCGGGCGTGCTGGGAAGCGGGCCCGCTGCCACGGCAAGCTGCGAGAGATACAGGCGTTCGCGGGCAAAGCCCTGTTCGGCCCGATCGAGCCAGGCGCGCGCGTCGGGAAGGGCGGTTTTCATCGATGCGAACTCGACGACGCCGGGATGCTGGCCGTGCAGGATGCCGAGATAATGGACGGCATCGGCGAGGTTTCGCGCCGCATCCGGTCCATCGTTCAACTCGGCGCTATTTACATAGTCATGGGCCGCCGAACCTTCCTCGTCGATCATCGACGGAAGAGACTGCCCCAGGCCGGATTGATCAGCCGATGCGACCACGCCAAATTTCATCATCGATCTCCATCAAGGGGCCGCTATCGCCGCCATCATTCTTCCCGAGCGGACCCTGTCATAGATACCGTGCGTAAAGACCGGGTTTATTTGGCGTTAGGGTGTAATTGACAGAGGTTAAGACCGGCGCGGCGCTTTTGCCGGTCGAGCTTTGCCGATATGCTTGACAAACAACCGGTCATCCCCGAGCGCTTCGACCGCAATGCCTAAGGAAGATATCGACGTTCCCTCCGAGCAGGAGGGCGGACTCCACGGCATCTCACGAGCGGTGCTGGAGCGTACCGAAACTCTCGAAAGGGAGCTTGCGGAGGCGCGCGTTGCGATCCGCCGCTATGAGAAACGCCGATTGAAGGCGACCAGCGGCGAAATCGAGGACGCGCGCCAGGCCGTAATGAACCAGCTGTCCTACCGGTTCGGTAACGAGCTGCAAAAGGCGCTGAGAAATCCTCTCCGCTTCGTGATCTTGCCAATAGCGCTTGTCCGACAATGGCGGGATTTCCGCCAAAGCAGGAAGTTAGCCGTGCGTGCAGAGGAAGAGGCCCGTGCGCAGCCGGAAACTGCGCCTTCGGCCATATCGGAGATGATCACTTACGATATCGCGCGGGATATGTCGGTCGACGCCTTGTCGGGCCTTAGCGTCAAAAAACTGCGCAACTTGCTGCGTGATTTTACACGGTTCGGCGAGGTCGACATGCAGGTTCGGCTCGCCGAAGCTTTACGATTGCGCGAACACAGTGCCCAAACGGGCATAGCGCTTCGGCTCAAGCGGGGGCAGCTTGCCGAGCTCGATCCAGAATGGCTGCCATTGCTTCCCGATCGCCCGCTCCGCGATACCCATCCGAAGAGTGTGCTACACCTGTTCAAGACGATTTACCCGCTCGAGTCGACCGGCGGAGCAGTACGCAACTGGTCAATCGTCCAACACCAGAGCAAAATAGGACTGCACCCTGTTGTCGCCATATCTCCGGCGCGCCTGCCCGACGAGATTGCGGCGGCGAATGGCAGGCGCGACGGTCGCTTTTCGGTTGTTCAGGAAGGCGTTCCGATCCATTTCTGCCATCTGGCGACGCTCGAGCGGAAGCGCATTCCGCACGATGTCATGGTGACGTTCGAGACACATCTCCTCGCCGGGATCTGCGAACAGGAGAAAATATCCCTCATCCACGCGGCATCCGGATTTCGCGGTTACGAAAATGCGCTGAAAGGGCTCGCGCTCGCACACAGCCATCATTTGCCTTTCGTATACGAGGTCCGCTCGTTTCACGAGCATACCTGGACCGCGCTGTTCGATGGCATCGAGGATACCGAGATGACGAGGCGGCGGATGGCACAGGAGAATCGCTGCATGGCGGCGGCCGATGCGGTCGTGACGATTTCCGACGCGATGGCCGAGCAACTCGAGCAACGCGGCATCAAGCGGGAGCGGATATTCGTGGTGCCCAATTCCGTCGAACAGCATTTTCTGGAGGGGCCGGATGTGGAAACCGTCGACGCATTTCGGCGGGAATATGCGCTCGGCGGCAAGACGGTTATCGGCTATGTTTCAACCATAGTGCGGCGCGAAGGTCATGCGGTTCTGTGCGAAGCGATGGCGCAGATTGCCGCAGACCGACCGGACCTCCATCTGCTGTTTGTTGGCGATGGCGCGCATCGCGATGAAATCGAAGCGCTGGTCGATACGCTTGGCATAGCCGATGCCGTGACCTTTACCGGTCAGATTGATCATGAGCACATCGTCGCCGCCTATGCGGCGATCGATCAGTTCGTCGTGCCGCGATTGCCCGACTATGCATCGGATCACGTGACGCCAATGAAACCGGTCGAGGCGATGGCGATGCGCAGACCGTTGATCATGTCCGACCGCCCGGTCTCGCGCGAGCTTCTGGGTGGCGAAGAGCGCGGACTGTATTTCAAGACGGGGGATGCCGGCGATCTTGCGCGGGTCATAAATATTGCGATCGCCGACCCGGATGGGTGCGCGCGCCGGGTCGCCGCCGCGCGAAGATGGGTGGAAGAGACTCGTCTGTGGGAGCAGAATATCGATTTGTACGAAACCGTGTATGCGTTCGCCCGCGCGCGGCATAGCCGAAAGGGCGCGTGCGGATGAGCCGCCAATCAACCCTGACCAATCTGCCCTGTACGCGCGAGGAATCACTCGCGCGCAAATATTGCGAGATCGCTTTCGAGCTTGCGGACCATGGGACTCCGCGACTGCTGGTCTGCTGGCCCGCCGCGCGGATGAACAAGTTTCAGTCGCTCTTGTATCGGTGCGCGCCGGACTGCGGTTTTGCCGTCGAGCGTATCTCCGACCTCGCCGAGTTGGACGAGATTTTCTGGCCGGGGGATATCGTATTCAATGCGCACTGGTTCGGGCCATTGCGAAACGGGGTCGCGGACGCCGACGAGCTTCAGGCCAATATCGATACAGCTTTTGCAACGTTCGATACATTCCGGGCGCGCACCGGCGCCAAATTCGTCTGGAGCGGGCATAATCTTAGGCCGCACCGTACCGCTCATCGCGAGGTGGAAATCGCGTTACGCAAACGCATATTGGCAGAGTTCGACGCGGTGCACCTGCTCGATCGCAATCACGCGAGCGAGCTGGCAAACACGTACAATGTCGATATCGGCCATTGGTTCAATGTCGGGCACCCGCATTATGGCGGCGCCTATGCCGATCATATCGAACGGGCCGAAGCACGTGAGTGGATCGGCTTCGATCCCGGCGCGCGCATCTTGCTCTTCTTCGGGTCGATCCAGCCGTACAAAGGCATCCGCAGGCTTATCGCGGACTTTCGGGCCGCTCGCGCGCAGGGGTACGATGATCTGCGGCTCGTAATTGCCGGCTTTCCGTCCGACAAAGACTATGTCGCGGAGATATCTGACGAAACGTCGCGCGATCCGGCAATTCGCTATGTCCCGAGCAAGGTGCCCGATGACGATATCCAGACTTACTTCCGGGCGGCCGATGCGGCGGTGTTGCCCTATTCGGGCGACCAGCTCAATTCGGGCGCGGCGATGCTCGCGCTATCTTTCGACTGCCCCGTCATCGCGCCGAACGAGCCCGCTTTCGAGCGGCTCAGCCGCTACGGCATCGCGCTCTACGACAATAAAGACCCAGGCGGACTGGAGCGCGCATTGGTCGATTTCGATCATCGCGCGATCAAGACAGATTTCGGTGCCTTCCGGCGCAACCATGACTCGCGCATCATCTCCCGCGCCTTCTTCGAAAACCTGAAGGCGCTCTTCGACTAGCGCCGAAGCCGTGTCCTACTGATCAAGGAAGCTGCGCATCTTGCGGCTGCGGCTCGGATGCTTGAGCTTTCTGAGCGCCTTCGCCTCGATCTGCCGGATGCGCTCGCGCGTCACGCTGAACTGTTGACCGACTTCTTCGAGCGTGTGATCGGTATTCATGCCGATGCCGAAGCGCATGCGCAGCACGCGCTCCTCGCGCGGCGTTAGCGAAGCGAGCACGCGGGTCACGGTTTCCTTCAAGTTGGACTGGATCGCCGCATCGACCGGGATGATCGCATTCTTGTCCTCGATGAAATCGCCGAGATGCGAATCCTCCTCGTCACCGATCGGGGTCTCAAGGGAAATTGGCTCTTTGGCGATCTTCATCACCTTGCGAACCTTTTCGAGCGGCATGGAGAGACGCTCGGCCATTTCTTCCGGCGTCGCCTCGCGGCCCTGCTCGTGCAGGAACTGGCGGCTCGTGCGGACCAGCTTGTTGATCGTCTCGATCATATGGACCGGAATGCGGATCGTGCGCGCCTGGTCGGCAATCGAGCGCGTGATCGCCTGGCGGATCCACCAGGTCGCATAGGTGCTGAACTTGTAGCCGCGGCGATATTCGAACTTATCGACCGCTTTCATCAGCCCGATATTGCCCTCCTGGATCAGGTCGAGGAACTGCAGTCCGCGATTCGTGTATTTCTTCGCTATCGAGATGACGAGGCGGAGGTTCGCTTCGACCATTTCCTTCTTGGCGATCCGTGCTTCGCGTTCGGCCTTTTGCACCATATTGACGATGCGGCGGAACTCGCTGAGCGACGTGCCGGTCGCCTGGCTGATCTCCGAAATCTCGGTGCGGATGCGGTCGACGGCCTCGCCTTCCTTGTCAGCGAATTTCTTCCACTTCGCGTCGATCTTGGCGACCTTTTTGAGCCAGCCATCTTCGAGCTCGCGCCCCATATATTCTTCGAGGAAGGATTTGCGCGGCACCTTGTGGCGTTCGGCGAGCCGCAACATTTGGCCGCCCAGCGCCGTCAACCGGCGATTGTAGCTGTAGAGCTGGTCGACCAGATATTCGATCTTGGTCGCGTGAAACTGCACGCTCTCGACCTCGGCGGTCAGTTCCTCGCGCAGATTATGGTAGCGCGTTTCCTGCGCCTTTGGGAAATCCTTGGTCGTGCCGAGCGCATCGAGCCTGCGTTCCTGAATCTTGGAAAACGTCCGGTAGAGCTTCGTGATCTTCGCGAACCGTTCGAGTGCGTCGGGCTTCAGCGCCTCTTCCATCTGCGCGAGGGAGAGCTGGTTGTCGTCGTCATCCTCTTCTTCGCGCCGGCGTTTCGCAGTGGCGGCATCGGTATCATCATCGCCATCTTCATCGTCGCTGCTCTCGTCGTCGTCATCTTCATAATCGTCATCGTCGTCCTGGATGGAAACGCCGGCGGTTTTCTCGGAAATTTCGCCGCTATCGTCGTCATTCTCGACATCTTCGAGCGACGGGCCCTTGGTCAGCATCGCCTCGAGATCGAGAATCTCGCGAAGCTGCATTTCTTCATCGTTGAGCGCATCGGACCATTCGATGATCGCGTTGAAGGTGATCGGGCTTTCGCACAGCCCCATGATCATCATGTCGCGTCCGGCCTCGATGCGCTTCGCGATGGCGATCTCGCCCTCGCGGCTCAGCAGTTCCACCGCGCCCATCTCGCGCAGATACATGCGGACCGGGTCGTCCGTGCGGTCGCCGGTCGTTTTCTTAACGGGGGCTTCGACGACCTTCTTGTCGCTGCCGTCCACGGCTTTGGGCGCGGCCTTGGCTTCGGCGGCCTCTTCTTCGCCGACATCTTCATTCTCGACGATGTTGACGCCCATTTCGGACAGCGCCGACATGACGTCCTCGATCTGCTCCGACGCCATCTGATCCTGCGGCAGGGCCTCGTTCAGCTCGTCATAAGTGAGATAGCCGCGCTTCTTCGCCTTGGTGATCAGTTTCTTGATCTTGGCCTGGTTCAGATCGATCACCGGTGCGTCGGTATCGTCTTTTGCCGCCGTTTTTGCTTTTGCCATGTAAAACCTTGTGTTTTCGCCGCTACGCTGCGGCTTCCCCTAATGATTCCAACTCATCGTGCAAGCGTTGCTTTTCCGCCATCAACTGTCTGCGCCGTTCCGACTCCCTGTTCCAGACGCCCTCGAAATCCTCGGACTCGGCGGCCTGTTCCAGATTGGCGCGCACGGTTTCGAGATTCTGATCGAGTTCCTGGCTGCGGGCGATGGTTTCGATGGCCGCTTCAAGATCCCGTATCGCAATGTCCGTTTCCGTCTTCCGATAGAAGAAGGAAAAGCCGAGATCGCGCCAGGAATGCCGCTTTTCCGCCGATTCCAGTTCCGCATTCATCAATATGGTTTCGATCATGTCTGCATCAAGGTCCGGACGATCGAAAGCCGCGGCCACAAGGAGATCGCGCCAGCGCGCGAGGAGCGGTTCGCCGATCACCAACGACTGGACCTGGTCGGCGCGCGATTTGACGACCGCCGGATAGCGGGAAAGGCCGAGCAGGATGGCCCGGATATAGATATCGAGCCCGCGCAGCCGGTTGCGCCCCGCGGTTGCCGCCATGGCGTCGCGAACGAAATCGACTTCCTTCTTTTTCCAGCCGAAACTGTCCCAGAAGCGTTGGCGGAATTCGCGCCCGAATTCCTGGCGCATGGCGGGATCGCCGATCGCATCGGCAAGCGCGTCCATGCGCTTTTTGAGCTTGGCGCGCGCTGTCGGGCTTTTCGGGTCGATCTGGCCCGCCTCATAGCGCCAAAGAAACGCGTCGAGGCTGAGCGGCTCCGCGAACTGATCGCGCAGCATATCCGTTCCACCCGACCGGATAACATCGTCCGGGTCCTGGCCCGGCGGCAGTTGGACGAATGCGAGCGTCCGGTCCGGCTGGATCGCCGGCATGGCGCGGTCGACAGCGCGCATCGCGGCCTTCTGGCCCGCCGCATCGCCATCGAAACAGAAGATCGGCGCCTCGTCGATCCGCCAGAGCATCGCGAGTTGATGCTCGGTCACCGCCGTGCCGAGCGGTGCGACGGCTTCGCTGAAACCGGCCTGGTCGAGCGCGATCACATCCATCTGGCCTTCGACCACGATGATCCGCTTGGCATCGCGCGCGGCGGGGGAGGCGCGGTCGAAATTGTAGATCGTCCGGCCTTTGTCGAAGAGCGGTGTGTCCGGCGAGTTCAGATATTTGGGCTTGCCGTCGCCGATGATCCGTCCGCTGAACGCGATCACGCGCCCGCGCGGATCGCGGATCGGGAACATCAACCGGCTGCGGAAGCGATCATAGGGCGATCGCCCGGAGTCTTCCGGCACGGCAATCAGCCCCGCCTCGATCAGCATATCGCGTGGGAATTGCTTGAGCGCCTCTTCCAGCTTGCCGCGCGCGTCGGGCGCAAAGCCTAGGCCGAACGCGCGTTGCGTATCCTGTGTAATGCCGCGCTCTTCGAGATAGGCGCGGGTTTGCGATCCGGCCGGGCTATTCAGTTGCTCGACATACCAGTTGGCGGCGGCTTCCATCACGTCGCGCAAAGAGGCCGATTTTTCCTGCCGCTCGCGCATCCGGGGATCGGGGGCGGGGACCTGCATCCCTACGCCGTCCGCCAGCTCTTTCACGGCATCGATAAACGGCAGTCCGCGCGTCTCGGTCAGGAAGCTGATCGCATCGCCATGCGCGCCGCAACCGAAGCAGTGATAAAAGCCCTTTTCGTCGTTGACGGTGAAGGATGGCGTCTTTTCCTTGTGGAACGGGCAACAGGCCTTCCACTCGCGTCCGGCTTTCTGGAGTTTGGTATGTTTCCCGATGACGCTGGACAGCGTCGTGCGCATGCGGAGTTCGTCGAGAAATGCAGGCGAAAGGGACATTCCCTTATTATAACCCAACTAGCGCGATTGGCCGCGTATTTCAATCACCCGGCTGGGGATGTTTCGCAGACCGCGGCAATCTCTCCGCCCACCGTCGGCAGAGGCCCGGGGCCGGTCGCCTCCATCTCGTCCGCGACGAAGCGATATTCGCCGTCCGGGCCGCTGGGCGGCTGGGTCGTCTGCCAGAAGAAGGTGATCGTCTCGCCCGTGCTCCAGCCCGATTCTTCCGGAAAACTCCAGATGATCCGGTCGTCGACACAGCTGATCGAGGCGTTGAAGCCTTCGGCCAGCACGTCCTCGGCGTCATATACGGCATAGCCGGCGATGCCGGTGAACCCGTGTGCCGGGAAGGCGAGGGCGAAGCTCGACGCGCTTTCTACCGGGCGGACTTCCTCGGGCATCTCGAACGGCGGATCGTTTGGCCCGTCGAAACCCGGGCGGACCTCGTAGATATAGGTATAGATCGTGCCGTCCTCGGCATCGTCCGGATTGCACGGGTCGATGCCTTCCGGGCACTGGACGCGGCTGGCGATATCGCCGATCGCCACGCCGTCCACGGTCAGCGACGCTTCGACCTCGGGCCCCAGCGGCCCCTGGATCGTACCGCCCAGCGTCAGCGACGCGAAATCGGTCGGCGCGATGATATTCATCGGCTCGCTGAGCGTTGAATCTTCCGCCGGGTCGGCGGGTTCTTCCAGCGGCCCGCCTGAGCAAGCTGCTAGGAAAAGGGGAACGGAAAAGACGAGAAACGCGCGACGCATAGATATCCTGGCTCGGAAAACCGGTTTGGGGAAGTCAACGCCGCATGTCGGCACGTGGTTCCATCGCGTCAACCCGCTAGCTGGGGATCAGCCGCGCCTTCACGAGCCCACTCGCTGCGCCCATATCGATTTCGCCGGCATGGCGCGCCTTCAGCTGCCCCATGACTTTGCCCATGTCCTGAGGGACTTGCGCGCCAAGCTCGGCGATCAGCGCATCGATGATTGCGCCGGTCTCTTCCTCGCTCTTCATGGCGGGCAAAAATTCTTCGATGACGGCGACCTCGGCCTTTTCCGCATCGGCCAGTTCCTGCCGCCCGCCATCTTCATACATGGAGATCGACTCGCGCCGCTGCTTTACCATCTTCTGCAGCACCTCGATGACCATCGCATCGTCGTCCTTCGCGCCGCCATCAGTGCGCAGCTCGATATCGCGATCCTTCACCTTGGAGAGAATGAGGCGCAGCGCGGCCGTGCGGGGGCCATCCTTCGCCTTCATGGCGGTCACCTGCGCGGCCTTGATATCGTCGCGGAGCATCGTCACTTTCCTTTGTGTCGGTCGTATTCCTGCGAAGGCAGGAATCCAGGGCCACAAGCACCGACGCCTGCCGCTCTGGGCTCCTGCCTGCGCAGGAGCACGGATGGAATATTTCGAGTGCAATTCCTAGCTGGGGATAAAGCGCTTGAACAGCCATTGACCGCGCGGGTGCCGCACCCTAGCTGACAGCCGTTTGCGCGCCCGGCAAACTTAGCGAATTGGGACCGTCCATCATGGCTGACGCCACATCATCCGACGCGCCAGCAGGAGCGACGGGCGTATTGGTTCTGGCGGACGGAACATGCGTATGGGGCCGGGGCTTCGGCAAGGAAGGCGAAGCGGTCGGCGAAGTCTGCTTCAACACCGCGATGACCGGTTATCAGGAAAGCATGACCGATCCGTCCTATGCCGGGCAGATCATCACTTTTACGTTTCCGCATATCGGCAATGTCGGCGCCAATGCCGAGGATATGGAATCCGTCAATCCGCACGCGCTGGGCTGTATCGTCCGCGAGGATGTGACCGATCCCAGCAATTTCCGCTCGAGCCAACATTACGACCAGTGGTTGAAGGTCAGCGGCCGGATCGGGCTTTCCGGCGTCGATACGCGGGCTTTGACGCGACTGATCCGGACGCAGGGCGCGCCCAATGGCGTGATCGCACACAGCGCGGACGGCGAGTTCGATCTCGATGCGCTGAAGGCCAAGGCGGCGGAGTGGCCGGGGCTCGAAGGCATGGACCTCGCCAGGACGGTCAGCACGACGCAGCAATATGACTGGGACGAGGGCCTGTGGCGACTGGGCGAGGGCTATGAGACGCCCGAATCCCCCCTCCCGCATGCGGTAGGGGCCGGGGGTGGGCAGGGCGACGAACCCACCCCTAACCCCTCCCGCGAGCGGGAGGGGAACGATCGGCCCCATGTCGTTGCCATCGATTATGGGGCGAAGCGCAATATCCTTCGCCATCTGGTGAACGCCGGCGCGCGGGTGACGGTCGTGCCGGGCGAGGCGTCGTTCGACGACGTGATGCGCCACGAACCCGACGGCATCTTCCTCGCCAACGGCCCCGGCGATCCGGCGGCGACCGGGGAGTATGCGGTGCCGGTCATCAAGCAGCTGCTCGAGACCGGCAAGCCGCTGTTCGGCATCTGCCTTGGCCACCAGATGCTCGGGATCGCGGCGGGCGCGAAGACGGTGAAGATGCACCAGGGCCATCGCGGCGCCAACCATCCGGTCAAGCGGCTCGAGGACGGCAGGGTCGAGATCACCAGCATGAACCATGGCTTCGCCGTCGATATCGACACGCTGCCCGAGGGCGTGAAACCGACGCATGTCAGCCTGTTCGACGGCAGCCTGTGCGGGTTGGAACTGGAAGACCGACCGGCGTTTAGCGTGCAGTATCACCCTGAAGCGAGCCCGGGGCCGCAGGACAGTGCCTATCTGTTTGCGAAGTTTGTGGGGATGTTGGAGGCGAAAGGCGGTGCTTGATCAGGCGGAGAAGCAAGAGATCAGGCAGGCTTTTGCCGAGGCTCGGCAAAAGCTTGGCTTTGAAGGGAAGCACCTGTGGCTGACGTACTATCTCTGCGCGCCACCAGAGAAGCTGGAGGCTGCAGTTCCCAGCCTTCGTACTGTCGGTTGCATAAACTTAGCTGATTGGGATGGCGGTTTCATGTATCCGAAACAAGCCTGTGCGGAACACCAGGAAGCTATGGAACGGCAGATAGGCAAAGTAGTTGAGCTTTGCGTAAGCGGTGCGGTGGAAGTTATGAACGTCGATCTGGACACCAGCCCTAACGTCCAAGAGTCCAAATTTCATACTCTGATTCGGTTTGATGGCTAATGCCCAAGCGAACTGACATCTCCTCCATCCTTATCATCGGCGCTGGCCCGATCATTATCGGCCAGGCGTGCGAGTTCGATTATTCGGGGACGCAGGCCGTCAAGGCGCTCAAGGAAGAAGGCTATCGGATCATCCTCGTCAATTCGAACCCGGCGACGATCATGACCGATCCGGAGCTGGCCGACGCAACCTATGTCGAACCGATCACGGCGGAGATCGTCGCCAAGATCATCGCCAAGGAGCGCGAAGAACGGCCTGACGATGTGCTGGCCTTGCTGCCGACGATGGGCGGGCAGACGGGCCTCAACACAGCACTGGCGCTGCATGAGGACGGCACGCTCGAAAAATATGGCGTCGAGCTGATCGGGGCGGATGCCGACGCCATCGACAAGGCCGAGGACCGGTTGCGCTTCCGTGAGGCGATGTCGAAGATCGGGTTGGAAAGCCCTCGTTCGCTGATCGCGCATGATATGGACGAGGCGCTGAAAGGCTTGGAGTTTGTCGGGCTGCCGACGATCATCCGGCCGAGCTTTACCATGGGCGGAACGGGCGGCGGGATCGCCTATAATCGCGAGGAATTCGAGGAGATCGTCCGCGGTGGCCTTTCCGCCAGCCCGACCACCGAAGTGCTGATCGAGGAATCGGTGTTGGGGTGGAAGGAATATGAGATGGAGGTGGTGCGCGACAAGAATGACAATGCCATCATCATCTGCTCCATCGAGAATGTCGATCCGATGGGCGTGCATACGGGCGACAGCATCACCATCGCGCCCGCGCTGACGCTGACCGACAAAGAATATCAGATCATGCGCAACGCATCGATCGCCTGCCTGCGCGAGATCGGCGTCGAGACGGGCGGATCGAACGTCCAGTTCGCGGTTAATCCCGCAGACGGACGCCTGGTCGTGATCGAGATGAACCCGCGTGTGTCGCGCTCGTCTGCGCTGGCCTCGAAAGCGACCGGCTTCCCGATTGCCAAGGTCGCGGCAAAACTGGCTGTCGGTTACACGCTTGACGAGATCGACAACGATATCACCGGCGTGACGCCCGCGAGCTTCGAGCCGACCATCGACTATGTTGTCACCAAGATCCCGCGTTTCGCCTTTGAAAAATTCAAGGGCGCGGAGCCGGTACTGGGCACGGCGATGAAATCGGTCGGCGAGGTCATGGCGATCGGGCGGAGTTTTACTGAGAGTCTGCAAAAGGCGCTTCGCGGGCTGGAGACGGGGCTGGTCGGTCTCAACTGGGTCGATGATCTGGTCGGCGCGCCCAAGCCGCGGATCGAGGCGGCGCTCTCCGACGTTTCGCCCGAGCGCTTGCTGGTGACGGCGCAGGCGTTGCGGGAAGGCCTGAGCGTCGCAGACGTCCATGCGATCACCAAATATGACCCGTGGTTCCTCGAGCGGCTCTCCGAGATCGTCGAAGCCGAAAAGGGCGTCATCGAGAACGGCCTGCCCAACGATGCCGCGGGGCTGCGCAAGCTGAAAGCGATGGGCTTTTCAGACAATCGGCTTGCGCGGCTGGCGCTCGCCTCCGTCCATATCCGCGAGGGGATGGAAAAGGCGGCCTACAGCCCCGGGCTGATTGGCGAGGCGCTGCAGGCGATGGCGGGCGCGGTTACCGAAAGCCAGGTGCGCGAGTTGCGCCACAAGCTGGGCGTACGGCCGGTATTCAAGCGGATCGATACCTGCGCGGCCGAGTTCGAGGCGAAGACGCCGTACATGTATTCGACCTATGAGGCGCCGAGCTTCGGCGAGCCCGAATGCGAAGCGCAGCCGAGCGACCGGAAAAAGGTCGTGATCCTGGGCGGCGGACCGAACCGGATCGGGCAGGGGATCGAGTTCGACTATTGCTGCTGCCATGCCTGTTTTGCTCTGGAAGATCAGGGCTTCGAAACGATCATGATCAACTGCAATCCGGAAACGGTGTCGACCGATTACGATACCTCGGACCGGCTCTATTTCGAGCCGCTGACCGCCGAGGACGTGCTCGAAATCCTCCACGTCGAGCAGCAATCGGGCGAGCTGGCCGGCGTGATCGTGCAGTTCGGCGGGCAGACGCCGCTCAATCTCGCGAAAGCGCTGGAAGATGCCGGTATCCCGATCCTCGGCACCTCGCCCGATGCCATCGACCATGCCGAAGACCGCGAACGCTTTGCCGATCTGGTGGCCCAGCTCGATCTGAAACAGCCCGAAAACGGCATCGCGCGCAGCGGCGAAGAGGCGCTCGCGGTGGCGCAGCGTATCGGTTACCCGGTGCTGATGCGGCCCTCCTACGTCCTTGGCGGCCGGGCGATGGAAATCGTCGACAGCGATGCGCAGCTCGAGGATTACATCCAGACGGCCGTGCAGGTTTCGGGGGATAGCCCGGTCCTGATCGACCAGTATCTGCGCGATGCGATCGAGGTCGATGTCGATGCGATATCGGACGGCGATGACGTGATCGTCGCCGGTGTGCTCCAGCATATCGAGGAGGCCGGCGTCCATTCGGGCGACAGCGCCTGCTCGATCCCGCCGTATAGCCTTCCCGACGATATTATTGCCGAGATCGAGCGGCAGACCGAGGCGCTGGCGGTGGCGCTCAAGGTGCGCGGCCTGATGAATATCCAGTTCGCGGTGAAGGATGGCCCAGAAGGACAAAATGTATATCTCATCGAGGTCAATCCGCGCGCCAGCCGCACGGTGCCCTTCGTGGCCAAGGCTATCGGCCATCCCGTCGCGAAGATCGCCGCACGCGTTATGGCCGGCGAAAAACTCGCTGACCTGCCCGAAATCGATCGCGCAATCGACCATGTCGCGGTCAAAGAAGCCGTATTTCCCTTCGCGCGTTTCCAGGGCACCGACCCGGTTCTCTCGCCCGAAATGAAATCGACGGGCGAGGTAATGGGGATCGACGGCGATTTCCCGATTGCCTTTGCCAAGTCGCAGCTGGCCGGCGGGACGACGCTGCCGGGCGAGGGCAGGGTGTTCGTCTCGGTCAAAAATAGCGACAAGCCGCATATTCTGCAGGCGATCAAGGATATCAGCAGTTACGGCTTCTCCATCGTCGCCACGGGCGGAACGGCGGATTTCCTGATCGAGAACGGCGTCGAGGCGGAGCGGATCAACAAGGTGGCGCAGGGCCGCCCCCATATCGTGGATGCGATCGTCGATGGCGATATCGACCTGATCTTCAACACGACCGAAGGTTGGCAGTCCCTGAAAGACAGCGCGTCGATCCGCAAATCGGCTGTTGCGAACAAGATTCCCTATTTCACAACTGCCTCCGCAAGCGCCGCCGCCGTAAGGGCAATTGGCGCATTGCGCACGACAGAACTTGAAGTGCGGCCGTTACAGGCCTATTATTCAATCGCCGATCGCTAATCCCGACAATTTGTGCGGATACAGCAGGCGGACCCGGATGGGCCGCTGAACGGCAGGTTTTTGACGAAAGGTAAGGCAATGGCGACGATAGAAAAGATGCCGATGTTGCTGGAAGGCTATGAACGTCTGAACACCGAGGTGAAACGCCTGAAAGAGGTGGAGCGCCCCGAGGTTATCGACGCGATCGAAGAGGCGCGCGCGCATGGCGATCTCTCCGAAAACGCCGAATATCATGCGGCCAAGGAGCGCCAGGGCCAGATCGAGGCGACGATCGCCGACTATGAAGACCGGCTGACCCGCGCCCAGGTTATCGACCCGAAAGAGCTTTCGGGCGACAGGGTCGTGTTCGGCGCTACCGTCCATCTGCTCGACGAAGACGATAAACCGCTGAAGTATCAGATTGTCGGCGAGATCGAGGCGGATGCTAAATCGGGCAAGATTTCGTACAGCTCGCCGCTGGCGCGCGCCCTGATCGGCCGCTCGAAGGGCGACGAGGTCGAGTTCACCGTTCCGGCGGGCGACAAATATTTCCTGATCAAAAAGATCGAGTTCGTTTAAGGCGGTAGAGCGAGGGCGCATCGGCATGGACTGGCAGACTCGCCTCGCTCATTCGTCGCTGACGACCAGGATCATTCTCGTTACCGCGGTTTCGTGGTTTCTGGTGCTGGCGCTCGGCCAGGAGCGCTGGGCCTATGGCTTTGGCGGTTTCATTCCGCTGCGTTTCGAGGACGGCTTCGAGATTCCGGGGGCCCTCCCGACGATTCTGACGCCGCTTTCGGCAACGCTGTTGCACGCCGATTTCATGCATTTGGCCTTCAACATGTTGTTGATGTTCGTATGCGGGAGGGGTGTCGAACAGGCGCTCGGCGGGCGCGGATTGATGGGATTGTACGTCATCGGCGCTTATGTGGCGGCCGCGGGCCATTATCTGTTCAATGCCGACAGCGCCGGGCCGATGATCGGAGCGAGCGGCGCCGTGTCGGCCGTAATCGGCGCCTATGCGCTGCTCTATTCCAAGCCGCGCAATGGTGTCGGCGGGTGGCGGCATGTCGCGGCACTGGCCGGGGCGTGGATCGCCATTCAGCTGCTGATTGGCCTGACGACGCTCGGCTCTCCCGCGCCGGTCGCCATCATGGCGCATATTTTCGGATTCGGCGCGGGCCTTCTGCTGGCTCGACCATTGCTGATGTGGCGTTACAAGGACGCCTAGTTTGTCAAAATTTTCCTGATGGAAAATCGCGGCACCGGCCTGCTCCCCCTCCCGACCTCCCATTAAGTGTACCCTGTGGGAGGTCGGGAGGGGGAGCGGG
>JBCBSD010000041.1:0-25392 GCA_039819365.1 Pseudomonadota bacterium
CGGAGGGCGGTGCGGCGCTCGATCGACAGGTCGAGTCTGAGAATAGAAAACTACTTTTTTGCTGGTTCGATAATCTCGGGTTCGAGCAGCCGGTGCAGGTGTACGAGCACATATTTCATTTCGGCATCGTCCACCGTGCGCTGCGCATTGGCGCGCCAGGCTTCCTCGGCCTCTTCGTAATTGGGGAAGATGCCGACCAGATCCATTGACTCAAAGTCGTTGAAATCGAGCGTCTGCGGGTCTGAAACCCGGCCGCCGAACACGAGATGCAGTTTATTTTCGCTCATGGCCGCGCCCCATAATGGAAAGGCGGCGATATTGCTACCGCCGCCTTCATATAGTCTGAGTTACCAAGTTACGCGCCGCGCTGTTCCATGAACTGCACGAGGCGGTCGAAACCGTTGCGGCGGATATAGCTGTCGAAATCCTGCGCCTGGTTGAGCGTCAGGTTAATGTTCGCAACCCGCATATTATAGACTTGGTAGCCGCCGTCCGACCGGGTCAGATACCAGATAGCGGATACCGGCCGCGAGCCCGGGTTCGTAATGCGGGTCTGCACCAGATAGGTGCTGCCGTTCTGGCGCGCGTTTGTGACTTCGACATCGGCGCGCGAATAGCTCGACAGGCGATCCGCATAGGTTCCGAGAATGAAGCCCGGCAGCGCGCGCTGATAGGCGCGATACTGGCTCGTCGTGATATCGTCCCGCCAACGCCGGATCAGCCGGTCGCCGATCCGGTCGACCGCGAAATGCTGGCCCAGTAGGGAACGGAAACGGCTGCGGCGTTCGGCCGCGCTGCCCGTCCGCAGGGCTGCCAAGCCATCCTCGGCCAGGCTCTCGACAAAGGCCGATGGGCTGGACTGGCTCACAGCGGCATTTGCCGGAGAGACGAATGCCGGCGTGCCGACCGCGGCGAACGCCATGGCTCCGGCAAGGGCAATCTTGGGAAGGCTGAGTATTTTCATCGTAAAACCCTGCTATTGAAACTGCTTAACAGCGTTAATCGACAATGGCTTAACCGCGATTGAACTGACCTGTAACCGAACCGACAGTCAATCCTCGCCGCGCGCCTTTTTGACTGCAGCCGTGCCGGCCTCGCTCGCAGCTTCCTTCGCGCCATCCATCACCTTTTGCGCAGTCTCGCGGGCCGTCTCTTTCACGAAGCCGAGCTCATCCAGTTTCTCCTGGCCGACCGCTTTCGCGGCTTCCGCGGCCTCGCGGGCGCGTCCGGTGATCTCGCTGCCATAGGGGCCTAGCAGTTCCTGCTCGCGGCGCGTGCGCGGCAGTAACGCGCCGACAAGCATGCCGACTCCGAGGCCGCCGACCAGCGCGGCAAGCGGGTTGCTTTCGACCGTGTCGGCCGTCCGACGTCCCGCCCCGGCGGCGCGTTCGCGGGCCGATGCATAGAGTTCGCCGGTCCGGGCCGCAGCGGTCTCGTAAGCGTCTTCAGCCTTGGCGCGTGTCGCGCGATAGGATTCGCGGACCGTTTCGCCGGCCTTGGTCGCAGTATCTTTGATGGTCATGGTCAAACCTCCTCGGTCACAATCGTTACAGGCGCAGGATCGTCCGTCTGAACGTCGCCCGTCAGCCTTTGCTCGGGTAACGAACGAAAATCCTCGCCGGTTTCCTCTTTCCTGGAAAATTTCGAGCGCACGGCCGATGCTATCGGTTTGCGAAACGCCAGCAATCCAGCGGCCAGACCGACGGCGAGAAGCGTTCCGCGCCGCTTTTTCACGCCCTTGGCGACTTCGCCGGCCGCGCTGCTGGCGCCGTCCTTGATCTTGTCAGTCGCATGCCGGGCGATTGCATTCGGTGCAAACCGCGCTTGGGCGATTTCCAGCGAGCGAAACCAGTTTGCGCGAGAATCGCGTTCCGCGCGGCGGGCCTCTTCCAGTCGGTCGCGTGCACTCATCGCGCTTCCTCTGGCGTTTCGCTTTCCTCCATCGCCGCGAGCGATGGCGCGACGTCGAACTCGTCATCGTCGAACAGTTTTTCATCGAGATCCGGGAATGTGCGGATACCCCAGAGGATGAACAAGCTGGCGATGGTGAGGCCGGCCGCACACACGACAATGCCCGCGGCGAGCGGCCCGAGTATCTCGGACAGCGACAGGACGAGGGCCATCAAGAGGGCGACGAGCGCCGCGGCCGCGATCATAAGCGCCACTACCATGAGTGCCGCCGCCTTTCGGGCCTGCGCGACACGATACAGAACGATGGCGCGGTACAGCTTCAGCCGCGATTTCGCGAACTGTTCGCCGTCTTCGAGCAGGCCGGCTACGACCTGCCGATACGTCGCGTCATCGGTGTGGTGATCGCTCATGCGTCGTCTGTCTCTCCGAGACCCGACTTCACGAGGCGTGCGATTGCGAAACCCGCCACCGCCGCGATCCCGATGGCGACTGCCGGGCTGCGGCGCACGAAATTCTCGACATCGCGCACCATATCGTCAACATCTTTGGCCTCGATCTTCTCGGCAAGACTGGAAACGGCGCCTGCGGCCATGCGGGCATATTCCCCGTAATTTTCGCCGAGCCGGTCGTCGACCGACTTTGCGGCATCGTCCATTGCGGCCGAAACGTCCTTGATCGCGCCCGTGGCCTTGTCCTTGCCCTGCGTCGCATAGTCGCGAGCCTGCTGCGTCGCCTGCGTCTTCAGGTTCGCAGCCTCGTCCTTGATCCGTTCCTTGGCCTTGGTCACCGTGCCTTTTTCGGCTTCTTCGGCCGGCACGTCGATAACCGCATCGGTGCCCTCGGGCAGGTCGTTTTTCTTGGTAGCCATCACTCTTCCTCCGTAACGAAATGCCTATCTGTGTATTAAGCGCACAAAACGCAATGATGTTCCCGGTTTCGCGGACTCTACAGCATTTGCCTCGCCGACGCAGCATGGATAGAGCATCGGCGGTAAACAGCCCGTAATCGAAAAGGTCTTTCCATGACTGCAATCGCCGACATCCACGCCCGTGAAATCCTCGACAGCCGCGGCAACCCGACCGTCGAGGTGGATGTGGCATTGGAAGACGGAAGCTTTGGTCGCGCGGCCGTCCCGTCCGGCGCATCGACCGGCGCTTATGAGGCGAATGAGAAGCGCGACGGCGATAAGGGCCGCTATCTGGGCAAGGGTGTTTCGGAGGCGGTGGCCGCAGTCAATGGCGAGATCGCCGAGATGCTACGCGACGCGGATGCCGAGGAACAGCTTGCCATCGATCATGCGATGATCGATCTCGACGGCACGCCGAACAAGGCGCGGTTGGGCGCCAACGCCATTCTCGGTGTCAGTCTCGCGGTCGCCAAGGCGGCGGCCGAGGCACGCGGGCTGCCGCTCTACCGCTATGTCGGCGGCACGTCGGCGTCGACGCTGCCGGTGCCGATGATGAACATCATCAACGGCGGCGAACATGCCGACAATCCGATCGATTTCCAGGAGTTCATGGTGATGCCGGTCGGCGCCGAGAGCCTGACCGATGCGGTGCGCTGGGGCGCGGAAATCTTCCATACGCTGAAGAAAGAGCTGCACGATGCCGGGCACAGCACGGCGGTTGGCGACGAAGGCGGGTTTGCGCCGAATATTGGCTCGACCACCGATGCGCTCGATTTCATCCTGCGCTCGGTCGAAAAAGCGGGTTACGCGCCGGGCGAGAATGTGATGCTCGCCCTCGACTGCGCCGCGACCGAGTTTTTCAAGGATGGCAATTACGTGATGGCGGGGGAGGGGAAAACGCTCTCGCCGCAGGAGATGGCCGCCTATCTCGCCGATCTGTCAGGCAAATATCCGATCCTCTCGATCGAGGACGGCATGGCGGAAGACGATTTCGAGGGCTGGAAGGCACTGACCGATGCGGTCGGCGATACGGTGCAGCTGGTCGGCGACGATCTCTTCGTCACGAATAGCGAACGTCTCGCCATGGGCATCGACAAGGGGCTGGCGAATTCGCTGCTCGTCAAAGTCAACCAGATCGGGACGCTCACCGAAACGCTCGACGCGGTCGAGATGGCGCATCGCGCGAGTTACACTGCCGTGATGTCGCACCGTTCCGGTGAAACCGAGGACGCCACCATTGCCGATCTCGCCGTTGCGACCAATTGCGGCCAGATCAAAACCGGCAGCCTCGCCCGCTCAGACCGGCTCGCCAAATATAATCAGCTGATCCGCATCGAGGAGGAGCTGGGCGGCGCGTCTCATTATGCGGGTCGCGAGATTTTGCGCTAGAATCCGTTCGTCGCGCGCCCGATTCCGTTCGCCGCAAAAGCGAATCGATCTGCGAATCGCCCTTGAATCCACGAGTCGCATGTGATTCAAGAATAGCATGACCCGCACACGCTCTCTCGCCAACATCTTGCGATCGGCCGCTGCGCCGGCGCTGGCGATACTCGTGATCGCCAATTTTGCGGGTTATGCGCTGCTCGGACCGAACGGTCTTTTCGCGTGGGGCGACTATGCGCGGCTGCACGATCAGCGGCAGGTCGAGCTTTCGCAATTGAATGCGGAGCGCGAGCGGCTCGCCAACCGGGTCGAACTGCTCAATCCCGACAGCGTCGATCCCGACCTTGCCGACGAGCTTGTCCGGCGCAACACGGGCCAGATCCGCGAAGACGAACATATCGTCGTCATCGACTGACTTTCCCGATACGCGACGTTGCGGAATCATCGCCGCTCGGCCATATCCGTCGCATAGTCAGCAACAGGGAAGGTCCTGACCTTGGCGAAGGCACCTGCTTCGAAGAAACGCGCCCCGCGCAAATCCACATCCAAGAAAGCGACGGCCCGAAAATCGGCCGCGCCGGCAGCCCCGAAACGAGAGCGGCCAGGCGAACCGAAACGCCATGAAGCGTCGAAAGAAGAGTTGCTAGAATTCTATCGCCAGATGCTGCTGATCCGGCGTTTCGAGGAAAAGGCGGGACAGCTGTACGGCCTCGGCCTGATCGGCGGCTTCTGCCATCTCTACATCGGCCAGGAGGCGGTTGCGATCGGGCTGCAATCGGCGCTCGACAATGACAAGGACAGCGTCATCACCGGCTATCGCGATCATGGCCATATGCTGGCCTATGGCCTCGATCCCAAGGAAATCATGGCGGAACTGACGGGCCGTGCGGCAGGCAATGCCGGTGGCAAGGGCGGCTCGATGCACATGTTCTCGGTCGAGAAACGCTTTTATGGCGGCCACGGTATTGTCGGCGCGCAGGTGCCGCTTGGTACGGGCCTCGCCTTCGCCCACAAATATCGCGAGGATGGGGGCGTGTGCCTTGCCTATTTCGGCGACGGTGCGGCGAACCAGGGCCAGGTCTACGAAGCCTTCAATATGGCCGAACTCTGGAAGCTGCCGATCATCTTCGTGATCGAGAACAACCAGTACGCGATGGGCACAAGCGTCAATCGCTCGTCTGCAGAAGATCAGCTGTATCGCCGGGGCGAGAGCTTCCGCATCCCGGGCCTGCAGATCAACGGCATGGACGTGCTCGAAGTGCGCGGCGCGGCGACGGTCGCGCTGGACTGGGTGCGCAGCGGCAAGGGGCCGATCCTGCTCGAGCTGAAGACATATAGATATCGCGGCCATTCCATGTCCGACCCGGCCAAATACCGGTCGCGCGAGGAAGTGCAGTCGGTGCGCGAAAAGTCCGACCCGATCGAGGCGGTGAAGCGCGATCTCGCGGAGGTCGGCGTTTCCGAGGAGGAGATGAAAGCGACCGACAAGGAGATCAAGGCGATCATCGCCGAAGCGGCGGATTTCGCCGAAAGTTCACCGGAGCCCGATCCCGCCGAACTTTATACCGACGTTCTGGTGGAGCAATATTGATGGCCATCGAATTGAAGATGCCCGCGCTGTCGCCGACGATGGAAGAGGGCACGCTGGCAAAGTGGCTGGTGAAGGAAGGCGACGAAATCAGCGCCGGCGACATCATGGCGGAGATCGAAACCGACAAGGCGACCATGGAGTTCGAGGCTGTCGACGAGGGCGTGCTCGCGAAGATCGTGGTGCCTGAAGGGACAGACGAGGTGCAGGTCGGCGCCGTGATCGCCATGCTAGCCGAAGAAGGCGAGGATGCGGGCAGCGTCGAGGCGCCATCCGGTGGCGAAGAGACCGAGACGACCGCTGAATCCGAGACTGCCGAGGCAGCGGACGACTCCGAAGAATCAGCGGAGGCGAACATCGCGCCGCCTGCGCGTCCGGAGGCCGGCGCGCGCGCCTCGGATCCCGATATTCCCGAAGGCACCGAGATGGTGTCGCTGACCGTCCGCGAGGCGCTGCGCGATGCGATGGCCGAGGAAATGCGAGCCGACGACCGGGTCTTCGTGATGGGCGAGGAAGTCGCCGAATATCAGGGCGCCTACAAGGTCACCCAGGGATTGCTCGACGAATTCGGTGCGCGCCGCGTGATCGATACGCCGATCACGGAATATGGCTTTGCCGGCGTCGGGACAGGCGCGGCGATGGGCGGATTGCGCCCGATCGTCGAATTCATGACGTTCAACTTCGCGATGCAGGCTATAGACCATATCATCAATTCGGCCGGCAAGACCAATTACATGTCGGGCGGCCAGATGCGCTGTCCGGTCGTATTCCGCGGTCCCAATGGAGCGGCGAGCCGCGTCGCCGCACAACATAGCCAGAACTACGGCCCCTGGTATGCAAGTGTGCCGGGGCTTGTCGTTATCGCGCCCTATTCCGCAGCCGATGCAAAGGGTCTGTTGAAATCCGCGATCCGTACCATCGACCCGGTGGTTTTCCTCGAAAACGAGCTGCTCTACGGACAAAGCTTCGAGGTGCCCGATCTGGACGACTATGCGTTACCGATCGGGAAAGCGCGGACGGTGCGCTCGGGCAATGACGTCTCGATCGTCAGCTATTCGATCGGCGTCGGCATTGCGCTTCAGGCTGCCGAAAAGCTAGCGGAAGAGGGGATCGAGGCCGACATTATCGACCTGCGAACCCTGCGCCCGCTCGACAAGGCGGCCGTTCTGGAGAGTCTTTCGAGAACCAATCGCATGGTTGTGGTGGAAGAAGGCTGGCCAACCTGTTCGATCGCGTCGGAGATCGTATCGATCTGCATGGAAGAGGGGTTCGACGATCTCGATGCGCCGGTCATGCGGGTCACGAACGAGGACGTGCCGATGCCCTATGCAGCCAATCTGGAAAAGCTCGCGCTTGTCGATACGGACAAGGTCGTCGCTGCGGCGAAGAAGGTATCATATCGCTAACCGGGGCGATCGGCGTGGCGGGCTGGCTTAGCAGCTATTGACCGTCAGGCCCTGAGTATTCGAAATATCCTGATTGGTCCGGTCGCGGACGTTGAACGCGCTCTCATAGCGAATCTGGCGCGTACCGAGGATGTTCATGTTCGGAATCACCGGCTGATAGTCATACGTCACTTCGACGAACATAACGGCTGTTCCGTCGGCTGCCTCGATCTGGTTTCCAGCAGGCCCCATGCCATTCGCCAGGCTGTTGTCGTTCCGGCCCTTATCCTCGAGACCATAGGCGGGCGCAATCGAGGTCAACTGCCCCGAGCAGCGCTGCCAGTTGATCATCTGGCCTTCGTCTGACCCGCTCTGGTTGTTCGGTTGAAGCGAGGAGAGCACGATGCGGCCATTCTGGTCGAAGTCCAGCGATTGGCCGACCAGATCGGCGCCGGCAAACACTTCGTAGATATTCGCTTCATCGATCGTCGTATCGACGCGGCCCGCATTGTCGGCAACGGTCATGGCGATCTGGCTCACGCGCAGATGCGCGAGCGCATAATTCGCCGTTTCCAGGCCGCCGAAAACAAGGGCCAGGACGATCGGCAACGCGAAAGCGAATTCGATCAATGCGACGCCCTTGCTGTCCTTTTTCAGCCGGCGATAGGCCGCAAGGCGTTTGAGGAATTTTCTGCTGGTCATCATGTACATACCGTCGGCGGTACCGCCTGATCGTCATAGGGCTGGTTGCGAACAGCGGCCCGCGCATTGATCGTGTAATTCGCCGGCATTCCGATTAGATCGGTCATCGGCACGATGCGCGGCATCGAGATCGTCACTTCGTAGAACACGACATCGTCCGCGCCACCCTGGCCGCTCGCGCCTGCATCGGTGTCGAACGTACCGTTACTGTTGATATCCTCGAAACAGTCGCCGGTATCATACTCGCCATTGCCGTTATTGTCGGTCAGCAGTTTCTCCGCATTGCCGACACCGGAGAACTCGTAAAAGCTCGTCTGTTCGATCGTATAGGTGGCGTTGCGGGCGATATCGTTCACCCGTTCTTCGATAGCGTTTTCGATGCGCTCTTCGGTACTCGTGCCACTGAAACCGCTGAAATCGGGATTTTCAACGACCGCGGTCCGCGCGACATCGTTGAGCACGCCCTGCAGCTGCGCACGGACATAGCTCTGATAGCCGAGATCGAAGGCGCCCAAGAGCACGATCATCAAGGGAACGACGAGCAGACCGAATTCGGTCGCCGCCATGCCCCGTTCGTCGCGAACGAACCGGCGGGAGATAGGCTCGCCAATCCTCATTGGGTCAGCCTCAAACGCCCGATGCCGGCACCGATCCGCTCGAATACCTCTTCGAGGTCAGAGCCGTCGGTTATGAAGAAGTGACCCGAACTCGTGGCGCAGGGTTCGACCTCGTCGGTATCGACATTGTCGAAGGCGATGATCCAGATCGTCATGCCCATCGATTTTGCGGTGCTGCACGCCGATAGGAAGCGCGCAATATGCCGGCTCTCCTGGTTGCCGCTGCCGGTCAGGCGGCGGTTGAAGTTCCAGTTGCCGAAGCTGCTATAATTGTTGCTGGTCGGCACGAGGTCGCCATCCGTCAGGAACACGATATGTTGAGCCACGGGAATGCCGTTATACGTCGTCGGATTGCGCGACGCATTGAGGCCGGTGGGCGACAGCAGTCGAGCAGCCCAGATCAGGCCGAGATCGTGATAGGTATTGCCGTTGACGATCGCCGTCGCATCGTTGACGGCGTTTTGGTAGGCGGTTTCGTTACCATATGTGCGCAGGCGAGTTGCCGGCGAGGGGCACCAGCCATCGTCGTCATATTCGTTTTCGTCGGGATCCCAGCGTCCGTATTGACGGTCTTGGTCATTATTGTTGCGTGCGATCAGGTCGATATCGTCCTGGGTTACGGTCAGATCGATGTCAAAATCGCCGTCGTTATAGGGGTTGCCGATAGTGGGGCGCTCCTCGACGCATGCGCTGCCACTTAGGCGCCAATTTCTGTTGCTTCGGTTTTGATTTCGCCCCGAACGGTCGATTCCGTTGCCCATAGCATCAAAATTGCCATCATCGTTCCACTCAGTGTCGACGATGTTCACGCCCACATATTCTTCGTCCCCGTCCCCGTCGCTATCTTGCGGATAAAAGGTGGTACGCAGGATATCGCGGGTCCGCAAAATGCGGCCCACGTTCACGTTCATCGAATAGGGCACAAAGCCGAAACGCGTGCGTGTGTTCGGCGTATCCGCGAGTGCGCGGTACAGGCCCATGGCACCCGTCCGCAGGCGGCTGATTTTCGATGCGCCGCCGCCGCTGGGTGCGCCATTCATCGATCCGGTGACGTCAAGCACGACCATCACATCGTTATTGCCGAAATCCTGATCTGCATCGCATGCGACCGAAATCGAGATTGTGTCTTGTCCGAAGAGGGACATAACCGTGGTCGGGATATCAGCACTGGCCCGCACTTCGACCGTGGTATCGCTGGTCGTGCTTTGCGCGACGGTGCGCGTCACGTTCTGCGCATTCATCGTCGTCGCCGGGAAATTGAAATCGAAAAATTCCGTGCCCGCATCGACTACGCCGGAATCGAACACCGAGCCAGCCATCTCGCGCCGCGCGCCAAGCGCAGCAGCATCGCAGGCGTTTTGTAGCTTGGCTTGGGCCATATAGGCGCGGCTCATGTCGAGGCCCGAGCCGATCATGCCCGCGATCGGGACGAGCGCGGCGGCGGCCATGGCAAGCGTATTGCCGCGCGTGTCACGCCGCAATCGCGACAGAAAAGAACTCGGGTTGGCGAATCGGCGCGACCCGTTCATTTTCAACCACTTGCTCATTATGATCCCCTGCCTTTTCGGCATAATTCACCTAGACTGGACAACGGTATGAACGGACAAACTTAAGCGCACCTCACCGGGCAAGGTTAACGCGATATTTGCCATGTTTGGCGGCGGCTCTAGGAACGGGAAATCATGGAACGGCTTGTCGATCCCGAACGCGAACTCGCGATCAGCTACGCGCCTCGGCCCGTGCGCGAGCATGTGCGCACGCTGTGGCGGGTGGACGAACGGTTCGGGGCGATCGTTGCCGGAACGACCGAGCCGGTCGTCGGGGAAATGCGTCTGCTCTGGTGGCGCGAGGCTTTGTCCACCTCCGCCCGGGAGGATCGTGCGGAACCTCTCCTCGAAAGCGTCAAGCATGCGATCGAAGCGACGCGCGGAAACGGCGCCGATTGGGGCGCAATGGCGGAGGGCTGGCATGCATTGCTGCAGGAACCGATCGGCGAGGCAGAGCTGGACCGGTTTGCCGCGGAGCGCGGCGGCCGTCTGTTCAGCCTGTCCGCCGATCTGCTCGCGGAAGACGCGCCGTCATGGGTGGAACCGCAGGGCAGAGCATGGGCACTGGCCGATCTTGCGTGCCGCGTCAGCGACCCTGCGATCGGCGATCTCGCGCGGTCGAAAGCGCGCGCTTTGCTCGGCGATGCCGGGAGCCGGCGATGGCCGAAAGCTTTACGCACCCTGGGTGCATTGGCAGTTCTGGCGCACCGGGACGTCAGGGCGGCGGGACGCCGGCAAGGGTCGCCGGGGCGTGTCTGGCGGATGGTGTGGCATCGGCTGACCGGCGTGTAACGATGCTTTGTCGGTTGGCCAAAAGGCGTTAGGATCGATAGCCGGGAGGACGGTAAATGGGCCGATATATTGCTGGCGCGGTCTCCGCGATGCTCCTGATCGCCGCGGGGCTGTTTATCTGGGAGACAGTGGCGCAACAGGACGAAGCGCCGCCGCCTGCGCCTCCTCCACCGGCCTTGGAGGAGGTCGATCCGATGACCGCGCCCGAGCCGGTCGGGATGGGCCCGCCGCCGCCCGAAGCGACCGAACTCACGCGCGAACAGCGCCGGTTCGGACGGTATGACCGCAACCGCGACGGTGCGATCACGCGAACCGAGATGATGAGCACCCGTACGAACAGCTTTCGCAACCTCGATACGAATGGCGACAATTACCTGACGTTCGAGGAATGGGCGGTGCGCACCAGCGAGCGCTTTACTGGTGCCGATGCGGACGGCTCGGGTGCGCTGACGCCGGAAGAGTTCGCGACGACCCGGCAGCGCCGTTCCTCGTCGAGCCGGTCGCGATGCAATTGTTGAGTTGACTGCGCGCATCGCGGCCGGAACAGTAATCCGATGCATATCAAGACCCTATTCGCAGCAGTGCTGATCGCGCTTCCCTTGAACTCGGTTGCCTTCGGCCAGGAGGCGGCTTCTCCGGCGTCTGTGGACTATGGGATGGAAGTCGCCGCGATGCGCGAAGATCCACGCATGGCCGCCGCCTTCGCGCATATCCGCGACACCCATGCGGATCGCCTGCGCGACATGGTCACCCTGAACGAGATACCCGCGCCGCCCTTTGGCGAAGAAGTGCGCGCGGCGGCGTTCGCCCGGATGATGGAATCGACAGGCTTCGGCGATGTCGTGATCGACGCCGTCGGCAACGTCGTTGCAACCCGCTCCGGTACGGGCGGCGGCCGGTCGGTCATGGTCGTCGCGCATCTCGACACCGTGTTCCCGGCGGAGACCGACGTAACCGTGCAAATCGACGGCGACCGCTACACGGCGCCGGGGATCGGCGACAATACGCGCGGTGCGATCATGCTCCTGCAATTCGCCTCGGCGATCGCGACTGCGGATGTCCGGACCCGGGGCGATGTCATCCTTGTCGGCAATATCGGCGAGGAAGGGCTCGGCGATCTGCGCGGCGTGCGGCACCTGTTCCGCGATGGAGTGGAACACCCGGACTCCTTCGTCGCGATCGATGGCGGCGACGATGCCCGGCTCGTCACCAGCGCGGTGGGATCGAACCGTTACCGCGTGACGTTCATGGGACCGGGCGGGCATAGCTGGGGCGATTTCGGCGACGGCAACCCGCACCATGCGGCGGCGCGCGCGATTGCGCGGTTCGTGAATGCGGCGCGGCCGATCACACGGGACGGCCCGCGATCGAGCTACAATATCGGCCGGACGGGCGGCGGCACGTCGGTCAACTCCATTCCGTTCGAAAGCTGGTTCGAGGTCGATATGCGCTCGGGCGATCCGGCGAAGATCGAAGCGCTCGACGCAGCATTCCAGCAGGCCATGACCGACGGGCTGGAAGCGGAAAACGCAGTGCGCGGCACCGGCGAGCTGCTGACCGTCGAGATCGAGCAGATCGGGCAACGGCCGGCCGGGGAGGGCGATGCAAACTCCTCGCTCGTCCAGCGCGCTCAGGCGTTATTGCTTGCCGAAGATATCGAGCCGCGCCTGGAGGCCTCTTCGACCGATTCCAATATCCCGATCTCTCTGGGCGTTCCCGCCGTAACGATCACGCGGTGCGGGATCAGCGGCCGTGCCCATTCGCTCGAAGAATATTGGGAGGATGACGGCAATGTACCGCTCTGCACGATGCGTGGCCTGATGCTGGTTATCGCCGAAGCGGGGCTTACCGAAGACTAGGCGGCCGCCTTTCGCTCGACCTTGCCGATCCACTCCCCCATCGCCGTCCGGGCGCGCGCCGTCATCGCTTCCTTGCGTTGTTTTTTGTGCACGCGCTCGGCGAGCGGCGGAAACAGGCCGAAGTTGATGTTCATCGGCTGATAGTCACGCGCGTCAGCACCGCCCGTAATATGGCCGAGCAACGCGCCAAGCGCAGTTTCGGGCGGGGGCGGCACAAGCGTCTCGCCGCGCAACTCGGCCGCCGCATAGCGCCCAACCATCAATCCGACCGCCGAGCTTTCGACATAGCCTTCACAGCCGGTGATCTGCCCGGCGAAGCGGATATGCGGCGCGTTTTTCAGACGCATCTCTTCATCGAGCAGCTTGGGTGCGTTGATGAACGTATTGCGATGCAATCCGCCCAATCGCGCAAACTCGGCTTTTTCGAGTCCCGGAATCGTCCGGAACAGCTCGACCTGCGCGCCATAATTCAGCTTCGTCTGGAAACCCACCATGTTCCAGAGCGTGCCGAGCGCATTGTCCTGCCGCAGCTGCACCACTGCATAAGGCCAGCGGCCCTTAGGGAATTCGGGCGTGGCGCTATGCGGATTGTCGAGCCCGACGGGCTTCATCGGGCCGTAGCGCAACGTATCGACGCCGCGATCGGCCATTACCTCGATCGGCATGCAGCCCTCGAAATAGGGCGTGTCCTTCTCCCAATCCTTGAACTCGGTCCTTTCGCCGTCGAGCAGCCCCTGATGGAAAGCGAGATACTGCGCTTTGTCCATCGGGCAGTTGATATAGTCACCACCTTCCGATTCGCCCTTGTCCCAGCGCGAGGCCATCCAGCAGATATCCATATCGATACTGTCGTGATGAACGATCGGTGCGATGGCATCGAAAAAGGCAAGCGCATCGTTGCCGGTCGCCGCGCCGATACTTTCGGCCAGCGATAGCGCGGTCAACGGCCCGGTCGCGACGATGGCCGGACCGCTCTGAGGCAGGCTGTCGATCCGTTCGCGGACGATCTCGATGTTCGGGTGCTGCGCGAGCATTTCGGTGACGGCATCGGAAAAACCGTCGCGATCGACCGCCAGTGCCGACCCGGCCGGTACCTTGTGCGCGTCACCGCAGCGCATGATGATCGAACCGAGATCGCGCATCTCCTGATGCAACAGGCCGACGGCATTGCGCTCGGCATCGTCCGAGCGGAAGCTGTTCGAGCAGACGAGTTCGGCCAGCCCGTCCGTTTGGTGCGCGGGCGTCATGTTTCCACTGCCCCGCATTTCCGACAGGCGGACCTTTATGCCCTGTTCGGCAAGCTGCCACGCGGCTTCGGAGCCGGCCAGGCCGCCGCCGATGATATGAATTTGGTAATCAGCCATCGTCATAAATTACCCGCACTATCGTATGTCATGGAAGAGCCTGTCCCGTCCGGAAATATGATTTCTACCGGTAAGCGCAATGGAGTGTCGTGCCGCCAGGACGCGTTCTCATAGCCTGATTCGAGCTTTGCGGTAAAAAAACTGATCCACCGTCCTCAGATTCGGTCCATGCGTAGCCAGTTGGGGCTGCCGAGCCAGGCGCGTTCGAGCGCTGCCTCCGCTGCTGCGGCTTCCGGCGCATGGCCGAGCGCCTGTTCGGTCTGCGCAAGCCCGTAGAGCGCCCAGCCATTGGCCGGTGCCTGCGCCAGGGCGGCGCGGAAAGCAGTGCGGGCCTCATCGTAACGGCCCGCGCGATAATAGGCTGCGCCGAGCGACTGGCTGATCGGATAATACCAATAGGGCGGCTCGGTGTAGGGCAGCGTCCGCTCGATCTCGATCGCTTCACTGTACAGCCGGATCGCTTCGTCGACATCCTCGTTGGCATAGGCATAGCGCCCTTGGGCAACCAGCTGGGCGATACGCACGAGATCGGTTGCGGGAACGCCCTGTTCGACCATGGCAGACCAGTCCGTTTCCCGGGCAAGCGTTTCGAGCGCAGCCATTTCACGTTGGAAACCCGCCTCGTCGCGCAGCTGCGCCTGGGCTATGGCCCGCGCATAGAGCCGCATGGCTTCGACATAGGGCAGGCGGGTCTGGGGACGGTCGAACTCCAGGATACGCGCAGGTTCTGCAAACTGGGCCATCGCCAAATATGGCGCGGCGTTGACCGGCTGCACCCAGGCCAGCTGTTCGGCAATGTCCGGGCTGACGACATAGGAGAGGCGGTTAGCTTCGCGGATCGCCGTGGCCATGTCACCGGACATTTGCGCCGATGTAACGATGAAATGCACATTGTGCGGATAATAGCCGTAGCGGTAGATTCCGTTATCTCCGGCGCTCGCCAGATAGGCCTCATCGGCCCGTGTCGCCGCGATATTGGCGCGAATTGAGTCGGCGTAGCGGCCAATCCGGTAATAGATATGCGCCGGCATGTGCACGAGATGGCCGGCCGACGGCGCGATAAACTGCCTCAGCCGGTCGGCCGCCGCCTCTGCACGCCGGGGATCGATATTGTTCTCCATCAGGTGGATGTAGAGATGCCCGGCCTGGGGATGGCCCGGATTGCGTTCCATGACAGTCTCGATCAGGCGGATCGCGTCGCCGATCCGGCCCCGGGGTTCGGTGCGGTCCGCTTCCCAATAGTCCCAGGGACTCGTGTCCATCGCCGCTTCCGCCGCCAATACGGCGATATCGTCATTATCGGGAAACGCCTCGGCAGCCGCGAACATTGCGTCGGAATAGGCAATATCGAGCGCCGTACGATCGCCATCCGCGTTAGCCGAGTAGCGAACGGCAACAGCGTCGATCAGAGCCTGCTCGGCCGGAGATGCAGTGTCGCGCCCTGCCGATGCGCGCGCCACTGCGGCGAGCGCAGTTTCGTTCGTCCCGGCATCCATCGGTGCGTTGATATTCGGGCCATAAGCAAGTGCCTCGCCCCAATGGCATAACGCGCATTCCGGATCGAGTCGCTGAGCCTGTTTGAACGACCGGATCGCGCCATGATGGTTGAAACCGTACAGCATCATCAGGCCCTGATCGAAATAGCGGCGTGCCTCTTCGCTGTCCGTGGAAAGCGGCATCCCGGAGACCGGCACATTGTCGTAAAGCGGCATCATGTCCGCGGGGACGGTATCCTGCATGGCAGACGCCAGCAGCAGCCGCGTCCGCAGGGCATCGTTACCGAGCGGCGAGCCGCACATCGACCTGGCCACGCGCGTCGGATCCAGCATCGCAAGCGTTTCGGCAGAATAGACCGCCGGTTGCGGCGCAGAGGATGGAGCCGTGCCGGCACTCTGCGTGATTCCAGCAAGGCTCGTCAACGCCGTCGCTGCTAATAGTTTGTTCATCGATGATCTCCTGCCACTGTCGCGGCTGACCAGCGAAACACGCGTTACTCTCGATGGGCGCCATAGGTTGACGGATTGGCCTGACCGCAATGTCATTTGCATAGCAAAATTGCCGCTTTGCCGCCATTGCGGATTTGCTCGGGGATAGGGCCTGTATTAGGGCCGTATCCGTGCAAGGTGGGAACGGAATGAGCGAAGCGGTTCGAAGCAGTCAGGAAACACCGTCCGGAGGGCTGACGGCATTGGTGCTGTTGCTCGCGCTGCTCGCGGGTCTCAGCTATTATCTCGCGACGCAGTTTATGGAGCCTTCGCCGCCGAGGATCGCCTGGAAGGGGGCGGGTGTCGGATTGCTGGCGGTTTGGGCGGCGATGCAGGCGCGGAACCTCGATGGATGGCTGATCGCGCTCGTCATGGCGCTCGGTGCGACGGGCGATGTGGTGCTCGAAACAAGCGGTTTCGTTCCGGGCGGTATGGCGTTCATGGCCGGGCACCTGATCGCGATCACGCTGTTTTTCCGCAATCGGCGCGCGGAAACGAGCCTAAGCCAGAAGGCGCTCGCCGTGTTGCTCGTGCCGGCCGTTATCTGGATCGCCTGGATGCTACCGAGCGACCGAAGCGCCGCAACCGATATCGCGCTTTACGCAACGCCGCTCGCTTTCATGGCCGCGCTGGCCTGGATCAGCCGCTTTCCCCGTTATCTGACCGGGATCGGCGCGATCCTGTTCGTGGTGTCGGACCTGCTGATCTTTGCGCGTATGGGACCGCTGGCCGCGTCGCTCATTCCCGGACTGCTGATCTGGCCGCTCTATTTCACCGGGCAGGCGATGATTGCCATGGGCGTCGTGCGCACTCTGGCGCAAGACGATAGGGCCTAGCCGTTTCGTCCTTCGATCGGCCGCTCTTCTCCAACCGCCAGTAGAGAGACAAATTTCTGCGCGTTGATGTCGATATCGTCATCGCCGATCTGGTCGAACGGATCTTCGAGATGTTCCTGGATATTGGCTAGACCGACCAGGATGATCGAGAAGAGGATCGGCATCGCATAGACGGCCGCCAGCGAATAATTCTCCGCCTCATGGGCGAAGAAGGGGCCGTAGAATACGGGCAATACGAGGATGAAAAAGTCGCTGAATGCGTTCAAAGTGCGCGGCGTGCGATATTGCGAGATATGTTTGATCTGCTCGAACGAGACGACCATCTTGCTGATGAACTGGTTGCAGCGCGAGCATTCATTGCCCGCCAGGCCCGCGCCGCGCAGCATCTTCACGAATTCGGATAGTTGAGAGAATGCGACATAGGCGCGCTCCTCGTGCGGGCCCATCTTGTCGGCAGGGCTCTTGAGCATATCGCGAATGGCATTGAGCAATTCGGCGAGCGAGGTTTCGATTTCAGTCAGCAGTGCCGGATCGCGTTCGGGCATCCAGTCGCGCGCGGCAAAATAGAGCGCCCTGCCATGCGCCTTGATGATCCCGTAATCGTCGAGTGCCTTTTCCCGACGCTTGAAGGCATGGCCGATGGCGAAGACGATCGGAAAGACGATGGCCGTCGCGATCAGCGTGAGCGGGAAATTGCCGGTGATGCCGTTCTGCAGGCAGAACCATGTCGAGAGAACCGCAAGCCCGCTGACCAGCAGGCTCCGCAGATCGATGACTTTGCCGATGGCCAGCATATTGCGCATGTGATTGACCCGCTCGCTGATTTGTTCCGTGCCCGGAATAGCGGGCGATCAGGCGGCTTGGCGATATGCGCCGATGGTCGTCCTGTGGAGTAACCGGTCATGGCCTTCATAGCCGCCGGTCGCCTTGTGCAGCACCGAGCGGTTGTCCCACATCACCAGCATGTCCGGTTCCCATCGGTGGCGATACACGAACCGGTCCTGGGTCTGCCAGGCATAGAGCTCCATCAAAAGGGGCAGGGCGTCGCTTTCCTCCATACCGTCGATGCCTGCAATATAGCCTACGGTGCCGAAGACACCCGGACGGCCGGTTTCCGGATGGTCGCGGATAATCGGATGGAGCCGGCTGTCCTTGGCGTCCTCGGACGGGCGGATATCCATCGAGCGGCCTGCATCTTTCTCGCCATACATGCCGTCCGGCGCATAGGCGTTCTTCGCCGAGTGAACGGCCTGCTTGCCCTCAAGCCGCTCGCGCAGCTCGTCCGGCATCGCGTCGAGAGCGGCATGCTGGTTGGCGAACAAAGTATCGCCGCCCGATGGCGGGATGGTGATGCTGTAGAGGCAGGTGCCCGCAGGCGGATGCTCCTGGAAGCTCCAATCCGTGTGCCAATTCTCGGCGAATAGCGGTGCAGTTTCGTCTGCATCCCGCTGCACCGCGATGATATGCTCGCGGCCCGGGATCGGTGCGATAAACGGATCGTCCCCGAACGGTCCGAAACAGAGCGTGAAGCGCTCAAGATCGTCGTCGCTTAGAGACTGGTTCGGGAAGCTGAGGACGTGATGCTCGAGCCAGGCGCCGCGGATATCGGCGATAACGGCATCGGAGAGCGGTTGCGTGAGATCGACGCCGGTGACCGTGGCACCGCAAGCCTGGTCGGAGGGGACGACGTTAATCGGCACTGCCTTCTCTTGTGTCGCCGTCCATTTCAGCCGCCACGGCTTCCTCGGCCGCGTCTTCGGGATCTTCCTCTTCGTCGATGAGCGCGACGCCGACGACCTTCTCGCCCTTGGCCACGTCGAGCAGCGTCACGCCGGCCGTGCTGCGGCCCATGACGCGGACATCGCTGACATTCATCCGGATCAGCTTGCCCTGATCGGTTATCAGCATGACCTGGCTGTCGTTGCTCGCCGGGAAGCTCGCGACGACTTTGCCGTTGCGCTTGATATTGTCGATATTCACGACGCCCTGGCCCCCGCGCTTGGTGACGCGATATTCATAGGCGCTGGACCGCTTGCCATAGCCGTTGGCGCAGACCGTCAGGATAAACTCTTCGGCCGCGATCATCTTCGCCATGGTTTCGGGCGGCAGTCCGGGCTCGTTATCGTTATCCTTCCATGGCGCGGCCTTCAGATAGGCGTCGCGCTCCTCGATCTCGGTGCCTGTCGCACCCATGACGGAAAGCGAGATAACCTCGTCGTCGTCCTTGAGCGTCACGCCGCGGACACCGGTCGCGGTTCGGCTCGCAAAGGCGCGCACATCGGTGGCGGCGAAGCGGATCGCCTTGCCGTTGCGGGTGGCGAGCAGCACATCGTCGCTTTCCTGCAAGAGAGCAACGCCGATCAGCTTGTCGTCGCTGGGCGTTCCATCCTTCTTGGGGGCAAAGCGCATCGCGATCTTGCCGTTGGACGGCACATTTTCGAACGCATCCATCGAGTTGCGCCGGACGCTGCCCTGCGCCGTCGCGAACATCACATGAAGGTTTGCCCATTCGGCCTCGTCCTCGGGCAGCGGCAGGACAGTGCGGATGAACTCGTCTTCGGCGAGCGGCAGCAGGTTCTGCATCGGCCGGCCCTTGGTCTGTGGGCCGCCCTCAGGCAGCTTCCAGACCTTCATCCGGTAGACCTGACCCTTGTTCGAGAAGAAGAGAACGGGCGTATGCGTCGAGGTGACGAAGAGCCGCGTGACGACATCCTCGTCTTTCGTCGCCATCCCGGCCCGGCCCTTGCCGCCGCGCTTCTGCGCGCGGAAGGTCGCGAGCGGCGTGCGCTTGATATAGCCCGAGTGTGTGACCGTCACGACCATTTCTTCGCGCGCGATCAGGTCTTCGTCTTCGATATCGAAATCGCCGGCGGTGATCTCGGAGACGCGCGGCGTTGCATATTGCTCGCTGACCTCGTCGAACTCGGTGCGCATCACGGCATAAAGCTTTGCGCGATCGCCGAGAATATCGAGCAGCTCGGCGATTTTCGTCGCCAGTTCCTTGAGCTCGGCGCCGATCTCGTCCCGGCCGAGCGCGGTCAGGCGATGGAGGCGCAGCTCGAGGATCGCTCGAACCTGCGCATCGGAAAGCTGGTAGGTATCGCCCTCGATCGCGGTCTCGACCGCTTCGACGAGCTGGATATAGGGGCGAATCTCGCCGATCGGCCATTCGCGGGCGAGCAGGGCTGCGCGCGCCTCGGCGGGGTTGGACGAACCACGGATAATCCGTACCACTTCGTCGAGATTGGTGACCGCCACCACGAGCCCGAGCAACAGATGCGCGCGCTCACGCGCCTTGAACAGCTCGAACTTGGCGCGGCGGGTGATGACCTCTTCGCGGAACTGGATGAAGGCCTGGATGAAATCGCGCAGGATGAGCGTTTCGGGACGGCCGCCCCGGATCGCGAGCATGTTGGCCGGGAAACTCGATTGCGCGGGCGTGTGCCGCCAGAGCTGGTTGAGGACCACTTCGGGTGTTGCGCTCTTTTTGAGTTCGATCACGACGCGCACGCCGTCCCTGTTTGATTCATCGCGAATGTCCGAGACACCCTCGATCCGGTCGTCCTTGGCGGCTTCCGCGATCTTCTCGACGAGCCCAGACTTCCCGACCTGAAACGGCATGGACGTCAGCACGATCGCCCGTTTGTCGCCGGCCTTTTCCTCGATCTCGTGCCGCGCACGCATGATGACGGAACCGCGGCCTGTCTCATAGGCCGCACGGGCGCCCGAGCGACCGAGGATCAGCGGCGCCGTCGGGAAATCGGGTGCGGGCACGATTTCCATCAGCTCGGCATTGGTGATCGCCGGATTGTCGATATAGGCGCGGCAGGCGTCGAGCACTTCGCCCAGATTATGCGGCGGGATATTGGTCGCCATGCCGACGGCGATGCCGCCCGCGCCATTGACGAGGATGTTCGGGAAACGTGCTGGGAGGACCTGCGGCTCCGTCGTCGAGCCGTCATAGTTCGGCGTGAAATCGACGGTATCCTTGTCGAGATCGTCGAGCAGTGTCATCGCGACCTTGTTGAGCCGCGCCTCGGTATAGCGCATTGAGGCGGGCGGGTCGGGGTCCATCGAGCCGAAATTACCCTGGCCATCGATCAGCGGTACGCGCAGCGACCAGTCCTGTGTCATCCGGGCCAGCGCATCGTAGATCGCGCTGTCTCCATGCGGATGGTAATTGCCCATCACGTCGCCGACGATCTTGGCCGATTTGCGATAGGGCCGGCCGGCGACGAATCCGCCTTCCTGGCAGGCATAGAGAATGCGGCGATGCACGGGTTTCAGCCCGTCGCGAACATCGGGTAGCGCGCGCGCCACGATCACCGACATCGCATAGTCGAGATAGCTCGACTTCATCTCGTCGACGATATTGATCGGACTGATATCCGACGGGCTCGCCATAGTCGTCTGGTCGTCGCTCAAAGCGTCACTTTCCATTGTGAAATATTTGCGGAAACCCTAGCAAAACCGCTGGAATTAGGCGAGCCGAAAGCCCGATTTATCCACAATTGCGGCAGGCGGGGTCAGGGCGCGATTTCCTCGCCGTCCCACGCAAAAATATGCCCGCTATCGGCCGGCTTCAACCCGTCGAGCACATCGAGCAGTTGCAAGGCGGCGCGTTCGGGGTCGAACAGCTGTCTTGCCGGCACGTTGCCCTGGAAGGGTGCACTGAGCGGCGTATCCACCGTCCCCGGATGCAAACCGACGATAATCGCGCGGTCGTTCTTGCGTTTATGTTCGATCGCGAGATTGCGGATCATCATGTTGAGCGCAGCCTTGGACGCGCGGTAGCCATACCAGCCGCCGAGCCGATTGTCGGATATGCTGCCGACCCGGGCCGACAGGGCGGCGAACTTCACCAACCCGGTTTTCGGCATGAGCGGCAAAAAATGCTTGGCGACCAGCGCCGGACCTATCGTGTTCACAGCGAAATTTCGCGTCAGCCATGCGGCATCGAGATCGCGCATGGTTTTTTCGGGGCCGGTTGGTCCATCGTGCAGAATACCAGTGCCGACGAGAATGAGCGATGGGGGAGGGGCTTCCGAAAGGCTCGCCGCGGCTGTCGCGATGCTCTCTTCGTCCTCAAGGTCGAGCGATATGTCGGAATCGCCCGAACGTGCGCACCGCACGACCCGGTCGTAGTGGCCTTCATCCTCCAGGACATCGGCGAGCGCGCCGCCGATTCCGCCCGACGCGCCGATAACGACCGCGCTGCTTGTCACCGGCGGACGAAGCGCCAGCTATTCTCTTCCGAGCCCTTCTCGACGAACCGGTATCCGTCGCTGTCGAACTCCTTCAGCGCTTCGGGGTCCTCAAGCCGATTCTCGCACATATAGCGCGCCATCATGCCGCGGGCGCGCTTCGCCTCGAAACTGTTGAACCGCAGCCCGCTGGGCCCGTCTTCGCGAAAATCGATCTTGACCACGCGCGCGGCCTTTACTGTCGGGGAGTTCTCAACCGCGGCCCAATATTCGTTGCTGGCGAGATTGACGATCACGCCTGAGCCGTCGCTCTCGAGATCTTCGGCGAGTAAATCGGCGATTGTGTCGCCCCAGAAATCCGTGAGTTTCTTGTAACGCGGCGCCCATTTGGTACCCATCTCGAGGCGATAGGGCCGGATCGCATCGAGCGGCCGCAACAGACCATATAGCCCCGACAAGATGCGGACATGATCCTGGGCGAAGCGAATCCCGTCATCGTCGAGCGATCTAGCCTCGAAGCCGGTATAGACATCGCCCGAAAAGGCGAAAATGGCCGCGCGTTCGGGTTGATCCCAGAAATCCTTGTAACGGCCATAGTTCAGCTCGATGAGCTTGTCCGATACCGGCATGATTTCCTTGAGCTTTTTCTTCGTCAGATTCGAGGCTGCCGAAACGAGACGTTCAGTCTCATCGGGCAAGCGCGCTTCGGTTGAATCCGCGGACCTCATTTCGCTGTCGAAGTCGAGGGATTTGGCGGGGGAAATTAATGCTAGCATGGCGCCCGGTTAGCTGTTTCGTCTGACCGCGTCAAAACGAGCGTACATTGCTGTAAACACACGGTTCAACGCGCATTCATCGTGATCTGGCCATAAACATTTCCATTAGGCGCAACTTGTGCCGCGCTTCATCCGTTAGTAGCAGGATATTTGACCAGAGCGCGCTCCGGTGCGCCGGAACTTGGGAGACACAGATTTATGAAACGGGTTTCGACCTATGCATTGGCACTCGCGCTCGCCGCATCGGGCAGTGCGGCAACATTGACCTCGCCGGCCGCGGCACAGAATTACGGCACGCCGCCTGCTCCTCCGCCACAGGCGCCGAGTAGCAATGATCGCCGTTCTGCAAGCAGCAGCGATTCCGAAGTAGAAGAATTCGATCCCGGCGCGATTTCGGACGAAGTTCGCGCAGTCGTCGTAGCCGTGCAGACGGCGCTGGAGTCTGAAGAGGTGGCGCCGGATACGGCCGCGCTTCTCGCCCAGCTGCAAGGCGCCGTACCGATGGTTCAGAACAACGACGATCGTTTCATTCTCGGCCAGCTCATGTTGCAGATCGCGGCGCGGACTCAAAATGATGGCGGTCCGGCGGAGCAGGTGCAAGCTGCCCAGATTCCGGGCTTGCGGCTCGGTCTCGAAAGCAATCGCGTCGGTGTCGCGCAGCGGCCCGTTTATTGGCTCGCGATCGGCAATGCGGCGAACAGCGCCAACGACACAGCCGGCGCGCTCGAAGCCTATCAGAACGTCTTGCGTTACGACCCGGACAATTCGGATGCCCATATCCAGTCCGCACTCGCGCATTTCCGCGTCGACAATGACGCGGCAGGCTATGCCAGCGCCAGCGCGGCGTTCGCGTCCCTGCGCGCGGCCGGACAGGAAATTCCGTCGAGCTGGCACACGGTGCCGTTTCGCAATGCCTATGAAACGAACGATGTGGCACGTGTGGTCGAGTTCGGCACGGCGTTCCTGCAGTCCCATCCTTCGCCGCAGAACTGGAACGAGGTACTCCGTGTTCTGCAGACCGCCGGCCGGCTCGAAGAACAGGCCAATCTCGATGTATTGCGCCTGATGCGGGCGACTAACGGCTTGGACGCCAACCTCGTCAACGAATATGTAAGGCTCGCCGCGCTACGCGGTCTGCCGCGCGAGGCGCAGGACGTGTATGAAGCTGCCGTCGCCGGCGGCGCGATCCAGCCCGACCAGGAAATCGCGAGCGAGCTTTCGTCGGCCATTCCCGGAGACCAGGCCGGCCTGGCGGAGTCAGAAGCGCAAGCGCGCAGTTCGGCCGCCGGGCGCGTCGCTCTGAATACCGCGGACGCCTATGCCTCCTATGGCGACAATGCCAAGGCCCTCGAACTGTACGATATCGCGCTTGAGAAAGGCGGTGTCGATGCCGGTACGGTTCATCTGCGCAAGGGTGCGCTGCTTTATTCGATGGGCCAGATGGACCAGGCGCGCGCCGAATTCGAAGCCGTAACTGGCGACCGCCAGCCGCATGCCGCGTTTTGGCTGCAATGGCTGGACGAGCAGGCGGGCGCGACCGCAGCGCCGGCCGCCGCAGATCCTGCAAGCGCCGAATAGGGCCAGACACAGGACAGGCGGAAGAATTTTGGGGACGGCGAGATGGTATCGCTGTCCCCAATTCTTTATGCGCGTGGCAAGGATGTGAAAACCGAGGTGGGCGTAGTGAAGAAACTGATCGTATTGGCTGTTGCGGGGATGATTGCGGGGGGAAGCGGTCCGGTACTCGCCCAAGATGCGACGCTCGATTATGGTCTGACGCGCGATGTGCGCAGCGCGGCCCAACAGGCGCAAACGGCGATCAGCCAGAGCAATTTCCCTGCCGCTTCCGCCTCTCTCTCCCAGGCGTCTGCTGCCGCGCGAACCGATGGCGACAGATATGTCATCGCGACGATGCAGCTCGACGTCGCCAATCGCACGTTCAACACCGCCGCGCAGGTCGCCGCCATCAATGCGCTCTTGTCCAATCCGCTGCTTTCAGCGGAGCAAGGCGCGGAGCTCTATTATCATCGTGCCCGGATATCTTTCCACGCGCAAAACGTGGAAGCGGCGCGCGCCGACCTTCAAGCGGCCATCGATCGCGGGACCACCAATCCGCGCGTGTTCGTGGCCCTGGCCAGCCTGACCAGCGAGCGCGGCGATCATGCCGGCGCGATTGCCCTTGTCGAACGCGCTTTTGCCATTCACCGCACCGCCGGGATGCCGATACCCGCAGACTGGTATCGGCGGGGCATACATTTCGCCCAGGAAATGGACGACACGGCCCGCATCGTCTCGTTCGGCCAGTCGCTCGTCGCCGAACATCCGACGCAACGCAACTGGCGCGACGTTATCGTACTGCATCGCGCCGCCTATTCCGCCGATCCCGAAGCGGCGCTCGACCTTTGGCGCTTGCAGGATGCGGTCGGCGCGCTGACCGGCGAGTTCGACTATCGCGATTATGCGCAGGTCGCCCATGGCCGGGAATTGCCGGCCGAGATCGAACGGATTGTCCAGGCTGGGCGCACAGCGAGCATTC
>JBCBSD010000042.1:0-25229 GCA_039819365.1 Pseudomonadota bacterium
CTGTTTGCGCAATGTCGCCGCACCGGCCCGCTCCCCCTCCCGAACATCCAATCAGGGTACACTCGTGGGAGGTCGGGAGGGGGAGCGGGCCGGTGCGGCGCTCGGGCCGCTAGGCACGAGTCTGACCAAGGAGCCATTTCTTGATGGCCATGCAACTCCCCTCCCAGTCCGTGCGCGGCCGGCGTGTGCCGATGTCCGAGATCAACGTCACGCCGTTCGTCGATGTCATGTTGGTCTTGCTGATAATCTTCATGGTCACCGCACCGCTATTGGCGTCGGGCGTTCCCGTACAACTGCCGGAAAGCCGGGCGGGCGCGCTCGATCAGGAAAGCGAACCGACGCAGATCGCCATCGACCGCAGCGGCCAGATTTTCGTCGACGATATCGCGATTACCGATGTCGAGCTCGCATCGACCTTCAGCGCCATCGCCCAGCAACCGGCCGGCCCCGACGGCCATGCCGTGTTTCTCCGCGCCGATACGGGCCTCGACTATGGCCGCGTCATGCTTGTGATGGGCGAACTCAATCGGGCGGGCCTCAATCGCATTTCGCTGCTGACGACCGCGCCCGGCGAGGGCGGCGACGCGTCCGACGCGGCCGAAGGCGACGACGATGCGCCGGACGCCGATGATGTCGAACTGCTCGATCCCATCGACGTGGAGCCGATCTAGTGGAACGGGCGGAGCGTATCGCGCTCGGCGCGGCGGCCATCGGCCATGTCGCGCTGTTCGCGGTGCTGTCTGTCACCTTGCTCACGCGCGACGAAGTGCCGCGCCGGGAAGCGGTCGCCGTCACGCTGAGCGACGATATCGGCGCCTTCGCAAGCGCCGCAGACCGGCCTGCGCCGGCGGCCGAACGCCGCGATCTCGAAGACGATCTCGATCCGATGATCCAGCCCGAAATCGAGCCGCTGCCGCAACCCGGCGTCACGCCCAGCCCGGCCCCACCGCAGCCAGCCGAACGCCGTAACGAGCGCCGGCCCGAGCCGCGCGCCGAACGCCGCCCGCCGCGCGAACAGAGCCGCGCGTCGCGGATTGCCGGTATCACCGACGGCATCGGCTCGACCAACGATAGCGGCACGTCCCGCTCGCAGGCGACGGTCAGCGGGGCCGACCGTTCCAACCTTATCAGCCGGATCGTGAACGCGGTGCGGCCCTGCTACAATCTAGGCTCGCTGAGCGGGACATCGGCGGAGGATATCGTGGTGCGCCTGCGTATCCAGCCGTCGCGCGATGGTTCGCTGAGCCGTACCCAGGTGAGCGTGCTCGGCGCGCGCGGCGTAAACGGGTCGAACCGGCAATATGAATCGCAGATGGTGGAGGCGGCGCGCAGTGCGGTGCTCAACCCCCGCTGCCCGATGCCGCCGTTGCCCGATGCGCTATACGAAGACGGTTGGAGCGATGTGGTTCTCAATTTCATTCCGGCGCAACTGACCTGAGGAGCATGCGCATCATGGCTATTTCCCTTCCCACGATTTCCGGCTTGCGGCAGCTTGCTCTCGGCCTGTGCCTGGCCATGCTCGGCAGTGCCGCGGTGGCGCAGGACGAGGCGGCATCGGGCCCGATCGAAGGCGATGTCGTCGGCGGCATTTCCAACCCGACCGCGATCGCCATTCCCGATATGCCGACGCCCAATGCGGTCGGTACGCCGGCCGGGAATACCGAAGATCTCGGGCGCCAGGTCGCGCGGGTCATCGAGGACGATCTCCGCAATTCCGGCTTCTTCAACCCGGTCGAGCGGCAATTCCTGCGCGATGTCGACATGCCGCGCGTGACCGCGCCCGATTATCCGGCCTGGAGCCAGGTCGGCGCGCAGAATCTCGTCCAAGGCTACGTGCAAGCTGGCAGTAACGGTCGGCTGACGGTCGGCTGCTATCTCTATGATGTCTTCGCCCAGGCGCCGCTCGAGCGCGCGGGGTACGAGGTCGACTATGCCGATTGGCGGCGGGCCGCGCATCGCTGCGCCGACATGGTCTATGCGCGGCTGACGGGCGAGGGCGCCTATTTTGACAGCCGGATCGTCTATGTCGCGGAAAGCGGACCCAAGGATAACCGCGTGCGTCGCATCGCCGTCATGGATACCGACGGCGCCAATCACCGCTTTCTAACCAACGGCCAGTCGATCGTGCTGACGCCGCGCTTCGCGCCGGACGGCCGAACGATCACCTATATGAGCTATCTGAACGACGAGCCGCGGGTGTACATCTATGACGTGGAGACCGGACGGCAACGGCTGCTCGTCGATGCGCCCTATATGACTTTCGCGCCCCGTTATTCGCCGGACAGCCGCTATGTCGTCTTCTCGATGGCGGTGAACGGCAATAGCGACATCTATCGCGTGCGCGTGTCCGGCGGCCAGCCGGTGCGGCTGACCAACACGCCGGGCATCGATACGAGCGCCAGCTATTCGCCGGACGGCCGGCGGATCGTGTTCGAAAGCGATCGCTCGGGCGGGCAGCAGCTCTATGTGATGAACGCGGACGGTTCGAGCCAGCGCCGGATCAGCTTCGGCGGCGGGCGCTACGCGACGCCCGAATGGAGTCCGCGCGGCAATCTGATCGCCTTTACCCGGCTCGGCGGCGGTTTCCGGATCGGCGTGATGCGTCCCGATGGATCCGGCGAGCGGATCCTGACCAACAGCTGGCAGGACGAGGGGCCGAGCTGGGCGCCCAATGGCCGCGTCATCCATTTCTTCCGCACCCCGCGCGGCAATGCGCTGCCGAGCCTCTGGTCGGTCGATGTGACGGGGCGGATGATCCGTAGGTTACCGACGCCAGTCGGGGCGTCTGACCCCTCCTGGTCGCCGCTACGCAACTGATGGGCTTGCAAGCCACTTGACTCCCGCTCGATATATGGCGGCATAAGGCGGGGCCGCGTCGCACGAAGAAGAGGAATATGATCATGACCCAGTTTTCCAGAACCGCGATTGTCCTCGCTGCGGGTTCCGCGCTCGCGCTGGGTGCCTGTTCGCGCGAAGCGCCTGACGAGCTCCCGCCGCCGCCGGTGGGAACGACGCAGCCCGATACGACGCCGACAGGACCGACCGGCCCCGCTCCGGGCAGCCGCGCGGATTTCCTCGCCCAGGCCGCCAGCGACACGATTTTCTTCGAAACCGATTCCTACGATATCGATCCCGAGGACCGCGCGATCCTGGATTCGCAGGTCGCCTGGCTGCTCGCCAATCCGAGCGTGCGCGTCACGATCGAAGGGCATTGCGACGAACGTGGCACGCGCGAATATAATCTGGCGCTCGGCGAACGCCGCGCCAATGCTGCGGCCAATTATCTCGCCACACGCGGCGTCGACGCGTCACGGATGACGGTTATCAGTTACGGCAAGGAGCGCCCCGTCGCACTGGGCTCCGACGCAGCAAGCTGGGCGCAGAACCGGAGAGCCGTTACGGTCGTGCCCGTCGGGTAGCGGCTACTCGTCGCCGTAAATCGCGACGGCCGCTTCCATCTCGCTCGAGGCCATGCCGCGATACATGCCCGGCGTGTTGAAGGAATAGGTGCCGGTGCCCCAGGGCGTCGTCACGATGACGCCGCCCGTCCCGCCGAGCGCGCCCATCTCCGCGATCACGCCATCGGCGATCTCCTGAATGTCGGAGGCTTCGAGGCCGAACTCGCTCGCATGGACATAATATTCGGGGATGCCGTCTTCGGCGAGCGGTACCGAGGCGCGGGCTTCGGCCAGCTGCTGCTGGAATCGGAAGCGGATCTGCGCGCAAATCTCGTGCGCCACGCCGACCCGGATGAAATATTCGCCCGACCCGGTCGCAGATACGGCGCAGCCGCGATTGTCGGCATAGGTGCCCGCGCCGATCACCGGCGAGTCGCCAATCCGGCCCCAGCGCTTGCCGGTCATCCCGCCGGTCGACGTCGCGGCGGCAAGATTGCCCTGCCGGTCCATCGCGACGGCTCCGACCGTTCCGTATTTCATGTCGATGTCATAGGCCGATATCTCGTCCGCCTCGCGCGCCAGGAACTCGTCGAGCTGCGCGCGCCGCCGGTCGGTCGCGAACCAGCCGGTTTCGGCCTGTTCGAGGCTCTGCTCGATCGAAAAGCTATCGGCGCCGTTACCACTCAAAAAGACATGCGGGCTGGCGTCCATCACGCGCCGCGCCAGCGTGACCGGATGGCGGGTGTGCGATGTGCCCGTCACCGCGCCCGCCGCCCGCGTCGCGCCGTCCATGATCGAGGCGTCATGCTCGATTCTGGCGTCATAGGTGAAGACCGCGCCCCGGCCCGCGTTGAAATTGGGGTCGTCTTCCATCTCGCGGATCGTTGCCTCGATAGCATCGAGCGCAGTGCCGCCTTCGCGCAAAATGGCGCTGCCCGTTTCGAGCGCATGGGCGAGCGCCGTGCGAATGGCGCTATCCTGCTCGGGCGTCAGCCTGTCCCGCTGGATGACGCCAGCGCCGCCATGGATGACCAGCGTCCATTCGGTTTCGGCGGCCGGCGCGGGCTGGGCCTGCGCCGCAGCGTGACTCGCTGCGATGAGCGCTGCGATTGCTATCCAAAGGCGCATATGTCTCTCCCTCTTCGCATCCCTGCCGTCTTCGTCACTTCGCCAGTTTTTTCCATGCCAGATCGGCGAACTCGCAGAGCAGCGGCCGTGTGTCGCGCGGGTCGATGATATCCTCGACGCTGAACTTTTCGGCCGTGCGGAAGGGCGACGTCACGGCTTCGAGCTTAGCCTTGATTTCCGCAAGCCGCGCCGCCGGGTCCTCGGCCGCTTCGATGTCGGACTTGTACGCCGCCTCAAGCCCCCCGGCGATCGGCAGGGAGCCCCAATCGCCGCTCGGCCAAGCGAAACGATATTGGAATTTCTCTGCATTGCTCATGGCGCTGCCCGCGATGCCATAGGCGCGGCGTATGATGACGCTCGCCCAGGGGACGGTTGCCTTGTAGACGGCGTTCATCGCTTCCACGCCGTACCGGATCGTGCCCGTCCGTTCCGCTTCGACACCGACCATGAACCCCGGATTGTCGACGAGATGGACGACCGGCAGGCGGAACTGCTCGGCGAGTTCGGCGAAGCGCTTCACCTTCTGGCTCGTCAGCGCCTCCCAGGAGCCGCCGAGAAAGCTCGGATCGTTCGCGAGCACCGCAACCGGCCAACCGTCGAGCCGGGCAAAAGCGGTGATCGCGGCGCGGCCCCAGCGTTTGCCCATCTCGAAAATGCTGTTCGTGTCGAACACCGATTCCATGATCGTCCGCATCGAATAGACCTGCTTTTCGTCACGCGGGACGATCGAGAGCAGCCTCTCGTCGCGCCGGTCGACGGGATCGCTATTCGACCAACGCGCCGCCCGCTGATCGACGTTGCTCGGCAGGTAGGAGAGGAAGCGGCGGGCGGCCGCGAAAGCCTCGTCTTCGCTCGCGACCTCGTCGTCGACCACGCCGTTGCGCGTATGGATATCGCTGCCGCCCAGCCCTTCCTTGTCGACATCCTCGCCGATTGCCTGCGCGACGACCGGCCCGGCCGCGAAGATTTGCGACAGGCCCTTCACCATGACGGAGTAATGGCTGGCGACAGTGCGCGCGGCGCCCATCCCGGCGGTCGGGCCGAGCGCGAGGGCGACGACCGGCACCGTCTCCTGGTTCTTCATAATGTCGTCCCAGCCGGGCACGGCGGGCACATAGGTGAAGCCCATCGTCTCCAGCGTCTTGACCGAACCGCCGCCGCCCGTGCCGTCGATCATGCGGATCAGCGGAATGCCGAGTTCGTGCGCCATCTTCTCGCACTGGACGAATTTGCGATGGAGGGCCGCGTCCGCCGCGCCGCCGCGCACGGTGAAATCGTCGGCGCTGGCGACGATGGGCCGTCCGTCGATATCGGCGCGGCCGAAAATGAGATTGCTCGGCGCGGCATGGACGAGTTTCTCGTCTTCGTCATATTCGCCGCGCCCGGCGATCTTGCCGATCTCGCGAAAACTGCCGTCATCGACGAGGCGTTTGATCCGCTCGCGCGCATCGAGCTTGCCGCGATTATGCTGGCGCGCGACCTTTTCCGCGCCGCCCATCTCTTCGGCAAAACCTTCGCGCTGCCTGAGTTCCTCGATTTCCTTCTTCCAGCTCATGCGGAAAGTTTCACACCGAACGGCGTTTTTCTTTTGTGTGACCTTTGCCGCAATGCCTTGGAAAACTGCCGATGGCCGCCGGCGAATGCGGGTCCGACTGTGACCTTCCGGATCGGCGCCGAACCGTCGAATGTGCTGCATATCCCCATAGCCGAATCGACCATAGCGCGAAGCGCGTTGCGTAGGACAGCCTGAATTGGAAGGCGGCCCGCCTCTCCGCTCCGATTACCAGGGCAACTGACTGCCGTCATAGGCCGTGAATCGGCCCGTCGATTGCACCGACAATTTGTCGAGCACGGCACGCAGCCCGGTGACGCTGGTGTCCACATCGATAGCGGCGTTGGGCCCGCCCATATCGGTCTGGACCCAGCCGGGATGGAGGATCGCGATACTGATCCCGTCTTCGCGATACCGGTTGCTCAGCGCTTTCCACGCGGCGTTCACCGCCGCCTTGGACGAGCGGTAGATAATTGCGTTGCTGCCGTTTCCGTCGCCGATGCTGCCCATCATGCTGGAGATGACCGCCATCTTCTTCTGCTCGCTGACCGCGACGTTGGACTTAAGCTTTTCGGCCAGGAGCGTCGGTGCGATGGTGTTGATCTCGAGCGTCTTGAGCCAGTCGTCCCGGTCGAGATTGTTGCTGCCATATACGCCCGCATTGTTGATGAAGAGGTCGATCGGCCGGTCGCCGAGCTCCGCGATAAACCGGTCGATGCCATCCGCGTCCGCGACGTCCAGCTGCCGGACGTCGACCGCGCCGATGGCGTTCAGCGCGTCCGCCTTGTCCGGTTCCCGCGCCGTGCCGATGACGGACCACCCGTCCGCCGCATATTGCTTTGCAAATTCCAATCCGATGCCGCGATTGGCGCCTGTAATGAAAGTGGTGGGCATGGCATGTCCTTTTCAGTCCGAGAGCTTGTGTTTGCACCAACCCCTCGGCGCGGCAGTCGTTCCGCGGGAACCGGAGGCGATCGACACCCTCTCCATTAACACTCTTTTCACTATGGAAACCTACACAGAGGCATCGCGGTAACGGAGTTGGTTTTGGGCGTATTTGCGGGCAGTTATGGCGTTGAGATGCCGCGTCGCGCAACTGACGCCGGCGCCATGCCAGACGATGTGAGGCGCCGGATTCGATCCGTCCAGATCGAACGCGCGCTCGAACATGTTCCGATGATCTACGCGGTAGCGCTGTTCAACATCACTTTGATCATGGTGCTGTGCTTTCACAAGGGCCTGCCCGTTTCGAGCTATGCCTGGATGGGCGTGGTAGCGATCTTGGCGTTCCTGCGGATGGTCCAGTGGATCCGGCGGGCGCGCTCGCCCGATCCCGCGGGCGATCCCGAAAAAATGCTGCGTGGCCTGACGATCGTCGCGGTCGGCGGTGTCGCGGGGTTGAGTGCGTGGTCCGTCTATGCGCTGACGACGCCGACATTTGCCGACATGATCCTGATCCCGGTCTCTCTGGTTTTCGGATCGACCTGTATCGCGCATTGCCTCGCGCCCATCAAACGCACCGCGATCGGAGTGCTGATGGCCGGTGTGATGCCGGCGGCTGTCTATCTGCTCTTCTTCGGCGATTTTGAGGGGGCTTTTCTCGGCGCGAGCATGATCTCGATCGCGATGCTGATGATCATCTTCCTGATGGAAAGCTATCAGCGGATTATGGACGGAATTGTTATGGAAGAGGAGATTCGGCGGCTCGCGCATACAGACGCGCTGACGGGCCTCGCCAATCGCCGTGCGATCATGGACGCGCTCGATGACGCCGATGCCGAGACCCGGGGCGGGCCGGGATATGCGGTCGCGATTCTCGATCTCAACGAGTTCAAACAGATCAATGATACGCTGGGCCACCATATTGGTGACATGCTGTTGCGACGGGTGGCGCACAGGCTGCGCGATGCCGCGCAACCTGGCGAGCTCGTCGGCAGGTTGGGGGGCGACGAATTCCTCATCCTGATGAACGCGGTGACAGATGAGGGCGTCGCTTCGGCGCGTGCCACGGCTTTCCTTGCCGCTTTGTCGCAACCGGCGGCGGTCGATGGCCGTCGCATCCCCGTTTCCGGCAGTATCGGTCATGCGCTTTCCGGCCGCGACGGCGCGAGCGCGGATGCCGTCATGATGATCGCCGACAAGGCGCTCTACGCGCTAAAAAATGGCCGTAAGGGCCGGTCTTCGGGTATGGCCGATCGCAGGCGCTCCAACGCGGCGTAAAACCGCGCGACCGGCCGCGAACGGTTATCCCGTTTCGTCGTCGGCGCGCCGACCTATAGCGCTCAGAAGCGGAAGCCGAGGCCCGCGCTCACGACCCAGGGATCGAGATCGTGATCGGTGCGGATCAGTTCCGTGCCGCCGGCCGAGAAGGTGGCCGTAGTGCCGACGAAATAGCGCTTTACGTCGAGGCCCAAGACCAGGCCGTTATCGTTGAGGTTGAAATCCGCGCCGGCCTGCAGCGCCACGCCGAACTCGCTCGACAGGCCGACATCGTCGATGCCGAGCGCCGCGGCACCGGTGCCGACATTTTCGCTGAAGATGAAGAACAAGGCCGGACCCGCGCCGAGATAGGGTCGGACCGTATCGCCGATGGGGAAATGGACCTTGGCGGTGACGGTGGCCGGGAGCACGATGGCGTCGTCGATCAGCTCGACGCCGGCAAGTGCGTTCGTGCCTTCCACGTCATGCGGCGTGATGCAGCAGATGGTTTCGATCGAGAAGCTGTCGGAGATGAAATATTCCGCGGCGACGGTCGGGACGATACTGTCGGTTACCCGTGTCTGCGATCCGGCGGGGAGACCGAAATCGTCGCGCTCGACTTCGTTGATGTCGCCGCTGGGCAAGACCCCGGTGGCGAAGACGCGGAGCTGGATATCGCCCGCCTGCTGCGCGGCGGCCGGCGTGGAAACCATGACGGTGGTGGCCGCGAGTGCGGCGGCGATGGAACGCAATTTCATTGTAATCCTCGTTAGTTGACGGGTTGGAGCATGCTCTAGCGAACAAATGAGAATTGCGCGCATCGAAAGAAACGTATCCGCTTGATAGGTTCGGGCTATGACGCGACTGTGTCTTGCGGATCAGGCGCGATATCGCGCCGGGCCGACCGCGTGCCGGTGCGATGCGCCCGAGAGAATGCCTTTTATTGGTAACTGTGAGCGCCTATAGACATGGCATGTCCATTCGCCCCTGGAGAGATATCGCCCGCCGCCAGTCGCGGCAGATCATGGTCGGCAATGTGCCGGTCGGCGGCGACGCGCCGATCACGGTGCAGACCATGACCAACACGCCGACTTCGGATGCGAAGGCGACGATCGACCAGATCCGCCGCTGCGAGGAAGCGGGCGTCGACATCATCCGCGTCTCCTGCCCCGATGTGGAATCGACCGCGGCGTTCAAGCAGATCACCCGGGCGGCCAAAGTACCGGTCGTCGCCGATATCCATTTCCATTACAACCGCGCCCTCGAAGCGGCAGACGGCGGGGCGGCCTGCCTCCGGATCAATCCCGGCAATATCGGCAGCGAGGAACGCGTCAAAGAGGTGATCGCCGCGGCCAAGGCCAATGGCTGCGCGATCCGCATCGGCGTCAATGCCGGCAGCCTCGAAAAGGACCTGCTCGAAAAATATGGCGAACCCTGCCCAGAGGCGCTGGTCGAAAGCGCGCTCGACCATATCAAGATTTTGCAGGATCACGATTTCCACGAGTTCAAGGTCGCGGTGAAAGCGTCCGACGTCTTTCTTGCCGTAGCGGCCTATATGCAGCTCGCTGAAGCCGTCGATTGTCCGCTCCACCTCGGCATTACCGAGGCCGGCGGCCTGATCGGCGGAACGGTGAAAAGCGCGATCGGCATCGGCAATCTGCTCTGGGCCGGGATCGGCGATACGATCCGCGTTTCGCTCTCCGCCGAGCCCGAAGAGGAAGTGCGCGTCGGCTATGAGATCCTCAAGAGCCTCGGCGTGCGTACGCGCGGCGTGCGCGTCGTCTCCTGCCCGTCCTGCGCGCGGCAGGGCTTCGATGTCATCCGCACCGTCCAGACGCTCGAGGAACGGCTCCAGCATATTCACACGCCGCTCTCGCTCTCGGTGCTGGGTTGCGTGGTCAACGGCCCCGGCGAGGCCCGCGAGACCGATATCGGCATTACCGGCGGCGGCGCGGGCAAGCATATGGTCTATCTCTCCGGCGTCACCGATCATCATGTGCAGGACGGGGATATGATCGATCATATCGTGTCGCTCGTCGAAGCGAAGGCGGCCGAGATCGAGGCAGCGGAAGAAGACCATGTCGAGGCAGCGGAATAGTCCGGCCGAACCGGCCGCGCGGCCTCCCGCACAGCATCGCCGCACCCCCGTTACGCGTGCAGTCGGCGCGGCAGCGATCGGTGCACTGGCGGTCGGCGCAACCGCAATCGGCGCGCTCGCCATCGGGCGCCTAGCGGTCGGTTCGATGCGCGCGCGGGACGCGAAGATCGATCGGCTGAAGATCAAGCGTCTCGAAATCGACGAGGTCGTGGTTCGCAAGTCGACAGGACCGGAGTCGCAAACCGCCGAATAGCTCTATACGCGGCCGCATTTAGGCGCTTTAAGGCGTTCCCGCGGCTATGGCGCCGTCTGAGGGGGGAGCCTATGCCAGATTTCGAAACCGATTATCTGATTGTCGGCGCGGGTGCGGTCGGCATGGCGTTCGCCGATACGCTGCTCGACGAGACGGATGCGCATATCACCTTCGTCGACCGCCATGCGAAGCCGGGTGGCCATTGGAACGATGCCTACCCCTTCGTCGCGCTGCATCAGCCCTCGGCCTTTTACGGGGTGAATTCGACTGTACTCGGCCCGCAGGAGAAGGACGCGATCGGGCTGAACACGGGCTATTACAGCCTCGCGACCGGGTCGGAGGTTTGCGCTTACTATGAGAATGTCATGGCCCGGCGCTTCCTGCCGAGCGGGCGGGTCAGCTACTATCCGCTCTCCAACTATCTCGGCGACGGGCGGTTCGAGTCGATCCTGTCCGGCAAGGAAAGCACGGTCGCGATCCGCAAGAAAACGGTCGATGCGACCTATTACGGCACCTCTGTGCCCTCGACCCATACACCCAAATTCGAAGTCGGCGAGGGCGTTCGCATGGTGCCGCCCAATGCGCTGCCGCAGCTCTGGCAGGAACCGGACAGAGTGCCCTCGCAATTCGTGATCCTCGGTGCCGGGAAGACGGCGATGGATGTCGGGGTCTGGCTGCAACAGGCCGGTGTCGAAGCGGACAGCATCGTCTGGGTCCGCCCGCGCGACACCTGGATGCTCAATCGCGGCAAGACGCAGCCGGGGATCGAGTTTTTCGACGATACGATCGGTGGGCAGGCCGACATAATGGAGGCGCTGGCCAAGGCGGACACTGCCGAAGACCTGTTCGAACGGCTCGAGAAAAGCGGCGTCATGCTGCGGCTCGATCCCGATGTCTGGCCGACCATGTTCCATTATCCGACCATCTCTGAAGGCGAGGTCGATATCCTGCGCAAGATCGAGAATATCGTCCGCATGGGCCATGTCCGACGGATCGAGCCGGGCAGGATGATCTTCGATGGGGGCGAGGTCGAGACGGCGGAGGATGCGCTGTTCATCGATTGCACGGCCACCGCTGTCGAGCGCCGCCCGGTCGTCCCGCAATTCCAGGGCGATCTGATCACGCTCCAGATGATCCGCGTGCCCCAGCCCGCCTTCAGCGCGGCGCTTACCGCGTTCATCGAGGCGCATTACGAAGACGACGCGACGAAGAACAGCCTCGGCCAGCCGGTCCCGCTGCCCGACGGGATCGATACCTATCCGCGCGCCAATCTCGTCAACATGATGAACCAGTTTCAATGGTCGCAGCGTCCCGAGCTGCAGGAATGGCTGATCAAGGCGCGGCTCGACGGCTTCGGCAAGACGATCGCCGCCGTTTCACCGGCCGACAGCCGCAAGCAGGCCGTGCTCGTGCGCTTCCGCGACAATGCGCAGGCGGCCATCGCGAACCTGCCCAAGCTGATCGCCCAAGAGACGAAAGAGCAAGCGAAACAGGACGCGGCCTAGAGATGGGCGCGGGCCGGTTCTTCGCGTTCGCCGCACTTCTGATTGCGATGTCGCTGGTGCCGCCTGCGCCGGCGTTTGCCGCGGAAGTCGAAGCGGACCATCCCGAGGCGCGGCCTTATGACGATGCCCGTGCGGCGCTTGCCGATGTCGCATGGGCATTGGCGCGGGCCGCCGTTGCCCGCAAGCGCGTCATCCTCGTGATGGGCGCCAACTGGTGCCATGACAGCCGGGGCCTTGCCGGCTGGTTCGCAATGCCGCGCTTCGCCGACATGCTGGAGCGGTATTACGAAGTCGTGTTTGTCGATGTCGGCCATCCGCAGGAAGGCGAGGGCCGCAATATCGACATCGCGCAGCGCTTCGGCATCGACGAGATCGTCGGCACGCCGACCGTGCTTATCCTCTCGCCCGAAGGCGCATTGCTCAACCCGGAAACCGCGCCGACCTGGCGCAACGCCGCAAGCCGGTCCGGGGACGAGATTTTCGACTATTTCGCGGATTTCCGGCCCGAATAGCCGCGCTTGCGGACTGCGCCGTCAGGCCAGCGCGACCGCCTCTTGCTCCAGCCACTTGCCGACGTCGCGCAGATGTTCGGCCGGGGTTTCGGCGACGACGCCCGCCGCGATCTCGACCAGCGACACCGCGTCCAGGTGATCGCGAAACGCCGCTTCGGCCGAGTGGAAGGCCGCCGCGATCGCGCATTTCTGCCGGCATTGTTCGGGCTTCGCGCCGCATGGGCCGTTCTGCCGGATTTCGGTACAGGTGAAGGCCGGTTTGTCGCCCTCGATCGCGGTCATCACGTCCCAGAGCGTGATCCGGTCGGCCGGTCTGGCGAGCCGATATCCGCCATGCTTCCCGCGCGCCGCATGGACGATGCCGGCCTTGCTCAACGCCTGCATCTGCTTCGCCATATAGGGGCCGGGCACGCCGTGATAGCGGGCCAACGCCTCGGCCCTGAGGCCCTTGCCGGGCGGCAGGGCGCACATCAATGCGGCGGCATGGGCGGCCCATTCGACGCCCTTGGATATCTGCATGATCGGTCCGCTCTCGCAATTTGGGACAGGTAATGTCCGAATATAGCCGGCCGGCGACAATTATCCATGGCCGCTCCGCCAAGGCGCATATTGACAGGCCTTCTTTAATCGGACAATGAATATCCGAAATAGGAGAAGCGCCATGTCCGGTCCCTATGATACGCTCGATCGCGTCGCCCAGATCGTGATTGTGCTGGTCGCCCTGTTCGCATTTGCCAATGGCGCCTTCATGCTGCTCGCGCCGCTCGATTGGTATTACGCGATCCCCACCGTGCCGCCGACCGGCCCGGCCAATACGCATTTCATCGCCGATATCGGCCTCGCTTATCTGAGTTCGGCCGTCATGCTGGGCTATGCGGCCTGGAATCCCAAAATGCGCTGGATGGCTGCGCTGGCGGGGACGCTGTGGCTGCTCGTGCACGGTTTCCTGCATATCTACGAGCTGATCGTCGGCATCTGTTCGCCCGATCGCTTCGTGCAGGACATACCCGGCGTGCTCGGTCCGCCGGTCCTTGTACTCGTCGCCCTGGCCATTTTTTTCGCGCGGCAGAGTATTGCGCCCGCCGGCCTGCCCAAGCGCCTGTTTCTAAGCGTCGTCGACCGGATGAACCCGGACGAGAGCGACTATATCCATGAAATCGCGCGGGCGCCCGGTCATGCGCTGGAAAAATTCATGCATTTCATGCCCGCGAGCGATCATCGCGAAAAGGTGTCTGTGGCGATGTTTGCGGCGGCACGCATCGGTGCGGTGCTGGTCGAGGATTGCGGCCCCTGCGCGCTCACCGCGGCACGGGGCAGCCTGGCGGACGGCGTCTCCCCGAATATCCTGAATGCCGCACTGGCGGGCGGCGCTGGCTTGCCGGACGACGAGACGCTGGCCTTCCGGTTCGGCGCGGCGATCGCGCGCCAGGACGCCGATGTCGATGCGCTTGGCGATGAAATCGAGGCGCGGTTCGGCCGGATCGTCAGGCTCGAACTGGCGATGACCGCCGCCTTGGTGCGCGCCTATCCGGCGATGAAGAGGGGACTGGGCCTGACCAAGGCGTGCGCGGCAACGCGGCTGACCGTTTAACCGGTTAAGATTTCTCTGCCGACTGCACCTTGAAGGTCGCGCCGGCCAGGGCGCAGACCGCGCCGTCCGCCAGCACCCGGCCCTGCGCGCTGTCGATGCTGTTTCCCGGCTTGAGGAATGTCGTCTCGAACTCCAGCCATTGGCCGATCCTCGCGGGACGCACGAAATCGAGATGGAGGCTGATAGTGACAAGGCCGGAAACGGACTCGTGGCACGCCGCACAGGAGAGCCCCATCGCATTGTCGGCCAGCGCGCCGATCAGGCCGCCATGAACGAAGCCGCGCGAGTTGCAATGCTGGGTATCCGCGTCGAGCCCGATGATCACCGCTTCCTCGGTGCGCCGGGAATAAAGCGGCTCCCACGGATCGGTCAGCGGGCTCTTGCGAAAATGCGGTGCGAAGCCGGGCGGTACGGACATTTGCGGGTCCCTTGCAGGCAGCGGATCAGAAATAGATGTCGATATAGTCGGTCAGGCTATCGCACCATTCGAATTCGCGCATCCGCCAATAGCGGCGGTTCTGCGTGATCGCGAAGCGCGAGCGGCCGGTTTTGACGCAATGGCGGTCGGCGTCGGGCGCGCCGCTGATCACGATGCGGCCGTCGAAGATGAAATAGTCGCTGCCGATCTCCGCGATATCGCCGGTGACCGACACATAGCCGTCGCCCTCGGCCGCGTGCTGCACGCCGCTGATATGCACCGTGTCGCCGCGGTCGGCGACCGCGACATGGCCGCGCCGGGCGCGCGGCCGCTCGTCGGGATAGGTGAAGTTGATCCATTGCAGCGTGATGCCGCTATTGCCGCGCAGCCGCGCGAGCGCCGCCGGATCGGTGACGATCGTCTGAGCGACGGGCCGCGCATCGCTCTCCTCGGCGGCCGATTGCGCCAGCGCACCGGCCGGTATCAGGGCCCCTGCCAACAGCCACAAAGTCTTCCCCGCCATCTCTGTCTCCCCCGGCAAATTTCGGTCGCGTCGCAATTGCGCCTTCTATAGGAACCGGGGGTGACTCGCCATATCGCCTCCGACACCGGTTCGATCCTTTTGCCCGTCCTGGCCGTGCTGACCGGCCTCGCCTTCTTCTCGGCCATGGATGCGGTGATGAAGGGCCTGTCGATCGCGCTGGGCGCCTATAATGCCGTGCTCTGGCGCTATGCGGCCGGTGTGATCCTCATATGCGCGCTCTATTTCCGGCGCCGCCGCAAACGGCCGAGCCGGGCGGCGATGCGGCTCTACCTCATTCGCGGCGTGCTGATCGCGGTCATGGCGTTTCTGTTCTTCTGGGGACTGGTGCGCGTGCCGCTGGCCGAGGGCGTTGCGCTCTCCTTCATAGCGCCGCTGATGGCGCTTTATCTCGCCGCCGTGCTGCTCAAGGAACGGATCGGGAAGAGCGCGATTTTCGCGTCGCTGCTCGGGATTGGGGGGGTCGTCGTGATCGTCCTCGGCAAGATGGGCAGCGAGTTCGGGACCGAAGCGCAATGGGGCGTCGCCGCGATCCTGCTCTCGGCCAGCGCGTACGCCTATAATCTCGTCCTGCAGCGGCAGATGGCGCTGATCGCCGCGCCGATGGAGATCGCTTTCTTCCAGAATATCATCGTCTTCATCTGCCTGTTGCTGGTCGCTCCCTTTTTCGCCGTTGTGCCCGAAGTCGCGCATTGGCCCGCGCTGACCGGCGCGGCGGCGCTCGCAATCGTCTCGCTGCTGCTCGTCACCTGGGGCTATGCCCGGGCCGAGGCGCAATATCTGGTGAGTCTGGAATATAGCGCGTTCATCTGGGCGGCGATCTTCGGCTGGTATTTCTTCGGCGAGGCCGTCACCTGGATGACGGTGGCGGGCACGGTGCTGATCGTGGCGGGCTGCCTGCTGGTGGCCTGGCGGCGGCCGAAAAAGGCGAAGACGGTGGAGGCGGCGGTTGCGTGAGAGTGGCGCATGAGCGTGGACGAGGGCCTTGTCGAATGGGTGGCGGAATGCCTGGAGCCGGCGGGCCGCGTCACGATGCGCAAGATGATGGGCGGCGCGGTGCTCTATTGCGAGGGCATCGTCTTCGCGCTGGTCGATGAGGGCGATCTCCATTTCAAGAGCGATGCGACCAACGAAGACGCGTTCGAGGCCGAGGGGCTCGGGAAGTTCGAATTCACCGGCAAGGACGGTAAGATCGCCACGATGAATTATCGCCGCGCGCCGCTCGACGTCTATGACGATCCCGATGCCATGCGCGAATGGGCGCGGCTCGGAATCGAGGCGGGCGAACGCGCGCCCAAGAAGAAATCACGCAAGAAGTCGCGCAAGAAAAAGCGCTAGTCGACCGACCGGACATCCGCGACGAGCGCGCGCGGGTTCATCCGGATGATGGCGTAAAGAAACGCGACGACGAACAGCGCGAGCCAGGCGATGGCCGATCCCTGCACCGTGATCGCGCCATAGGCGTCATCGACGATCAGTGCGGTTGTCGCGACGCCGCCCAGTGCGACCACCGCGCCGAACAGATAGCCCATCCCGCGATGGCGCGTCAGCAATACGCCGATGCAGATCGCACCGATGCCGAGCAGCACGAATTTGGCGCGTACAGCCGGGATCAGCCAGTTGATCTGCCCCTGCGTGCCCGGCAGGTCGCCCATGATCATGAACAGCCAGAAGCCCTCGAGCTGGTCGAACAGGGCGGCGGCGGCAACGGCCGCAATGCCGATCGAGGCCAGCGAACCGCCATAGCCGCGCAAGGCGAGCAGCGCGCAGATCAGGAACGCCGAATAGGCCGGGATGAAGACCAGCGCGTCGACCCAGGTCGCGTGGCGCATGGCGGTGGTGAAGGGTTCGGTGCAGGGCGGCGCGCCGAACAGGGCGGCGACATCGGCCGGCGTCCGCACCAGTTCGAACGCGATGATCGAGCCGAGATTTTGCGCGTCCACCTCCGGTGCGCAGCCTTCGATATTCGGGATCATGCCGAAATAGAGGCTGACCGCGATCACGATTAGCCCCGCGCCCGCGCAGCGCCACCACCAGCTGCGTTCGATGGTCGTCATTCGGTCTTACCCGCCCGTTCGATGCTCTCGACGACCACTTGGCGGGCTTCTTCCGCATCGCCCCATTTGCCGACCCGCACCCATTTCTCGGCTTCGAGATCTTTGTAGTGGGTGAAGAAATGCTCGATCTGCTGCATCACGATTTCGGGCAGGTCGATCCCCTCGCCGATCTTGCGATAATAGGGAAAGGTCGAATCGATCGGCACGCAGAGCAGCTTCTCGTCGCCGCCATGCTCGTCTTCCAGATTCAGCACGGCGATCGGCCGGCAACGCACGACGCAGCCCGGCATGAAGGGCGAGCGGGCGACGACCAGCGCATCGAGCGGATCGCCGTCGGGCGAGAGCGTGTGCGGGATAAAGCCGTAATTGGCCGGATAGCGCATCGGGGTGTGCAGGATGCGGTCGACGAACAGCGCGCCGGACGCCTTGTCGAACTCGTATTTCACCGGCTCGCCGCCGACCGGCACCTCGATGATGACGTTGAGGCTGTCGGGTGGATTGTCGCCGGTGGGGATGAGGTCGATATTCATGAGGAATCGTATAGCCGCCCAAGCGCGGATTGGCACTACATTCCCCCTCCCTTTCAAGGGAGGGGTTAGGGGGTGGGTGGGAGCGAAGCGAGTTCGGCTCGAAAAGCCGAAAAAGGCATCGAACCCTTTCCGTCTTATCCCACCCTGTCATCCCTCCCTTGAAAGGGAGGGAGCATTACTTTTCAGCAGCTCCAAAACCCCCTAAGGCCCCGCGCATGGGAAAGAACACCCCCCACGCCATTCGCGGCACGCAGGACATGCTGGGCGAAGAGGCCGAACGGTTCGCGCATGTCGTCGACACGTTCGACCGGGTCCGGCGGCTTTACGGCTTCGGCCGGGTCGAGGTGCCGGTGTTCGAAGCGACTTCGGTGTTCGCGCGGTCTCTCGGCGAGACCACCGACGTCGTGTCGAAGGAAATGTACACGTTCGAGGATCGCGGCGGCGATTCACTGACCCTGCGCCCCGAATTCACCGCCGGCATCGCGCGCGCCTATCTGACCAATGGCTGGCAGCAATATGCGCCGCTGAAAGTCGCGACGCACGGTCCGCTGTTCCGCTATGAGCGGCCGCAAAAGGGCCGCTTCCGGCAATTCCACCAGCTCGATGCCGAGATTATCGGGGCGGCCGAACCGGCTGCGGATGTCGAGCTGCTGGTGATGGCGGACCAGTTGCTGAAGGAGCTGGGCGTGGCGGACGGCGTGACACTCCAGCTCAACACGCTCGGCGATAGCGCGACCCGCGAGGCATGGCGCAAGGCGCTGGTCGCGCATTTCGAAGCGCATAAGGGCGATCTGTCCGAAGACAGCCAGGAGCGGCTCGAACGTAACCCGCTGCGCATCCTAGATTCCAAAGACAAGCGCGATCGCCCGATCGCCGACGCCGCGCCGTCCATCGACGATGTGATGAGCGACGAAGCGGCGGATTTCTTCGAGGCCGTGACGGCGGGCCTCGACGCGGCGGGGGTCGCCTGGGAACGCAATGCCCGCCTAGTCCGCGGCCTCGACTATTATCGCCACACGGCCTTCGAATTCGTCACCGACCGATTGGGCGCGCAGGGCACCGTGCTCGGCGGCGGCCGCTATGACGGGCTGATCGAAACGCTGGGCGGGCCGGAGACGCCGGCGGTGGGCTGGGCCGCGGGGATCGAGCGGCTGGCGATGTTGACTAGCAATGCTTGGCTTGATCGCCCGCAAGTGCTGGCTGCGGTAATGCCGGTCAACTCAGATGCGGATAACTACGCTATGCATGTTGCAAGCGAACTTCGACGACGAAGTGTTGCGGTGCAGACCGTTTTCAAGGGAAATCTGAAGAAGCGCCTTCAAAGAGCCAATGCCGAGAATGTGCTTTTAGCAGTTTTCGTTGACCGGGATCGGTGGGAGCGTGGAGAGCTAGAAGTTAAGAACCTCAAGAGCGGAAAGCAAAACCTCGTGACCGACGATGCGAAAACTGGTCTCGGTGTATTCGAGCAAATCTACAACATGGTGTCTGAAGCAATCTTCGAAGGCACCGGAGGCGGTGTCCGTTATGTCGGTTCCGACTCAAAAGAGAACAAATGACCACCATCTCCTCCGATCGTATCGACGCGATTCTTTCGCGGCATGAAGAGTTGCAGGGCCAGATGGCGGCGGGCGATCTTGCGCCGGACAAATTTGTCGAGCTCTCCAAGGAATATGCCGAGCTGGAGCCGGTGGCCGAATCCGCGCGCGAATTGCGGCGGCTGCGCGACGAGCTGGCGGCGCTGGACGAGATGCTCGCCGATCCCGAGATGAAGGAGATGGCGGAGCTCGAGGCCGAGGAATTGAAAAGCCAGATTCCCGAAGCCGAACGTGCGCTCGCCGTCAAACTCCTGCCCAAGGACGCGGCCGACGACCGGCCCGCCATGCTCGAAGTTCGAGCGGGAACGGGCGGGGACGAGGCGGCGCTGTTCGCGGGCGATCTGCTGCGCATGTATCAGCGCTATGCCGAGGAACAGGGCTGGGGCTTCGAGCTGATATCGGCGAGCGCGGCCGATGTCGGCGGCTATAAGGAAGTCGTCGCCAACGTTACCGGCAAAGGCGTGTTCGCCCAGTTGAAATTCGAAAGCGGGGTGCATCGCGTCCAGCGCGTCCCCGTCACCGAAAGCGGCGGGCGTATTCATACCTCGGCGGCGACGGTCGCCGTGCTGCCCGAGCCCGAAGAGGTCGATATCCAGATCGACGAATCGGATCTGCGCATCGATGTGTTCCGCGCCTCGGGCCCCGGCGGGCAGTCGGTCAACACGACCGACAGCGCGGTGCGGATCACGCACGTTCCCACTGGGATTGTCGTCAGCCAGCAGGACGAGAAATCGCAGCACAAGAACCGGCAAAAGGGCATGAAGGTGCTGCGCGCCCGGCTCTACGAGCATGAGCGCGCCAAGGCCGAGGCCGAATATGCGGGCGCGCGCAAGTCGATGGTCGGCTCGGGCGACCGCTCCGAACGCATCCGCACCTATAATTTCCCGCAAGGCCGGGTGACGGATCACCGGATCAACCTGACCCTGCACCAGCTGCCGCAGATCCTCGAGGGCCAGCTCGGCGAACTGGTCGGTGCGCTGATCGCCGAGGACGAGGCCGAGCGGCTCGCCCATATCGAGGAATGACCGTGCGCGACGCGCTGCGCGCGGCGACGGAAAAGCTGTCCAGTACCAGCGAGAGCGCGCGGCTCGATGCCGAGCTGCTGATGGCACATGCGCTCGAGACGGAGCGCGAGGCAATGCTGCTGGGACATCTCGACAGCGAATCGCCCGCCGGTTTCGAGGCACTGGTCGAACGGCGGGCGGGCCATGAACCGCTGGCCTATATCGTCGGGCATCGCGAATTCTGGAGCCTCGATTTCGCAGTCGGCCCCGGTGTTCTGATCCCGCGGCCCGATAGCGAGACGCTGATCGACGCCGCGTTGCGCACGCGTGAAGACGCTCCGCCTACGGAGATTCTCGATCTGGGAACCGGGTCGGGCGCGCTGCTGCTCGCGGCGCTCTCCGAATGGCCCGATGCCCATGGCGTCGGGATAGACCGGTCCGAGACGGCACTCGGCTATGCCCGGAAGAATGCCGCGCGGCTCGGGCTTTCGGACCGCACACAGTTCCGGCTCGGAAACTGGGGGGAGCGTGAAGCCGGCCGCTACGACCTGATCCTGTGCAATCCGCCCTATGTCGAGCGCGATGCCGCGCTCAGCCCCGACATCGCCGATTTCGAACCGGATGCAGCGCTGTTTGCGGCCGATGACGGGCTGGCGGCCTATCGCGAGATCGTACCGCAGCTCGGCCGACTGCTGGCCGATGGCGGCATTGCCTGTCTCGAACTGGGCTCAGGCCAGTCGGCTGCCGTGTCCGGTCTGTGCGCCGAACAGGGCCTTAAAACGGCGATCGCGCGCGATTTGGCGGGCCATGATCGCTGCCTCCTTATCCACAGCTAGACTTGCCGCCCGCTATTATTTTGCTTGCAATTGGCAAAACGTAGCGGATATGGCCAGTGATGGAACGAAGGTTCCGGCAGCACACAGCGTTGAAACCTTCACCCCACGATCCCCATCGTCATGCCGCTGATGTCCGGCGGTTCTGGCATTAGGTCCGGTTATTCCGGCCCTTTGGGATATGTATCCGAGCGGCCGGGATGGGCCCGGCTGACGAAGCGGCGCGCGGGGGCGTGCTTTTCCGGAAACAACGGACTGAGGATTTTTTGCCTTGATGAACAACCGTAGCTCAGGTCGCCGGCGCAGCCGTGGCGGTCGCTCCAACAATCGCGGACCCAATGACGGAAACCGGCTCGACAATCGGGCGCGCGGAAACGCGAACCAGCTCTGCGAAAAATACAAGTCGATGGCGCGCGATGCCCATCAGCAGGGCGACCGGGTGATGAACGAATATTATCTGCAGTTCGCGGATCACTATTTCCGGGTGCTGACCGAGACGAATCTGCGCAAGGAAGAACAGAAGCGCGAACGGGAAGAAAACAAGCCCAACCGTCGCCAGAATAACAATGCCGACAATCAGAGTGCCGGTTCCGACGAGAGCCAGAAGGACGACAAGCCCAAAAAGCGTCAGCCGCGCAAGAAGCGCGAAGAAGCGGCGCCCGAGGCCGAAGGGCAGGGCATCGAAGCGGATCGGCTGCCGGCCGCGATCTCGGTGGATGCCGGGGCCGCAGACGATGCGGACGAGGGCAAGGATACAGGCGAGAAGATGAACGGCGGCGCGGAGAAGAAGCCGGCCCGCCGGAGCAGCGCGCGCAAGCCCAAAACCGATGAAGACGGCAAGGGCGCGGCCGCCGAAGCCTAGTCCCTGTCGTTGCGACGGGTGAGGCTGTCCTTGCCCTGTGCGTCGACGGCTTCGTCATGGCCCGACCCCGAGCTCAGGAAAACCAGCCCCATCAGCGCGGCGGCCATAAAGACCGTCAGCCCGACGCCGAGCGCCGTCGCCAACGCGACCGCAATGGTCAGCCCGCCGCCATAGAGATGCATCCAGGCGACGGCGATGACGGCCGTTCCGACCGATGCGCCGCCCATCCATTTCAGCATTCCGCGAAAGCGGCTCCAGGCGAATTCGGAATATTCGGTGTCGTCGAGCGTCGGTTTGGGTTCGGTCATTCGGTTCATTTGGCAATGGGCAGGCGGATCATCAAGCCGGACACCGCAAGGAAAGCGCCGCGAACTTCCCTTTTCATGCGAAAAGGCGCATCATCGCACCTGTTGATGGGTCGATTGGGAGAGTCGCTATGACAGTCAGCCTCATCTTGGAGAATCGCGGGCAAAATACGGTGACCGCCGGTCCGGACATGAAGGTCCATGAGGTCGTCAAACTGTTTGCCGAAAAGCGGATCGGCGCCGTGCCGATTATCGACGGGGGCAAGGTTGTCGGCATCATGTCCGAACGCGATCTCGTTCATCTCGTTGCGAAAGACGGCAAGGACGGGCTCGAAAAGCCGGTATCGGAGGTGATGACATCGCCGCCGATCACGGTCGATCCCAATTACAATATTCTCGCTGCGCTCGGACTGATGACGCGCCGGCGTGTCCGGCATCTGCCGGTCGTGGAGGATGGCAGGCTGGTCGGCTTTATCTCGATCGGCGATCTCGTGAAGCACCGGATGGACCGGATCGAACAGGATGCGCAGGCGATGCGCGACTATATCCAGGCGGTCTGACGCGCGTGGTCAGGCCGGCGCGGTCTGACGCCTGACGACGAGGTCCCACATTTCGGCGACAAGCGTTCGGGCGAACAGCAGCAGCAGCGCGGCGTAAGCGGTCACGCCTGTCGCCGCGAGCAGCAGCAGACGGATGAGCGGCGAGAGCGGCGGCAGCAGCGCATCGATTGCCACCACGATAATCGCCATCGCGAGCGAGGCGGACAGGCCGGGTGCGATCGCGCCTGCGAGCTGGCGAAGCGACACGTCGATCGTCGGCATGGACAGGAACATCGTCACGCAGGTCAGGATCGGCATGGCGATAAGCCATGCCCAGGCGAGGCCGATAATGCCGTAGCCGACGGCGACGAGAAAGCCGGTCGCCATGATCGCCGCGCCGCAGATGTTGACGCGCACGGCGATGCCGGGGCGGCCGAGCGCATTGGTCGCCGGGCCGAACAGGATCTGCAGCGTCATGAACGGCATGGCGAGTGCGAGCAGCGACACGATCGGTATGATGCCGAGCCACTGTTCGCCGAGGATCGCCTCGACCAATGGCTCGGCCGTAATCGCCAGGCCGAAATAGAAGGGCAGCGTCGCCGTCAGGATCAGCCGCGCCGAGTTCGCAAAAGCGTTGCCGATCGGGCGCTTCTCGCGATGCATGCGCGAATAGGCGGCAAAGGCCACATCGTTGAGCGGCGGCACGAACTTCGAGACCAGTATCTGCGCGAGAAACAGCGATGTCGTGTACAGGCCGATGTTATAAGCGTCGTAGATGCGGCCGGCGATGAAGATGTCCGATTGGCTTTGCAGGAACCAGAAGAACTGGGTCAGCGTCAGCGCGCCGCCGAAGCCGATGATCGCACTCGCCCCGCGAAAGGAGAAGCTCGGCCAGATCAGCGAATGCGCCGCGAAGGTCATGCACGTGGCGCGCACCGCGAACAGGACGATCGGGCTGAACACGAGCGTCCAGACGCCATAGCCCATGCTCGCCATAGTCAGCGCGGTCGCCGCGCCGGCGATCGCGCCGATGAGATTCGCGATCGCGAGTTTGCGATATTCGAGTTCGCGGCTCAGGATCGCGAAGGGCAGAGCGAGAAAGGGCGTGATGAAATAGAGCAGGGTCTGGACCCGCAGGATTGCGACCAGTTCAGGCTGTCTGAAATAGGCGGCCGCGAGCGGCGCGATCAGAAACTGGATCCCGGCCAGCGTCACATTGATGAGAATCAGCAGGCCGAAGACCTGGCGCAATTCTTTCTTGCTGACCGATTCGCGCTGGATCAGAGAACTGGCGAATCCGAATCCTTCCATCAGGCTGAGAAAGATCACGACGAGCGCGGCCATCGCGACGAGCCCGTAATCCTCGGGGGTCAGCATCCGGATGACGAGGAACGTCGTCGCCCAGGTTATCATCTGGGCAACGATCTGGCTGCCAGACCGCCAGAAAACGGCGCTGCGCACACGGTCCCGCAGCGAAGCGGGAACTTCCTGTTTCGAGATGTCGACCAAGCCGTGCCGTTCCTTTGCGGTTAGCGCTTGATTAAGGCCTAGCGGAACAAGGTGTATGAGCCGTAAACCGGCATTTCGGAAATATGTGCAATCTTTTTGAAATAAAATTGCACAGAGGGTGTTGACCGAATCCTACAGCCCGCATATATGGCTGCTTCCCGACGCGGTAACGGGCACTGCCCCGCGACCCCACTGGGGACATTTCTTGTAAACGGTATCACCGTCTCCCTCTGCTCCGGCAGGGGTCAAGAATTGTCGGCTCTTTGACATTGTTAGTTTGAATGAAGGGACATGTGGGCGGCGGCGCCCGGTCCGGAGACCTCAAGGCTCCGATCACCGGTTTAATTTGTCGTTCCTGTTTGGATCTCATCGGACGTGTCCGATGGGTGTCTTACATGTCCTATCACGTATCCATTACGTAATAGAATGATTTGTGCAGGAACGGCTCCTAGAGACGGTCTTGAATGTGCGCGGCCTTTGGCACGTGGCATACTTGATCGGTCATCAACTTGAGAGTTTGATCCTGGCTCAGAACGAACGCTGGCGGCAGGCCTAACACATGCAAGTCGAACGAGACCTTCGGGTCTAGTGGCGCACGGGTGCGTAACGCGTGGGAATCTACCCTTAGGTGCGGAATAACAGTTAGAAATGACTGCTAATACCGCATAATGACTCCGGTCCAAAGATTTATCGCCTAAGGATGAGCCCGCGTAAGATTAGCTAGTTGGTGAGGTAAAAGCTCACCAAGGCGACGATCTTTAGCTGGTCTGAGAGGACGACCAGCCACACTGGGACTGAGA
>JBCBSD010000043.1:0-25059 GCA_039819365.1 Pseudomonadota bacterium
TCCGATCTCGGGACGAGACACGCGGTCCGCGCGACGCATTCCAGCGCGACCGGGACCGGATCATCCATTCCGTCGCCTTCCGGCGGCTGCGCGGGAAAACGCAGGTTTTCGTCGCACCGGACGGCGATCATTTCCGGGTCCGCCTGACTCACAGCCTCGAGGTCGCCCAGATCGGCCGCACGATCGCCCGGGTGCTTGGGCTCAATGAAGACCTGACCGAGGCGCTGTGCCTGGCGCACGATATCGGCCATCCGCCTTTCGGCCATGCCGGGGAGGATGCGCTCAAGGTCGCGCTCGCCGATGTCGGCGGCTTCGATCACAATGCGCAGACGCTGCGCATGCTCACCCGGATCGAACGGCGCTACCCGAGATTTGCCGGACTCAACCTGAGCTGGGAGACGCTGGAGGGGCTGGCCAAGCATAACGGCCCCGTCGCCGATGCACCTTGGGCGCTTGCCGATGTCGATGCGGATCACAGGCTGGAACTCGAAAGCTATCCGAGCCTGGAGGCACAGGTCGCCGCGCTCGCCGACGATATCGCCTATGACAATCACGATATCGACGATGGATTGCGCGCAGGCCTTTTCGCGCGCGATGCGTTGCTCGAAATACCGCACATCTCGGATATCTGGGATCGCGCGGCCAAGCGGTTTCCCGATGCCGGGCCCGACCTGCTGGCGTCCGAGCTGATCCGCGAACAGATCGGCCTGATGGTGAACGACCTGATCGCCGAAACCCGCCGCCGGATCGAAGCCGCGGGAGCGCAGACTGTCGACGATGTCCGCCGGGCGGAAGCGCCGATGGCGGCGTTTTCGCCGGACGTCGCCACGCATGAGCGCGCGCTCAAAGCCTTTCTCTACGCTCATATGTATGAGCATCCGAAACAGGAGGAAGTGGCCGCTGCCGTGCGCGGTGTCGTCGCTCGCCTGTTCGACGCATATCGCGCCGATCCCGCGCTGTTACCCGAAAACTGGCGAAAAACGCTGCCGGAGGACGATCCGCAACGCGCCCGGCACATCGCCGATTTCATTTCCGGGATGACCGACGGTTTCGCGATCCGCCAGCATCGCGCCTTTGTCGGGCCGCTCGAATTGCCCGAAGGCTTTTGATCGTCTAATCGCGCTTGCTCGCATCAGAACGGGAAGCCAGTGACCATCTACACCCAATTCGCCGAGCATGTCGGCGCGATCCTCGATACCCTCGCCGCAGACGGGGCGATTCCGGCGAATCTCGATCGCCAGAACCTAGCGGTCGAGCCGCCGCGGGATCCGGCGCATGGCGACCTGGCGACCAATGCGGCGATGGTGCTCGCAAAGCCCGCCGGGACCAATCCGCGCGCCTTGGCCGGGCTCATCGTGCCTAAGCTGTCGGAGATCGACGGCGTGGCGGACGCCGAAATTGCCGGGCCGGGTTTCATTAACATTCGCCTCGACGACGATGCCTGGCGCGAGGAATTGCGCCGGATCGCCGATCTGGGCGCCGATTATGGCCGGTCCGATACGGGCGCCGGTCAGACCGTGAACGTCGAATATGTCTCGGCGAACCCGACCGGCCCGATGCATATGGGGCATGTTCGCGGCGCGGTGGTCGGGGACTCGCTCGCCAATCTACTCGAATATGCCGGGCACGATGTGATCCGCGAATATTATGTCAACGATGCCGGCGGGCAGGTCGATATCCTCGCGCGCTCGGTCCATCTGCGATATCTGGAGGCGCTCGGCGAGAATATCGGCGAGATTCCCGAAGGTCTGTATCCCGGCGACTATCTGATCCCGGTTGGCGAGCAGCTGGCAGAAGAATTCGGCGACCAATATGCACGTGCGCATGAAACCGTCTGGCTGATACGGTTCCGCGAGCGCGCCGTCGCGGCGATGATGGACCGGATTCGCGAGGATCTCGCGCTGATCGGCATTCATCACGATCTGTTTTCGTCCGAGGCGGAGCTTGTCGCTGCCGGTAAGCCGCAGGCGGCTGAAGAGGCGCTGCGCGATCGCGGGCTGATCTACACGGGCGTGCTCGAAAAGCCGAAAGGCAAGGCGGATGAGGATTGGGAGCCGGTCGAGCTGCCACTTTTCCGCTCGACCGATTTCGGCGACGATCAGGATCGCCCGATCAAGAAATCGGACGGGTCATGGACCTATTTCGGCAATGACATGGCCTATCATTTCCAGAAGGCGGAGAAGGCCGATGTCTTGGTCGACATCTGGGGCGCCGACCATGCGGGAACGGTCAAGCGGATCAAGGCTGCGGTCGAGGCGTTGACCGGCGGCGAAACTGCGTTCGATGTGAAGCTCGTCCAGATGGTTCGGCTGCTGCGCGACGGCGAGCCGGTGAAGATGTCGAAACGCTCGGGCAGTTTCGTGACGCTCGCCGATGTCGTCGGCGAAGTCGGCAAGGATGTCGTCCGCTTTTCGATGCTGACCCGCAAGGCCGATGCGCAGATGGATTTCGATTTCGCCAAAGTTGTCGAGGCATCGAAAGACAATCCGGTCTTCTACGTCCAATATGCGCATGCGCGGATCAGCTCGGTCCATCGCAAGGCCGCGGCCGAAGGCATCGCACGGGATGAGGCCGCCGATCTCGGCCTGCTCGACGGCGAGGAACTGGCGCTGGTCAAGCGTGCCGCGCAGTTTCCGCGGATCGTCGAGGCTGCGGCCGGCGCTTATGAGCCGCACCGCATAGCCTTTTATCTCTTTGATCTGGCAGCCGAATTTCATGCGCTCTGGAATCGTGGCAACGATCATGCGGAGAAACGGCTATTGGTGGTTAACGATCCGGATTTGACCCGCGCGCGGCTGGCATTGGCCGCCGGAATCGGGCAGATTATCCGAAACGGTCTCGCGATCATGGGGGTCGAGGCCGTTGAGGAGATGGAGTGATGAGTAACGAGGACGTGCTGGACGCCCGCGACGAGGAACGACTGCCCTGGCTCGAGGCGGTCGAGGAGGACGACGAAGAGGGCGTCGGGCTGGTGACGCTGATCGGCGGCGTTCTGGTCGTGCTGCTCGCGATCGCCCTGGTCGTTGGCGGGATTTTCTGGCTGCGCGGCGATGGCGATCCGGCACCGGACGGGGCCGAGCTGATCGCGGCGCCCGAAGACGATTATCGCGTCCGGCCGAGCGAAGCGGGCGGCATGGAAGTCGAAGGCGAGGGCGATGCCGCCTTCGCCGCGAGCGAGGGCGGCAGCCCGGAAGGCCGGATCGACCGCAGCGCCACGCCCGAAGAACCGGTAGCCGGTCGGCGCGTCGCTGCCGGCGAAGGCGAGAGCACCGCCGGCGGTTCGAGCGCGCGGATTCCGGCCAGCAACCGGCGGCTCGACGAGTCCGCGCCGCGGGAACAGAGCAGTGGCGGTGCCGCATCGTCGGGCGGCGTAACGGCGGCGAGCGGGCGACTTATCCAGCTCGGCGCATTTTCGAGCGAAGCCGCCGCGAACAGGGCCTGGACGCAGATATCGCGCACAAATAACACTTTGAATTCATTGGACCATTCGGTATCTTCGGTGCAGGCCGGCGGCCGCACGCTCTACCGTCTCCGCGCCGCCGCGAGCTCGCGCGAAGCCGCCCGCTCGCTGTGCAGCCGCTTGCGCAATGCGGGGCAAGCGTGCAGCGTAGTCGTCAACTGATTGAGCCCGGCTGGGTGTAAACGAAAGTGTAAACCGGAAGAGCGCGATGAAGCCCGTCGTCTTTGGCATTGCCGCGGAACGCCTGAATGACGAAGAGCGCGCGCTGTTCCGCGAGAGCGAACCGGCTGGCTATATTCTCTTCGCCCGCAATATCGTCGACCGGGACCAGCTCCGTGCGCTGACCGACGAGTTGCGGGAAATCTCCGGCCGCGAGAATGTTCCGATCCTGATCGATCAGGAGGGCGGGCGCGTCACTCGCATGAAGCCGCCGGTCTGGCCAGAATTTCCGGCATGGGCGAAGTTCGACGCGCTATACGAAAAGGCGCCGATTTCGGCGATCGAGGCAGCCCGAAGCAATGCCCATGCGATCGGCCTGACACTGGCGGAGTGCGGGATCACGGTCGATTGCCTGCCGTTGCTCGATGTCCGCCAGCCCGGCGCGCACGATGTGATCGGGGATCGGGCGCTCGGGTTCGAGCCGATGCGGGTCGCCGCGCTCGGCCGCGCGGTGCTCGATGGCCTGGCCGAAGCCGGTATCGCAGGGGTGGTCAAACATATTCCGGGGCATGGCCGCGCGATGGTGGACACGCACAAGGCCTTGCCGCGCGTCACGGCGTCGGCGGAAGAACTCGCCATCGATATCGCGCCGTTCAAGAAGCTCGCCAACGCCTCGATGGGCATGACCGCGCACATCGTATTCGAGGCATGGGATGCCGAGCGCTGCGCAACCCTCTCGCCGATCGTGATCGACGAGATTATCCGCGGCGAAATCGGATTCGATGGGCTGCTCTTTTCCGACGATCTCGACATGCAGGCGCTGGACGGCGATCCGTCCGACCGCGCCGCGAATGTGGTCGCCGCCGGTTGCGATATCGCGCTCAACTGCTGGGCGCGGATGGACGAGATGAAGCTGACGGTCGAGAAGCTCGACGATATCTCGGAGATATCCCGCGCGCGGCTCGATCGCGCGATGGCGGATATCCGGCCGGCCGAAACGACCGATGCGCTCGATGCATTGATCGAGAAGCGCGACAGCCTGTTGGCGCTGGCATGAGCGAAACGGACGCGGATATTTTCGAAGAGGCACCGGAGTTTGCCGAAGGCGAGCGGCTGACGCTTGATCTCGATGGCTGGGAGGGACCGCTCGATCTGTTGCTCAGCCTCGCCCGGACGCAGAAGGTCGATCTGCGCGAAATATCTATCCTCGAACTGGTCGAGCAGTATCTGGCCTTCATTACCGACGCCAAGGCGCTGAAGCTCGAGATCGCGGCCGATTATCTCGTGATGGCGGCCTGGCTCGCCTATCTCAAATCCTGCCTGCTGCTGCCGAAAGAGGAGCAGGAAGATCCGAGCCCGGAGGAACTGGCATTGCGGTTGCAGCTCCGGTTGCAGCGGCTCAACGCGATGCGCGAGGCCGGCGCCCGGCTCATGGCGCGCGACCGGATCGGGCGCGACGTGTTCCTGCGCGGCGCACCGGAGGGCATCCGCGTCATTCGGAAGAGTAAGTGGCAGGCCGAACTCTACGATCTGATCGCCGCTTATGGCCAGCTGCGGGCGCGCACCGAGCCGGCGGTTCACATCATCGCGCACCGTCCGGTGATGACGCTCGAGGAAGCGCTTGAGCGTCTCGAGCGGCTGGTCGGGCAATCGCTCGACTGGGCGACGCTGGAGAGTTTCCTGCCCGACAGCGCGGATGGCGAATACCGCAAATCGGCGCTCGCTTCGAGCTTTGTTGCGGCGCTTGAACTCGCGCGGCAGGGCAAGGCAGAGCTGCAGCAGGACGAGCATTTCTCCGACCTTATGGTGAGACCAGGTAAATGACAGAAATCAGCGATGATATCCGCGCCGTCGAAGCGACGCTTTTTGCCGCGGAAGAGGGGCTCACGCTCAACGATATCGCGCAAGCGGTCGGCGAAGATATCGACGTCCGCGCGGCGCTGGCCGAATTGACGGACCATTATGCGGGGCGCGGGATAGCTCTCGCCGAGCGCGGCAAGCGCTGGCATTTCGAGACCGCTGCAGACATGGCCCATGTCCTGCGCCGTGAGCGTGAGGAACCGCGCAAATTGAGCCGCGCAGCGACCGAAACATTGGCGATCATCGCCTATCACGAACCGGTCAGCCGGGCCGAAATCGAGGCCATTCGCGGCGTGCAGATATCGAAAGGCACGCTCGACGTGCTGATGGAGGCTGGATGGGTGCGTCCGGCCGGCCGGCGGGAAACGCCCGGAAGACCGTTAATTTATGCGACTACCCCTGTTTTTCTCCAGCATTTCGGGTTAGAGAATCGGCGCGACCTACCCGGTCTTGATGATCTCAAAGCTGCCGGGCTGCTCGATCCTGTGGATACCGCGCTCGAAGAGCTCGAACTGGAATCCGCCGAACAGGATGACTAACTAGGCCGCGGATAAGGAGAAAATTCATGGCTTTAGGTCCGTGGCAAATTGCTATTATCGTGCTGCTTATTATCCTGTTTTTCGGGCGCGGCCGCATTTCCGACATGATGGGCGATCTCGCAAAGGGGATCACCAGCTTCAAAAAGGGCTTGCGCGAAGACGACAGTGAGAGCGAGAAATCGTCGTCCTCTTCGTCAGAGCCGCCGCGCATTGCGCCGCAGCCCGCGCCGCCGCCGCCGTCCGAAACGACGGTCGAAGCGAAACGCGAAGACAGCGCCAACTAGTCCATTCGCATCCGGTCGGATGGCCGGATATGCTTTTCGCGGTTTGAGGGTGATTGGCGCCTATGTTCGATATCGGTGCAATAGAGCTGTTGCTTGTCGCGGCGGTGGCGCTCGTCATCATCGGGCCGAAAGACCTGCCGATCGCGATGCGCACGGCGGGTCGCTGGCTTGGCCAGTTACGCGCCATGACCGGCCATTTCCGCGTCGGGATCGATGCGATGATCCGCGACGCGGAGGTCGAGGAACAGGAAAAAGCCTGGGCGGACAAGAACGCCCAGGTCATGCGCGATCATCCGCCGGAGAAATACCGGGATCAGGAGGACGGCCAGCTTGCTGACGAGGCGCAGATGAAACCGCTCGACAAGCCGAAAGCAGGCAAAGCCGGTGGCGATATTCGAGAAAAGCCGGTCGTCGCGTCGGAAGAGGCAGGTGAGACGGAGTCCCAGTTGCCGCTGCTTCCGGACGAGCCGGAACAGCGCGATCCGGACGGCAAGGCATGAGCGAAGACGCCGAAATCGACGAAAGCAGCGCACCGCTGATCGATCACCTGATCGAACTGAGGAACCGCCTGCTCTGGTGTTTTCTCGGCCTCGCGGTCGCGTTCGGCGTCTGTTTCTACTTCGCGACCGAAATTTTTGAATTCCTGGTCCAGCCGCTGACGGAAGCCTTTGCCGAAGGCGAGGGCCAGCTGATCTACACGCAGCTCTACGAGGCCTTTTTCGTCGAGATCAAGGTCGCGGTGTTCGGTGCGTTCGTCATCGCCTTTCCGCTCATCGCCAACCAGATTTGGGCCTTTGTCGCGCCCGGACTCTACAAGAATGAGAAGGGTGCCTTTTTGCCCTTTATCTTCGCGACGCCCGTGCTTTTCACGCTCGGGGCTGCGCTGGCCTATTATGTCGTGATGCCGGTCGCGTTCCGCTTCTTCCTGGGATATCAGGGCGAGGTCGGCGGGCTCAATCAGGAGGCACTGCCAGCGGTCGGCAGCTATCTCTCGCTGGTCATGCGGTTCATCCTCATTTTCGGGATCGCGTTTCTCTTGCCGGTGCTGATCCTGCTCTTGAACCGGGCCGGACTCGTGGATCGCGCGCAGCTCGTTAGGGGGCGCAAATATATCATCGTCGGCGCGTTCATCATCGCCGCTATCTTCACGCCGCCCGATCCGGTTACGCAGCTGATGCTCGGCATTCCGCTATGCCTGCTATTCGAACTCACCCTGGTGATAATCTGGTTCACCGACAAACGGCGCGAGAAGAAGAGCACCGAAAAAGAGGCGGCCTGAAGTTCCGGAAGTTTTTGGAAAGGGGAGGGCTTCCCCGATAGTCTATTCGGCGACTTCTTCGACCGTTTCGCCAACGCTTTGCACGTCGCGACCGATTCCGGCGACGGTATTGCAGGCTGAAAGCGCGAAACTGGCCACGATCAGCGATACGGTGACGATTTTCGGCATGACTATCCTCCTCAATAGACGCGTATCGCGTCGTGTCGATCTACAGTATGACCGGCCCAATGAACACTATCTGAAACGCCTTGGCGTTTCATGCCCCGTCCGAGAGCCTGAAACGGAATCCGTGCGGCGCTGAAAATATTAAACCCGGAAACGCCTTCCGGGGGGATGGAGGCGCTTCCGGGTTAAATGTTTGGACAGCGAGAGCGGGGGGCAAAAAGGTCGCTATCCGAACAAGAAAACGACGGGCCGGGCAATTGGTTCCCGTAAAACTCGAAAAAAATCGAAAAAAATAGAAAATCTCTTATATTCAGCGCGTTGCGCCGCAAATTTTCTTACTGAAATTCCAGCGTCGGGATCATGATCGTGAATAATGTGCCGGAATCTTCCTCATCGAGGCTGGCTTGCAATTGCCGCGCCATGCCGGTCAGGACACGGCGATAGCGGGCGAATTCGTCGCGTTTCGAAGCCTGCGCCAGAGCCTCCGACCGGACGGACAAGCGCGCGGATCGATCGTCGAGTGCCGCGACCGTTATCGCGATTTCGACGCGTATTTCGCTGAGCATGGCCAGCTCGACCAGTTCGGTGACGAGAAAGCATACCGGTGCGGCGATATCCTGGCCGACACGTACCGGATCGATATCGAGCGAGATCGCGATCTCCACGGCCGGAGGCGCGCTTTGCTGCAGGCCCGATGCGAGTTCGGCCAGAACCGGGCGCAGCGGCAGTCCCGCTTCCTTCTCCAGTTCGGCGAAAAGATTGCGCTGGACGATGGCCAAGGCGTCGACACGGCGTTGAATGGACGCATAGGCGGCCGCTCCATCGTCCGATTTTGCAGACCGGGCATGGAGGTTCAGCAGGCTGGCTATGATCTGGAGGTTGTTCTTGACCCGATGATGGACTTCGCGGGTCAGGCGCGTCTGTTCCTCCAGGCCGTCCGCAAGCTGTTCTTCATGGCTTTGCAAGGTGTCGAAGGCATCCGCGAACGCATCGCCCAATTGCTGGATCTCGATCGCGGATATCGGGAGGTTCGGCGTCTGGAACCTCGCTTCGCCATTGGCATGACGGATGACCGCCTCGCGCAATTCGCGCAGCGGCCGGATCAGTAGCAGCGTGATCGCTATCCAACCGAGAATAGCGGCGGCGGCCCACATCATGATCGGGAGGGCAATTCGGAATAACTCCGATGCGGTGAGCGGGACTTTTTCGAAGCTGGCGGTCAGCACGAGGTCCGTTTGACCGATTGGCTCCCGCGCTGTCAGCACACGGCCTTCTGCCACGCGATCGGCCCATGGACGCACGACGACCGTTTCGTCGTCGCGCGACAGCGCTATCTCGTAATTTCGCTCAAGCATGGCCGGTTGCGGCAGCAATGCCATCGCTTCCCGCGTCAACGCCACGCTGCCCGTCGTCCGTCCCAGTCGGTCGGCAAAGGAGAGGATCACTGCTGGCCGTTCGGTATCCAGCGCTGTCAGCATCACGCCGGGCTCGGGCTGCAACGGAGACAATGACGCCGGACCCACTTCGGCGGACCCGCAGACTATTTCGTCGTCACTATTCCAGATCACCGGCCTTAGGCCATTCGCTTCCGTGCCGAAAATCTCGGCCAACACGGTCTCGCAACTTTCCCGACGGTTTTCGTCGCCAGCCATTTGCGTCACCGCCGACTGCAGCTTCTGCCGGTATTCAGAGATCGAGCGATCGAGGTGATTGGCGCCGACCTCGGCGAGCAGGCTGACTTCCGCGCGGCGATCTTGTCGCGCCCCATCGGCATTGTCGATCGAGTTCAGAATGGCGACGACTCCCAGCGGAAGAAGCGCAAGCCCGAGCAGAAACAGGGTTTTCAGGCTGGTGGGAAGCTTGCCGAAACGGTTTGGCGGTGCGTTTGAAGAGGTCATGCCGGTTTCTGTCCGAAAACGGCCTCTTCAATCGAGCTTTCCAAGCAAATCGAGCATTTCGGCTGGAATGTCTTCCTTGACCGCATCCTCATAGGCGGATCGCAACGCGTCTCCGATGTCCGAAGCAGGCGAATTGTCGGAATCGCCTTCAGGCTCATCATCGGGCTTGCGCGGATTCTTCGCTCCAGAAGCCAATATATTTCCCTCGGAAGAATTGTAGCAACCCAATATATTAGTAGCCATATACGGCCGCATTTCGCAACTGTGAATTTCTCTGGAAGATCGTTACGTTTCGTTTATGTCCCCCCTTTCGTCCGGAGTGTTGCGTATCCGACGCAGTGGAACAAGCGCTTTGGTCTTGAGTTGTATTCCTAGAACCGCGTACGCAGAGTGCAATCAGGTCAGAGGAGAGAATACCCATGGCGTCATTGGGCGAACAGCTTGCCCCCCACCTTGCGATGTTGAGGCGGTTTTCGCGGGCCCTGACCGGCGACCAGCAGCAGGGAGACGCGCTGGTGCGGCTCACCCTGGAATCGATCGTCGCGGCTCCGGACAGATTTCCCACGGATGCCGAGCCCCGGTTGGGCCTCTACCGAAGCTTCCTCGAGACATGGCGGTCAGCGGAAGCCGGTGACGCATCGGCGTCGAGCGATGGAGACAGGCAGGAGCGCGAAGCGATTGCAGGCGCGCGGCTTGCCATGGTCGAAAAGGTATCGCGGCAGGCGCTGCTATTGTCCGAAGTCGAAGGGTTCGGCCATCGCGATATCGCCTATTTGTTGGACCAGCCTGAAGATGCTGTCGAACAGCTGATCGCCGAAGCGCGCGCGGAAATCGAACGCCAGCTAAGAACCGCCGTACTGATAATCGAGGACGAACCGATTATCGCAATGGATTTGGAATCCATCGTTCGCGATCTCGGCCATGATGTCACCGGCATTGCGGTGACCCGGGATGAAGCGGTGCGGGAGGCGGAAAACCGTACCCCTGGTCTCGTACTCGCCGATATTCAGCTCGCCGACGACAGTTCGGGTATAGATGCCGTTCAGGACATATTGAACGTGATGGACGTTCCGGTCATTTTCATTACCGCGTTTCCCGAAAGGCTTCTGACGGGCGAACGTCCGGAACCGGCCTTTCTGATCACGAAGCCGTTTCAGAAATCGACCGTCAAGACGGCCATCGCGCAAGCGCTGTTCTTCAACCAGACCACCGTGCCGGCATAAGCCGAGCTTTGAATATCGAAATGCGGTCGAAGAAAAGAGATCGCTAGATTAGAAGGAACAACAATGACCGATGATCGAGAACATATTAGCAAGACCGATGCGCGCGCGGGTCGTACCCCGCATATGACACGCGTCATCCTGATCGTGTCGCTGCTCCTGATTGTCGTCGTGTTTGCTATCCTGTTCTGGGGCGGACTGTGATCGTACAGATGAATTTAGTGGCCCTGCGAGGGCAATTGAACTAAATCTTTGGTATTACAGCAAGATCTAGAGCCTTTAGGCTGATTTGGGGGGACGTGAATGGCGCGAAAGCCGAACGATGCAAATCAGTCGGACGATGCTGACGAGAAATCGGAGCCGCTCAGCGATGCTGCGTTCAAAGAGCAGCTCGCACAGGTAATCCCGCATTTGCGCGCTTTCGGCCGGTCGCTGTCCGGCAACCGGGATACGGCCGACGATCTCGTTCAGGAAACTCTGTTGAAGGCCTGGGCTGCACGCGAGCGCTTCCAGGCCGGCACCAATATGCGCGCATGGACGTTCATCATCTTGCGTAACTTGTTTCTCTCCCAGATGCGCCGATCGAAGTTCAAGGGCGAGTGGGACGATCTCACGGCGGACAAGCTGCTCGCCGCCCCGGCAAGCCAGGATCGGCATGTCGAATTGGGCGATATGCAACGCGCCCTGATGGAGCTGCCCGAAACCCAGCGCGAAGCGCTTATTCTGGTGGGAGCAGGAGGTTTCGCCTATGATGAGGCGGCCGAGATATGCGGCTGCGCGGTCGGCACGATCAAGAGCCGCGTGGCGCGCGGCCGTACCGCGCTCGAGGCGATCATGGAGGAAGGCAGGCTGAAACCGCGCGAGCACCATGATAGCGACAACAACAAGACCGCCTTGCAGGAAATCATGACCGAAGTGGACGATCTCAGCAATCGCTGAGGCCGCTTTGCTAGTTCAGGGCTTTCAGTAATTTCTCAAGCTCTTCGGAGACATCGTCGTCCAGATCGTCCTGGAATGATTTGCGCAGGCAAGCGCCGATCGCGTCCGCTCTTTTCGCGGCGAAACCGAGATCAAGGTGGCCGTCCGATCTACCGTGCGGCTTCGCGCGATCCAGAAACTGCCTGTCTTTCATGCGCGGAGAACGCACCGGCGGCGCAAAAAGTTGCATAACGCGGTGATTTGCCGGATTTGCATGAGCCGTCATGACGCAAACCGATGAAAAGACCCGCATAGCCGCCGCTCTCGACCGGGCCAGCGCCCATGCGCCCTTTCTCAAAAGGCTGATCGCACGGCATACCGAATTTGCGTCCGACATCGCCGCCGGATCGCTTTCGCCGCATTTCAGTGATTTCAGGACCCGCCTGGCACAGGATCGCTCGGATGTCGCTCGTGCGCTGCGTATAGATCGTCAGAAACTGGCGCTTCAGACCGCGATCGGAGACCTTTCGGGCACATTCGATCTTGTCGAGACGGTGACCCTGCTTTCCGATTTTGCCGATTATGCGCTTGAAGAGGCGATCCGGACGGCCTTTGCCGAGCGGCTTCCCGATTGCGCGCCAGCCGGATTTGTGGCCATCGCGCTCGGCAAACATGGCAGCCGCGAACTCAACTATTCGTCCGACATCGATATCGTCTTCCTGTTCGACCCCGAAACGTTGCCGTGCCGGGCGAAGGAAGATCCGCAACAATCTGCCATCCGGATTGGCCGGCGGGTCGTGCAGCTTTTGCACGATCATACCGGCGACGGTTATGTCTTCCGCGTCGATCTGCGGCTCCGGCCATCGCCAGAGATTACCCCGATTGCGCTCTCCATCGGCGCGGCAATCGCCCATTATGAGTCTAACGCCGAGCTTTGGGAGCGGGCAGTATATATCCGGGGCCGGGCGGTGGCTGGCGATATCGATCTCGGGCGGCGCTTTCTCAAAGCTATCGAACCTTTCGTCTGGCGCCGTTCGCTCGATTTCGGCGCGATCAAGGCGATCCGTGCCATGTCGCACCGGATTCGCGATCATTATGCGCAGGGCCAGGCATTCGGTCCGGGCTATGACTTGAAACGCGGCCGCGGTGGCATTCGCGAAATCGAGTTTTACGCCCAGATTCATCAGCTGATCCATGGCGGCCGCGATCCGGCCTTGCGGACGCCAGCGACCTTGGATGCTCTGTCGGCATTGGCCGAGCATGAACACATCGCGCCGAGCGACGCCGAGCGGCTGGCCGATGCCTATCGGCTGTTCCGGACAGTCGAACATCGGCTGCAGATGATCGAGGATCAGCAGACGCACAGTCTGCCGGAAGATGCGGCTGCGCTCGATGAGGTCGCGCGGCTGGATGGACGCGAGGATGGCGCTGCGTTGCTGGAACGACTGGCCGAGCCGGTTGCCTATGTGGGCGCGCTTTACGACCAGCTGGAAGACGACCGCGGGGATCGCCTGACCACGGATCGCGAACTGCTTGAAATCGCACTGGAGCGAGCCGGTTTTCCGGTACCCGGCGATGCCCGCCGCCGGATCGAGGGATGGCGTGCGGGCCGGTTGCGCTCGACACAGTCCTCTGTGGCCCGCGAGGCGCTGGAGGCGGTGCTCCCCGCGCTCATCGTCGAAATGGGTCGGTCGCCCGATCCGATCGGGGCGATCAACCGCTTTGACGTCCTGCTCGATCGCCTGCCCAGCGCGGTCAACCTCTTTAACTTGCTCGAAGCGCGACCGGGCCTCGGCCGCCTGCTGGTCGATGTGCTCAGCCACGCGCCCGCGCTCGCCGACGAGCTGGCGCGCCATGCTGAGCTGTTCGACGGGCTGATCGATGCGACGGCGCTCGACCCTCCCGAACCGCTCAACGAGCTTGTCGACGTGTTGCGTGCCCGCAGCACAGCGGACGACTATCAGGTCACGCTCGACCGGATGCGCCAGCTAGTCGGCGAGGAACGTTTTGCGCTCGGTGTGCAGCTGATCGACGGGCGCAGCGATCCGCTGGATGTCGCTGGCGGCTATGCGCGGGTAGCGGAAGCGGCGCTGACGGTTCTGGCCGATGCCGCGATAGCTGAGTTCGAAGCTGTTCACGGTACGATCAAAGGGTGCGATCTCGTGATTCTTGCGCTGGGGCGGCTCGGTGGCGAAGCGCTGACCCATGCCTCGGATCTTGATCTCGTCTATCTGTTTACCGGCGATCATGCCGCGCAATCGGACGGGGATCGACCGCTCGGAGCGACTACCTATTTTCAGCGGCTGGCCCAGCGGGTCACCGCGGCGCTGAGCGTCCCGACGGCGGCGGGTCCTCTCTACGAAGTCGATACGCGGTTGCGCCCATCCGGCGCGCAGGGACTGCTGGCAGTCTCGTTCGACAGTTTCGCGGCCTATCACCGCGACAATGCCTGGACATGGGAGCATATGGCGCTGGCGCGCGCCCGCCCGGTCTATGGCCCGCCCGCCGCGTGCGAGAAGCTAAGTGCGATGATCGGCGAGATACTGGCCCGCGAGCGCGAGCCTGCCAAGCTGGTTGCGGACGCACGGGCGATGCGCGCCGAAATTGCGGAGCACAAGCCGCCTGTCGGCCCTTACGACGTCAAGCTGGTCGACGGCGGGCTCGTCGATCTCGAATTCTGCGTCCATCTGTTGCAACTGCGCGAACGCATCGGGCTGCACCCGCAGCTACCCAGAGCCGTCGCCGAACTGATCCAAGCCGGCCTTGTCGATCCCGCTTTGGCTGAAGCCCATGACCTGCTGACACGCATGCTCGTAACGCTGCGGCTTGTGGCGCCGTCGTCGCAGGCGATTGCCGAGGCCAGCCTGGCGCTGGTGGCCGAACGGTGCGGCAAAGAAAATTGGGACGCGCTGGTTGCGGACTATGATCGCGCGCGGCAATGCGTGCGCAGCGAATGGCACAGGCTCGCGCTGATTCAGGATGGAGGAGATTGAACATGATCGAGGAAGGTCAGGCCGCACCCGATGTGACGCTGCAACTGCCGGACGAGAGCGAAGCGCAGCTCAGCGACTATCGCGGTAATCCGCTCGTACTGTACTTCTATCCCAAGGACGATACGCCGGGATGCACGAAAGAAGCGATCGCCTTTACCGATTTGGTAGGCGAATTCGAAAAGGCGGGCGCCAAGGTGGTCGGTGTGTCGAAGGACCCGCCTGCCAAACATGTGAAATTCGCCGACAAGCACGATCTGAAGGTCGATCTCGCTACCGATGCGGACGGGTCGGTGACCGAGGCTTTCGGCGTATGGGTCGAGAAGAACATGTATGGCCGCAAATATATGGGTATCCAGCGCGCGACGTTTCTGATCGATGCGAATGGCACGGTCGCCAAGGTCTGGCCCAAGGTGAAGGTGGCCGGGCATGCGGAGGCGGTTCTCGAAGAAGTGAAGGCGCTGGGCTAACCGATGCGGCGAACCAGCATTGCGTCGGCGGCAGCCGCCGTCCTGCATGCGGCGCAGCCCCGGGACAAGATATTGGCCGCGCGCTCGGCGGCGCGTGACTGGCGCCTGGGCCGGCTGGACTGCGTTTTCGATGTAGCCATGCCAGCCCGGCCGGCTCGCCCTGACCGGCCGCAATTGTTGCCGCCCGCGCAGATGCCGCGCCGCGGCAAGGGCGGATCCGAACGCGGACGGATCGCGATGCTGCATGCGCTCGCGCATATCGAATTCGTCGCCATTGACCTTGCCTTCGATATGGTCGGGCGGTTCGGCCAGGAGTTTCCCGCTGAATTCGTGGACGACTGGATGCGGGTGGGGGCGGAAGAGGCGATGCATTTTGCGTTGCTGGATCGTCGGCTCAAATCCCTGGGATCGGGTTATGGCGCACTACCGGCGCATGACGGCCTCTGGGAATCCGCCGAATCCACGGCGCATGACGCGCTCGCCCGGCTCGCAATCGTCCCGATGGTGCTGGAAGCGCGCGGTCTGGACGTGACCCCGGCCACTATCGAGCGGTTCGAAAAGGCCGACGACAGCGCCTCTGCGCGCATCCTGGCCCGAATTATGTACGACGAGGTGCGCCATGTCGGATTCGGCGTCAAATGGTTCGAATCCCGTTGCAAAACTCTTAATATTGCACCGCAGCAGACCTGGCGGATGCTCGTCGAACGCTATTTCGGCGGCCGTCTGAAACCGCCATTCAACGACTCGGCGCGTCGACAAGCCGGTTTGACCCGGGATTTCTACATCGCGCTTGCCAGTTAGACGGTTCGTTAACAATGTCGCTTCAGATCGGGGGTTGAGAGGGGATTTTGCTCTCATCCGCACAAGGTTTAACACGATTTGCGCGTAATTTTTGGCTGCAAATCTGCAATAACGGGTCGCAAAACCGCTATGATTTCGAATATTCTTAACGTTCCCAAGCATTTTATATCGACATTCGGATACGCAATTGCCGCGATTTTCGCGACGTTTGCCGTTGCGGTTCCTGCTTCTGCACAGAGCAATGCCGGCGCGTCCGAAACGTCCGAGGTCCGCGCGCTGTTCGCAAGCTGGCGGCAGGACGAGCGACAGCGCCGCGGCGTCATGGCGATCCCCTCGCTTGAGCCGGTCACAGCAGGCTATCGCATGAGCAGCAATTTCGGCATGCGCCGTCATCCGGTGCTCGGCGGCCGCCGTATGCATAACGGCCTCGATATGGCCGGACCCGTCGGTACGCCGATCTATGCGACCGCGGACGGCATTGTCGGCCGCGCACAATGGCTGGGAAGCTATGGCAAATATGTCGAGATTAACCATGGTGGCGAGATCCAGACGCGCTATGCACATCTGTCGCGTATCCTGGTCGAGTCCGGCGCCCGCGTGACGCGCGGCCAGCTGATCGGCCGGATGGGCTCCACGGGCCGTTCTACGGGCAGCCATCTCCATTATGAAGTGCGGATTTCTGGCCGCGCGGTCAATCCTGTGCCGTTTATGACGTCGGGTGCCTATCTGGCCCAGATGGCGGCTGCGGATACGGCCACCGAAACCTCCGGCACGGCGGTTGGCGGGGGTCAGTAAAATTGCACCCGTTCGGGCGGCCGGCTTGTCGCCCGTGCCTGCCTCCCCTATCTTGATTATATGACTGACGTGATCGATATCGATCTGACACCGTCCGCTGCCGAGCGGGTGGCTGCCATTGCCGAACGGCAGGGCAAGCCCGCTATCTTGCGGCTTGCGGTCGATGGCGGCGGCTGTGCGGGCTTTCAGTATCGTTTCGAACTGGCGGATGGCATCGAGGATGACGATGTCCTCGCAGAGCGCGATGGCGTGAAGCTTGTTGTCGACACCATTAGCCTCGATCTCGTACGTGGTTGTTCGGTCGATTTCGTCGAAAATCTCGGCGGCGCGGCGTTCCAGGTGAACAATCCGAACGCCCAGTCTGGATGCGGCTGCGGCACCAGCTTTTCGGTCTAATCGGCTTTCAATAGCATAGCGATACGCGTCGCCGGATCGAAGCCATCGGCATATTCCTCGTCGAGTTCCGCCTGTATGCCCGGCGAAGGGTCGAGCCATTCCGCAAAACCCAGCGATGCATAAAAGGGTTGGTTCCAGGGAATTTTACGGTCCGTGATCAGCGCCACCGCCATATCGCGATCGCGTGCATGGGCGATCGCGTGCAGCATGAGCTTCCGGCCGATACCGAGACGCTGGAAATCCGCGCCGACGGCGAGCTGATCGATATAGAGGAGATCGTCAACCATATGGGTGCAGACGAATCCCGCTATCCGCTCTTCCTCTTCCCAGATCCAGAGCCGGCCTTCGCCGAGGCTCCGTTCGTGCCGGTCGCGCGGCGGTGGCCATTTGCCGATCGCCCATTCCAGATGCGTGCCGCGAAACAGCGTATCGGCGGATTCCTCCACCGTGCCGATTGTGTCCAGGTCTGCGCCACGCGCCGCGCGTATCAAATCTCATCTCCCGGCTGGCACCGTCGCCGCTATCGGGGCATAAGGCCTGCCCATGAAAATCGCGACCTACAATGTGAACGGGATCAATGCCCGGCTGCCTCGGCTCACCGAATGGCTCGACGAGCAGAAGCCGGATGTCGTGTGCCTGCAGGAGCTCAAGGGCGATGGCGACCGGCTGCCGGTCAAGGCGATTGAAGAAGCGGGCTATGGCGCGATCTGGCTCGGCCAGAAGGGGTTTAACGGCGTCGCGATCCTCGCCCGCGATGCAGAGCCTGTCGAGCATCAGCGCGGCCTGCCCGGTGACGATGACGATGTGCAAAGCCGCTATATCGAGGCGGAGATAGGCGATACGATTATCGCGTCCATCTATCTGCCGAACGGCAATCCGCAGCCCGGCCCCAAATTCGACTACAAGCTCGCCTGGATGGAGCGGCTGCTGGCGCGCGCGGAAGAACTGTTCGCGACCGAGCGTCCGGTGGTCCTCGCTGGCGATTACAACGTGATCCCGACCGACAATGACGTGCATTCGCCCGCCGCGATGGCGGACGACGCGCTGACCCAGCCGGAAAGCCGGGCGGCCTTCCGGCGGCTCGCCGCGATGGGCTGGACCGACGCGATCCGCGCGCGTTTCCCTACTGGCAAGATCTGGACCTATTGGGACTATCAGGCCGGCGCCTGGCAGCGCGATGCGGGCCTCAGGATCGACCATCTGATGCTGAGCCCGGTGGCCGCGGACCGGCTCGTCGATGCCGGCGTCGACAAGCAATATCGCGGACGGGAAAAAGCGTCGGATCACACTCCGGTCTGGATCGAGCTAGCAGGCTGATAGTTTCTCTTCTGCCGTTAATCCCTTTGCACCTGGAGCGGACACGCCGGTTGCCCTTCGACATGGCTCTGTTATGCAGCAGCAACGTCCAACGGGGCAGGTCAAATGCAAACCTCCATCCGACAGTTCGTATGCGCGTCGCTTGCCGGAGCGACAATCATGGTGCTTCTATCCTGCAGCGACGGCGCACCGCAATCGGCTGATGATAATGCGGCTGCTGAGACGGCGGCCGATCATGAGATGATGGCCTTGCCGATCGAGAACCGTGTGGCGTTTATGACCGGGCATGTGGAGGCGGGGCTCGCGCTTTATCGGGCCGGGGAGCTGGAAATGGCTGCGCCCCATCTGTTGCATCCGGTGTCTGAAACCCATGCAGCCGAGCGAGCTGGTCTGGACGAGCTCGGCTTCGAACCGGCGCTTTTCGAGACGGTTTCCGAGGCATTGGAGCAAGGGCGGCCGGCCACGGAGATCGAAGAACAGTTGAGAGCGGCGCAAGCGAATCTGCGTGAGGTTCGGGAGCGGTCCGGCGGCGATCCGGCCGAGATCATCCGTTTCCTGATGACAATGATCGTCGAAGAATACGAAATCGCGATTACCGATGGCAGCGTTTCCGATCCCGGCGAATACCAGGACGCTTACGGCTTTTCGGTCGTCGCGCGGGAAATGGCGGAAAGCTTGGGCGCGGAAACGTCACAGGCGGTTGCGAGCGAGATCGATGCACTTCTCGCGCTTTGGCCGCAAGATGCCCCGATACCGCCGAGCGAACCCGCTTCCGTCGACCAGGTTACCGAACATGTCGCCAGAGTGACGGACGCGCTACCATCGCAATAGCTTTGTACAGCTAGAAAGCGTGAACAGCGCTCGGTATCTGCTTGCAATTCGATCGGTCGCGAAATCAGGACAATAACGCACGCATTACGACGCTATATCGAGCCATCTTCTGACAGCTAAGAGCAGGAATTCTGGACGTTCCCGCGCCCTCTAAAGCCCTTTCTCATACACCGAATAGACCCGGGTCACTTCGCTATCGATCGCATCCGCAATGGCCACCATTCCCTGATTATCATCGAGGATCCAGCCGACTTCGGCGCGCTGTACGCCCATCACCTCGACGCCCCAGCGGCGGATATGTTCGATCATCATGAAGGCGAGCTGACTGGCAAGACGGCTGTTCTGGTGCTCGGGGAGCACGCCCATCAGCGGCACGCGGCCGCCCTTCCATTTCCTGCGCTTGAGCTTCCAGAGCAGCGTCGCCCAGCCGAAGGGGAGCAGCGAGCCGTTCATGCCCTTGAGCGCCTCGTTGACGTCCGGGAGGCACAGCATGAAGGCCGCGGGCTTGCCCTCATAATAGGCGATCAGGTTGATATCGGGATAGATGACCGGTTTGAGTTTGCCCTTAATATACTGGACTTCGTGATCGGTGATCGGGACGAAGCCCCAATTCTTGCTCCAGGCCTGGTTGAGGATCGACAGAATGAGCGTCGCCTCCTCGTCGAAGCGCGCCATGTCTATCGGCCGGATTTCAATCTTGGCGTTGCGCTCGCCCGACGCGACGATCCGGTTGATGAGCTTCGGAAAACCGTCCTGCACCGGCACTTCATAGGTCAGTAATTGCTTGGCTTCGCGATAGCCGGCATCCTCGATCCAGTCCCGATAGGCGGCACTGTGATGGCCCATCATGATCGTCGGCGAATGGCTATGACCCTTGGTCAAAAGACCCGGTTCGTCCCATACCGACAGGCTCATCGGCGCGATGACGCGGGTCATGTTCTCGCTTCTGAGCCAGTCCTCGGCGGTTGCGATCAGCGCATGCATAACGGCCTCGTCGGCCGCCTCCATCATGCCCCAATTGCCGGTGCCTGGCCCCATGCCCTGTTCCACCGGCTGTTCGAGCGCGAGATGATCGTAATGGGCGGAGATGCGACCGACTGGCGTGTTTCCGCGCCAGGCGAGGAATAGCTGCACCGTTGCATGTTCGTAGAACGGGTTCTTGTCGCGGTTGAGCAGCTCGAACACGTCCGAGCGCAACGGCGGGACCCAGTGCGGATCGCCGCGGTTGAGCCGATAGGCGATGTCGACGAACCTCTTGAGTTCCGCCTTGCCGGTGACCGGGCGGACGGCGATCTCTGCTGTCATGACGGCGGTGTCGGGCTAGCCCTGTGCGCGCTGCGTCGGGTGCCCGGTGGCCACGCCGCCGGAAAGCTCCGAAACCCACGGATAGAGCTTCGCCTTCTCGGGCGTGTAGCCGAGGTTGAACACCGTATCGCTCTTTTCCTTGCGGTCGGGGCGCTCGTAGAATGTGCCGAACGCCTTGTCCCAGAAAAAGCTGGTGATGCCGAAATTGCCGGTCTCGTCATGGAAGTGGTGCGCCATGTGACGCGCCTTCATCTTCGCGAGCCATTTATTGCGCGGCTTGTACTTCAGATGCTGCACGCAGTGGCAGAATTCGTACACGCAGGTGATGAGCATGCCCATCGCAATTGCCATCGCCGCGCCGCCGACACCACCGATCGCCCAGCCGATCGGACCGAGCAGCAGGATGATGGTGGGCAGAGTCGTGTAGAGCGCACCGAACAGCACTTCGAGATGGTTCGGGTCCTGATGGTGATCGTAATGAATCCGCTTCCAGACCGGCGAAAACATCTTGGTCTTGTACATCCACTGGCCGTGCAGCACCCAGCGATGCAACGCATACCAGGCGAGCGGGTAGAACAGTATGGCTGTCACGACTGTCACCGCGGTTTGCAGTAGAGTGGCCGGGTTCCATGCGTAAATGCCGAGCGCGAAGACTGACAGGACCAGATAGGTGATAATCGCCGGATATTGAAAATAGGCGACGACCAGTTCCTTGAGCGTCATCTTGTCGAGATAGTGCGACCGGTTCCAAATTCCCGGGCGCGCTGTTGCTGCGGCTCTCACGTCTAACTTCCTTTAATCTTTATGTTTGCGAATCTGCTAGCAAAGCAGCCAATCGCCGTAAGCCTGTCCATATGAACAGGCAATGAGGCAGCTTTGCGACGAAAATCGCACCGTTCTTGTACCCATATTTGCGGGCGCAATGCGCTTATGCAAGCCTCAGCCGCCGGCCGAGTTCACCCAGTGCCGCACGATCGTCGCGATCCAGCCCGAGTTTCAGGGTGGTCCAGCATAGAGGCGCAATCAGCGCGAACAGGAGGATGGCGCGAACCGGAGCACCGAGCGGTTCGAGCAGAAGGCCGGCCAGCGCCAGCGCTCCGACGCCGAGGCTGCCCGCGAGAAGCCCGCGCAGAAAGGGAAAATCGAACGGGATAAGCCCGTCGCTCAGCCACAGTTCGACGACCGCGGCAAGCGCGATGACAATGGCGCTTATGGCGACGGCGATCGCCATGCCCTCCGCACCCAGCGTCGGTGCGAACAGGGCGGCCAGCGCGGCCCAGATCGCGATGCCGATCCCGCTGTTGAGCAGCGGCAGCAAGCGGTGTCCGGTCATTTCCACGATGGGCGTCGCGGGGCCGAACACCGCTTCGCCCATCCGCCCTAGCGTCAACGCGACAAGCGCGGCGAGTGCGGCCCCGGCGCCCGGACCGAACAGGCTCAATATGTCGGAGGCAAGCAGGATCAGCAGACCGCCGAGCGGGAGGACGAGCGCGGCCGACAGGCGTGAGGAAAAGGCGTAGAGCGGCGCGATCTCGCTTCTGTCGAGCGCGGCCTGGGCGGAGCTGAGCGGCGCAAGAACGTACAGGAACGCCTGCCGCACGATCAGTGGTACCGACGCGACCTTGCGCGCGATGCCGAACAGGCCCGCCGCCGTGGCCCCCTGCGCACCCGGCAGCATGACGTTGAGAATGATCGGCGGCAGGTCGTTCAATATGCGCCGGGCTATAGCGCTTGGCGACAAGGCGATGCCGGAGACGAGCACATTGGCGCGCAGCGCTCTGGGCACTGGGACACGCAGCATCAGACCGAGATCGTAATAGCGGCCAAGCAGCCGCAGCGAGAGAACGGCCACAAGCGCCAGCGACAGGAGATGCGCGAGCAGCAGGCCCGTACTCGTGAAACCCGCAAAGAAGAAGCCGACCGCGAAGACGAGCCGTGCGCATTGCTCCCAGAAGATGCGCAGGCGGATTTCGGGACCGAAGGCGCGCCGCGCCCGCGCGGCCGATGTGGCAATCTCGACAAAGGTCCAGAGCGGCAGGGCCCAGGCGAACAGGGCAATCATCTGCGGCAGGCGGGCCGCGTCTTCTGGTGCGGCGGAGATCCATTGCGCGATCTGCGGCGCGAACAGCGTGACCGCGGCGGCAATGGCGGTTGCGGGCAGTACCGTCACGAGCAACGCGAACTTCACAGCACCATGCGCTGCCTCCTCGTCCTCGACCGGAACGATCCGCTGCAGCGCCTGGGTCAGCGAAAGATCGACGATCTTTTCGGCCATGTTCACGGCCGACCAGAGGACGATGTAGAGCCCGTAGGTCGCGATCCCGAACAGCCATGTGTAGAGCGGCTGGGCGATCACCTCGATCAGCGCGCCGAGCCGTGCGAGCGCCGCCATTCCGGCGCCATGGGCGACGTCGCCGCGTCCGACGGATTTTCCGGCGACTGTTTCCCTGTTATCCGCGTCCCGCCTTATCGCCTCATTCCTCGGTTCGGATCAGCACGGCTTCGCCGATCAACAGAAACAGGAAGAAAGGCGCCCAGGCCGCCAGAAGCGGCGGATAGGCGCCGATATTGCCCATGGCGAGCGCGAAATTATCGGCGACGAAATAGGTGAAGCCGAGCGCCATACCGATGATCGCCCGGATGAAGAGTTGCCCCGACCGGGCGAGCCCGAAACCGGCGATAGCGCCGAGCAGCGGCATCAGGATCGTCGACAGCGGTCCCGAAATCTTGTGCCAGAGGCCGGCCTCGAGCGAGACAGTGGACCGTCCCGCCGCCTGCAGATCGGCAATGGCCTGACGCAGTTCGAAGAAGTTGAGCGACCCGGACTCGACATTCGCGAGGGTGAACTGATCCGGCGTGACGCCCTCGGCGATGATGAGTTCTTGCGGGTTGTTTTGCTCGATCGACGAGACGTCGAACCGTTGCGGGTTTTCAAGCCGCCAGCCCGAGCCGGTATAGGTCGCCCGCTCGGCGCTAACGAGAAATTCGATCACGCCGCCCGTCCGGTCATAGACGGTCACGCCTTCCAGCACCGCGTCTTCGCCGCGACCCGATACGCTGCGCGCATTGATCAGATCGTTCCCGTCGCGGACCCAGACGTTGGTCGCTCCTGTAGCTTCTTCGGGAATCGGCCCGTAATCGACCGATTCCCAAGCCGCGAGCGTTCCATAAGCGGGCGCGACCACGCGCTCGTTGAACGCGAACAGCGCGAGCGCGATGACGAAGCTGGTCAGGATCAGCGGCGCGAGGATCTGATGTGCTGATGCGCCGGCTGCCTTCATCGAAATGATTTCGCTGTTCGCGTTCATCGAGCTCAATGCGATGAGCGTACCGAGCAGGGCCGCGAAGGGCAGGAACCGCTCGATGAGCTGGGGTACGCGCAGCGAGACGTAAAACCACAGCTCGGCCTCGCCATTGCCTTCGGGCGCTAGAATCTCGCCGGATTCGCCCAGCAGGTCGAGCGTCATGAGGATTACTACAAGCCCGCCAAGCACGGCGAAGGTTCGCGTCACGAATATCTTCGCCATGTAGAGCGAGATCGTCCGCGACGGGAAGAATTGAAACTGCGATGCGTGCATGGATCAGTTGCCGACCGGGCTGCGCCTGCGGAGAAACAGCTTGCGGACGCCTTTGGCGATCTTGGAGAAGCCCTTTTCCAGTGCGCCGATCGGCTGCCCGCCGGGCACATAGGCAATATGATAATACATCCAGATGATGAGGCCTGCGAAGATTACGAACGGCACCCATAGGGATATCAGCGGATCGACCCGGCCGAGCGCGGCCAGATCCTCCCCATATTGGCAGATCTTGTGATAGGTCGTGATCATGACGACCGACATGAAAACGCCGAGCGCCGATGTCGATCGCTTGGGCGGTACGGCGAGCGCGACCGCCAATAAAGGCAGCAGGAACATCATTGCGATTTCCGCCAGCCGATAGTGGAAATTGGCCCGGCTGGCGAGCCGCAGCTCTTCGGGCGCGGCGGCATCCCCGCCGACCCGCGCCAACTCGAAGAGGGTGAGTTCGCGATGCTCGCCGCCGCGCCCCCTGAATTGTTCGATGCGCGGCAGATCGATCGGCAAATCGTGGCTCTCGAAGCTCAACACGCGCGGGCTTTCGAAATCGGCCTGGTTGTGAATCAGCCGGCCATTGGTCAGCCGCAGCAATATCGTATCCTGCTCGTCGGTAGCCATGAAGGTGCCCTGATCGGCCGACACGGAGAGCTCCCGGCCTTCGGGCGAGGTGGTGCGCACGAAGATGCCGGAAAGGTCGCGCCCGTCGTTGGTGCTCTCCTCGACGCGTAACGTCATATTGCTGCCGAGATTGTTGAATTCGCCGACATTGATCGACGCGCCGAGCGCGCCCGAACGCA
>JBCBSD010000044.1:0-24799 GCA_039819365.1 Pseudomonadota bacterium
CCGTTAAGCGATGCGTTGACCACCGTCAGCGAGGTCGAGTCCGTAAAGCTCGACGGCTGATTGAAGAAGGCCACCGATTGCGGGTCGATATTCGTGCCATTGCCGCCACCGAACAGATTGATCGGGAAACAGCCGTTGGACGGATCGGAACAGGTCGTCGCATCGTTGGCCCGAAGAGCCTGTTGGACGCGGGACTTAAGGCCCCAACCGAGACGCGTATTCGTACGCTGCGATTCGCCATAGGTGGCGTACACATCGTAGCTGAGCGTCGGGCTGAGATCGCCGCGCACACCGGCCCAGATCTGGAACTGGTTGGTGATGTTCGACGTCGCACGCGGACCCTGTTCGACGAGACGACGGTTAATCGTGACCGGAACTTCCTGATAGTTGGGGTCGTTCGGATCCGTCGCAGCGCCCGCTGCCGTACATTGTGCAGCGGAGATATTCCGCGGACCCTGGATCGTTGCCGGCTGACCGGCCGTATCGAAGCCCGGCGTGTTGGGATCGGGGCTCGCCGCGTTGTAGAGCGGGTTCGGGACCTGCTGGAAACCCTGGCCGGCACAGATCTGCTGGCGCTGGGCCTCGTTGATGAACGGGTTGTTCAGCGGGAACTGCCACGTATCACCGAACAGGCCGGACGGTGCGAGCTGCAGATTGACTTCAGACCGCGTGAACATGGCGCGCGAGTACACTTCGATGCCCGGCGTCACTTCATAGCTGGCCGCGCCGAAGATATTCCAACGCTCCAGAGGCGTCTGGAAGAAGTTGAACGGCGCAAAGTTGAAGGTGTTGAACGTCGGGATGAACAGATCACCCGCATTGTTCAGCTGGTTGGTCGCCAGATCGCCCGTCTGCGCCGCATTCGGGTTGAACGGGTTGTTCACCGTGGTGCCGTCCGCCAGCACGATCGGATTCGGGAACGTATCGAGGTCGCTCGTAATGCGCGACGGAACGGACGTACCGGAACCGACGGGAACGCCGCCGAAAGTACCCTGCTGCGAGATCAGGCGGTTGGCCTGCAGGACGTCATCGACTTCCTGATAGCCGACACTCAGGACGGCGTTACCGCGTCCATCGTCGAAGTTGGCACCAAGGGTCAGGTCGGCGCGGAAACGCTCGCCATCGCCACGCTCGGTGATACCGGCGGTGACTGCCGCTTCGAGGCCCTCAAAGTCACGACGCAGAACGAAGTTGGCGACACCCGAGATGGCGTCGGCACCATAGACCGACGATGCGCCGCCCGTGATGACTTCGACCCGCTCGACGAGCGCAACCGGGATGATGTTCAAGTCGGTCTGCGAGAAGATCGTCGAGGGAACGAGGCGCGTGCCGTCCAGAAGGACGAGGCTGCGAATCGAGCCGAGGTTACGAAGGTTCAGCGTAGCCGTACCGTTCGAACCGTTATTGACCGAGCTGTTAGTGCCCGGCGCGATGCCCGGCAGTTCACCGATCAGTTCTTCGGCATTCGTCGCCTGACGATAATCGATTTCGTCCTGGCCAACGACCTGGATCGGGCTCGACTGTTCGAGGTTCGGGTTCGTAATGCGCGTACCCGTAACGACGATCGCCGGCTGGCTCGACGTGCTCGCCGATGCGAGCTCGTCGCTGTCCTGCGCGAACGCAGGCGTCGACATCATGGCGATGCCGATAACGACAGGTGCAGCACCCGTCTTCAGTTGTGTAAATTTGGAAGTCTTGGTCACGTTTCCAGCCCCTTATTCTGGAGTTAGATACCGCAAAATCGCGGCCTAAAATCTAGCCATTGCTGGGTTGGTCCAAGCATGCGACCCGCGCAGCTCACCCATAGGCTTGAAGCGTCACTGCATGGAGATTGGCGACCTGTAAAGCATAGGTTCGGCCTCCCAAGCGGGTTCGCGGCGATATGTCGCCAAAATGCAACAGTTCATATTGTCGCCCCGGACAGGCTGCCGGGCGAATCACGCAATTGCGCCTATCTTAGGAAGATATTCAGCCTGTTAGCGGTTCCCGGACCCGGATCCGGGCATCGGCCCGGCGAGGAACTGCGGATCGATTCGCTCGGTCCCCCACTTCATGCCCCAATGAAGATGCGGACCGGTTGCCCGGCCGCTGGACCCGATGGCTGCGATACGCTGACCGCGCTCGACATGCTCGCCTTGGGCAACCTCGATCCGCGAAAGATGGAGAAAGGCGCTGTTGAGCCCCATGCCGTGATCGATGATCAGCAAATGCCCTTCCAGCGTAAACGGTGATTGGGTCGCCAGAACCACCACGCCGTCCGCAGGCGATACGACCGGCGTACCGGTCGGGCGGGCGACGTCCACCCCCGAATGATAGGAACCCGGCTCCCCGCGATAGATGCGCTGCGAACCGAAAACGCCGCTGATCCGTCCGGTCGCCGGCCATAGGAAATCCTGCCGCCAGCCATCGGTGTCGGACCGTATCTCACGGGCAGCTACGATCTGGGCGATTTCAGGCGCCCGGCGCCGCTGGAACTCCGCGGACGAGCGGCCGCCCCGCCGCGCGGCGTTGACGCGTTCGATTCGCCACTGGGTCTCGGCGATCGCCAGTTCTTCGCTGATGCGCGTCCCGTCGGCCAATATGGCGGTAAGCGTTGCCGACGGCCCGTGATCGCGGCCGAAGCCAATCAGGAAATCGCCGTTTTCCGCAACGGGGACTTCGGCGCCGCCAAGCTCCAGTCTGCGGGTGCCGGCGGGCACCTGTCCGCGCACGATACCGCCCTGTCGAAAAACGCCGTCGAAGGTAAATGCCCGGCTGGCGGAAACCGCAGCCGCACCGTTAGTCGAATAGGTCTGCTGCGCAGTACTCGCCTGTCCGGGCGCGATCCCGCCGATCGTACAGCCCAGCGCAATCCCGGCAACCGTCGCAATCGCGCCGTGCATTACTGCGAATTCTCCGCAGCGGTCACCGAAATCTCGGCGCTGGCATAAGGCTCCTGGCGCTCGACGCTCCAATAGCGCAGATCGTCAAGCGCGATCGCCTCGCCGGTCACGGCGCACAGGACATGGTCGCCCGGCGATAACATCCGGTAATTATTGGCCATATAGTGTAATTTGGCAGTCCGTCCGCCGCTCGTGGTCAGCATGTCTGTGATCCTCTAGTCGAACAAGCCGCCCTGGCCGGATTCGGCCTTGGGCTTTCGGGGCTTACGATAAGTCCGCTTGCGGCCATCCTCAACCCGCGCATCGATCTCGTCATCCGCAAACCGCAGCGTGAAGGCGCCCGCCTTGCGCACCGCGGCGGCGCTGACCAGCGTGCCGCCTTTGCGATCCATGATGCGGGCGTAACCACGCTCGAGCGGCAGTTCGGGGTGAAGCTGCTCGAGCAGGCGCGACAGCCCGTCGAGACGGGTGCGCCCGTCCGCCAGTCGCGCTTCGACGAGACCCGGCCTCAGCCGGTCGGCGCGCCGGGCGAGCGCCATCCCCGCAAGATCGACGCGCGCTTGCAGGACGCGCGGCAGCCGTTCCGCCAGTTCGTCCACGCGTTGCGCGTGCGCAGCGAACAGCGTTTCGCGGCGCGGCAACAGTCGGGCCGTGCCGGAAAGCCGCTCGGCAAGCCGCTCGGCCTGCCGGCGTATCGCGCCGCCCGCCCGCGCCGCGCTCTGGGCCAGCATCGCGAGCAGTTCCGCGCGCACCGGCACGGCGAGCTCGGCAGCCGCTGTCGGGGTCGGCGCGCGCCGGTCGGCCACGAAATCGGCCAGGGTCGTATCGGTTTCATGGCCGACCGCCGAAATGACGGGAATCGTGCAATCGGCGATGGCCCGCACGACGATCTCTTCGTTGAACGCCCATAGATCCTCGATCGAACCGCCGCCGCGCGCCACGATCAGCAGGTCGGGCTTTGCGACCGGACCGTCCGCGTGCATCGCGTCGAAACCGCGAACGGCACGGGCGACCTGTTCGGCCGCGCCCTCGCCCTGCACGATCACCGGCCAGAGCACCACATGGCTCGGCATGCGATCGGCCAGCCGGTGCAATATGTCCCGAATGACGGCGCCGGTCGGCGATGTCACGACACCGATAGTGCGTGGCAGGAACGGCAGGCGCTGCTTGCGCTCCTCGGCGAACAGTCCTTCCGCGGCCAGCGCCTTGCGCCGCTGTTCGAGCAGCTGCATCAGCGCGCCTTCGCCCGCCACCTCGAGCCGCTCGATCACGATCTGATATTTGGAGCGGCCCGGATAGGTGGTGAGCTTGCCGGTGGCGACGACCTCGATGCCGTCTTCCGGCGCGAAGGCGAGGCGGGCCGCCTGGCCTTTCCAGATCACCCCGTCGATCACGGCCTTTTCGTCTTTCAGCCCCAGATAGCAATGGCCGGACGCCGCGCGCTTGAAGCCCGAAATCTCGCCCCTGATCCGCACATGGCCGAAACGCTGCTCGACCGCCCGTTTAAGAGCCTGGGATATTTCCGAAACCGACAGAGGCTGCGCATTGTCGCCCGCTGCGCTCTCCGCTACGAGCGCAGCGCCGGGATCGTTCCGGCCTGTATCTGAGGGGGGTGTGTGCATGAATGTCCTGTTGCTGGGATCGGGTGGCCGCGAACATGCGCTGGCTTGGAAGCTGGCGCAATCGCCGGAACTCACAAAGCTGTTTGCTTCGCCCGGTAATCCGGGAATAGCCCAGCATGCGGAGATCGTCGAGATCAAGGATGGCGATCATCGCGGGACGATCGATTTCTGCCTGAAGAATACGATCGAACTCATCGTGATCGGCCCCGAGGCGCCGCTGGTCGACGGGCTCGCCGACAATCTGCGCACGATGGGCTTTGCGGTTTTCGGGCCGGACAAGGAGGCTGCGCAGCTGGAGGGGTCGAAAGGCTTTACCAAAGACCTGTGCGCCGAAGCGGGCATCCCGACGGCCCGCTATGCGCGCTTTACCTCGGCCGAAGCCGCTGTACCGGCGCTCACGGAATTCGATCTTCCGGTCGTTATCAAGGCCGATGGCCTCGCCGCCGGAAAAGGCGTGATCATTGCGGAAACCGCCGAAGCGGCCGAGGCAGCCGTGGAAGGCATGTTCGACGGCGATTTCGGCAAGGCCGGTGCGGAAATCGTGATCGAGGAATTTCTCGCCGGCGAAGAGGCGAGTTTTTTCGCGCTCGTCGACGGCGAAACCGTCCTGCCCTTCGGCTCGGCCCAGGATCACAAGCGCGTCGGCGAGGGCGATACCGGCCTCAATACCGGCGGCATGGGCGCCTATTGCCCGGCACCGGTTCTCGACGACGCGACCACAGCGCGTGTGATGGACGAGATTGTGAAGCCCACGGTCGACACCCTCGCCAAGCGCGGCACGCCTTATAATGGGGTCCTGTTCGCCGGGCTTATGCTAACCGAGAGCGGACCGCAGCTGATCGAGTATAATGTCCGTTTTGGCGATCCCGAATGCCAGGTCCTGATGATACGCCTCGAAGACGATCTGCTGGCGCTCATGGCGGCGACCGCCGAGGGCCGGCTGAGCGAAACCGCCCCACCCCGCTTCAGTCCGCAAAGCGCGATGACCGTCGTGATGGCCGCCAAAGGTTATCCGGGCACACCGGAAAAAGGCTGTCCGATCGCCGGGATCGATGCCGCCGAAGCGGACGGCGCGAAGATATTCCAAGCCGGAACGGCCGAGGAAGAGGGGCAGCTTGTCGCCAGCGGCGGGCGCGTGCTCAACGTGACGGCGCTCGGCGACACGCTCCAGGCCGCCCGGGACGGCGCCTATGCGGCGATCGAGAAGATCGACTTTGCCGACGGCTTCTTTCGCGGCGATATCGGGTGGCACGAGCTTGAACGTAGTTAACGATTTGCAAAAACCGCCCCATGCCGACACAATTCCGTAATTCGGGGGTGAACGGGAGCGCAGGATGCCGGTCCAGGCAAAATTGCTGATCGGGCTTTTGGGGGTGGCCATGGTGACATGGCTGTGGCTCCAGCCGTTCGGACAGGCGGCCGCTATCGCCTACGACTTGCAGGAGCGCACGACCCAAGCGCTGGCGGCGCAAGATGCTGCCGATGTCGAAATTACGGTATCGACCGACCCGGTGCGGCGGAGCATTGCGCTCGACGGCGATGTGGCCAATGACCGGCGCGGGGAGCTCCGCGAAGCGGTCATGGCCGTTTCCGGCGTGTCGACCGTCGTGTGGAATACGCCTGAAGCGCCTGGGGAGATAGCTGCCGACACGAGCGCTGCCGAAAGCTGCCGCGACAGGGTTGCGACGGCTATCGGCGAAGAACGCATCCAGTTCCGCAGCGGCTCGCCCTATCTCAACCCCGCCGCGCGGCGGATGCTCGACCGGATCGCAGAGGCGGCGGACGATTGCCAGGGCATCCGGATCGCAATCACCGGACATGCCAACAGCAGCGGATCGGCGAACGTCAATAACGAGATGTCGGCGTTCCGGGCCACGACCGTGCGCGACGCGCTGGTCGAGCGGGGTTTGCCGGCGGACATGCTGGCCACCGCGGGCCGGGGGTCGAGCGAACCATTGGGCGGCAACCCGGGCGACCCGGCGAATCGGCGCGTCGAATTCACGGTCAGCCTTGCCAATGGGGAGGCGGGCTGATGTTCGCATTATGGATCGAAGTGCTGCTGCTCAACCTCGCCGCGTTCCTGATCGGCATTGCGATCGCCTGGACCCTTTGGGGCCGGGACGCGGCATAGGGCACGGCGCATGACCTATCTGATCGCATATTTCTGGCTGCCGATACTGCTTTCGGCGCTGATCGGTTTTGCGACCGGCGCCTGGATCTGGCGCCGTCCGCCGCAGGCCGCGTCAGCCGATGCACTGGTTTACCCGGCGGCTGGCGAGCCGGTCGCGCAGCAGCCCGAACCGGAACCCGAGCCCCAGCGGCAGCCTGAGCCGGAACTGGTCACAGAGCCCGGGCCGACAGTCGATACGGCAGCGATAGCAGAACCCGAAACCGCGCCGGAACCGGAGGCGGACACCGAAGTGGCGGCCACGCCCTCGCCCTTTCTCGACGCGCCCGATGGCGAGCCGGACACGCTCACGCTGATCAAGGGCGTTGGACCCAAATTGAGCGACATGCTCCACGATATCGGCGTCTATCACTTCACCCAGATTGCCGGATGGAACGACGCGCAGATCGCCGAGGTCGACTCGCGGCTCGGCAGCTTCAAAGGGCGGATTATGCGGGACCGCTGGGTCGATCAGGCACGCCTTCTTGCCGACCGCAACGTTGCGGTCTTCGAACGCGAATTCGGCAAGATGAACGGCCCGCTTTAAGCCGGGCGACCTTCCCCGCCTCCCACCTTTCTCCTCTCCATTAAGCGCCGGTTCAGGCGCTCATGTGATTGTATCACATCGGGTCGGCTGCAGAGGGAGACTTCCAATGCGCCTATTGTCTTTCGCGCCCATTGCGGCGCTGGTCCTGACCGGACTCGTCTATTCCGCACAACCCAGCCAGGCGACGCAGCGGCCGATGACGCCGGCGACTGCCGACGAAATCTGCGCGCCGTTCCTCGTCGGAGAGGATGAGGATTATGAGCGGCGACGGTATCGCGCCAGCGGCGCTGTTGCGAGCGCCCCGCCACCGCCTGCTCCGCCGCCTCCGCCCCCACCGATGCAAGCCGCCGATCAGTCTGTGGTCGTCACCGGAACCCGGACACAGGCTGCGCAGGAAAGCGCCGCGCGCGGCGTGATGCGACCCGGCATAAGCCGCGCCGTCGCGCCCCGCCCCCAGCCCCGGAACCGCGAACGCTATGACGGCGAAGCGGTCGCCAGCATCATGGCCGTGGCCGAGCAGCCGGTGTCCACCTTCGCCGTGGATGTCGACACCGGCAGCTATGCCAATGTCCGGCGTTTCCTGAACCAGGGGCGGGTGCCGCCACAGGCCGCCGTGCGCACCGAGGAAATGGTCAATTATTTCCGCTACGACTATCAGCGGCCCGCCGATCGCACGCGGCCGTTCAGCATCACCACGGACATGGCGACGACGCCGTGGAACGAGAATACGCGCCTCCTGCGCATCGGCCTGCGCGGCTACGATATCGAGCGCAGCGAACGGCCGGCGGCCAATCTCGTCTTCCTCGTCGATGTCTCGGGTTCGATGCATAACCGCAACAAGTTGCCGCTCGTCCAATGCTCGATGGCGATGATGGCCGAGCAGCTTAACCCGCGCGACAGGGTGTCGATCGTCACCTATGCGGGATCGACCAAGACGATCCTGACGGGCTCGAACAACCGGGACGAGATTGTCGCGGCGCTCGGGCGGCTGCGCTCGGGCGGTTCGACGGCCGGCGCGGCGGGCATCAGCCTCGCCTATGATGCGGCGCGCGCCAATATGATCGACGGCGGCATCAACCGCATCATCCTCGCGACCGACGGCGATTTCAACGTCGGGACCACGAATCGCGACCAGCTGATCGAGATGGTCGAGCGCGAACGCGAGGCCGGCATTTCGCTGACCACGCTCGGCTATGGCACGGGCAATTTCAACGAAGCGATGATGGAGCAGATCGCCAATCACGGTAACGGCAATTACGCCTATATCGACAGCGCGATGGAAGCCCATCGCGCGCTGGTGCAGGAATTGAGCTCGACGCTGTTCACCATCGCTGCGGACGTGAAGATCCAGATCGAGTTCAACCCGCTCCATGTGCAGGAATATCGCCTCATCGGCTATGAGAATCGCCTGCTTGCCGAAGAGGATTTCGACAATGATACGGTCGATGCCGGGGAGATCGGAGCCGGACACCAGGTGACCGCGCTCTACGAGATCGTGCCGACGGGCGCGCGCGGCTGGCTGCCCGAACGGCGCTATGAAGGCAATCGCCCGACGGCGCGCGGCGGCCAGGGCGCAGAACTCGCCCATTTGCGGCTCCGTTACAAGCTGCCCGGCGAGGACGAATCGCGGCTGATCGAGCAGCCGATCGGGCGCAGCGCGATGGTCAACGCCCGGGCGCCGCGCGGCGACATGGCGTTCGTCACGGCCGTCGCGGCCTTTGGGCAACGGCTGCGCGGCGACACCTATCTCGGCGAGTTCGACTTTGCCGATATCCGGAGGCTGGCCCGCTCGGGAGGCCGGACCGGCGACTATTGGCGCGGCGAGTTCGTGACGCTGACCGAGCTGGCCGAAGCGCGCTCGGCCCCCGGCGGAACCAGCGAGGGCGGCCGCCGCTAAACGCCTGCCGCACATTGCCTCGCCATGGCCGTCCGTGCAGCCTTGCATGGACGGCCCATGCCCGGCATAGGCCGCCGCATATTTCCATCTGCCGGAGGCCCAAGTGTCCGATACGCTGCTCTATGTTTTCATCGCCATCGTGGTGGTCATTTTGATCGTGGTCCTGATCCGGACACGTGGCCGCACACATGACGGAGCGGCGCACCATGATAGCGTTTCGGACAGCCTGGCCTCGGCGGTCGAAGATGTGGTCGGCGAATTTACCGGCGTCGAAGCCAATCCCGATTTTGCAGGCGATACCGGTTTTGGCCGGCCGTCTTCGGACGGCAGCGGCGGCGGGGCGAGCACGGCGCGCGGCGGGGCCGGCGACGAGCTGACCCGGATCAAGGGCCTCGGCCCCAAGGCGGAAGCGAAGCTCAAGGGCTTCGGCGTCGCGCGCTTCGAGCAGATCGCGTCCTGGACGCCCGGCGATATCGCGACGATCGATGCCAAGCTCGGCAGCAAGATGGCCGAGCGCATCGAACGCGACCGCTGGGTCGAACAGGCCGGGCTGCTCGCGCGCGGCGAGATCAAAGCGTTCGAGGAAAAATTCGGCAAGCTCGGCTAAGGCGATTCGCCGCACGATATGTCGGCGCTTGGCTGTCGCTGCGCACGGCTGTGCGGACGTAAGACTACCATCGGGCGCGAACCCGGTGGCGGAGGCCGGAGAACAGGACGATGGAACTGGTGACGGGAACGGATGGCAAGGCCCGCTGTTTCGGCGGGCAGCCGGGCAAGGAATTTTACGCGCATTATCATGACGAGGAATGGGGCGTGCCCGTCCATGACGACCGGACGCTGTTCGAGATGCTGATCCTCGAAGGCGCGCAGGCCGGGCTGAGCTGGGAAACCGTGCTGCGCAAACGCGACGGCTATCGCAACGCGTTTCACGGTTTCGACGTCGAGCGCGTCGCGGCGATGACGGATGAGGAGCTGGAAGCGCTGCGGGAGGATGCGGGGATCATCCGCAACAAGCTGAAAATCTACAGCGCACGAAAGAATGCGCGCGCGTTCCTGGAGATGCAGGCGGAGTTCGGTTCGTTCGATAGCTGGCTATGGGATCATGTCGAGGGCCAGCCGCTGATCAACCGACCGCAAAGCTTCGCCGCCGTCCCGGCCTCGACGTCGCTGTCGGATGCAATTTCGAAGGCGCTGAAAAAGCGTGGCATGAGCTTTGTCGGGACGACGATCATCTACGCCCATCTGCAGGCGACCGGCGTGGCGAACGATCATGTGAAAGGGTGTTGGCGGTATCCGTCATGCCGGACTTGATCCGGCATCCAGGGCCATAAATGATATCGCGTGCCGCCCTGGACCCCGAATCAAGTCCGGGGTGGCGAGAGCGGGAAAACTATTCGCCCCCCAGATGCAGCACGACCTCGCGCCGATGCGGACGGCGGCGATGTTCGAACAGATAGATGCCCTGCCATGTGCCGAGCGCGAGACGGCCGTCGATGACGGGAATCGCGAGATTCGTCTGGGTCAGCGCGGACTTGATATGCGCGGGCATATCGTCCGGCCCCTCGCTGTCATGCGCGTAATGTGAGCCTTCTGGCGCGAGCCGGTCGAAAAAGGCGATCAGATCGTCCTGCACTTCGGGCGCGGCATTCTCCTGAATCAGAAGCGAAGCGGAGGTGTGGCGGATGAAGAGCGAGAGCAGGCCGGTCGTGACGCCAATCTCAGCGACCCAATCGGCCGCCTTGCGGGTAAATTCGACGAGCGACGTGCCGGCAGTGTCGATGGTCAGGACGGTCGTTCGGTGCACCGGTCGTCCCGATCAAACATCCAGATTCGCGACGTTCAGGGCATTGTCCTGAATGAACTCGCGGCGTGGCTCGACGACATCGCCCATCAGCTGGGTGAAAATCTCGTCGGCGATATCGGCCTGGTCGACCTGGACCTGGAGCAGTGAGCGGACTTCGGGGTCGAGCGTCGTTTCCCAGAGCTGGTCGGCATTCATCTCGCCCAGCCCCTTGTAGCGCTGGATCGACAGGCCCTTGCGCCCCGCATCGAGGATCGCGGCAAGCAGTTCGGACGGCCGGGTGATCGCGGTGCGGCCCTTGGCGGGCGCGTCATCCTCGTCTTCAGCGGCGGCCTCGGCCGCTTTCATGCTGACCAGATGGCTGACAAGGCCGTAATTCTCGGCCTGTTCGGCGGCGACCTGTTGCAGCTTGCGGGCCTCGGCCGAGCGCACGAACGCTGCGTCGATCAGATGCACATCGGTCACGCCGCGCCAGCGCCGGTGCAGTTCGAAGCTGCCGTCCGCGTTGATCTGGCCCGTCCATTGCGCTTCCGGGTCATGGCCGCTCAGCCATCGGGCGACAAGCTCGACCGCCTGGGTCCGCTGCTCGTCGTTCAGCGCTTCGTCGAGCGCGCCCATCAGGGCGAAGGCCTCGACGATCGCCGGATCGTAACGCTTGGGCACATAGCCCATGAGCGAGCGCATCCGCCGCGCATGATCGATCAGGATGCGCAGATCCTCGCCCATTCGCCGCGCGCCTTCGCCGGTTTCGAGCAACATCGTATCGAGCCCGGCATTGATCAGATAGGCATCGAGCGCCGCATCGTCCTTGAGATAGACTTCGGACCGGCCTTTGGCGACCTTATAGAGCGGCGGCTGGGCGATATAGAGATGCCCGCGCTCGATGATCTCCGGCATCTGGCGGTAGAAGAAAGTGAGCAAGAGCGTGCGGATATGCGCGCCGTCGACATCGGCGTCGGTCATGATCACGATCTTGTGGTAGCGCAGCTTCTCGATATCGAAATCGTCGCGCCCGATGCCCGTGCCCATCGCCTGGATCAGCGTGCCGACTTCCTTCGACGAGAGCATCCGGTCGAACCGTGCGCGCTCGACATTGAGGATCTTGCCCTTCAGCGGCAGGATGGCCTGATAATGCCTATCGCGGCCCTGCTTGGCCGAGCCGCCGGCGCTGTCGCCCTCGACGAGGAAGAGCTCCGACTTGGCCGGATCGCGTTCCTGGCAATCGGCGAGCTTGCCGGGCAGCGAGGCGATATCCATCGCACCCTTGCGCCGGGTGAGTTCCCGGGCCTTTTTCGCGGCCTCGCGGGCGGCGGCGGCATCGATCACCTTCTGGATGACGGCGGCGGCATAGGGCGGATTTTCCTCGAGCCATTCGGCGAGCTTGTCGGCGATCAGGCTTTCGAGCGGCTGGCGCACTTCGGAGGAAACCAGCTTGTCCTTGGTCTGCGAGCTGAACTTGGGATCGGGCAGCTTGACCGAAACGATCGCGGTCAGCCCTTCGCGCATATCGTCTCCGGTCGGCTTGACCTTCTCCTTTTTCAGCGCGCCCGAGCTTTCCGCATAATTGTTCAGCGTGCGCGTCAGTGCCGAACGGAAGGCGGCGATATGCGTGCCGCCGTCGCGCTGCGGAATGTTGTTCGTGAAGGCGAGGACATTCTCGTGATAGCTGTCATTCCATTCGAGCGAGACATCGATACCGATATCGTCGCGTTCCCCGGAAATCGCGATCGGATCGCCGATGATCGCCTGTTTATGGCGATCGAGATACTGGACGAAAGCCGATGTGCCGCCCTCGTAATAGAGCTCGACTTCTTCGCGATCCGCATGGCGCGCATCGGCGATGAACAGTCGCACGCCGGAATTGAGGAACGCCAGCTCGCGATAGCGATGTTCGAGCTTTTCGAAATCGAATTCGGTGATTTTGAAGGTCTCGGCGGACGGCATGAAGGTGACTTGAGTGCCCTTGCGATCGCCCGCATCGCCGACAATCTCCAGCGGTGCCTCGGCGACACCGTCCTTAAAGCGCATCCAATGCTCTTTGCCGTCGCGCCAGACGCGCAATTCGAGCCAATCGGACAACGCGTTGACGACGGAAACGCCGACCCCGTGCAGACCGCCCGATACCTTGTACGCATTATCGTCCGACGTATTCTCGAACTTCCCGCCGGCGTGGAGCTGGGTCATGATGACCTCGGCCGCCGAGACGCCTTCTTCCTTGTGAATGCCCACCGGAATCCCGCGGCCATTATCCTCGACCGTGACCGAGCCGTCGGCGTTGAGCTGGATCAGGATCCGATCGCAATGCCCGGCCAGCGCCTCGTCGATCGCGTTATCGGAAACCTCGAACACCATGTGATGGAGCCCCGACCCGTCATCGGTATCGCCGATATACATGCCGGGCCGCTTGCGGACCGCGTCCAGGCCCTTGAGAACCTTGATGGAATCGGCGCCATAATCGCCCTTTTGCGGCGTATTTTCGGGAGCGTTCGTTTCGCCCTCGGAAGTCGGGTCTTCGGATTGGTCAGTCATCTCACATATATAGGCTTTTTCGCCGCAAAACCCAAGCGAAACGGCCGGATTCGTGGGGATTGGGCGTTGCCGCCAAGCTGCTGATTACGGGGCAAAATATCTACCCGCGCATTATTGTTGCGCAAAGTTGACATAGTGGACACTCAGGCTGCCCGAATTCTCCGGAATATTCGTCCGCAACATGTGCAAAACAGGCCCAAGGACGAACAAGGCTCTACCCCATTGTCCAACAATGCAAGTGCATCAGGCTGCGCGGACCGTCCCCTCCCGCACCGTATAGCGGTTGGCACCGCCGATGCTGCGGAACAGGGCGGGCTCGGTTCCCGTCATCCAGACCTGCCCGCCGCCGTCCGCCAGCCGCTCGAACAGGGCGGCACGGCGGACCGGATCGAGATGCGCCGCCACCTCGTCGAGCAGGATGAGCGGGCGCCGCCCCGCCCGTGCCGCCACAAGATCGGCATGGGCAAGGACGATGGCGAGCAAGAGCGCCTTCTGCTCGCCCGTGGAGCAGCGATCCGCAGGCTGCCCCTTGCCGAGATGGGTAGCCGCGAGATCGCTTCTGTGCGGGCCTGTGAGCGAGCGTCCGGCGGCACGATCGCGGCCTCGCCCGGCCGCCAGCTGTGCGCCGAGATCCGGATCCGGCGTCCAGCCCGCAATCGCCAACCGGGCCTTGGCGAATGGCCCTTCGGGCTGATCGGCCAGCGCGTCGTTGAGCGCGGCCACCGTTTGATCGCGCGCAACGGCCAATGCACCGCCATGCTCCGCCATCTGCGATTCCAGCGCCGCGCACCATTCGACGTCCAGCACCGCCTCGTCGGCCAGCAACCGGTTTCGCGCCCGCATTGCAGCCTCGTAGCGCGAGGCATGGTGCGCATGGCCCGGTTCCAACGCCAGCGTCAGCCGGTCAAGAAAAGCGCGCCGCCCGCTCGGTGCGTCGGCGAACAGCCGATCCATTGCCGGGGTCAGCCAGAGGATCGACAGCCACTCGGTCAGCGCCGTCGCGGACGCCGTCGCGCCGTTGATCCGCACCCGGCGGCGGTCGGGTGTCGCGGGCAATGTGCCCGTGCCGAGATCGACATCGCCGCCGGGCGCGTCGAGCACCGCAGCGACCGAAAAGCCGCCCGGTCCGTCAGCCCGCGCCATTTCGGACAGCTTCGCCCGCCGCAGCCCGCGCCCCGGCGCGAACAGCGACACCGCTTCGAGGATATTGGTCTTCCCTGCGCCATTTTCGCCGGTCAGCACGACGAAGCCCGGCCCGGGCTCCATCGCCGCCGCTTCATAGGATCTGAAATCGGTGAGGCCGAGGCGGCGGATAGTCATCGGCCGCCGCTCATGGGCATCGCGCTAGGCGCTCACACCCGCATCGGCATCAGCACGTAGAGCGCGCTGGCAGCGTCGTTTTCGCGGATCAGCGTCGGCGCGGCCGCGTCGGCAAGATGGACCTCGATCGCATCGCCCTGCACCTGGCCGAGAATATCGAGCAGATAGCGCGCGTTGAATCCGATCTCGAACCCGTCCGAGCCATATTGGCCGGCCACTTCCTCCGACGCCGTGCCGTTTTCGGGCGACGTGACCGATAGCGTGATCTTGTCCGTATCGAGCGCCATTTTCACTGCACGCGTTTTTTCGGTGGCGATGGTCGCGACGCGGTCGACACCCTCCTCGAAGCTGCGCGGATCGATCTTGAGCAGCTTGTCGTTCCCGGTCGGGATGACGCGATTATAATCGGGGAAGGTGCCGTCTATCAGTTTCGACGTCATCACCGCCGTGCCGAGCCCGAAGCGGATCTTGCTGTCCGACAGCGCCACTTCGACCGTGCCGTCCAGCTCGTCGAGCATCTTCCTGAGCTCGGCAACGCATTTGCGCGGCACGATCACGTCCGGCATGCCTTCGGCGCCGTCCGGGCGCGGCAGGGTGAAGCGGGCCAGGCGATGGCCGTCCGTCGCGGCGGCTTTCAGCACCGGCTGATCGTCGTCGGTGACGTGGAAGAAAATGCCGTTCAGATAATAGCGGGTTTCCTCGGTCGAAATCGCAAAGCGGGTCTTGTCGACGATCTCGCGCAGCGATGCGGCCGGCAGCTCGAACCGGGTCGGCAGCTCGCCCTCCGCGATAACGGGAAAATCGTCGCGCGGCAGGGTTGCGAGGTTGAACCGCGCGCGACCGGCATTGACCGCCATCTTGCCATCGGCGGCCTCGAGCGCGACCTGGCTGCCCTCGGGCAGCTTTCGGGCGATATCGAACAATGTGTGCGCGGAGACGGTCGTCGCGCCGGCCTGCTCGACCTGCGCCTCGACGGTTTCGACGATCTGCAGATCGAGATCGGTCGCCATCAGCTTGAGCCCGCCACCCTCAACCGCTTCGATCAGAACGTTGGACAGGATCGGTATCGTGTTGCGGCGTTCGACCACCGATTGCACATGGCCGAGGCTTTTTAAAAGCACTGCCCGTTCAATCGTCGCTTTCATCGTCATCCCCTGCGCGCGGCATAGTCGTTATTTGGGAGAAGGGTCCTGCCCGTTATCGCCGAATATGGCAAGAAAAAGGGGCGGGAGCGCAAGCCCCCGCCCCGTTTTTAGGCGTTTTTCTGTGGATAGTAGCGCCTAGAAGCGAATGCCCACGCCGGCGACGACCTGATGCCGATCCGTATTCACATCGAAATCGTCGAAATCGATGTTGGTATCGGCAACATCGACTTCAAGGTCGCTATAGTTGGAATAGCGATACTCGACCTTCCCATAGACATTGCGCCCGAGCAGATATTCGATGCCGGCGCCGACGCGGAACCCGTCGAGTGTTGCATCGAAATCCTCCGCAAATCCGGCGCCGTCATCTGCATCCAGGCCGAAGCGCGCATTGGTGTATCCGCCGCGCGCGTAGAGAAGCGCCTGCGGACTGACCGGAACACCGACCCGCGCGCCGACATAAAAGTCGCGCTCCGCTTCGAATGAGGCGCGGCTGCCGGGCCCGAACGGATCGTCGTCCGTCTCACCGGCGGTCGAATCCGTCCACTCCCCTTCGACGCCAAGTACGACACCGCCAACGGGGACATCGTAGCCGATGCCGATCCCGTAGAGAAAGCCATCGAGCCCTTCGCCGCTGCCATCGTCGAACCGATCTTGCGTGCCCGGGGAGAAATCGCCGTCATTGTCGACGCTGGTGCTGTCATAGCCGCCCAGCGCTTCCAGCCGGAAGCCGGTGAAGGCCTCGCCGTCGGACTGAGCCATGGCCGGTGCAGAGACGCCCGCAGCGAGCGCCGCGCCGAGAATAATCCTACGCATGAAAATATACTCCTACAGTTTTACACGACCCCAAAAACCGGGGGACGCCTGTTAAGCTAATGACCTCCGGAAAAGTTGCATGAACCTCAGATAAACGGCGGTTTTCTGTTGCTTTCGGGCAACGGATTGGCGATCAGCCGTGCGATGAACAGGCCCGCCCGTCTCTTTATCGCCCGCCACGGCGAAACCGTTTTCAATGCGGCCGCGCGGCTGCAGGGCGATCATGTCCATACACCGCTGACCCGCGCCGGGTTCGAGCAGGTCGACCAGATGGGTGCCGCGCTTCACCACCGGCTCGGCCCGAAGCCCGGTCTCGCGCTCTGGTCGTCGAGCGCCGGGCGTGCCTCTCAGACGCTGGCGATTATCGCGGAGCATCTGGGACTCGACTGGCACGACGCGCAGCACGACGATCGGCTGGTGGAAATCGGCATGGGATGCTGGGGCGGCCGCTATTATGCCGATGTCGCCGAAGAATATGGATCGATCGTCGATATGGACACGCGCCTCTTGAAGCCCGCACCGGATGGCGAAAGCTATGCCGAGATCGCGGACCGGGTGACGGGCTGGTTCGACGAACATGGCAAGGCGCCGGGCGACAAGCTCGTCATCATGCACGGCATATCCAGCCGGGTATTGCGCGGCGTGCTGCTTGGGCTCGATCCGCTGCCGGGTTATGGCGCACCGGTTGCGCCCGGCCTTCCGCAGGGTTCGGCAGTGATGATCGAGGACGGCGTCGAAACGCTCATCGTCGAGGGCGATGGCGGGGAGCGCGCCTGATGCGGGGCTGGGCGGTTCTGGCCTGCGCCATGCTCGCCCTGCCGACCGCGGCGCCGGCCCGAGATTCGCTCGGCATCTACGGCAATTGGGGCGCGTTTCGGGATGCCGAGGTCCCCCGCTGCTATGCGATAGCGCGACCTGACCGCCAGCGAAGCGGCCAGTGGGAGCCGTTCGCCTCGGTCGGCACCTGGCCGGAGCGCGATCGGCGCGGCCAGGTCCATTTCCGCCTCCGGCGCGAGATCGGCGAGGATACACAGCCGGTTCTCACCATCGACAACCGCCAGTTCGAGCTGGTCGGAAGCGGCCCCGATGCCTGGGCTGAGTCGAGCCAGGACGACGCTGCCATTGTCGCGGCCATGCGCAATGGCGCGGCCATGCGGATCGAGGCTCGGTCGCGACGCTCCGGCCGCTTTGTCGACAATTACAGCCTGCGCGGCGCGGCCAGCGCAATCGACGCGGCGGCACTGGGCTGCGCCACTGGATAATCGTGCGTTGCAAGGACTTTACGCCTCGAATGCAGCGTGTAAAGTTCGCCTATAATTTTTGCCGGTAAAGGGGGTATCTGTGAGAATTGTTGCAGGATTCATGGTTGTTCTGGGCCTTGGCGTGTCGGCATGCGGCGATGCGTCCGGCAACGCCGCCGCACAGGGCGCAAATGGCCTGGCGACGGAAGCCTCGGTGGAAACCGCAGAAGCAGGCGAAGCCGATCTGCACGACCTCAACGATTTTCTGAATTTCGCGGATCCGGCAACGTGCGAATATTCCGAAAGCTTTACCAGCGCGATGGAATCGGCGTTCGAAATGAACGAAGACCCGAACGCCGCGCCGATTGCCGGGCCAGGCTCTGTCTCGATCCCCGGTATCGCGGAGCCCGTGGCTACGCAGATGTCCCGGCCTTATGCCGATGAAGGATCGCCCGAGGTCATCGAATACCATCTGGACTTCGAAGGCCGGTGGCTTGGCCTGCATGTCGTCGGCTACGAAAATGCAATGATCGAGGAAAGCTGCTGCATATGGGCAAGCGGCATCCGCTTTGACGAGCCGGTCGGGCGCGTGACCGCCGCGCTGATCGACGCCGGATATCCGGTGAATCCGGATGGCAGCGAACGCGAAACCCCGATGGACGATGCGATGCGTGCGGTCACCGAAGTGCAGGATAGTGAGGGCGTCACGGTGTTCTACTGCAATCAGGTTTTCGAGTATTAACCCGCCTGCTGAAGCCGGACGCGTCCGGTCGGCTGGCAAAACGCCGGCATTGCTCCTACATCGCCCCGCATGAGCGCATCATCCGCCCCCATGAACCGGCCCGGAACGGTCGACCCGGTCCCCGTTCCGCGCAACCTGCCGCCGCGCGACGACGGACGTATCGACCTGCTCGGCCTGAAGCGGGGCGAAATTCGCGCTGCCTTCGAGGCGGCGGGGCTCGCGCCGAAACAGGCCAAGCTGCGCGCCAAGCAGGTCTGGCATCAAATCTATCATCGCGGGAAAACCGATTTTGCCGAGATGAGCGACATCGCCAAGGCGCAGCATCCCTGGTTCGAAGAGCGCTTCGTGATCGGGCGGCCTGAAGTCGTCGAGCATTTGGTGTCCGAAGACGGTACGCGCAAATGGCTGCTGCGGACGGTCGACGGGCAGGACTATGAGATGGTCTTCATTCCCGATGCGGACCGGGGGACGCTCTGTATTTCCAGCCAGATCGGCTGCACCCTCAATTGCCGCTTCTGCCATACCGGCACGATGCGACTGGTGCGCAACCTGATCCCCGGCGAGATTGTCGGGCAGGTGATGCTGGCGCGCGATACGCTGGAAGAATGGCCGGGACCGGGCGAATCGAGCACTTACGATCCGCATGGCCGGATGCTGACGAACATCGTGCTCATGGGCATGGGCGAGCCGCTGTACAATTTCGACAATGTCCGCGATGCGATGAAGATCGTGATGGACGCTGCGGGCCTGGCCCTGTCGCGCCGCCGGATCACGCTCTCGACCTCGGGCGTCGTCCCGATGATCGAGCGAACCGGCGAGGAGATCAGCGTCAACCTGGCCGTGTCGCTGCACGCCGTAACCAAGGAAGTGCGCGACGAGATCGTTCCGCTCAACAAGAAATACGGGATCGAGGAGCTGCTCCAGGCCTGTGCCGATTATCCGGGCGCCAACAATGCACGGCGGATCACGTTCGAATATGTGATGCTCAAGGACAAGAATGACAGCGACGAAGACGCGCGCGAGTTGGTCCGGCTGATCAAGCATTACAAGCTTCCCGCCAAGGTGAACCTGATCCCGTTCAATCCCTGGCCCGGCGCGGCCTATGAATGTTCGGAGCCGGACCGCATTGCGCGCTTTTCCGAAATCATCTTCGACGCCGGGATCAGCGCGCCGATCCGCACGCCACGCGGGCGCGACATCATGGCCGCCTGCGGGCAATTGAAATCGGCGGCGGAGAAAAAGTCGCGCGCGGAACTGGATAGATTGGCAGACGAGAAGCAGGCCGCGCTTGGCTAATCCGCAGCCGCGATCACATCGATCTCGACCATCAGCTCGGGCAGCGCGAGCGATTTCACCTCGACAATGGTATCCGCCGGCCAGGGCCGCGTGAAATAGCGTTGCCGCGCATCCACGATCGCCGGGAAATTCGCCATATCCGTAAGGTAGATCGTCACTTTGACAATCCGGTCCCGGCTGCTGCCGCCCGCCGCCAGCACGCGATCGATATTGGCGAAGGTCTGGGCGAGCTGCGCGTCGAAATCGCCCGCGCCGACAATCGCACCGCTCTCGTCGATCGCCGCCTGGCCGGACAGAAACAGAAGGTCGCCGACGCGCCAGCCGGGCGATATCGCATAGGGCGCGAGCGGATCGGGATCGATCGTCAGCGGGGTAATGTTGCCTTGGGCCATAAGCGCTATTCCTTCCGTGTTTGCGCGACTGCCATTTTCGGGCCGACCGTAACCGATCGCGCGCTTGCGGCGAACCGGCTTGCACTGGACCGGCAACAGTGAAAGCATAGAGCGATGTGGCTGCTCGACAAGTTTCTAGGCCGCCTGGTCAAGCGCGGCAGGCTGGCGGTGACCGACGCGGACGGCACCGAATATCGCTATGGTGACGGCGACACGGATTTCCCGGACATCGCAGTTCGCCTCACCGAGCCGGGTACCGCACGCGCGATTGCGGCCGACCCGCGGCTCGGCGCGGCCGAAGCTTTCATGGACGGCAATATCGCGTTCGAGCGCGGCGAGATTCGCGATCTGATCACGCTGATCCGCAAGAACCAGCAATGGGAGAAAACCGGACCATTGGCCCCGCGCGGCATCTTCAAGCGCGCCCGCCAGGCTGCGGGCCAGCGCCTCGATCATTTCAACTGGCGCCGCCGTGCGCGCCGCAATGTCGCCCATCACTATGATCTTTCGGACGAGCTGTTCCGCCTCTTCCTCGATGAGGACATGCAATATAGCTGCGCCTATTTCGAAGATCCGGGGATGAGCCTCGAGGCTGCCCAGCGCGCCAAGGTCATCCATATCCTCGCCAAATTGGCGCTCAAGCCGGGCATCCGCGTCCTCGATATCGGCAGCGGTTGGGGCGGCATGGCGCTGGCGATCCACAAGGTGACGGGCGGCGAGGTGCTCGGCATCACGTTGAGCGAGGAGCAATTGGCGGCATCCCGCAAACGCGCAGAAGAAGCCGGCGTCGCGGACAAGGTACGATACGAGCTTTCCGATTATCGCGATGTCGAGGGCCAGTTCGACCGGATCGTTTCGGTCGGGATGTTCGAGCATGTCGGCCCGCCCAACTATGGTCGTTTCTTTCGCGATTGCCATGACCTGCTCACCGAGGACGGCGTCATGCTGCTCCATACCGTCGGCCGGATCGGCGGCCCCAACGGGACCGACGCCTTCACGGCCAAATATACTTTCCCCGGCTCCTATGTACCGGCGCTGTCCGAAATCCTGCCGTCCAGCGAAAAGGCGCGTCTATTGGCGACCGATATCGAGATGTGGCGCGTGCATTACGCGATGACGCTCGAGCATTGGTACGACCGGACCAAGGCCGCGCGCGAGCGGATCGTCGAGCTCTATGACGAGCGCTTCTACCGGTTATGGCTCTTCTATCTGAGCGGCGCCGGTGTCTCGTTCCGCTATGGCGGCACGTGCAACTACCAGATCCAGTTAGTCCGTCGGCGCGACGCCGTGCCGCTCACCCGCGACTATCTGGAACAGGAAAAGACGCGGCTCCGGGATATTCTCTGACGATATTGGCGCTGACGATTATGGCGATCAGCAACCGTCGCATTCGCCCGGCACGTCGCCGCGTTCGATCTGGATCGTCGAATGACCGATATGGAAACGCGCCTCCAGCTCGGCCTGAACCCCAGTGAGAAACGCATCGCCCGGATGGCCGTCCGGCATCACCATATGCGCGGTCAGCGCGATCTCCGTCGTGCTCATGTTCCAGATATGCAGATGGTGGACCTGCGCGACCCCATCCATGGCGGCCAGCATTTCGCGTACTTCGTCGCTATCGATGTGATCGGGCACGGCGGCGAGGGACATCTTCACCGAATCCCGCAACAGCCCCCACGTGCTGAGCAGGATCACCAGCCCGATAACGAGGCTGGTCACGGGATCGATCCAGGTCGAGCCCGTCCAGAGTATGAGTATCCCGGCGATCACGACGCCGGCAGACACGGCCGCATCGGCGGCCATGTGCAGGTACGCGCCGCGGATATTGATATCGCCCTTGCGGCCGCGCGCGAACAAAAGCGCTGTCGCGCCGTTGATCACGATCCCGATCCCGGCGACGACGATGATCGTGCCGCCGGCGACGGGTGCGGGATAGACGATCCGCTGGATCGCCTCGAGCGCGATCAGGCCGACCGCAATCAGGAGAAGCACCGCGTTGAACAGGGCGGCGAGGATCGAGGATCCGCGAAATCCGAACGTGTAGCGCTTGCTCGGCGGACGCTTGGCCAGGGTCGCGCCGGTCCAGGCGATGATCAGGCCGAGAACGTCCGAAAGATTGTGCCCGGCATCGGCGAGCAGCGCCATCGATCCGATGGCGAAACCGTAGCCGGCTTCGACGATGATATAGAGCGTATTGAGCGTAATGCCGATCGCGAAGGCGCGACCGAAATCGGCGGGCGCATGGCTATGGCCGTGGCCATGGGGATGGTCGTGCCCGTGATGCGAATGTCCCGCTCCCATGAGCCAGACTTAATCGCAAAAAGGCCGGTGATACTAGGACATTGTCGGCCGGATACTCAGCCGGGTGCGGGCGGTGCCGGTTCGTTACGGCCGATATTCAGATCGTCGGAATCGATGTTGCAATCGATCGCGAGAGCGCGCGTCCGCTGGACCTCCTCGCCGGTCTCGCGATCGATCTTGCGGGTTTCGGTGGCGCGCAGCACCCCGCAATGTTGGGCGAAATTGCTGAGAATAGTCTCTTCGGGCCGCTCTTCGTCATCGAGATCGGGGTGGAGCGCGCTCGTTTCCCGATAGCGTTCGATCATCCAGCTTTCCGGATTGACGAAAGCGAACCGTTCGAACCCGTCCGCCATCGCGATATGGATAACATGATAGTCGACGCCGTCGATTTCCTCGCGTCCGAACAGCGAGGCGAGATGACCCCGGGCGGTCAGATCGTGCAGGCCGAAGAGGTTGAACTCGACACCGCGCTCCAGCGCCGCCCGGGCCAGAGCCGTTGTTTCCGTGAACTCCGCGCCCTCTCCCGCCTGTTGCCAGCCGCCATCGCCGTCGATGCCTTCGCTGAAAACGCGCTCGCCATTTGCATAGATGTCGACCCGCATGCGCCCTTCGCGGGTGGCGCGGTAATCGCCGAGAACGGTAAAATCCGGTTCGATCACTTCGGGCCGGACACGAATATTGCGGAGCGCATCGATCGCATCGGCGCCGCCGATCGCCTCGACATGTCGCGCTATCACCTCATCCGCCGTCAGCCCGGGCTCCTGTTCCACAGGCCTTTCGCAGCCGGTCAAGGCCAGCGCCAAGGCGGCGATCGTCATGAAACCAAGCCGCATCGGCTCATCCTCCCATAGACTGTTCCGCTATTACGACTATTGTCTTTTTAAGCGGCGGACAAGGTGTTCGGCAGACGCGAATTGCCGTTCGACGAAAAGAGCCGGCGCATCGCTGCCCCGGCCCTTCCCTTTTTCCGCTATGGGAGCGGGAACTATTGTGCGCGGCCTGCCCGTCTGGCCCTGCGATCGGCGCGCATCGCCTGGCGGGCGGCGCGGCGTTCTTCGCGGGTAACGCTGCCGTCATTATCGGCGTCGGCGCGCTCGAACCGGGCCAGTGGCCGGGCGGAGAACTCCGCCAGTGTCAGCTGACCGTCATTATCGCTATCGGCCCGGTCGAAGCGCATGGCGCGGCGTTCGGCGCGGCGCTCGTGCCGCGCATCGTGCAGAGCGGCAAATTCGGCGGCGTCGAGCGAACCGCTGCTATCGGCGTCAGCGGCGGTCCAGGCTTGCTCGCGTCGCGATACGCGCCGGGTCTGCACATCGTCCTGCGTGTGCTGCCGCGCCGCAGCTTGGCTGAGCGGCGCCATTTCCAGGTCCGACAAGCGGGCACGCATGCTGCGATCCTCGGCGATCATGTCGCTGCGCCGTATGCCGCGCCGCTCGATGCGCCGCATATACGCGGCATCGCGTTCGGCAATGCTGATCTCGCCATCGCCATCCGAATCCATGCGGGCGAAACGGCGCGACTGGCGCTCGGCCCGGCGCGTCGCGCGATAGGCATCGACTTCGTCGCGGCTCAGGGCGCCGCTGCCATCGGCATCGGCGGCCGCAAACCGGTCGGCAATCCGGCTTTCCACTTGCGCGCGCGTCATCGGCTCGCCCCTGACAGCCGCATCCTGCGCATTCGCAATCGTGGGAATCGCGAGTACCGACGCCGTCAGGGCGAAGGAAACCAGGCCTATGACAATCGAACGGTCCACGCATTGGCTCCTGCAAGAACCGGCCCGAAAACGGCCGGCATCATTTTCGATGATGCCGATATAGGACGAAGTCCCTGTATGTCTGTTTAACGCCGGAGAAATTTCGTCGACGAAATCTCACGTCGTGTCGTACGTTTCGCGCATATAGGCGAGCGACGCGGTGACGAGTTCTGCGAGCACGTCCATGTCGATATCGCTCAAACGCTTGACATAGAGGCAGGATTTGCCGGTCTTGTACATGCCGAGCCGCGCCATGATCTCCTCGTGGCGGAGAAAGCCGCCCATCATGTAGAGGGTGAGTGCGGTCTTGCGCGGACTGAAGCCGATCAGCAGAAAATCGCCCTCCCGGCC
>JBCBSD010000045.1:0-23913 GCA_039819365.1 Pseudomonadota bacterium
GACCAACAGGTCTGTTGGTCGAGCGCCGCACCGGCCCACACCCCCACCCCCCCATCCACACGGGTACACTGAATGGGAGGTCGGGAGGGGGAGTGGGCCGGTGCGGCGATTTTTCCGCCAAGGAAAAATTCTGACGGACAAACCTGCCGCGCTCGACCGCAACGTCGAGTCTGGCAAAATCACGCCGCCGGTGTGTTCGTAAACATGCGCGGGAAGGTCGCGCGCAGATCCTCCACTTTCTCCACGTCATGCGCGAGAATATAGGGGTGGCGCGGGTTCCTGTTCATGAAATCCTGATGATAGTCTTCCGCGCGATAGAAGCGGCCGCTTTCGAGCTGCGTCGCAATCGGACGCGCGAAGCGACCGGATTCGTTGAGGAGCGCGATATAGCGCCGCGAAACGCTTCGCTGCGCGGCATTTTGCGGGAAGATCGCCGAGCGATAATCGGGCCCGACATCCGGGCCCTGCCGGTCCACCTGGGTCGGATCGTGCGCGACCGAGAAATAGATGCGCAGCAGCTCGCCATAGGTCACGACGCTTGGGTCGTAGACGATGCGCACGGCTTCGGCATGGCCCGTCCGGCCCGTGCCGACCTGTTCATAGGTCGCGGTTTCCGCGCTGCCGCCAGCATAGCCCGAGGTAACGCTGCGCACGCCGCGCACATGCTGGAACACGCCTTCCATGCCCCAGAAACATCCGCCGGCGAGCACCGCAACCTGGTTGCCTTCGGTGACGACGACATTGGTCCGGGGCGGCGGGATCGTCACGGCCGCTTCGACGGCCTGCTGTGTCGTCGGCAGGGAAATGGCGGCCACCGCGGCGATCACTGCGCCGCCGCCGATAGCAAAGGAAACAAGCTTTTTCATGATCATGGCTTTAACTCCTGGCCGGGACGAAATCCATCGCCACGCCGTTCATGCAATAGCGCAGCCCGGTCGGGCGCGGGCCGTCGCGAAACACATGGCCGAGATGGCCGCCGCAATCGGCGCAATGCACCTCGGTGCGCGTCATGCCGAGAGACGTATCGACGCTGGTTCCGATCGCGCCCGGCAACGGCCGGTAGAAGCTCGGCCAGCCGGTGCGGCTGTCGAACTTGGTCGCCGAACTGAACAGACGGTTGCCGCAACCGGCGCAGGTGAAGGTACCGCGGCGCGATTCATCGTCGAGCGGACTGGTGAACGGCCGCTCGGTGCCATGGCCGCGCAGGACGCGGAATTCTTCGGGCGTCAACCGCTCGCGCCATTGCGCTTCGGTATAGCGTACCGGGAAATTGCCGCTGTTGGACGCATCGGCCCGGCTGCCGCAGCCCGCCAGCATCGTCAGCGCGCCAATCGCGCCCCCGGTCAATATCGTTCGTCGATCGATCGTCATAGGCTCACCTTTTTACTGCGCCCGGCCTTAAGTGGTTCCGGCTGAACCGGCACTGAAACCCGGCGTACACGCCCCGTTGCTTCATTCGGCGATCGGGCGGTTTTCGTTACAATTTTCGTCACGCCGGAGCCGCGATATCGTTTGCATTTAGGATGCGGACCGGCTTTTGTGCAGTGCAATGCAGCACAGAAAATCTTCATCAGCGCCATGAACGCTAACGATTTCCGGCGGATCGGGCTTGTCGGCGCGGGCCTGATCGGTGGCTCGATCGCCGCGCGGCTGGCGCATATGCTGCCGGAAACCCGGTTGGCTGTGCACGATGCGAGCCCGGGCAATGCGGCCTATGTGGCCGAACGCCATCCCAAGGCGGAAATCGCGGCAACCCTCGCAGAACTCGGGGATTGCGACGCCATTTTCGTCGCCACGCCGGTCGCAACGATCGCGAAGCAGGTCGTCGCCTTGCTTGAGCTTCCGGACAGCCAACCGCTGATCATCGATACCGGTTCGGCGAAGACCGACATTGTCGAAACGGTTGCAGAGGCAGAGGTCGACGCAGCGCGTTTTGTCCCCGGCCACCCGCTGGCTGGCGGCATTTCCGCCGGACCCGGGCGATCCAGCGGCGATATCATCACCGCGCGGCCCTTCGTACTGACGCCGACGGAGGCCACCGATGCCGAAGCCGTCATGGCCGCCAGAGCCTTGCTGCAAACGCTCGGCGCGGACGTCGTCGAGATGGCGCCCGGTGCGCATGACCGGCTGCTGGCGACGGGATCGCATCTGCCGCACCTGATCGCCTATGCGCTGGCCGGGCTGGGCACGGAGGAGCCGTCCGACCTGCTCCCCGCCTCCTATCGCGGGATCGCGGCTTTTGCCGGATCGGACGCGCAGATGTGGGCCGATATCTTTCGCGCCAATGCTACCGAGCTGAAAGTCGCGCTGGAGGATTTCAAAAAACGGCTTGATCTGATCGCCGCCATGGCCGACGAGCCTGTGCCCGCCGTTTTGCTGGAGACGCTGGTTGACGCGAAACGCCGGATCGATGCGCTGGAGAATGAGGAATGACCGCAGAGACAATCGCCTATCTGGGTTCGCCCGGCACCTATAGCTATCAGGCGGCGATCGGCATGTATCCCCATGCCGAGCATGTCGGCCTGCGCACCTTTGGCGAGATCATGGAGACGGTCGAGGCGGGCGATCACAAGACGGCCGTGATCCCCATCGAGAATTCGACCAGCGGCCGCATCCCGGATGTCCATCGCCTGATGCTCTCGACCGAGATGGCGATCGTGCAGGAGCATATGCAGCGAATCGAGCATTGCCTGATCCAGGCGCATTCGGGCCCGCAGCCGGTCTCCGAACCGGGCAGCATCACCCGCATTCTCAGCCATCGCCAAGGGTTCCTGCAAAGCTCGGGCTTTATCGAAGCGCATTGCCGGGACGCCGAGCAGGTGGAGACGGTCGATACCGCGAGTGCGGTCAGGCAAGTCGCCGAACTCGGCGATCCGCATGTCGCCGCGATTGGCTCTTCGGTTGCGGCGCAGGTGTTCGGCGGTGTCGTGATCGAACGCGATATTGCGGACCAGAAGAATAATTACACGCGCTTCCTGGCGCTCGAGAAACCCTCGCTCGACCCGGATTACGGCGAAGCGAATATCACGACGCTGATCTTCCAGATCGATCACCAGCCGGGCGCGCTGATCGAGGCGCTCGCCGTGTTCCGGGATGCCGGCATCAACATCACGACGCTCGAAACCTATACGATCTCCGAAGAAACCGCCCTGCCGACCTTTTACATCGATATCGGCGGGGGGCTGGAGGACGATGCCGTACAGGCGGCGCTGCGCGCACTCGAAGAGAAAGCGCGCTACGTCAAACTGCTCGGCAGCTATGTCGCGAGCGACGTCCGCAACGCCAATTCGGGTTTCCTCCCGGTCAAATCGGTCAGCCCCTAAGGATCTTCCATGTTCGACAATGCCGTCGCCCGCCCGATCGACCAGATCATCGCGATCAGCCGCGCCTATCAGGAGGATCCGCGCGCCGACAAGGTCGATTTCGGCATCGGCGTCTACAAGGACGCCACCGGCCTGACGCCGATCATGCGTGCGGTGAAAGCCGCCGAGCAGCGCCTCATCGATATGCAGAAGACCAAATCCTATGTCGGCGTGGGCGGCGACCAGACCTTCGTTAAGCTTTTGGCGACAGAAGTGCTGCCCGGCCACGTCTATGGCACGGACATGATCGGCATACAGTCGATCGGCGGGTCCGGCGCGGTGCGGGTGCTGGCCGAGCTGGCGTTGAGCCTCAATCCCGACGCGACCTTCTGGATGCCCGACCCCACCTGGCCCAACCATCGCGCGATCTTCGGCGCGGTCGGCGCGGCCATGACGACCTACCCCTACCCCAAATTCACCGCCGAGGCTGACGTGGATGCGATATTGCAGGCGCTCGACGCGGCTTCACCGGGCGACGTCGTCGTCATCCATGGCGGCTGCCACAACCCGACCGGCGTGGACCCGTCGCGCGAGGAGCTGGGCCGGCTGACCGAAGGCGTGGTGGCGCGCGGCCTCATTCCGTTCGTCGATGCCGCCTATATCGGCTTCGGCAGGGGGTGGGACGAGGATGCGGCGCGCATTGCGACCATCGCCGAGCGCGCGCCGGAAATGCTGCTGGCGCTGAGCTGCTCGAAGAATTTCGGCCTGTATCGCGAGCGCACTGGCGCGGCGCTGCTCGTCGGCAAGGGCCATGCGAACCTGGCGGCGGCCAATTCGGCGCTGCTGTCGCTTGCCCGTGCCAATTATTCGATGCCGCCCGACCATGGCGCGGCCATCGTCCGCACCATCTTGGAAGACCCCGAACTCAAGGCCGACTGGCTCGCGGAACTGAAAGAGATGCGCGAGACGATCAACGGCAGCCGCACCGCCCTCGCACTTGCACTCGCCCGCGCGAAACAGGATCGCGACTGGACCTATATCGATAAGGGCTTCGGCATGTTCTCGCTGATCGACGTGACACCCGAGGCCGCCCAGCAGCTGCGCGAAGAGCATGGCGTGTACATCATTCCCGACGGGCGCATGAACATCGCCGGCATCGACCTGAGCAAGATCGACGAGATCGCCGCCAAGCTCGTCACGGCCGTATAGGAGCGCATCATGGCTTCGCTACCCAATGTCCCCAACCTGTTTCTCGACAGCGAGAAGACCGAATTCGACGCCGCCGTCGCCGATATCGCGTCGGGCGAAGCGAGCGTCTTCGCGCTGCGCTGCCATAACCTGCCGGCAAGCGCCGAGCTGACCGAGACGCTGGCGACGGCGTTTCTGTTCACCAACGCGATCCTGATGGCGCGCTCGCAGCGCAAGATCGTCAAGCTCGTGACACTCGACGTCGCCGACGAGGCGCTGCGTTACAGCTATGCCAACAGCTTCCGCGCCTTGTTCGACAGCGAATTTTCGAGCCTCGACAATGTCGAGCGCTGGCACGGCTATCTCGAGGCGCGCCAGCATGTTGCGGTCGGCGCGCTCGAGGACACGCAAAAGGCCGTCGAATTTTTCCGCCATGCCGGGATCAGCCGCTCGGCCAGCGCGCTCCACCGGGCGGATGTTTATATGGGCATGGAAAACACGCCCGCGACGGACAGCGCCGGCGGGCAGTTCGCGTTCGACGATGCGAATATCTACGCGCCCCAGCTGATCGGCGCGAACAGCCGCACGCCGATTGCGCTCAAAAGCGTCTTCCTCGCCGATGGCGTGAAAGTGCGCACCGGCCGGCGGGGGCAGAATGTCGTGATCGAACTGGATTGCGCGGACGCCAATACCGGTATCCGCGAATGGCTCGGCCATATCGAACGCATCCTCGCGCTCGATTTTTACCGATTGGGTGTCTGAGGTTTCAGGCGAGCCGCGCCTTTAACAACCCGCGCACGGCATTGCCGATCAGGAAACCGTTGGCGAGATCGCTGCGCCGGATATCCGTTTCGATGGCCCTTCCATCCTCGATCAGCGTCTGGCGCAGGATTCCGGGCAGCAGGCCGCGCGACACGGGCGGTGTCAGCAATGCACCGTCGCGCTCGACGAACAGATTGGTGAAACAGCCCTCGGTCAGGCACCCGTCATCGTCTTCCAGCAGGGTCTCGAAAGCGTCCGCAACGAACGCTGCATCATAGACCGACCGCGCCGTCGTCTTATGGTTGAGGCGGAAATCCTCGGCCAGCGCTTCGCGCGCGGCAATCGCGACCGGCACCGGCTCGGCCGGCGCAGCGGGCAGCGGACGAATCTCGATCGCGAGCCCGCCGCGGCGCGATGCCAGCAGGCGGACCTTGGACGGCGCATCGACCCGAAAGGTCGCCGCCTGCAATTCGTTGCGCGCGGCATGCCGGTCGAACTCGAAACCGAACGCGCGTGCGCTCGCCTTCATCCGGTCGAGATGCTTTTCGAGCCACGCGATCCCGTCGACGGAATCGAACCGCATCGTCTCGATCAGATCGAACCGGGCCTGCCCCTCAGTCACAAACGCGCCCTTCGCCAGGCATTCGCGCCATTCGTCCCCCGCATCGCTGTCCGCGACGATGCCCGAGCCGAGGCCGAGCGTCGCACTGCGCGCGCCATCTTCGAGGACCAGCGTGCGAATGGCAACGTTGAACGCGGCATCGCCCTGGGGATCGAGCCAGCCGATCGAACCGGTGTAAGGCCCGCGCGGCGCCGCCTCGAGTTCGTCGATAATCTCCATCGCGCGGATCTTGGGCGCGCCGGTGATCGATCCGCACGGATAAATGGCGCGGACAAGGTCGAGCGCCGAACTGCCGTGTGCGAGATCGGCAGTGACAGTGGACGTCATCTGGTGGACGGTCGGATAGGATTCGACGTGAAACAGCGAGGGCACGGCGACGCTGCCCGCGGCGGCGGCGCGACTGAGATCGTTGCGCAACAGATCGACGATCATCAGGTTTTCGGCGCGCTGCTTGAGATCCGCCACGAGTTCGTCGCGCGCCGCGCGATCGGCATCCGGATCGGCATGGCGGACCGCCGTTCCCTTCATCGGCCGCGCGGTGACCTCTCCATCCGCGAGCGAAAAGAACAGCTCCGGTGAAAGCGACAATAGCCAGTGCGCGCCGGTCCAGACCACGCCGCCATAGCCGGCCAGCGATCCGGCACGCAGCCGCGCATAGATTGCCAGCGGATGGCCGGCGAGCGGCACATCGCAACCGAAGGTGAGGTTGGTCTGATAGATATCGCCCGCCGCAATCAGGCGCTGGGCGGTTTCGAACGTTTTGGCATAACCGTTTTGCGTGATCCGCGGCCGGGGCGCGCCGGCCCAGGCGCCGTCCGGATCGGGCAGGTGCGCGAGCATTTCGGTAGCCGGAATGCGCTCCATGTCCTCGAACAGCCCGAACCATAGCAGCGGGGGATCGTCGGCGGCCGGATCGCGGCGGAGCGGCGCCAGCTTCTCCTCAAGCGCAAATCCCGCCTCGTAGCTCAGGAACCCGGCGGCATGGAGCCCGTCGACCTGTGCCTTGGCCAGCCGGTCCAGCGCCGCCTCCACGGCATCGTGCGATCGTGCCTCAATCGTATCGACCGGATTGGCAAATAGCCGCGCGGCCGCGCCATCGGGGCGCGCATCGTCAAGCAAGACGAAAGGCGTTTCGGAAGAAATACGAGCAGTCACCCTCGCCCCATGCCAAGCCTTGGCGGACTTCGCCAGTTGCAAGCATGCGGCGCAATTGCCATGTCACCGGGCATGACCGACAATACTCCCCTCAAGGCGGCGATCATTCCGGTGACGCCGCTCCAGCAGAATTGCACCCTGATCTGGTGCACCAAGACGATGCGCGGTGCCTTCACCGATCCCGGCGCGGACCTCGACAAGCTCAAGGATGCGGCCGCGAAGATGGGCGTCACCATCGAAAAATTGCTCATCACCCATGGCCATCTCGATCATTGCGGCCAGGCCAAAATCCTCGCCGACGAGCTGGGAGTGCCGATCGAAGGGCCACACGAGGCGGACCGCTTCTGGATCTCGCGGCTCGAGGATGACGGGAAGAAATGGGGCTTTGCGGGCAAAACCTTCGAACCCGATCGCTGGCTCGACAATGGCGATCAGGTGACGGTCGGGGAGTTGACGCTCGACGTCTATCACTGCCCCGGCCACACGCCCGGCCATATCGTCTTCCATCACCCCGAATCGAAGCTCGCCATTGTCGGTGACGTGCTGTTCCAGGGATCGATCGGGCGGACGGATTTCCCGATGAGCAACCATCAGGACCTGATCGACGCGATCACGCAGAAGCTCTGGCCGCTGGGCGACGAGACGGCCTTCGTGCCCGGCCATGGCCCGATGTCGACCTTCGGCCGAGAGCGCCAGACAAACGGTTTCGTCGCGGACCGGATATTGGCGTCCGCCTGAGCACCGCGCCTCAGGCGTTGATCGACGTCGTCGTTTCGAAGCCGAGGAAAGAGGCGCTCGAATAGGCGATAACGAGCGCGTAGATGGCGAGGCCCAGCAGCACGAGCAGGGTGGAGGAGGTGCCGAAAGCGCGCAGCTTGTCGTTGCCATCCATCCCGAACGCATGCGCGACCCGGCCCAAAATGTAGAGGATCGCCGCGCCCCAGAGCCAGATACTAGCGCCCCAGGCGAGTTCGACGAGCGCGAGGAGGATCAGGAAAAAGGGCGTATATTCGGCAAAATTGGCATGGGCGCGCATCCGGCGCGTCAACATCTCGTTGCCGCCGTCGCCGACCGAAACCTTGGCCGATGTCCGTACCCGGCCGACCCGCACGGCCAGCCAGATGTTGAGCAGCGCGGCCGCTGCGGCGATTATCAATGTGATTTCGAGTTTCATGGCGCGTCCCGTTTCCCGGCCCCGATGGCCGTCGGTTCGGCCCTCGCATGCACTCACAGAGGTTGCAAGCGCGCGCAAATTCGCTATATGCGCCCGACTTCACCGCTAATCGGGATGAGACCATGCGGCAGCCTTGATGGCCGCCGGAGAAGCTCGTAATGCCGATGGCGACACAGTTTTTGGCAATTGCTAGCAATTAAGGTGCCGACATGGCCGTTCCGAAGAGAAAAACATCGCCCTCCCGCCGTGGCAACCGCCGCGCGCATGATGCGCTGAAGGCGGAAGCCTTTGGCGAGTGCCCCAATTGCGGGGAGCTCAAGCGCCCGCATCATATGTGCCAGGCATGTGGCCATTATAACGGTCGCGAAATCCTGCCGATCGACGCCTAAGCGAGGGTCGGAGCGAATCGGATGAACCGCGCCCCCCGGATCGCCATCGATGCGATGGGCGGCGATGAGGGTCCGGAGGTAATGGTGGGAGGCGCAGCCGCCTCGCGCGCCGATTTCCCCGATCTCTGCTTCACCTTTTTCGGCGACGAATCCGCGATCCGCGCGGAGATCGCGAAGCACAAATCCCTGTCCGACAATGTCGAGGTCGTCCATACGGACGGCGTGATCGCCGGCGAGGACAAGCCGAGCCAGGCGCTCCGCCGGTCCAAGGACTCTTCCATGGGGCTCGCCATCGCCGCCGTGAAAGCGGGCGAGGCCGAAGCCGCGCTCTCCGGCGGCAACACCGGCGCGCTGATGGCGATCGCCAAGGTCGCGCTGCGCACCATGGAGGGCATCGAACGCCCGGCCATATCCGCCCTGTTGCCGACATTGGGCGATACCGATGTCGTGATGCTCGATCTCGGCGCCAATGCCGAATGCGATGCCGAGAATCTCGTCCAGTTCGCGGTGATGGGCGCCGCCTATGCGCGCACCGTGCTCGATATCCCGCGACCGCGCACGGCGCTCCTCAATATTGGCACCGAGGAGATGAAGGGCACGGGCATCCTGCAGGATGCGGCCGCGCAGCTGCGCGCCGCCGAAGCGCTGCCGCTCGAATTCACCGGCTATATCGAGGGCGATCGGCTCTCGCGCGGCCATGTCGACGTGATCGTCACGGACGGCTTTTCCGGCAATATCGCGTTGAAGACCATCGAGGGCACAGCGCGCTTCGTGGCCGATCTGATCCGCCAGGCCTTTACCAGTTCGCTGCGCTCCAAATTCGGTTTCCTGCTGTCGCGGCCGGCCGCGCACCTGCTGCGCAGGACGCTCGATCCGAACAACCATAATGGCGGCGTGTTTCTCGGCCTGAACGGGCTCGTGGTGAAAAGCCATGGCGGTGCGGACGCCAATGGCGTGCGCAACGCGATCGGGGTTGCCGCGAAGATGGCGATGGCCGATATCACGCGGAAAATCTCCACCGATCTTGAAAATTTCCCAAAGCAAGCGATCGAGGACGCGGCTGAATGACCCGAAAATCGGCGATTCTGGGAACGGGGTCCGCCCTGCCCGCCCGCCGCGTCAGCAATGACGAACTGGCCGAAACCGTCGATACGTCCGACGAATGGATCATCGAACGCACCGGTATCCACTTCCGCCACATCGCCGATGACAGCGAGACGACCGCGAGCCTAGGCACGCTGGCGGCAGAAAGAGCGCTCGAAGCGGCAGACTTGGCGGCTACGGACATCGACCTGATCGTCCTTGCGACCTCGACGCCCGACCAGACCTTCCCGGCATCGGCCACCATCATTCAGACCAATCTGGGGATCGACGATTGCGTGGCTTTCGACGTGCAGGCGGTGTGCTCGGGCTTTCTCTACGCACTGACAGTAGCAGACAGCATGATCCGCGGCGGCGGTGCGAACCGGGCGCTCGTCATCGGCTCGGAAACGTTCAGCCGCATCCTCGACTGGGAAGACAGAGGCACCTGCGTCCTGTTCGGCGACGGCGCGGGGGCAGTCGTCCTCGGCGGCGAAGACGGTGATCGGGGCATTCTCGCCTCGAAGTTGCACGCGGACGGCCGGCACAACCAGTTGCTCTATGTCGATGGCGGACCCTCGACCACCGGCACCGTCGGCAAACTGCGCATGAGAGGACGGGAAGTGTTCCGCCACGCGGTGGTCAATCTGTCCAACGTGTTGCACGAGTCGCTCGATGCCGCCGGGCTGACCGCGGCGGATGTCGACTGGGTCGTTCCGCACCAGGCCAATCGCCGGATTCTCGACGCCACGGCAAAGAAACTCGGCCTGCCGTCGGAAAAAATCGTCATCACTGTAGACCAGCACGCCAACACCTCGGCGGCCTCGGTGCCGCTCGCGCTCGATACGGCAATCCGGGATGGGCGGATCAAGCGCGACGACGTATTGGCGCTCGAAGCGATGGGCGGCGGTTTCACCTGGGGTGCTTCGATCGTCCGTTACTGATATGCTATTTGCTCTTGGCGATTGCCCGATGGACCGCGCTAAGTTATGGATTGTTACAGAAAAACGACAAGTTTGGGGGAAGCCAATGAGTGAAGCGGGAACACTGACACGGGCGGATCTGGCTGAACAGGTGCATGACAGCCTCGGCCTTTCGCGAGCGGATTCGGCGCAACTGGTCGAGTCGGTACTCGGGCATCTGTGCGATGCGCTTTCGGACGGCGAAAATGTGAAGATATCGGGTTTCGGCAGTTTCGTGCTCCGCGACAAGGGCGAACGCATCGGCCGCAACCCGAAGACCGGCGTCGAAGTGCCGATCGCGCCGCGCCGCGTGCTGACCTTCCGGGCAAGCCAGTCCATGCGAGAAACGATCGCGCAGGGAGGCTGAACCCGAAACCGATGCCCAAGGACGCCGACGCCTTTCGCACGATCGGGGAATTGTCCGACCAGCTCGGCGTCGCCCAACACATATTGCGCTATTGGGAAACGCGCTTTCCCCAGCTTCAGCCGCTGAAACGCGCCGGCAACCGCCGTTATTACCGGCCCGAGGACGTGGCGCTGGTCGAGCGGATCAACCGCCTGCTCAACGACGACGGCTATACGATCCGCGGCGTCCAGAAGGTGCTGGCCGGCAAGACCGAAGAACAGCCGGCGCCGCAATCGCGCGAGACAACGCCACAATTGGCGCTGGAACCCGAACTGCTGGCTAAGCTGAAGCAGCTCAGAGCGAAGTTGGCGGACGCTCTAAACGCCTAGGGCGACCTATTCGGCCAGCGCTTCGGCGATCAGTTTCCGCACATTATCGATACCGTAAAGCGCAACGAAACTGCCCATGCGCGGCCCCTGGCTCGTGCCGAGCAACGTCTCGTAGAGCGCCTTGAACCAGTCGCGCAGCGGCTCGAATTCGTGCCGTTTGCCGATTTCGAACACCGCATTCTGGATCGATTCCGCATCGGCATCCTCGGACATCGCCGCCAGCGCTTCGTCGAGATCGCGCAACGCCGCCGCTTCGCGCCCGTCCGGCGCGCGCCGCTCCAGCGTATCGGCGACGAAATCGCGGAAATAGGCGAGCGCATGGCCGATCAGCGCATCGAGCGCGGGATGGCTTTTCGGGCTCGCATCGGGCGCATAGCGCTTGACGAAACCCCAGATCAGATCCTTGTCGTCGGTGCTCGCGACGCCGACCAGATTGAGCAGCAGCGCGAAGCTGATCGGCATGTGCGGCGCGGGCGGGTCGCCGGCATGGACATGATGCACGGGATTGGGCAGCCGCTGTTCGATCGGCTGGTCCGGATAGGCGCCGAGAAAGCGGTGATATTCGTCCACCGCCTTCGGGATCACGCCGAAACTGAGCTGCTTCGCCTTTTTCGGATCGCGATAGATATAGAAACTCAGCGATTCCTCAGGCGCATAGGTCAGCCATTCGTCGATGGTGACGCCATTGCCCTTGGTCTTCGAAATCTTCTGGCCATTCTCGTCGAGAAACAGCTCATAATTGAACCCCTCGGGCGGCTTGGCGCCGAGCACGCGCGCGATCTTCGAACTCTGCGTGACCGAATCGATCAAGTCCTTGCCCGCCATCTCGTAATCGACCCCCAGCGCCACCCAGCGCAGCGCCCAATCGACCTTCCACTGCAGCTTGGCTGCGCCACCGAGAATGCAATGCTCGATCGCCTCATCCGTCGCCGGATCGACGAAACGCACGATGCCCCCGGCCGCATCGAGGACCTCGACCGGCACCTGCAGCACCTTGCCGCTGACCGGCGAGATCGGCAGCACGGGCGAATAGGTCGCGCGCCGTTCCTCCCCAAGCGTCGGCAGCATCACATCCATGATCTTGTCGTAGCGCGCGAGGACCAGCTTCAGCGTCTCGTCGAACCGACCGGACTGATAGCAATCTGACGACGCCATGAATTCGTAATCGAAGCCGAAACGGTCGAGAAACTGGCGCAGCATCGCATTATTATGCGCGGCGAAGCTCTCATGCTCGGTATCGAACGGATTGGGAACGCGGCACAGCGGCTCGTCCAGATGCTCGGCCAGCATATCGCGATTGGGCAGATTTTCCGCAACCTTGCGCATCCCGTCCATATCGTCGGAAAAGGCGATCAGCCGGGTCGGATAGTCGCTTATCTCGCTGAACGCGTGACGCACCATCTCGGTCCGCGCGACCTCCTGAAAGGTGCCGAGATGCGGCAGGCCGCTCGGCCCGTACCCCGTTTCGAACAGGATCGGCGAACCGTCCGGCTTGCCATCCGGATAGCGTTTCAGCAGCTTGCGGGCCTCTTCATAGGGCCAGGCCTTGGACTGTAATGCGGCGTCGCGCAGCGCGTTCATGTTGCTCTTTCGTTCCTGTTGGGCGATTGGGACAGGCCCGTGTCGAAATCAGCAGCCCCTCTACCCTATCGCGCGCTCCATGCCACCCATGGCGGTATATGGATAGCCTCGGGCGACGGCGAGATCAGCGAGGTCGCGCGCGGCGAGGCGATATCGGCAGCCTCGGAAACGCCGATGATCGTGCTCAACGCGCCGATGACGGGCCAGCGGCTCGGCTATCCCGAACTGTCCGGTCTCGACCTGTTGGAGCTGTTCGCCTTCGTTCATCCGGCGCGCTTCACCGTTCCGACACCGGCCGGAATCGCGCGGACGCTCGGTCTGCCCGTCCCGAAAACGGACGAGGATGCGGCGATGCTGTTGCTGGATGCGGCAAAGCATCTGCTCGATACGCTGCAATGGGCCGGCTGGGGCGAGCGCGAAGGCGCGTGGAGCGCTGCGCAAAGCCTGTTCCGGCTGCGCTGGCCCTGGGCGGCGACGGTCGCCGAGCGGATCGCCAAGCCCGAAAAGGCGGAGCGCTGGCTGTTTTCGCGCCTGCCCGAATGGGAAGACCAGCCGCCGCGCCCGGCACCGCGCACGGTCACCATGGACGAAGATCGCGCCATCGACCGGCTGGAAGGGCTCGTGGGCACCGATGCCGAGCGGCGCGAGGGCCAGCGCAACTATGCGCGCACCGCCGCCCGGGTGTTCGATCCGCGCCCGGCGAGCGGCAAGCCCAATATGCTGATCGCCGAGGCCGGGACCGGAATCGGCAAGACGCTCGGCTATCTCGCGCCCGCCTCGCTCTGGGCGCAGGAGGCGGACGGCGCAGTCTGGCTCTCGACCTATACCAAGGCGCTCCAACGCCAGCTCGACCGCGAGACGGAGAAGATTTTTCCCGATGCCGCCGAACGCCACGAGAAAGTGGTCGTGCGCAAGGGCCGCGAAAATTATCTCTGCCTGCTCAACCTCGAAGACGCGCTGCAGGGCGGTTTTGCCGGTCGGGCGGCGGTGCTGGCGCAGCTCGTGGCGCGCTGGGCGGCCTATAGCAAGGACGGCGATATGGTCGGCGGCGACCTGCCGGGGTGGCTCCCGACGCTGTTTCGGCGCGCGGGCGCGACGGCGCTGACCGACCGGCGCGGCGAATGTGTTTATGCCGGCTGCCCACACTACCGCAAATGCTTCATCGAACGCTCGGCGCGGGCGGCCGAGGGCGCGGATCTCGTTATCGCCAATCATGCACTGGTGATGATCATGGCGGAACGACGGCGCGAGGACAGCAGCGCGCTCTCGCGGATCGTGTTCGACGAGGGCCATCATCTGTTCGATGCCGCCGATTCGACCTTCTCCGCCGCGCTGACCGGGCAGGAAACCATCGAACTCAGGCGCTGGATCATCGGCCCGGAAGGCAAGCATCGCGGGCGGCGCCGGGGCTTGTCGGCGCGGCTCATGGACGTCGCCTCCTACGATCAGGCCGGCGGCGATGCGATCGAGGCAGCCAATGCGGCGGCCGCGGCGCTCCCCGGCGATGGCTGGCTCGGCCGGATCGCCGAGGGCATTCCGCTGGGGCCCATCGAGAAGCTGCTAGCCGCCGTGCGCGGCACCGTCTTCGCCCGCGCCAAGGCGCAGGACGCCGGCTACGGGATCGAGACCGAAGCGGCCGAGCTGGACGGCGCGCTAGTCGCTGCCGTCGGCGCCGCTGCCGAGGCGCTCGAAGCGCTGCACCGGCCGCTCGCGATCCTGCGACAGCGGCTCGAGGCCGTGCTCGAAGACGCGCCCGACTGGCTCGACAGCCAGGCGCGCGCGCGAATCGAAGGCGCAATGATGGGGCTGACGATGCGGGGCCAGATGCTCGCGGCCTGGATCGCGCTGCTCGCGCGCCTCGGCGGTCCGGCCGATCCCGATTTCGTCGATTGGCTGGCGATCGATCGGTACGAGGGTCGCGAATATGATATCGGCCTGCACCGCCACTGGCTCGACCCGACCAAGCCGCTGGCCGAAACCGTGATCAAGCCCGCCCACGGCCTGATCGTGACCTCGGCCACGCTCAAGGGCGGCGAGGATTGGGATGCAGCCGAAGCGCGCGCCGGTGCGCCGCATCTCGATTTCGCGCCCGAACGGTTCGAGGCGCCGAGCCCGTTCGATTATGCGGCGAACAGCGAGGTGCTGATCGTCAACGATCTTAAGAAAGGCGATATTCCGGCACTGGCCGGCGCTTATGCGCGGCTGATCGAGGCGGCGAACGGAGGCACGCTCGGCCTGTTCACCGCCATCGCGCGTCTCAAGGCCGTCCATGCGCGGATCGCCGACCGGCTGGCGCGCAACGGCCTGCCGCTGTTTAGCCAACATGTCGATCCGATCGATACCGGCACGCTGATCGATATCTTCCGCGACGATGCCCGGGCTTCGCTACTGGGCACGGATGCCTTGCGCGACGGCGTCGATGTGCCCGGCCATTCGCTCCGGCTCGTATTGCTCGAAACCGTGCCCTGGCCGCGCCCGACCGTGCTCCATGCCGCGCGCAAGCTCGCCAATGGCGGCAACGCCTATGTCGATCGCGTGGTCCGTGCCCGGCTTGCCCAGGCGTTCGGTCGCCTGATCCGGCGCACGGACGATAGCGGCATGTTCGTGCTGCTGTCGGCAGCCACGCCATCGCGCCTGCTGACCGCCTTTCCCGACGGCACGCCGGTAGCGCGCGTGCCGCTCGACGAGGCGGTCGCGCGGGTGGAGGCGCGTCTTTCTTCTGTCACGGATTTCGGGCAACAAGATGCCGAGCCCAACCCTGCGGAGACTACATGAAGCGCCTGATCCTCCTGCGTCACGCCAAATCGAGCTGGGACGATCCCGTCAAGCGCGACTTCGATCGCCCGCTCAACGCCAAGGGCAAACGCGCGGCGGAGATGATGGGCGAGCATATGCAGGAAGAGGGCATCATGTTCGATGCCGTCATCGCCTCGCCTGCGATCCGCGTCGTCGAAACGCTGGAGAGCGTGGCCAAGGGCTATGGCGAGGCAATCGAGCCGGAATGGGATCGCCGCGCCTATCTGGCGTCCAACATGACCCTGCTCGATATCGTCCATGAGGCCGACGAGGCCGTCGGCGCGCTGCTGCTCTCGGGGCATAATTCGGGTCTCGAGGATCTGGTGCTGCTGCTCGTGCCTGACAGCAAGGGCGATACGGCGCGCGCTGAGGTCGAGGAGAAGTTTCCGACATGCGCTCTGGCCGAGATGGAATTCGACGTCGATAGCTGGGCCGATATCGCGCCCGCGACCGGAAAGCTCCTGCGCTATGTGCGGCCACGCGATCTCCACGCCGATCTCGGCCCCGACGACCCACAATAAAAAGGGCGCCCCCGGCAAACCGGGAGCGCCCCATTTTTTCGTATGCCCCGGCTGTTAGTCCGCGGACTCATAATCATGCACAGCCATCAGGTCGATGCCACCGGGGCGAGTGCCGCCATTGGCTTCGATCCAGTCGTAGATCTTGTCCTGGAGCACAGCCATCGGCAGGGCGCCCGTGTTGAGCACCTGTTCGTGGAACGCGCGGATATCGAAATTCCCGCCCAGCGCTTCCTCGGCCTGGGCGCGCAGCGCCTGAATGGTCAGCGAACCGATCTTGTAGGCCAGCGCCTGAGAGGGAATCGCGATGTAGCGCTCGACTTCCGACGTCGCCTCGACATTGGTCATGCCCGAATTGGCGAGCATGTACTCGATGGCTTGCTCGCGCGTCCAACCTTTCGAATGCAGGCCCGTATCGACGACAAGCCGCATCGCGCGGAGCATCTCGTCGTTCAGATGCCCGAAGCGCTGATAGGGATCTGTGAACAGGCCAAGCTCCGGCCCGAGCGTCTCCGAATAGAGCGCCCAGCCCTCGACAAAGGCCGTGTTACCGCCGAACCGCATGAAGTTCGGCAGCTCTTCATTCTCTTGTGCAAGGCTGATCTGGAAGTGATGGCCCGGGGCGCCCTCGTGCAGATACAGCGTTTCCATACCCGGGGTCAGCCGCTCTTCGAGATTATAGGCGTTGTAGTAGAACACGCCGGGACGCGATCCGTCCGGCGTGCCGCTTCGATAGGAACCGCCGGCGGCCGTGGCTTCACGAAACGGTTCGACCGCGCGAATTTCAAGCGGGCTCGTCGGCAGCGTCTGGAACAGCTCGTTGATCCGCGTATCGACGCGCTCGCCGATCCGGTAATATTCCTCGCCCAGCCATTCGCGGGATTCCGGCTTGAACTGCGGATCGGTGCGGATGTGCTCGAAAAACTCCGCCAGCGTCCCTTCGAAACCGACTTCGTCGCGAATTTCCTCGAAACCGCGCGTGATCCGGGCCACTTCGGCAAGGCCGAGATCGTGAATATAATCCGGCGTCAGATCGAGCGTCGTCGTGTCGCGGACCATCTGCGCGTAGAGCCGGTCGCCGCCCTGCATATGGCTGAGACCGACGCCTTCACGGGCAACCGGCAGATATTCGTCGCGCAGGAAATCGCGCATTCGCGTGTAGCTGTCGAGAATATCCTGCGTCGCCTGGCGATAGGCGGCCTCGAGCCGCGTCTGGTCTTCCTCGGAGAAATCTTCCGGGAAATTCAGCGCCGGCGTGAAATAGGGCGAATCGTCCACCCCCTGTTCGAGCTGGGTATCGAGCTGTTCGATCACACGCTCGATGGTGAGCTGGCTTTCAACCACACCGGATTCCATGCCCTCGCGGAACCGCTGAATGGAACGGTCACCGATCGCGATGAAATCTTCATGGCGGCTGAGATTATTCTCATAGTCCTCGACCGTGTTGAACGGCACCGGGCCGTTGGTCGTCGCCATTGTCGGATAGAAGGTGTGGAAGCCCGAAAAATGGTTGACCGGGCGGACCAGTGTCAGCGCGAGCAGTTCGGGCGAGAAATCGCGGATCTGCTCGATCCGGCCGCGCTCGAAGATATCATAGGCAATCTGGTTGGTCGGCGTCAGCGCGCTGCGGTCGATCTCGCGCAAGGCCGCCAGTTCGTTTTCGGCCGCATTCAACTCGCCGGCGATATATGCGTCCGTGAGGAAGTCGCCGAGCTGGTCCGCATAGCGCATATCGCCGCGAAAGATCGCCGCGATCGGGTTGCGGCGCAGATTGTCCTCGTCGCTTGCCGCAAACAGCGCGCGCAGGCGCTGATCTTCGGTCATCTCGGCTTCCGCCATCGCGTCATCGGCTACTGCTTCCATTTCTGCGGCGGCGGCCGAAGCCTCGGAATGATGATCGGCATATGCCGGGGTTGCGAACAGTGGCAGCGCAGCCGCGGATGCGAGCAGGATCAATTTACGTGTCATCGATGGGTCTCTCCGGTGGAAGTCTGAAATTCTCGGTGTATTATTCTGTTAATACAGACAATGGTGGATAGCAATCCTGCGCGTTTCCGCAATTGTCCAAGGCTTTTGGACAAGCAGCGTCCAGCCTTCTGCAAAATGCAAAAAGGCGGCCATCAATATTGGCTGGGCTGGCTGCCCTGCACCCAGGGAAGCTCCCGGAACCATTTGGTGATGATGTATTTTACGCCCTGGCGCACTTTCATGCCCTGATGCAGCGACCATTCATTGGGCAGGCCTTCGTGGGTCAGATTGTTCCAGCATAAAAGCTTGCCCTTTTCGGCGTGGAACATCTTGCCCAGCCGTTTGAAACGGGTAGCGCCGCCAACTTGGGTATCGTTGAGGAATACCATCGCCGTCCAAGTGCGCTGACCGCCCTGGTTTTTCTCCGTCTTCCAATAATCCTGATTGTCGTAAAACCAGTCATTGTGCGGCTTGAACTGCTGGCCGATTTCGTATCGCTGCCCCTGGATCGTCTCGCCATTTTCCTTCGGGATGCCCATGAACTTCACGATCTTTTCCTCGATCGCGTTGATAGCGGGCTCCTGCCGATCGAAATCGGTGCTGGAGCTGGTCCGGAACTCCGTATCGTCCGTGCTCGACAAGAGCGTCGAGGGCCGCGCATCGCGGTCGATCTTCTCGACGAGCAGCTTGCATTCCGCGTCGTTCAGGAAATCGCGGCACTGGTAGATGTCGATATTGCGCGTCGGCACCCGCTGGATATTCGGGTGGCTTTCGATGTGCGCGATAATCTCGCGATTGCGCTCGGCAAGCGTGGCCGCTTCGGTGATACTCATGGCGTTCCGCTATCAAATCAAGCGATTCGTGCAAAGCCCGTTGCCATAAGCCGCACCGAAGATCGCGGCGTTACCGGATCGTTCGGCCGCGGACCATCACATAGTCGACATTTTCAAGCACGCGGATATCGGCCTGCGGATCGCCGGATACGGCTATCAGGTCGGCGGAATAGCCGGGCGCCAGCCGGCCGATCTCGTCTTCCATGCCCAGCACTTCGGCCGCTTCGATCGTCGCGGAGCGCAGGACTTCGCCCGGCGTCATACCGACAAGGTCGACATACATGGCCAGTTCCTCGGCATTGCGGCCATGCTCGAACACGCCGGCATCGGTGCCGAATATCACCGCGACACCCTGCTCATGTGCGCGGCGCGCGGCCTGGCCGACGACCGAGAGCGTCTCGCGGATCTTGGCTTCGACCTGCGGCGTATAGACGCCGGTGCCGAGCCGTTCGCGGATGCCGGTATAGGCCATCAGGGTCGGGACGAAGGCCGTCCCGTTTTCGCGCATCGCGGCGAGCGCGGCGGCATCCGCGAAGGTGCCATGCTCGATCGTGTCGACACCGGCCCGCGCCGCGGCTTCGATCCCGCGCGGCCCATGGGCATGCGCCGCGACATGCATGCCGAGGCTGTGCGCGGTGGCGACGATGGCGCGCATCTCCTCGTCGGTGAAATGCTGGTCGAGGCCGCGCGCCTGCTGGCTCAAAACCCCGCCGGTCGCCGTGATCTTGATGAAATCGTTGCCGCGCCGGCTGGCCTCGCGCACACGCGCCGCGCACTCGACCGGGCCGGTACAGGTGTTGTGCCCGTCCAGCACGGCGTTCACATCCTCGCGAAATCCCGAAACGTCGCCATGCCCGCCGATGATCGACAGGCTGTGGCCGGAGGTCAGTATGCGCGGTCCCGGCAGCCGGCCTTCCGCCGTCGCCCGGCGCAGCGCATGGCCAACTTCGTTACCGATCCCCGGCGCGCGCACCGTCGTGAAACCGGCCCGGGCCGTGATCGCCATATTGGTGACGCCCAGAACCGCGCTCCACTCGGTCGTTTCCACCGCCTCGTCGCGATAATCGCCACCCGGATTGCCCCCGAGATGCGAATGCATTTCGATCAGCCCGGGCAGCACGGTGCGATCGGACAAGTCCACCAGCTCCGCGCCGTCTCCCGCCGCCTGATGCCCGTCGGCGATGCTGACGATCTGGCCGCCGCGGACGGTGATCGTCGATGCGCCGCGCGCCGGGCCGCCGGCTTCGGTGATCAGCGAACCGGCATGGATGACGGTCGTTCCCTCCTGCGCCGGCGCGGGGGTCGCCGCGAACAGCAGGGCGATAACGGATAACAGGCGTAGCATGGCAGTCTCCCCTAGGCGCGCCATGCTGCGCATTCGTCTTTACGCTGGCAAGCCCAAAGACCGTCCCGCAAAAAAAGAATGGCCCGAAGCGCGATGCTCCGGGCCGTTCATTGTGTCGACTTTCCCGGCTCTACCAGAAGAAGTCGTGGATCACGTCGACGACATAGCCGTCCCGCGTATCGATCAGCAGGACATCGTCGAAATAGCGCACCCACCGATAGGGGCCATAGGCCGCCGGCAGGCGATAGCGCCACGGATCGTCCAGCCAATAGCGCGATCCGAAAAAGGCGGCGCCGATATAGAGGCCGACATTGAACCGGCGATAGCGATAGCCGCGATGGGGCGCGTAATAGCGTCCCAACCGATAGATATTGCGGTTGTAACTGCGGTGGTAGCGCCAGTTGTACCGGCGATCCGCGCGCCATGCCTGGCGGTTCCAGCGCCGCTCGGCGCGACGCGCCTGACGGCGATCCCAGCGCCTTTCCGCACGCCGATCCTGCCTGCGATCGAAACGGCGTTCGGCGCGGCGATCCTGACGCCGTTCGAAGCGACGCTGTGCCCTGCGGTCCTGGCGGCGATCGAAACGGCGTTCGGCGCGGCGATCCTGGCGGCGATCCGCGCGCCTGTCCTGTCGGCGTTCGACACGGCGATCGGCTCGTCTGTCCTGACGACGGTCAAAGCGGCGTTCGGCTCGACGGTCCTGGCGTCTATCGACCCGGCGTTCGGCGCGGCGTTGCTGCCGCCGTTCGGCGCGGCGTTCACCTCTACGCTCGGCGCGGCGCTCACTGCGGCGCTCTGCTCTCCGATCGGCGCGGCGGTCCTGACGACGGTCGAGGCGCGCCTGACCGCGATTGTTGCGATTGGTGGCCCGGTTTGCCCTGCGCTCGCCGCGATTGGCACGCCTTTCCTGACGGTTCACGCGGTTGCCGCGGTTCGCACGCCTTTCCTGGCGGTTGGCGCGGTTGCCACGGTTCGCGCGCCTTTCCTGGCGGTTCGCCCGGTTACCGCGATTGGCGCGCCGGTCCTGCCGTTGCAGCACCATCGCGACTTCGGGCCGTGCGGTATTGGCGTTCGGTAAAGCGCCCTCTCGGAAATTCTGTGCCTGTGCCGGGGCAACGAGGGCTGGTGTTCCCGCAGTCGCCGCCAGCAACAAAGCGATCAATCTGATACGCATCGCTACATCTCCATCTTTGGCGGCACGGGAATGGCCACCGATGCAGCGGTATTAGAAGGCGCGCGATGAGGTGAGCCTGAACTTGCGAGTCAGGAAACAGCAAGATTTCATTAACGCAGCTGATTTTCGGCGCTACCGCGCCCTTATTCGCTCACGATCCGACCGGGGTCTTCGGCCGTTCCCTCTTCGGGCGGCGTCAGCGCTTCGACATTAGCCGCCGCATCTTCCGGATCGATGCCGGGCGGCGGAGCAGACGCGAGGCGCTCCTCACCGCGCGACACCCGCGCGGCGAGCCGGATCGCCTCGCGCATGCGCGGATAGGTGCCGCAGCGGCAGATATTCGTGATCGCCTCATCGATCTCGTCGTCGCTGGGATTGGCATTGCCGTCGATCAGCGCGGCGACCGCCATGATGACCCCCGACTGGCAATAACCGCATTGCGGGACCATATTCTCGATCCAGGCCTGCTGGACCGGATGGTCGCGGCCGCGCGACAGTGCCTCGACCGTCGTGATGAACGCGCCTTCGGCATCAGCTATGCTGAGTTGGCAGGAGCGCACAGCCCGGCCATCGAGATTGACAGTGCACGCCCCGCACACGCCGATCCCGCAGCCATATTTGGTACCCGTCAGGTTGGATGCGTCGCGCAAGGCCCAGAGCAAGGGCGTACGAGGGTCCATCCGATAATGGACGGGCTGGCCGTTGACGGTCATCCGGGTCATGGCGCGGCTTTAGCGTGATTTAGGGGAAATGGCAGGGGGGATTTTCTTTGTCAGAATTTCGCTGGCAGGAAATCGCGGCACCGGGTTTGGGTTTGTGAGTATTTCGCTAACGCGAAATCGCCGCACCAGCCCTCTCCCCCTCCCGACCTCCCAACAAGGGTACACTCAATAGGAGGTCGGGAGGGGGAGAGGGCCGGTGCGGCGCTCGACCGATAGGTCGAGTCTGACAATAGAATCCGCTATTCCCGCCAGCTCGTATCGATCCGGTCGACCTGCCGGACCCAGGCGTCGAATTCCGCGCGGCCCGGTTCGGCCGAGGCCTGGGTCTGGGCGATATCGCGCTGATGGACGTCGACCACCTCTTGCGGGATCATAATCGGATCGCCGGCATTCATCGTCGCGACCTGTATGTCGCAGGCCCGCTGCAGCGCCCAATATTGAATGAGCGCGATCGGTAGCGTGCGCCCGATCACGACCGGGCCATGATTTTTGAGCATTAGAATCCGGTTCTTGCCGAGATTGGCAAGCAGCCGCTCGCCCTCTTCCTCGCGCACCGTAACGCCCTCGAAATCGTGATAGGAGAGCCGCCCGATGAAATTGCAGGCGTAGAAATTGACCGGCTGCAACCCGCCTTCCATCGAGCAGACGGCCATGGTCGCGGTCGTATGCGTATGAATGATGCAATGCGCGTCGCTGAGATGTCGATGGAACAGGCTGTGCTGGACGAACCCGGCTTTGTTGACCGGAAATTCGCTGCCGTCGAGTTTATTGCCGTCGATATCGATCTTGACGAGGTTCGACGCCTTCACTTCGGAAAAATGGAGGCCGAAGGGATTGATCAGGAACGCCCCGTCCTCATTCGGCACCTTGAGCGTGATATGATTGAAGATGGCCTCGTGCCAGCCCATCATCGCAAAAATCCGATAGGTAGCGGCGAGTTCCTGCCGCGCGGTCCATTCCTCTTCGGTCATCTGGTCGTTGGAAGAGGCGAGAGTCGTAGCCATGGCGATACTCCGTGCATTGCGGGAAATTTTGCATATTCTCCTCCAAAGCGGCGCGCGAGTCGAGGGCGGCATTGCACGCTTTTCGCTTGAAATCCGGGCAATCCGTTGCTAGCTGCACTCCTGAAGCGCTGCGGAATGCGATTCCGCGGCGAAATCGCTATTGTGAAAAAGTTCGATATCCGCCGGCAATAATCGGCCCGCGGAACAAGACGGTTCGATTGGAGACAGACGGGTTTATGCAAGTTTCAGTCCGCGATAACAATGTCGATCAGGCGCTTCGCGCGCTCAAGAAGAAGCTGCAGCGCGAGGGTGTGTATCGCGAGATGAAGCTGCGCCGGCATTATGAAAAGCCGTCCGAAAAGCGCGCGCGCGAACGCGCCGCCGCCATTCGCCGCGCCCGCAAGCTGGAGCGCAAGCGCATGGAACGCGACGGCATCTAGGCCGTACGAGACAATCGATATGCGAAAAGGGCTGCCTCCGGGCGGCCTTTTTTGTGTGTTTTTGTTTGTCAGACCTCGGCTACGCCTCGGCGCGGCACCGCCCTCCGATGGCATCCAACGACGCTTCGCGCCGCCGGAGCCTGTGCCATCTCCGCCCGCTCCC
>JBCBSD010000046.1:0-21352 GCA_039819365.1 Pseudomonadota bacterium
ACTTAATGGGAGGTCGGGAGGGGGAGCGGGCCGGTGCCGCTTTCCACTAAAGTGGAAACAATCAAATCATCTTGCCTAATGCGGATCGCGGCGCTACATGCGCCGCTCCGCACCTGATGGGGCCGTAGCTCAGCTGGGAGAGCGCTACACTGGCAGTGTAGAGGTCAGGGGTTCGATCCCCCTCGGCTCCACCAGAATTCGCGAAGAGAAATCGTGCGGGGCACGATTTCAGCGAATTCTCGCAGAGCGATAGCGAGGGGCAGCCCGAATTCACTTGGCGGCCGAAAAACTTCTGACAGTCGAACAGGATGCCGAAGGCTCCCCGATCGCGTGCCGTCCGGCTCCCAGACTAACTTCCGCACATCCGCCTGACCGATTATTGCTCGGTTCCGCCAGAAAATATGCGCTTCTTAAGCGCTTGGTCGGACTTTCCGACGCTTGTCGATATTCACGCCGCCTTCGCCGAAAACGGACGCATTGTTCCGGCGGCTTGGCATATATCCGTATCCATAAACCGATTTGGTGAAATATTTGAATGCAGGGGCACGGCATTCAAACCTCGGTCACGGGGTTTGAAATTGGGAGTTTGTCGAAGAGTCCAAGTCCAGGGAGGCTGCATGAGGATCGGTTTTGTGCTGTTCGAGAACAGCTTCGAGCGCGACATTGCGATGCCGCGTCGACATCTATCGAAATTCGAGGATGCTGAAATCCATCTCGTCGCCGCGCGTGCCGGGCGCGTCGGGCTCGACTGCGGCTGTGCGGTGACGCCGACCCTGACGTTCGACGATGCGCCGGCTTTGGACATCGTTTGCGTGCCGGGCGGTAGCGGGGTTGTCGATGCGCTGGCCGCGCCCGAACTGCTCGACTTTCTGGCGGCCCGGGCGGAACGGGCGAAAGTCATAGCGGCAATCGGTACCGGGTCTTTCCTGCTGGGCGGGGCCGGGCTTCTGGTCGGCAAATCGGCGACGACCCATCCGGCCTATGGAGATTTGTTGGCCGAAATGGGCGGGCGCTATATCCGGCGCGACGTGGTGACGGACGGCAACGTGATTACCGCGAGTGTCGCCGACGCCGCACCGGCGTTTGCCGCGGCGATTGCCAAATGTGCGGGACTGACCGACGTCAAAGGCGCGCCGACATTGCCGGCAGCTCTCGAGCGGCAAGTCGAATGTGCCTGCCTGCCGAGCAAAGCGGAAGCCGTCTATGCGTCGCGTGTGGCCGAAGTGCGCACAGCCATCGAGACTGGGACGCCCGACGGTCAATATACGTTCTGACCGAAAAATATATCTATGAAACAGTATCTTATGCTGCCTTCCGGTCAAGGTTTGCCCGATCATGATGACCGTGCATTTATGCCGCACAGCGGATGAAATCCCGGGGCCCTGCTTGTGAAAATGTCAGGAAAGTGACAAGAGGCGCTTTGTTCACGCCGTTGGTCGAATACCGGCGTGGCATCGAAGGGGCTAAAACGACTGACTATGGCTGCCAAGGGTTCGCCGAAATCACTCTCGGATCACGAGGGCTCTTTGCTGTCACTCGTCTACCGTTTCCAGCCGATTACCGCCTATAAAGTCGCCAAATTCTACCAGTCCTCGCCGGTCGCGACATTCAACAAGTCGATGGGCCAGGTCTATCCGATGATAAACCGGTTCGCGAAGGACGGGCTGATCGCCGGACGCCAGATCGAGGACGATGCGCGCGGTACCGAGGTCTGGTCGATCACCGAAAAGGGCGAAAAGATCCTCAAGGACTGGATCACCACTTTCCGCCCGGCCCAGCTCATATCCGCTGACTCTCTCGGCACGAAAGTCATGGCGTTCGGCCTTTTGTCTCATCAGGAGCGGGTCGATTGGGTCGTCGAGGCGAAGGCGGAGCTGGAGAAGAAACGGGTCGAGTTGGACGACTATAATGCGAGCACCGATCTGCCGTTCCAGGCCTATGCCTATGACAACGCGATGAGCACGTTGAAGGCGCGTCTGGACTGGCTCGACCGGGTCATGTTCGATCTCGTCACCAACAGGCCCGACTGACTTTCCGCCGTCTCTTCCCCGCGCAAAAAAATGGCGAGGGTGGGACTTCCAAAACCACCCTCGCCATCGACTAGAACGTGACCAAACGTTCTAACTGTTGCGGTCCGACTAGAAACGCAGCCGGCCCGTGACCGAATAGCGCCGGCCCAGCGTGTCGTAGGTCGTCGGATAGGTGTTACCCGAGTTGAACGAACTCGAACCGATGAACGAGCTGACGTTCGGCGGATCGCGGTCCAGCAGGTTCTGGACGGTCAACGTCACATCGAAATTCTCGCTGACATTCGAGCGGATGCTGAGGTCGAAATAGCTTGCATCGTCGATGGAGGCGAATTCGGCCAGCGTGTTGCCGAACGATGCGTCCAGCGGTTCGAGATCCATGCCGTCTATCCAGCGCCACAGGAGCGAAATATCCGCGATATCGTCGATGCTGACCGTGGTGCGCAGATTGAACGCCCATTCCGGCATCAAGGGTTCGCAGTTCTGGCCATAGAAACCGACACAATCGCGGTTGATCGAAGCAGGGCTGGCCTGGAACAGCAGCTCTTCGGTCCAGGTGCCGTTGAGATCCCAGCGGATCGCACCGAAGCTGACCGGAAGGTTATAGGCGACCCGGAAATCGACACCGCTGGTTTCGAGCGTCCCCTGGTTCGTCAGCTGCAGGATCAAGCCGAGCGTATCGCCGCCGCCGTTCAAGGAGCCGTTGAGCGGGTTGCGGCCGATATTGGCGCACGCGGCCGGATCCGATCCGTTGCCGTCATTGTTCGGGCCGAAGCACGGGACGAGGATGTCGCCGGGCACCGGCTGGGTGATGGCATCCGTGATCTCGATATCGAAATAATCGATCGACACGACCAGTCCGGGAACCTGCGGCGGCGTTGCCACGATGCCGAGCGTGATCGAGTTTGATTTCTCGACATCGAGATTGACGTTACCGCCCGAGGTCTGGTTGATCTGCGCAGCGGACGGGATCGGAATCTGACCGATCGACGATTGCGGCGCGCCTTGAGCGAGGCAGATATTCGTCAGCGTCGCGTTCCCAACCGGATTGGCGCCTGCGCACGGATCGACGGCCAGAGGAGTGAGGCCGGTCGTGACCGGCAGGAACAGCTCGCCGATGTTCGGCGAACGGACCGAGCGCTGATAGATCCCCCGGAAGCGGAAGCCCTCGAACGGTTCCCAGCTACCGCCGGCCTTCCAGGTGACGCTCGTACCGGTGTTGGAATAATCCGATACGCGGATGCCGCCTTCAGCGGTAAGGCTGTAGAAGCCCGGCACATCCTCGAGGATCGGAACGATCAGTTCGGCGAACCCTTCGATCACGTCATAACCACCGCTGAAGGTGGGCGACGGGGCGCCCGTACCGAGCACTTCGTCCTGGGTACCGGAGGAGACGTCCGCGACGCGGCTGGCCGTATAGTCGCGATACTCGACACCGACCGCGAAGCCGATCGGCGTATCGGTGAAGAAGCCGGTTTCGCCGAACGTGCCGTTAAGCGATGCGTTGACCACCGTCAGCGAGGTCGAGTCCGTAAAGCTCGACGGCTGGTTGAAGAAGGCCACCGATTGCGGGTCGATATTCGTGCCAACACCGCCACCGAACAGGTTGATCGGGAAACAGCCGTTGGACGGATCCGAGCAGGTCGTCGGGTCATTAGCCCGAAGAGCCTGTTGCACCCGAGACTTGAGACCCCAGCCCGTATTGGTCTGGGTGAGTTGCGATTCGCCATAGGTGGCATAGACGTCATAGCTGACTGTGGAGCTGAGATCGCCGCGAACGCCGCCCCAGAGCTGGAACTGATTGGTGACGATCGACGTCTGACGCGGACCCTGCTCAACGAGACGACGGTTAATTGTGACCGGCACTTCCTGATAGTTCGGATCCGTCGGGTCGGTCGCTGTGCCGGCAGCCGTACATTGTGCGGCAGAGATATTGCGCGGACCCTGGATCGTCGCCGGTTGACCATTGGTGTCGAAGCCCGGGTTGGCCGGATCTGCGAGCGCCGGGTTATAGTTCGGGTTCGGCACCTGCTGGAAACCTTGGCCGGCGCAAATTTGCTGGCGCATCTGTTCGGTCAGGAACGGATTGCTCAGCGGTACCTGCCATGTGTCGCCGAACAGACCAGATGGGGCAAGTTGCAGGTCTACCGTGCTGTTGGTGAACATCGCGCGCGAGTACACTTCGATACCCGGCGTCACTTCGTAGCGGGCCGTCCCAAAGATATTCCAGCGCTCCAGCGGCGTCTGGAAATAGTTGAACGGCGCATAGTTGAAAGTGTTGAACGTCGGAACGAAGAGGTTGCCCGCGCCGTTCAGCTGGTTCGTCGCCAGATCCTGCGATTGATTGGCGAGGGGATTGAACGGATTGTTCACGACCGTCCCATCGGCGAGCGTATAGGGATTGGGGAACGTGTCCAGATCGGACGACACCCGCGTTGGAACCGACGTGCCCGAACCGACCGGCTGGCCGCCAAGAAACAACGCGTTCTGCGAGATTAGGCGGTTGGATTGCAGGACGTCGTCAATCTCCTGATAACCCACGCTGAGCGCGGCATTGCCGCGTCCGTCGTCGAAATTGGCGCCTATGGTCATGTCGGCGCGGAAGCGTTCGCCGTCGCCGCGTTCGGTGATGCCTGCCGTAACGGCCGCTTCGAGCCCTTCGAAATCGCGGCGCAGCACAAAGTTGGCCACACCCGAGATCGCGTCGGAACCGTAGACGGAGGAGGCACCGCCCGTCACGACTTCCACTCGCTCGACAAGGGCGACCGGAATGATGTTCAAGTCGGTTTCACTGAAGATCGTCGCCGGGACGAGCCGTGTACCGTCCAGCAGAACCAGACTGCGCGTGGCGCCACCAACATTGGCGAGGTTGCGAAGGTTCAGCGTGGCAACGCCGGCGCTGCCGTTGTTCACGGAACTGTTCACGCCAGGCGCGATGCCCGGGAGATCGCCGATCAGCTCTTCCGCATTCGTCGCCTGCCGATAGTCGATCTCGTCCTGACCGACCACCTGGATCGGGCTCGACTGATCGAGGTTGGGGTTCGCAATGCGCGAACCGGTGACGATAATCGCGGGCTGGTCTGTGCTGGCCGCGGCCAGCTCGTCGCTGTCCTGGGCGGCAGCTGGCGTCCAGGCGAACGCAGTGGCGGCCGTTCCCACCATTAATGTGGCGACCGTGCGCTTGCGCGACGAGAAACCGGTGCCGGAGATCTGTTCAGTCATTGAAGTCTAACCCTTTCAAAATGTCCGCGATGTCGGATGGTTCCCTGTTGGCCATGGGCCGATATCGCTTCCCCAAAAGTCGATCGGCGAGAATGCCAATTCGCGTTCCGCCATGACCGGGCTTATGCCGAGGCACGGTTTTCCATACAACGGCTTTTTATATCGAATCGTAGTTCTTAGGGGTAATGTTGCTTCAATGACACACTGATATAGACGTAAAAATAGGGTTTAATACCTTCAAGTCAGCAGGATTCAGCCGCTTGCTATTACGGATCGGTCTATTATGTTACGAAACGAAATAATAGGAGACCAGCAGGAGGCCGCTATGGAGCAGGGCGCAAAACGACCCCGGGGAGCGATCGTCGACTGGCGCAAGCGCCGGGACGAGATCGCCGCGGCCGTCCTGCCTCTTTATATGGAGCGGCACTGGAGCGGCTTGCCGCTGGACGAGATCGCCGAGCGGTTGGAGTTCGGCTACGGGCAGATCTATTATGCGTTCGACGGCAAGGAAGATATGTACCGCGCGGCGGTGAACCGGCTCGTTGATCGCCTGACTGCGCAGCTGGCCGTCGCGCCCGCCATATTGCCCTCGGTCAATGGTACGGTGCGCGCCTATATCGACCGGGCGGCGGATATTGTCGGCAGCGAAGACTATGCCCGGCTGCTCTTCTTCGCGATGCGCGACAGCCATAGCGATCCCTGGGTCCATCGCATCTACGAGACGAAGATCGCCGCCCGCCTGCGAGGCGGCCTCGAGGATGCGGTCCGCTGTGCCGGCGAAAGGGCAGGGCTCGATCTGATCCTGCTCCAGGGCGCGGCCGAGCAATTCCTGCCGACCCTCGAATCCGCGCTTGCCTTGCCGCGGCTTCTCGGCCGCGACGCTTTTGCCGAACAGAATTGCGAGCGAACGGTTGCCGCCGTGGCACGGGATATTTCCGCCGCGACCTGCAATTTCGACGGCCTTGCCGCAGGCGCAGGGGCCAGGCCCGGCGATCAGGCGTATTCGACCGCCCTGACGGCCTGATGCAATACACCGACGGCTCTCCGGAGAGGCTGCCATAGCAAGAACGGTGTCGACGGTTCGTCGAAGCGCGTTTCTCTGGCCTTTTCCGACCTGATAGGCGAACATTCGCTAATCAGGGGGCATTCCATGCAGAATTTTCATCGTCAGATCGCGCGTGCGGTTTCGGCATTCACAATCGCCTTGGCCGCGTTGATCCTTGTGCCGGCCGGCGGCGCGCTGGCGCAGGACAGCGTTGGTGCCCGCACCGCCGCGGCCTTGCCCGAACGGGGTGAATTCTTCCTCGGCCTGTTCAACGATGGCGAGCGGGACGGGTTCATGCGGCTCGGCTGGATCAAGCAGGAGGATGGCGTGATCCTCTACGACCGCACGATGATGCCGAGCACGCAGGTCTATGAGACGCTGGCCTTCAACCTCGCGCCGGACCTCCAGTTCGAGACCATCCATCTCGAATTCCATCGCGGCACCGGTTACATGAATCTCGATCTCGAATTTGCCAACGGCCGGGCGACGGGCAATCGCGTCATCCTGCGCCTCGAGGATGTCGAGGTGCAGCCGGTCGACGAGGAAATTCCGCAAGGCACGCTGCCGCGTCCCGTTGCCTTCATCATGCCGCTGACCATGGGCGAGGAAGAGGGGACGCAGGAGACGTTCCACTGGTACGGCCCGCTCGGCAACGCTTTCGCCGACGTCACGATCACCGCCTATCCGGGCGGCCGGATCCGCACGCCCGCCGGCCGTTTCGACACGGTGCGCTACGAAATCCGCGGCGGCACGCCCGATAACGACGTCTATGTCACGCGCGGTGCGGACCGGCGCGTGGTGCGGATCGACGTACTCGGCCAGGATATGCAGTTTCTGGCGGTGCCGGACGCCGGGGCATCCGCCGAATAGCGCCCAGCTTCGCCTCGCCCGCTTGTCCCTTCTGTCCAATACGGTCCCGTTCACCGGTGATACGGGTCCGTCATTGGTGCATATTCACATTGCAGGAGAAGAGACGGGGAGGGCGATATGACGGACATCCGCTTGGCGGTCTGGAACATGGAGTGGCTGAACAATCTGTTCACGATGGACGATGGCGGCGCAGTCGTCTTCAAACCGGACGATGAATCGGGCGATCGCTCGGGCAAGCACACGGTCGGCGAGCGCAAGGCGCTGATCGGCTCGGGCCTGGTCCATATCGATGCCGACCTGATCGTCGTCGTCGAGGGACCGAACAAGACCGAGGAGTTGCAGCTGCTCTTCGACGAACTCGCGCCGGGCGATTGGACGACCTACATCCAGACTTCGAAATCGATCAATGGACCCGGGCGCACCGATGTCTGGTCGTCCTCGCAATGCGTCGGCATCGCGCTGCGGACCGACCGGGGCAAGTACGCGGCCGACCCCATGGCGATTTTCGATTCGATGGATCCGGCGGCGGGTCCGGTTTTCGAAGCCAGCGAACCCTTCTGGATGGACACGGGCAACGACAAGATTCCCGAATGGTATCGCTTCGAAAGGCGGCCGGCCTATGCCGAGATCACGCTCGAAAACGATGCGAAGTTCCGCATCATGGGCGTTCATCTCAAGAGCAAGGGCATCTTTTCCGCGCATGAATGGTCGCGCTGGTGGGCAATGGCCGATGCCAATCGCGAGCGGCTCGTCGCACAGTGCCGCCGGGTCCGCGAAGCCTTTATCGAACCCTATCTGACCGACGACGCGACCAAGGACATCCCGCTGATCGTCTGCGGCGATATCAACGACGGGCCGGGCTTCGACACGAGCGAGATGAAATTGAAGGCGAGCGGGGTGGAAACGCTGATGGGATCGGTCTGGCGGCCCTATCTGACGCTCGGCAACGCGCTCTACGACCGGCTGTCCGACAAGGACAAGGCCGAACTCAATTTCGAGGACAATTCGACGACGTCATTCGCCGATCCGATTTTCAACCGCACCTATCACCGGGTCTGGATCGACCATATCCTCTATTCGCTCAATGCGGACGAGGGCTGGGTGCGTGATGCCGATATCCTTCGCAAGGTCGGCGACGACGGGCCGCCTTACTATACGATCTCGGATCATTTCCCGGTCGTCGCGACCGTCACGCTGTAGGGGAGCCGCTCAAGCCGCGCGGAAGCCCTCCAGCCGCTGTGTGATGATCGCATCGGCTTCTTCCATGATGCCGTCGATCAGCTCCTTGCAGGTCGGGATATCGTTGATGAGTCCGGCGACCATGCCGCAGCTCCAGGCGCCGCGGTCCATTTCGCCGTCCATCATGATCTCCGGATAAACGCCCGCGACCTGGTCGAGAATGTCCGTGATCTGGAGATCTGCCCCTTTTTCGCGCTCGATCTTGAGGATTTCCTCAACCGCGTCGTTCTTCAGCACCCGCTCTGTATTGCGCAGCGGGCGCATGACGAGGGCGGTATCGAGTTCGCTCGCCGCGACGATCGCCTGCTTCACATTTTCGTGCACCGGCGCTTCCTTCGTCGCGATAAACCGCGTGCCCATATTGATGCCTTCGGCGCCCATGGCGAGGCTGGCGACGAGGCTGCGCGCATCGGCCTGACCGCCCGAGGCCACGAACGGGATGTCGAGCTCGTCGGCGGCGCGCGGCAGCAGGATCATGTTCGGGATATCGTCTTCGCCCGGATGCCCCCCGCATTCGAATCCGTCCACGCTGACTGCATCGCAGCCGATCGACTGCGCCTTCAGCGAGTGCCGCACACTTGTGCATTTATGGATGATCTTGATCCCCGCCTCTTGCATCTTCGGCAGATGTTCCTGCGGATTGCGCCCGGCGGTTTCGACGACGGTGATGCCGTTGGAAATGATCGCATCGATATATTCAGGGTAGGGCGGGGTGGTGAAAGCGGGCAGAAAGGTCAGGTTCACGCCGATCGGCTTGTCGGTGAGCTCTTTGGCCTTCTTGATCTCCTTGTCGAGATCCTCGGGCGTCTTCTGCGTGAGGCCCGTAATAATCCCTAGACCACCCGCGTCGGAGACCGCCGCCGCCAGCTCGGCAAAGCCGACATAATGCATGCCGCCCTGGATAATCGGATGTTCGATGCCGAACAGTTCGGTGATGCGCGTCTTCATGGCGGTCTCCCTGATTCTGATTTGCACGGACTGTCGCTTTCGTTGACGTGCGCGTCAACCTTCGCGTCTCACGGAAGCTTGTTCGCGAACGCCGATGTCATTCACCCGGCATCCTGTCCCGCATTGTCTGACTGCCGAAAATCCGCCAAAAAGATCGCTCGAGATGGTCATGGAGACAGACATCATGCAGATGCCACAAAAGGGGCGGCCTTGGGACGAGGTGAGGACCGACTTGCTCGATCGCGGCGGTAATGATGCCAAGTGGCGCGACGGCAAGACGGCCGTCTATGTCTTCAATGCCGGCGAGGATATCGCGGCGATCCAGAAGGAAGCCTATACCGCCTATATGTCGGAAAATGGGCTGGGGCCGGCCGCCTTTCCGTCGCTTGCGCAGATGGAGAAGGATGTCATCTCCATGGCGTTGGGCCTGCTCAACGGGCCGGAGGGTTCGACCGGTACGATGACGTCCGGCGGGACGGATTCCATCACCATGGCGATCAAGGCGGCGCGCGATCATGCGCGCGCCGATGGCAGGGCACTGGAAAAGAGCAATATCGTCCTGCCGCAATCGGCTCACTTGGCCTTCGACAAGGCCTGCCACCTGATGGATATCGAGGTCCGCCGTATCCCGCTGAAAACCGACGGCACGTACGAGGCCAATGTCAAAGCCATGGAGGCCGCGTGCGATATCGACACGATCATGATGGTGGGGTCGGCGCCCAACTTCCCGCACGGGATCATCGATCCGATCCCGGAGTTGGGCGAAGCGGCAGAGCGCAAGGGCGTGTGGCTCCATGTCGACGCTTGTGTCGGCGGCTATTTCGCGCCCTTTGCGCGGATGAACGGCGTGCCGGTTCCGCCATTCGATTTCGAGGTGCCGGCGGTCAAATCGATGAGCGCGGACCTCCACAAATATGGCTATGCGGCGAAGGGCGCCTCGACCGTGCTGTTCCGTTCCGAAGAGCTGTACCAGCACATGCCTTTCGATTTTTCCTGCTGGTCGGGCGCGCCGATGACGACGCCCACGCTTGCCGGCACGCGGCCCGGCGGCGCCATTTCAGCCGCCTGGGCGGTCATGAACTATCTCGGCGTCGACGGCTATCGCCGCCTCCAGGGAGAGGTATGCGCGACACGCGAAAGAGTGGAAGAGGGCGTCAGCGCGATGGGCTTCGAAATTCTCGGCACCCCGCTGCTCGGCCTGATCGCCTTCCGCCATCCCGACCATCACGCGCTGGCGCTCTATGGCGAAATCTACCGCCGCGGCTGGTTCACTTCGGCCACGATCGAGCCGCCGAGTCTCCACCTGATGCTGTCGCCCAAGCATTCGGAGTTCATCGACGCCTATCTCGAGGACTTGGCCGCCAGTGTGAGCGCGGTCGCTAGCGGCGAAGACGGCAAGGCGGCTGACAAGGTCGAGGCGCGGTATAGCTAGAGCGGCGATCGGGCTGGGCTTCTGCAGCTCCAAATGATGCGTCTTGCATTGTGGGAAGCCGCGTCCGCCAATTCACCATGGCCCAGCCGTGCGGCGCGGTCTGCAACGGTTCGCCGCACGATGCGCTCGAATTGCCTCAACGGCATGTCTGGTGCGGGAACTCTTCATATGTCAGAAAGTTTAGCGACAATTCGCGATCACGCAGAACCGGTCTTTGGTAGTTGAGGGAGAACCATAGTGCATATCATTTCCAGAAGGCCGACAGCGCTGTTCCTGATTGCCGCGCTCGCAGCGCCGATTCCGGCCGGCCTGTCTGCGCAGCAGCCTGAGGTGATCGAGGACGAAAACTCGATCCACGTATATGGCTCGGCGCCGGCCGATCTGACCGGTTTGACCGAGGGACCCGAGATCGAAGGCTTTATTTCCGAGCGCAGCGACGACGGGATGCAGGTCATAAGCGCCGACGGCAGCACCACGACGATCCTGATCTCCGAAGCAACCGAAGTCAGGGCGCGCGGAGGCTTTCTCGGCCTCGGCCGCACGACGCTGGGCGCGGACGCGCTGCTCAACGGCCTGCCGGTAACGGTGGAAACCGTGGAATGGGGCGGCGGCCTGGTGGCGAGCAAAGTGAGGTTCAGCGACAACGATCTCGAGACCGCTACCATGATCCGCGCCGGCACTTCCCAGGGCTTCGCCGAACAGACGGCAGCGACCGAAGCGCTGCGCGGCCGGGTCGGCGATATCGATCAGTATAACATCCGCGGCACGACGAATGTGTATTTCGACACCGGCCGGTGGCGTCTGTCGCCCCAGGCGGAAGGCGACCTTTGCGCCGCTGCGAATGAAGCCAATGCGATAGACAATGCCCTGCTGCTCGTGGTCGGTTACACCGATTCCGTCGGCGACCAGGATTATAACCAGGTGCTGAGCGAGAGGCGTGCGGGCCGCGTCGTCAATTATCTCCAGCAGGAATGCGGCTGGGCGCCGTATCGCATGCTGACCCCGACCGGGATGGCCGAAGCGGATCCGCTGGCGGACAACGCGACCGCCGAGGGCCGGGCCCAGAATCGCCGCGTCTCGGTGAACATCCTCGTCAGCAGGGCGGTCGACGGGCTGTAGGGCGCAAGGGGGCGGCGAACGGGGCGGCGTTGTGCAGCGCTCACTATCCTGAGAGATGCCAAGTCGCGCTGATCGGATCACTGGCGGCGCGATCAGCGCCTTGCCTGTTCGTGGCCGCCGGCAGACGTCAGTCTCTCATCCCAAGAAACCGGAGCGTCTGCGCCAGCGAGTTGAATATCCCGTGCGCGAAGACCAGCGGCAGGATGTTTCGCCGCCCGAACCAGATATAGAGCAGCGCGAACGCCAGTCCTCCGGCGCCGGAAATCAGCGCCCCGTGCATGCCCTGATAATAATAATGCCGATAGCCGAAGAATATCGACGAGAGGACTGCCGCGGCGATATCGGCTCTCAATCCGCCGCCGAGGAAGCGGCTCGAATGGTCGATGACGAAGGCTCGGAACAGCAGTTCTTCGAAAAAGGAACCGTGCGTCCAGACCAGGAGCATGATGCCGATATAGGCCGCCACATTCCCTTCGACATGATCGAAGCGACCGCTGGCGCCCACATCTTCGAAAAGGAGGTCCGCAATCAGCTGCATGGATTGGGTGGCCGCGATGAAGGCGGCCATGGTCAGCAGCGTCAGACCACAGGTTTTCAGCCAGCTTTGGGGCCAGCGCAGCCCAAGGTCGCTCCAGCCCGATCCGCGACGCCAGAGCAGGTATGAGCCCACCGCCATCGCGCTGAAGGTCGAGGCGGGGCCGGCGTACAGATAGGTAATCGGCAGGAGCGATTGTTTCACCGCCACCAGGACCGCGACAACGATCAACAGGTCGCGAAGCGCCCCCCAATCCCGTTTTTCGGAAGCCTCCAACGCCGCTTCTCGTGAGGGGGTATCGTATTGCATGGAGATCGGTCCGCGTTGCCGCATGTGTATTATTTGAATAATACACTAAAAACCAACAGGCAACCCGAAATTCTGTGGCCGGGTCCGTCCGATACAGCCCCTTTCCCCCGCGATTTGCGTTTACTGGTGAGGCCGGCGGGACAGTGTATGATACAACTCTTTTCAATAGCCGAATTCCGGTCCATGCCTGAACAGGAGATATATCAGTGATAGCGGATCACGACGCATACATCGCGGCTGCCGCCGAACCGCTGCGGCCGACACTGATTCAGGTGCGGATGCAGCTTGCCCGTACTTTGCCTGATGCAGACGAGATCATTGCCTATAAGATGCCCGGCTTCGGAATCGGGAAATCGGTAATCGCGGGTTATGCAGCCTTCACCAAACAATGCGGACTTTACGTATCTCCCGGTGCGATCACCGCCAATGCGGAAGATATCGCCGGAGCCGGACTGAAGGCTACAAAAACCGGCGTTACTTTCTCACCGAATAGACCGATCCCTGCGGAACTGGTAGAAAGGCTCGCTCTCGCATCCCGCAAGGATCTGGGCCTCTGATATAGACGGACGGCGGTTCTCAAAAGATCCGGATCTGTGCGGACTGGCGGGTCGGAACGCAGACGGGATATCGTTCGCTACTTGCCCTTCCACTCCGGCTTGCGCTTTTGTGCAAACGCCATCGCGCCTTCGCGGGCGTCTTCGGACTGGAAGATGCCGCCGATGATTTTTTGCTGTTCGGCCCACATTTCGTCGTGCGACCAGTCTTCGGTTTTCACGATCACCTCCTTGCTCGCGCGGACGGCGAGGGGGCCGTTTTCGGCGATCTTTGCCGCGAGTTCCTTGGCGCCGTCGAGCGCCGGGCCGTCGACCACGCGGTTGACGAAGCCCATTTCGGCAGCGCGTCCGGCGGTGACGAAATCGCCGGTCAGCGCGAGTTCCATCGCATAACGCTGCGGGATCAGGCGGGGGAGGCGGAGCAGCGCGCCCGCGCCGGCGGCGAGGCCGCGTTTCGCTTCGGGTATGCCGAACTGCGCGTCCGCATTGGCGACGACGAGGTCGCACGCGATTGCGACTTCCATGCCGCCCGCGAGCGCATAGCCGTCCACGGCCGCGATCAGCGGTTTGGCGGGCGGGTCTTCGACAAAGCCGGCAAAGCCCTTGCCGCTCACGACAGGAAGCTCGCCCTGGAGAAACGCCTTCAGGTCCATGCCCGAGCAAAAGGTGCCGCCCGCGCCGGTGATGATACCGATCATCAGGCTGTCGTCGGTTTCCAGCGTTTCGATCGCCGCGGCGACGCCTTCGGCGACCGCCCGGTTCACGGCGTTCTTGGCTTCGGGCCGGTTGATGGTGATGGTGAGGACGCCATCGCTGGCTTCGGTGAGGACGGCTTCGGACATGATCGCTTCTCCCATGATTCTGTTTGGCCGCAGTGTCGCGCCGCTTTACGTTCACGTCAACCTTGGTTTGTGCGGTTGCATGCGGAATAAGGGCGCGCATGACCGATCTTACGTTCCGTCCCCGCCGATCCTGTCTCTACATGCCCGGCGCGAATGAACGCGCGTTGGAAAAGGCGCGGAGCCTGCCGGCCGATGTGCTGATCTTCGACCTCGAAGACGCGGTCGCACCGCGCGAAAAGCCTGCGGCGAGGGACCAGGTGGCCGAAGCGGCGAAGGCGGGCGGCTATGGCGCGCGCGAGATCGTCATCCGCGTCAATGGCGCGGACACCGAATGGGGCGCGGACGATATGGCGATGGTGAAAGACGTGCGGCCGGACGGCGTGCTGATCCCGAAAGTGTCCCGCGCGGCCGATATCGGGTTCGGCGCCGATGCCGATCTACCGGTCTGGGCGATGATCGAAACCCCGCTCGCCATTCTCAGCATCGCGGAGATCGCGGGTGCGCCCAAGCTCTCGGCGATGGTGATGGGCACCAACGACCTTGCGAAGGACATGCACGCCAAACTGCGCCAGCAGCGGGCGGGCTTCGTCACGGCGTTGTCGATGACGGTGATGGCCGGGCGGGCGCATGGCAAGATCGTCATCGATGGCGTGTTCAACAGCATCGGCGACGATGCGGGGCTCGCGGCCGAATGCGAACAGGGTAAGGCGTTCGGGTTCGACGGCAAGACGCTCATTCATCCGGACCAGCTCGAGGCGGCCAACCGTATCTTCGCGCCCTCGCGCAGCGCGCTCAAGGATGCCGAGGCGATCATCGCCGCCTTCGCCGAACCGGACAATGCCGACAAGGGCGTGATCGATCTCGACGGCACGATGGTCGAACGGCTCCATCTTGGCGAAGCGGAGAAACTGGTCGCCATGGCCGAGGCCATCGCCGCGCGGGACGAGCCCGACGCCTGACATTCGCTGAAAAAATAGGATCGCGCCTGTCCCGATAGGAGACAGCTATCGGCTATCCCCATCTTAACCCTGTTTGGGTGTAAACGAAAAGGTAAACGAAATGTTAACGCCGGGGCATGGCCACTGCTCCGACCGACTCGCACTACGCGCCCCTTACCGCCGATCTCATCCGCCGCGAGCGCGATTTCGACAGTACGATCATGCTCCACCGTCCGCCTTTTCCGCGGCGATCCGAGCTGGCCGAAAATGCCAAACTGTTCACGATGACCTGGGCCGGCGGCTTCGTCTTTTTCCTGACGTTCATCGGTTAGGAATTCTTTTTCAGACTTTCGGCTTTGCCTCAGGAGCGGGCTGGTGCCGCGATTTCGCTCTAGCGAAATTCTGACAATAAGACTCTCAATCGCAGGCCTTGTGCAGCAGCCAGGCCGTCCAGGACGATACCACGCACATTCCTGCAACGAGGAACAGTTGCTCGGTCGTCGACACGCCGAGCAGGCTCAGGCCGAAGGCGGCGAGCGCGCCCATCACCATGCACCCGGAATTGACGACATTGTTCGCGGCGATCGTTCGCGCCGTCTGGCTGAGATCGACCGTCGTGGTCAGGAAGGCGTAGAGCGGCACCACGAACATGCCGCCGGCGATCGCCACGCCTAAAAGCGTTGCGAGCAGCGCCCAGCTACCGTCATGGGTGATGAAGCCGACAAGATCGTACAGCTCGTCATTCTCAAGCCCCTCCCATCGGATCGAGATGAAATAGAGGATGAGAACGAATATGCCCATCACGATAACGCTGATCGGCGCGATCCGGGCGGAGACTTGGCCCTTGAGCAACTTGTTAGATGCCACCGAACCGATCGCAATGCCGATCGAGAAAATACCCAAAAACATGCTGGCGACCTTCGGGTCGGCGGTCAGCACATTCTTCACCAACGGCGGGAACTGGATGATCAGCACCGAACCGATCGTCCAGAAAAAGCTGATCGCGATGATCGCGAGAAACAGCCGGCGGATATGGAGCGTGCCGTTCACCAGCTGGTAGGAGGAGCGGAAGATGTTGAAGTCGATCGGCTCGACTTCCTTTTGCGGCGGTGCATCGGGCACGAAATGCGCGCTGATCCGGCCGATCAAAGCGACGGTGAGCACCCAGATCGCGGCCCAGAAAGCGCCGAGCCAGTCGACGATCACGCCGCCCAATATCGTGCCGCCGAGGATCGCGATATAGGTGCCGGCCTCGACCAGGCCGGTGCCGGCCAGCACCTCTTCCTTTTTGAGATGCTGGGGCAGGATCGCATATTTGATCGGTCCGAAAAATGTCGATTGCGCGCCGAGAGCGAACAGCGCGGTCAGCATCAGCGGGATCGATTGCAGGATGAGGCCGGCCGCGCCGGTCAGCGCGATGACGATCTCCAGCGTTTTGACGAAGCGGATGATCTTCGCCTTGTCCATATTGTCGGCCAGCTGGCCGGCAATGGCCGAGAGCAGGAAAAAGGGCAGGATGAACAGTGCGGTCGAGATGGAACTGAACTGAAACTCGCGCGCGGGGTCGTCGTAAATCTCGTAGATGACGAGGACGACCATCGCGAACTTGAACAGATTGTCGTTGAACGCGCCCAATAGCTGCGTGAAGAAAAGCGGCGCAAAACGGCGCTTCGTCAAAAGTTCGAGCGATGTCGGCATGCAGTCCTTCGGGAAAAGGGAAGGGGTGCGTCGAGAGTGGTCATGACGCATAGCCGAGCCTTTCCGGCGCGCCAAGGGCGCGAGCCCGAAGCGTTCGGCGCGACGAGGCTTTGTTGCATCGGCAAAAGCGGTTAGGAGGGCCTGACCATGCTCACCTTGCCCAACCTGCTGACCCTGTCGCGCATCTTCGCCGTACCCGTGCTCGTCGTGCTGCTTTGGGACTCGGGATGGCTCGGCTATATATGCGCTTTCGTCCTCTACTGTACCGTCGGCGCGACCGATTATCTGGACGGCTATCTTGCGCGATCCCAGGGCACGGTTTCGAAACTCGGCATCTTCCTCGATCCGATTGCCGACAAGATCATGGTTGCCTCGGTGATCGTAATGCTGATTTTCACGCGCGATATCGAAAGCTGGCATGTGATCGCGGCGATCGTCATCCTGCTGCGCGAGATTATCGTGTCCGGTTTGCGGGAGTTTTTGGCAGGCCTCAGCGTATCGGTGCCGGTCAGCCAACTCGCCAAGTGGAAAACCGCGTTCCAGATGATTGCGCTGGGCGCGCTTATCCTGGCGGGCGCGGTCCATCATGGCGGCTGGACGGATTTCGACTGGGTGAAGCTGGTCGGTCTGGTCTGCCTGTGGATGGCGGCCGCGCTCACCATGATCACCGGCTGGGATTATCTGCGTGCCGGCCTCAAGCATATGGATTGAGCGCGGTGGCGATCGAACTGCTTTATTTCGCCTGGGTCAGGGAGGCCATCGGCCTTGACGGGGAAACCGTCGAGCCTCCGAAGGAGGTCGATACCGTGGCGAAGCTGGTGGATTGGCTGGCCGGCAGAGGCGACGGCTATTCCGAGGCTTTTGCGGACCCATCCCGCTTGCGAGTGGCGGTCGATCAACGATTTGCGGGGTTCGATACAACGCTCGAGGGCGTCCGGGAGATCGCGCTGTTTCCCCCGGTGACCGGCGGATGAAACCTGTTATCCGCGTCCAGGCCGACGATTTCGACCCCGCTGCTGAAGCGGCCAGGCTCGAAGCAGGCGGGCCGGGTGCGGTCGCGACGTTCACCGGCATCGTGCGGAGGGAGGGCGATCTCGTCGCAATGGAGCTCGAACATTATCCGGCGATGACGGAACGCGCGTTGGCGAAGATCGCGGCCGATGCCGCCTCACGCTGGGCGGTTACCGCGCTGACCATCATACACCGCGTGGGGCGCCTGACGCCCGGCGCGCGCATCGTGTTCGTCGGCGCGGCGGCGAAGCACCGTGGCGACGCCATCGAAGCGATGCATTTCATGATCGATTGGCTCAAAACCGATGCGCCGTTCTGGAAACGCGAGCAATTCGCCGATGGCCGTTCCGATTGGGTCGAGGCGCGCGAAGGCGATAGCGCTGCGCGTGCGCGTTGGGCGGGCAAGTAAAAAGGGCGCCGCATCGCTGCAGCGCCCCTTTGTTTCGTTTTGGATTTTCGGCTTAGCGGTCGCCGTCAGCAGCGGTTTCCGGTTCCGGAACCAGCACGCCGTTAATGACATGGATGACGCCGTTCGATTGGGCGACATCGGTCTGAGTGACGTATGAAATGCCGCCGATTTCATCGCGTAGCGCGACGATACCGCTATCGATCGTCGCGACCAGCGGCGATCCTTCGACGGTAGTCAGCGTCAACTCACCACCGGCTTCCTCGATCATGCCGACCAGCGTTTCCGCGTCCACCGCGCCGGAGACGACGTGATAGGTCAGGATCTGCGTCAGCTGCGCCTGGGCGCTATCGGCCATCAGAGCATCGACCGTGCCAGCGGGCAGAAGGCCGAACGCTTCGTCGGTCGGCGCGAATACTGTGAACGGACCCGGGCTCGACAGCGTGTCAACAAGGCCCGCCTGGGCGACAGCCGCGACCAGTGTCGTGTGGATCGGCGAGTTGGAAGCGTTTTCGACGATATTGCGCGTCGGCAGCATTTCGGCTCCGCCGACGGTAACGGCCTCGGTGGTTTCCGCTTCGGCTTCGGTCTGCGCGGCGGCATCTGTTTCGGCCGCATCGCCATGATGGTCGGCCAGCGCGGGCGCACTGCCCATCGCGAACAGGGCCGCACCCATTGCTACGCCGGTACTCTTCACAAATCGCTTGGTCTTCAACAACGGTATTCTCCTCGGTTAATGGTCAGGGGGTTATTGATATTACGCATAACGGCCGTGAATGTTTCCATCGACCTGTCTGTTCGGACATACGGACCGCATTACGCCGCCGCCTCGCGCATGGCATCGGCCAGCAGCCGGAAGTCTTTTTCGCGCGGGCTGTTCTTGCGCCAGACAAGCGCGATCGTGCGGGCAGGGTGATCCGCGTCGAGCGGGCGGGCGACGATATGGGTATCCCGCAATATGCCGGCCTCGATCGCCATCTCGGGCAACATGGTGGTGCCCAATCCGTTCTCGACCATCTGGACGAGGGTATGCAGCGAGGTTCCCATCATGCGGGCTTCGGCGCGCAGTTCCGGCCGGTTACACGCGGCGAGCGCGTGGTCCTTCAGGCAATGTCCGTCCTCGAGCAGCAGCAAGCGGCCTTCGTCGATGATCTCCGGCGCAATCTCTTTCGGCGGATCGGCAGGTTCGCCTTCGGGAAAGGCGACGAAAAGCCGGTCGTCGAACAGCTCGGCCGAATCCACATCACCGCAGCTATAGGGGAGGGCGAGCAGGATGCAGTCGATCTGGCCGCGCTGAAGCGAATCGCAAGCCGCCGGGCTGGTCTCCTCGCGCAGGAAGAGTTTGAGGTCGGGCCAGTCGGTCCGCAACTTCGGCAGGATATGGGGTAGCAGGAACGGTGCGATCGTCGGGATCACGCCCATGCGCATTTCGCCGGAGAGCGGCTTGCCGGCGGCGCGCGCCATTTCGGACAGCTCCTCGGCTTCGCGCAGCACGCGCTGCGCCTTGTCGGCGATGCTGGTCCCGAGCGGCGTAAACCGAACGACGCGGCGCGTGCGCTCCACCAGCGTGATACCGATCAGCGATTCCAGCTCGCGCAGTCCGGCCGACAGCGTCGACTGGGTCACGAAACAGGCCTCGGCAGCCTTGCCGAAATGGCCGTGATCGCGCAGCGCGACCAGATATTGCAACTGTTTCAGGGTCGGCAAATATGTCGACATGCGTGTGCGAATCCGATTTATCGGTGAAATTTCTAAATACACCGATATTGATCGACTTCAACACTAAATATACGGAAAGCTGCCCTTTCGGGGGGCATAGCGCGTCGAACTGGCGTTTTTCTTCTCGACCGATTATTACGTTGCGGATCGCCACTGGTGCGGGAGAAGCAAATGCCTGGCCGACTGATTGCCTATATCGATTCCATCCGGTCTCGCGATCCCGCCCCGCGCTCACGGATGGAAGTACTGCTCTACCCCGGCGTCTGGGCCTTTACCTATCACCGGCTGGCGCACAGGCTGTTCCGGTGGCGCCTCTTCTTCCTCGCCCGGCTGGTCAATCATTTCTCGCGCTTCCTGACGGCGATCGACATTCATCCGGGCGCGAAGATCGGCCGGCACCTGTTTATCGATCACGGCTTTAGCGTCATCGGCGAGACCGCGCAGATCGGCGACAATGTCACCATCTACCAGAATGTGACGCTCGGCGGCACGAACCCGGCGGACGGCGTTCCCGGCAAACGCCACCCGACAATCGAAGACGATGTGATCATCGGTTCGGGCGCGCAAATTCTCGGGCCCGTTACGATCGGAAAGGGCGCGCGGATCGGGGCCAATGCCGTCGTGACCAAGGACGTGCAGCCCGGCGCGGTGATGGTCGGTATCCCGGCCAAGCCGACGCTCATGGACGCGGAGCACAAGCCCGAGGGCTTTGTGCCCTATGGCACGCCGTGCAGCGAGGTATTCGATCCTTCGACCCAGCGGCTCGAACTGATGCGCTGCGAGCTGGAACAGATGCACAAGCAGATCGATGCGCTGATCGCCGAACGCGACGGCGATGAGAGCCCGGCTCAGGAGAGCGACTGCGCCTGATGGGCACCGTTACTCCGTTTCCGAACCAGCGCGGCGCCGGGGCCAAACCCAATCAGGTCGGCTTCGAACGCACCGAACTCAACCGCATCCTCGATCTTTATGGCCGGATGGTAGCGGCCGGGCATTGGCGCGACTATGCGATGAATTTCGAGAAGGATTTCGCGTCCTTCTCCGCCTTTCGCCGCACCGCCGAACGCCCTGAATACCGGATCGAAAAGCGCCCGTCCCTCCGCAACCGGCAGGGCATGTGGGCGCTCTTGAACGAGGCCGGGATGATCCTCAAACGTGGGCATGAACTGGCGCCGGTGCTGGCGCCAGTGGAGCGGCGCTTGCTGAAGATCGTCGGCGAGTAGTTTTTGGGCACTCCTTTTTAGTCAGGCCTTCGCTTCGGGCTTTGTTTGTCAGAACATTGCTTTCGCAATGTCGCCGCACCGGCCCGCACCCCCTCCCGGCCTCCCATTCAGGGTACACTCGTGGGAGGCCGGGAGGGGGTGCGGGCCGGTGCGGCGACATTGCGAAAGCAATGTTCTGACAAACAAAGCCCGAAGCGAAGGCCTGACTAAAAAGG
>JBCBSD010000047.1:0-20000 GCA_039819365.1 Pseudomonadota bacterium
CCCCGGCCCCCTCCCCCCCCCGGCCCCCCATTGTGTGTACCGGGGGGGCGGCGGGGGGGGGGTGGGGGCCGGTGCCGCGCCTGAGCATAGCGAAGGTCTGACAAACATCCTGCTCACGCGCCCTCCTCCAGCCGCCGCAGCTTCGCCATCTGGCCCTTGGGAACGGCGATCAGAGCGCTTGCTTCTTCGCCCCCCTCGCCCGCCAGCAAAGCTTCTGGGGAACCGTCGGCAACAATCTCGCCCGCGCTCATCACGAGAATGCGGTCGGCAATCAGCAGCGCCTCCGCCATGTCGTGCGTCACCATGATCGTCGTCAGGCCGAGCCGGTCGTGCAGGGCGCGATAAGCTTCGCCGAGCTGATCGCGGGTCACCGGATCGAGCGCACCAAATGGTTCGTCCATCAGCATCAGCCCCGGCTCTCCGGCCAGCGCCCGGGCAACGCCGACGCGTTGCTGCTGCCCGCCGGAAAGTTCGCTCGGCAGGCGGTCCGCGACGTCCTCGGGCAGGCCCACAAGATCGAGCAATTCGGGCACCTGGTTGACGGTTTCGTTTACACCGATCCGGGGGATGATCATGATATTCTCCGCCACCGTCATATGCGGAAAAAGGCCAATGTTCTGAAATACATAGCCGATATGTCGGCGCAGATCGGCGGGATCCTGCCTATCAACGGTTTCGCCGCCGATCGATACTGTTCCGGCACTCGGCTCGACGAGCCGGTTGATCGTCTTGAGCAGCGTCGACTTGCCCGACCCGGACTCCCCGACCAGCGCGACGAACGAGCCGCCTTCGATCTCCAGATCCAGCGCGGCGACGGCGAAGCTCGCGCCCTCGTCGAAACTCTTGGCTATGCCGTCAAAGCGGACCGCCGGGCCGTTCTTCCTGTCCATCGCGCGCGAGCATCGCGGGCGTCGCCAATGCGGTCAAGCCCGGCGTCCACCGCTCTCTCAATACTCGCGCAGAAGCCCCACCAGCGGCCTAACGATGGCCATGATAGAACCCGGCTCGCCGCTACGGCTCAGCATAACATAGGCCTGATCGCTGAATGCCTCGTCGGAAAAGCTGAACAGTTCGAAGCCGCGATCCGACCCGTCGAGCCCGGCGCGCGGGCTCAGAAACAGTTCGGTATAGCGCGGTTGGAGCACGCCGCTTTCCGTAACGAAAATATAGAAACGGCGCAGATCGCCGAGCGTGGAAAACATGCCGCCGCTACCCATGACCAGCCATGAGGTCGGGCCCCAATTGGGCGGTATGTTGGGCAGCCCATGCTGCACACCGCCGCCCGCCGCGAAATCGGCATGCGTCAGCCCGCGCGTTTCCCCATAGCTCCCGGTCCGGTCCATCCCCGCCGGATCGAAGAAATTGGTCCGCAGGAATTCCGCATAGCTCTGGCCGCTCACGCGCTCGACGATCGCAGCCAGCATGCCGAACGCCCAGTGCGAATGGGCCTCGTCCTCGCCCGGCGCAAAAAGCAACGGCACCGCCAGGGTCCGCCGCTCGAATTCCGCCCGGTCGATCCATGCCAGATCGGCATCCCAGTCGCTGTCGTTCGCCGGAAAGTCGGGCAATCCGGATCGGCCCGTCATCATGTGACGGATCGTCATACCGGCGCGATCCGCGGGCACATTCTCCAGATAATCGCCGAGCGTATCGTCCTGGCTCAGCTCGCCACGCTGTTCGAGCAGCATGATCGCCGCCATCGTGAAATCGATCGGCCGCGATCCGATCCCGAACACGGTGTCCAGCGCGATCGGCACGGCCGGATCGGCATGTGCCATGCCATAGGCTTTTTCGACCAGGGTCTCCCCGTCGATCGCGACAAACACGATGCCGGCATAGTCGCGTTCCGCCATGAAGGCGTCGATCTGTTGCTCGAGCTGATCCCGGGTCAGTTCGACTGCCTGCGGCGCATCGGACTCGCCGGCCTGTGCCGAAAGGGTCGTCGGCATTCCCGCCAATACCGTCAGTATCGCGGGAATGCAGGAGGATAGAAAGCGGCGCATCCGGTTTGCTCCATTATTATGACATCGGTCGTAATGGTAGCAGCCGGCCCGTTGGAGGCAAAGCCCGATTGTCGCCGTTCGTCGAAGCAGATTGCCATTCCCGTCGAAGCGGGACTACGACTGTCAGGGCGGCATTGAATCATAACGGACATGCGGGACGAAACATATGACAGAACAAACCATCTTCATCACCGGCGCGGCTTCGGGCATCGGGCGCGCCGTCGCGCATTATTTCGGCGAACGCGGCTGGTTCGTCGGCCTCGCCGATATCAACGATGCGGGGATGGAGGAGACCGCGGCCGGGATGCAGCAGGGCCAGTTTTCGATCCATCATCTCGACGTCACGGACCGCGCCCAATGGAAAGCGGCCATCGAGGCGTTCGGCGAGCGCACGAACGGGCGGATGGACGTGCTCTTCAACAATGCCGGGATCGGCATCGGCGGGCCGCTGCAGGAGATGAGCGACGAAGATATCGACAAGACGATCGCGATCAACTTTACCGGCGTGATCGACGGGACCCGGGCAGCCTTCGAGATGCTGCGCGATACGCCGGACAGCTGCGTGCTGAATGTCAGCTCGGCGGCGGGCATCTACGGCGCTGCGGGGCTCGTCGTGTATAGCGGCACGAAATTCGCAGTCCGCGCGCTGACCGAGGGGCTCGATATCGAGTTCCGCCCCTATGGCATCCGGGTGCGCGACCTCATGCCGAGCTTTATCGAAACGCCGATCCTCGACGGCCCGCTGACCGGGGGCAACAGCTCGGTACGCGACATGATCGCGCAGGCCGGGCTGGAGATCACCCCGGTGCAGGACGTCGCGGAAGCCGCCTGGAACGCCGTCCATGGCGACAAGATCCATACAACGGTGGGGAAAACGGCGAAAAAGCTCGCCTTCGCCGCGCGCTGGACGCCGGGGCGACTGCGCAAGAACCTTGGCATGGCGCGGACGGTGGAGGATTGAGGATCATAAACGCTCCGTTATTCCCGCCTGCGCGGAATCCAGCACTGGTAGTTCGATACAATCGGAATATTATTGGTGAGCATTTCAACTATCGTAATATTGATATTTGTTTCAGCTTTTGTAGCATGGAATCTTATTATCATTTACCATGAAGCTCAATTTTTACGAGATGGCCGTCGATACATATGGTCCATTTTAGCGCGATTGAGTGTATGTGGCTTGTGCGTCTGGCTTATTGTAAAAATACTAACTGAGTTGTAACCGAAATAGGGGCAACCTACCCCGCAAAACCCTCCATCGCCTTGGCCATGTCCACGTCTTTCTCGCTCAGCCCGTCGGCATCGTGCGTCGTCAGGGTGACGTCCACCTTGTTATAGACGTTGAACCATTCGGGATGGTGATCCATCTTTTCGGCAAGCAGCGCCGCGCGGCTCATAAAGGCGAAGGCTTCGCTGAAGTCGGCGAACTCGAAGCGCTTCGATATCGCATCGCGCTCCGCATCATGCTCCCAGCCCGATAGCGCGGCCAGTGCCGCCGCGCGCTCGTCATCGTTCAATCTGTCGGTCATCGGCCTATACCCTTCTCTGTCTTCCCTTGCACCGCCCGGCATCCTATCTGCCTCACTATGCGGTTCGACGAAAGCCTTTCCGACCACGCCCCCGATGCCGACGCGATGGAAGCGATGGCGCGGCGCTCGATGGAGAGCCTGCCGCCCGAATTTCGCGAACGGATGGGCAATGTCGTGCTGCGGGTCGAGGAATATGCCGATCCGGATTCGCTGAAAGCCGTCGGCCTGACCCATCCGATGCAGCTCTCCGGCCTCTATACGGGCCGCCCGATCGGCGAGAAGAGCATTTCCGATCCGAGCGACCTGCCCGACATGATCCATCTCTATCGCCAGCCGATCCTCGCCGAAGCGGCCGATCGCGGCATCAGCATCGAGCGGCTCGTCCATCATGTGCTGATCCACGAGGTCGGCCATCATTTCGGGCTGAGCGACGACGATATGCATGCGCTCGAGGACAGCGCGGATTGAGCGCCAGCCTGACCCTTGAGGCATTGGGCTGCGTCCGGGGGGACCGGCTGCTCTTTTCCGCGCTCGACCTGTCTCTCGGATCGGGCGACGCGGCGCTGGTGACGGGGCCGAACGGCGCTGGCAAGACCAGCCTGCTCAGGCTGATCGCCGGGCTCCTCCGGCCGCAGGCGGGCAGCATCGAGATAGACGGGCGGCTCGGTTTCGGCGCCATCGAACCGGCGCTCGACCGTGAACTGCCGCTCGAACGCGCCCTGCTTTACTGGGCGCGGATCGACGGCGGGGGACCGGCGGATGTCGCACGCGCGCTGGCGGCGATGGGCCTTGCCGCGCTCGCCGAGGTGCCGGTCCGGATGCTGTCCACGGGCCAGCTGAAGCGGGCCGGGCTTGCCCGCGTTATCGCGAGCGGCACGGATATCTGGCTGCTCGACGAACCGGCCAACGGGCTCGACACCGAAGCGCGCGGGCGGCTCGAAACGGTAATTGCGGATCACCGCGCACAGGGCGGCATCGCCGTCGTGGCGACACACCAGCCGCTCGCCATGCCGGATGCCGCCGCCGTCGTTATCGGAGACGCCGGATGAGCGCGCTCGTCGCCATCGCACGGCGCGATTTGCGGCGCAGCTTTACCGGTTCCGGCTGGCTTCTCCCGCTGGTCTTCTTCCTGCTCGTCGCGACGCTGTTTCCCTTCGCCATCGGGCCCGATCCGACGGTACTGGGCCGGGTCGGTGGCGGCGCCCTCTGGACGGCGGCATTGCTCGCGGCCTTGATGCCCATCGACCGGCTGATCGCGCCGGACCGCGATGCGGGAGTGCTCGACCAATATGCGGTGCGCGGGATCAGCGAGGAAGTGGTCGCGGTCGCCAAGATCGGCGCGCACTGGATCGCCTTCGGCCCGCCGCTGATGATCGCGGCGCTGCCCGCGTCGGCGCTGCTCGCGATGGACATGGACAGCCTGGTCCGCCTCGAAATCGGGCTGGCGCTGGGCAGCCTGGGGCTGGCGGCGTTAGCGGTCACGGTCAGCGCACTGGTGGCCGGATTGCAAAGCGGCGGGGCGCTGGCGGGACTATTGATGCTGCCGCTGGCCGTGCCGGTGCTGATCTTTGGCGCGGGCGCACTCGACGATCTGCAGCGCGGCGCCATCGCCCTGCTCGCGGCATCGTCGCTGGTGCTGGTAGCCGTGGCGCCGTTCGCGACCGGCGCGGCTATCCGCGCGATGCGGGATTAGAGCGGATACCTTTTGTCAGGCTCGGCTTAGCGGCCAAGGGCGGCACCGGGATTTGATTGTCAGAACATTGCTATCGCAATGTCGCCGCACCGGCCCGAACCCCCTCCCGACCTCCCATTAAGTGTACCCTGTGGGAGGTCGGGAGGGGGTGCGGGCCGGTGCCGCGATTTCTCGATCGAGAAATTCTGACAAACTAAGCCCTAATTCGCGTCGAGTATTTCCGAACCGCCCAGACCATAGGTATCGTTCACCCGGACCAAGCCCTCGAACTCATAATCCAGCGGACCATAGTCGCGGATCACGCGGTGCGTCGCGACGGTGCCGGTCAGCCCTTCGAGATCGTAACCAAGCGCCAGATAATCGGGCGTGCGGTTGTAGAGCAGCCCGCTGACATCATAGCCGATCTGCGGACCGGGCTGTTGCGGCAATAGCGGCTCGGGCATGGGCGGGCGATCGGGCACGCCGGTCAGGTTGCCCAGCACATAAGGCAGCTGCTGCGCTCCCAGCGGCGAGGCGGCGGCGACCAATGCTGCGGCAAGAACGACTCGAATAACCATGGGTTAACCATGAACCGGGGCCGCGATCTTGTGGAGTCCGGGGCAGCGCCTGTCCCGTTACAGGACGGCCGCTATTGCAGTCACCTGGACCAGCGGGCGAAGATCGCGGTCGGCAAGGTCAGGCCGCGCGCTTCCTCGCGCACCGCCATTTCGCCGCATTCGAACTGCCCGCCCAGATGGTCGAGCGATTGCGAGACGAGTTCGCCGATCGCGAGCGCGGACATCCGGACGGCATAGACGGTGAGGACGAGGAAGCGGCTATCGGCATCGAGCAGCTTCGCGCAATCCGCGATCAGCCCGGGCAGGCCCTCTTCGAGCTGCCAGAGTTCTTTCTTGGGTCCGCGGCCCCATTTGGGCGGATCGAGCATGATCCCGTCATAGCGCCGCCCGCGCCGCACCTCGCGCGCGGCGAATTTCGCGGCATCGTCGACGAGCCAGCGGATGGGCAGGTCACGCATATCGGACAGCAGGGCATTGGCCTTGCCCGCCTCGACCGATTTTTTCGAGGCATCGACATGGGTGACCTTCGCGCCCTTCGCCGCCAGCGCGAGGCTGCCGACGCCGGTATAGCCGAAGAGATTGAGGCATTCGGGTTTGTCAGAATTTCCCTCGCGGGAAATCGCCGCACCGGCCCGCTCCCCCTCCCGACCTCCCATGAGTGTACCCTGATTGGGAGGCCGGGAGGGGGAGCGGGCCGGTGCCGCGCTCGACCGATAGGTCGAGTCTGACAGAAACTCCCGCATCCAGCCCCAATGCGAGGCCATGTCGGGGAAGAAAGCGAGATGGCGGAAGGGCGTGCATTGCGCCTGGAAGCGCACATCTTCCCAGCCGAGCGGCCAGCCCTCGTCCGGCACGTTGGCGTCCAGATGCCAGCGCCCGCCGCCATCTTCGTCCGAGGCCGGCACGAATTCGCCATCCGCGCGCCAGTTATCCGATGCCGGCGCCCACATCGCCTGGGGTTCGGGCCGGATAAAGCGGAACCGGCCATAGCGTTCGAGCTTGCGGCCATGCCCGGAGTCGACAAGGCCGTAATCCTGCCAGGGCTCGGCGATCAGCGTTGCGAGCGTCACGATTCCGTCGCGCGTTCGGCGATATAGGCTTCGACCGCCTGCAATTCGCCGGGCAGCGTTTCGTACCGCTCCTCGCGCTCGAACAGGCCGGACACGCGGCGCGGCAGCGACGGGCGATGGCCGGTTGCGCGCTCCACGGCATCGCGGAATTTCGCCGGATGGGCCGTCGCCAGCGTAACGACGGGGATATCGGGTGAAAGATCGGCATGGAGCGCGGCGGACAGGCCGATTGCCGTGTGCGGATCGATGACCTCGCCCATTTCCTCGGCCGCGCGCCGCATCGCCACCGCCATCGCATCATTGTCGACGCGCGCGGAGGAAAAGAGTTTACCGATCCGCGTATGCGCGCGGTCGTCAAGCCTGAGCGCGCGGCTTTGCTCGAAACTCTGCATAACCGAGGCGAGCATCTCGCCGTCGCGATCGTACATGTCGAACAGCAGCCGCTCGAAATTGGAACTGACCTGGATATCCATCGAGGGCGCAGGCGTAGGCGTCAGTTCGCCGACCGAATAATCGCCGGCGACCATCGCACGGTGCAGGATATCGTTGATATTGGTCGCGACGATCAACCGCTCTATCGGAAGGCCCATCTGCCGCGCCGCATAGCCGGCAAAGACGTCGCCGAAATTGCCGGTCGGCACGGAAAAGGCGATGCTGCGCTCCGGCGCGCCGAGGCGCACGGCGGCGTAGAAATAATAGACGATCTGGGCCGCGAGCCGCGCCCAGTTGATCGAATTGACCGCCGACAGCGTAAAGCGGTTTGCGAACTGCGCATCGCCGAACATGGCTTTGACGAGGCGCTGGGCGTCGTCGAAATTGCCATCAATCGCGATATTGTGGACGTTCGGCGCGAGCACCGTCGTCATCTGCCGCCGCTGCACATCGGAGACCCGCCCCTTGGGGTGCAGCATGAAGATATCGACCTTGTCGCGCCCGGCCAGCGCGTCGATCGCGGCCGATCCGGTATCGCCCGATGTCGCGCCGATCACGGTCAGATGGCTGTCGCTATCCGTGAGAAAACGCTCGAACAGCAGGCCGAGCAGTTGAAGCGCGACATCCTTGAACGCCAGCGTCGGCCCGTGGAACAGTTCGAGCAGCCAGTTGCGTTCGTCGAGCTGGACCAGCGGCGTGACGGCGGCACGGGAAAAGCGGCCATAAGCCTGCTCGCAGAGCGCCCGCAATTCGTCTTCGGTCAGGGACGCGCCGACAAAGGGCTTGAGCACACGCACCGCCGTTTCGGCATAGGAGAGGCCGGCAAGCGCGGCGATATCGTCGCGCGAGAATTGCGGCCAGCTTTCGGGCACGTAAAGCCCGCCGTCCGATGCGAGACCGGCGAGCGTCGCCCCTTCGAAATCGAGCGCCGGGGCGCTGCCGCGTGTGCTGATATAGTGCATGACGCGCGGGGGTTAGCCGGGGCGCGTCAGTCGCGCAACCGGCGGCGCAGCGCCAGCAGATAGATGACGGCCGCCGCCAACGCGAAGAAGAACCACTGGATCGCGTAGAGCAGATGGTTGTTCGGGATATCCTCGGCCGACGGGCGGGCCACCGGTTCGATGCCCGGCGCGGCATTTTCGGACACGAGCCGCAGGCCATAGTCGGGATCCAGCGTGATGATCCCGGTCACCTCGCCGCCCGCCCAATCCTCGGGCGAATCGATCGAGCGCGACCAGCCCATCACGGCCTGCATTCCCGGCCCCTCGGCTCCGCCCGTGCGGCACGCCGCGATATGCTGCCAGCCGGTCTCGCCGTCCCGATTCTGCCCGGCCGTGGCGCGCCAGCTAATCGGTTCGACGCAAAAACCCGTCGCGCGGCGGTAGAGCAGAGCCTCGTCCGGCGTCTCAGGCCAGGCGATGGGCGGCATCACCATGGCGGCGCGATAGGTTTCGAGCAGCGCCTCCTTCTCGGCTTTTCTCTGGAGCTGCCAGACGCCGAGCGCGATCATCGTCGCGACGGCCGCGAGCACCAGGATCGTGGGGATAATCGGGAACCTCATTCGTCGCCGCCCGGCCGATCGTCCGTGCGCTGCCCTTCATGCGCGTCCCTGCGGTATTCGATCGACAGCAGCACGCCCTTACCCACTCGCAAGCCGAATATGACGGCGGCGATCGTGAACGGCACCCAGAGCAAGACATGGACCCAGAAGGGCGGGCGGATCGACAGCTCTACGGCCATGGCAAGCGCGACGACCAGCGCGCCGATGATCAGTGTCAGAAACGCCGCCGGCCCGTCGCCGACATTGAACTCCGAATAGTCGAGCCCGCAGGCGCGGCAGCGGTCCGCGAAATGGACAGGGCCATCGAACAACGTGCGCACGCCACATTGCGGGCAGACGCCCGAGATGCCGGATTGCAGGGGCGTGGGTCCGCTCATCGTGCGAACCCGCGCGCTATCTTAATGGATTTCAGCGCCCGCGCCGCCCCAGACATAGATCGAGACGAACAGGAACAGCCAGACGACATCGACGAAGTGCCAGTACCAGGCGGCCGCTTCGAAGCCGAAATGCTGTTTCGGCGTGAAATCGCCGCGATACGCGCGAATCAGGCAGACGATCAGGAAAAGCGTCCCGACTATGACATGGAAACCGTGAAAGCCGGTGGCCATGAAGAAGGTCGCGCCATAGATATTGCCCGAGAAATCGAAGGCGGCATGGCCATATTCATAGGCCTGGACGCCGGTGAAAAGGATGCCGAGCAATATGGTGAGCCACAGGCCCGTCTTCAGGCCCTCCCGATCGCCGTTGAGCAGGCTGTGATGCGCCCAGGTAACCGTCGTGCCCGAGCAGAGCAGAATCAGCGTGTTGAGCAGCGGCAGGGTGAAGGGGTCGAAGACTTCGATGCCTTCGGGCGGCCAGGTGCCGCCGATCACCTCCGCCGGAAACAGCGCCCCGTTGAAAAAGGCCCAGAACCAGCCGACGAAGAACATGACTTCCGAGGCGATGAACAGAATCATGCCGTAGCGCAGGTGCAGCTGGACCACCGGCGTATGATCGCCTGCATTGGCTTCGCGGATCACATCGACCCACCAGCTGAACATGGTGAAGAGCACGCCGAGCAGGCCGGCGAAGAACAGCATGCCGCCATAGGGCATGGAGTGCATCCACATGATGCCGCCCGCCGCCATTGCGAGCGCGGAGAACGCGCCGATAAACGGCCAGATGCTGGGGTTTACCAGATGATAGTCATGTTCGGGGGCGGCTCCAGCCATTGCGCTCAAATCCCTTTAGTGAAGCGTGTTGATCAGCTCTCTAGCCCTAGGACGCCTGATCGTCCACGGGGTAGAAAGTATATGACAGGGTGATTTCCTCGACATCGCCGATGTCTGGATCGTCGAGGATCGCCGGATCGACGAAATAGGTCACCGGCATGCGAATATCCTGGCCCGGCTGCAGCGTCTGACGCTCGAAGCAGAAGCACTGGATCTTGTTGAAATAGCGGCCTGCCTCGAGCGGCGTGACGTTGAACGTCGCGGTGCCCGTGACCGGGCGCGTGCCCATATTCTCGGCGCGGTAGAAGGCGAGCGCCCGCTCGCCAATCTGCACGCTTTCCGTATTGCGCTCCGGCGCGAAATTCCACGGCAGATCGCGGGCCGTATTCGAATCGAAACGCACGGTGATCGTCCGGCCCGTTGCGGCCATATCGGTCGACATGGCTTCGACCCGCTGCGTGGTGCCGCCAAATCCCGTCACCTGGCAGAAGATGCGGTAGAGGGGCACCGAGGCGAAGCCGAGCGCGATCATCCCGGCGACCAGCAGCGCGGCCATTACGGCGCTGCGCCGGTTCTTCTGCTGGAGGGCAAGGTTCATGAGGCCACCACCAGCTTGGTGATGGTGATCAGGTAAAAGAGGATCGCCAGCCCGCCGAGAATCAGCGCGGTGACGAGCGCGCGGCTCTTCTGGCGGCTGCGAATCAGGTCTTCGTCGTCGGGGGTCATGCGGCTGCTCCCATAGCGAGGATCGTGGGCACCCATGCGTCGACAACGAGCGCACCGAACAGGGCGAACAGATAGAGGATCGAGAAGAGGAAGAGCCGCTTCTCGGGTATCATATGCGCGGTCTTGGTAGATGGATTGCGCACCACGGCGATCGCCAGCGCGAGGAAGACGAGGCTCAGCGCGGTCGCCGTGACGCCGTAGATCGCTCCGGCCAGGCCCAGCGGCCAGGGCGCGATGGCGACGGCCGCCATCGGGACCGTATAGAGCAGCATCTGCCGGCGCGTGGAGCGCGTGCCCGCGACCACCGTCATCATCGGCACGCCGGCACGCGCATAATCGGCGTTCACGAACAGCGAGAGCGCCCAGAAATGCGGCGGCGTCCAGAGGAAGATCAGCGTGAAGAGCAGGATCGGCATCAGCGTGATATCGCCGGTCGCCGCGGCCCAGCCGATCAGCGGCGGAAAGGCCCCGGCGGCCCCGCCGATCACGATATTTTGCGGCGTGCGGCGCTTGAGCCAGATCGTATAGATGCAGACATAGAATAGGATCGCGGCGGCCAATGTTGCGGCGGCCAGCCAATTGGTCGCGATGCCCATCAGGATGACGGAAAACGCGCCAAGCCCCACGCCGAAGTGTAACGCGGTTTCGCGGTCCATCCGTCCGGCGGGCAGCGGGCGATCCGCCGTCCGCTTCATCACCGCATCGATATCGGCCTCATACCATTGGTTGAGCGTCGCCGCCGCGCCATGCGCCAGCGCGATCGCGAGAATCGCGGTGAAGGCGAGGACCGGATGGAGCTGGGTCGGCGCGGCCAGCATTCCGGCCAGCCCGGTGAACACGACGAGCTTCATCACGCCGGGCTTGGTCAGCGCGTAAAAATCGCGCCAGTCGGCGATGATATGGCCCGTCGAAGTCCGGGCCGGGTAAGAGGCGGTGCGTGTATTCATTCAATCCATCCGGGTCCGCCACCCGGTGAAGCGGGTGGCGGCCTGGTTCCTAGTCGACTTTCGGCAGTTTGTTGAACTGGTGATATGGCGGCGGGCTGGACAGCGTCCATTCGAGCGTCGTGGCGCCCTCGCCCCAGTAATTATCGTCCGCCTTCTTACCGGCCACCAGCGACCAAGCCATGTTCACGAAGAACACGACCATGCCGACGGCCATGATCAGATAGCCATAGGTCGCAACGTCGTTCCAATAGGCCTGGCTGTCCACATAATCGGGATAGCGCCGCGGCATGCCGTCCAGCCCGAGGAAGTGCATCGGGAAGAACAATACGTTCACGCCGATGAAGAAGAGCCAGAAATGCACTTGGCCGAGAAACTCGTTGTACATCTTCCCGAACATCTTGCCGAACCAGTAATACCAGCCGGCGAAGATCGCGAAGACGGCGCCGAGCGACAGCACATAATGGAAGTGCGCGACCACGTAGTACGTATCATGCACATAGTTGGTGAAGCCGCCATTGGCGAGCACGACGCCCGTGACGCCGCCGACCGTGAACATGAAGATGAAGCCCATCGCCCAGACCATCGGCGTCTTGAAGCTTACCGAACCGCCCCACATCGTCGCGATCCAGCTGAAAATCTTGATGCCGGTCGGCACCGCGATCACCATCGTCGCCGCGGTGAAATAGAGCTTCATGTTCAAGGAGAGCCCCACGGTGAACATGTGGTGCGCCCAGACGACGAAGCCGACCACGCCGATCGCGACCATGGCATAGGCCATGCCGAGATAGCCGAAGACAGGTTTCTTGCTGAACGTCGCCACGATCTGGCTGACCATGCCGAAGCCCGGCAGGATCATGATGTAGACCTCGGGATGGCCGAAGAACCAGAACAGATGCTGGTAGAGCAGCGGATCGCCGCCGCCGGCCGCATCGAAGAAAGTCGTGCCGAAATTGCGGTCCGTCAGCAGCATCGTGATCGCGGCGGCGAGCACCGGCAGCGCGAGCAGCAGCAGGAAGGCCGTCACCAGCACCGACCAGACGAAAAGCGGCATTTTATGCAGGGTCATGCCCGGCGCGCGCATGTTGAAGATCGTGGTGATGAAGTTGATCGCGCCGAGGATCGAGGACGCGCCCGCAAGGTGCAATGACAGGATCGCCATGTCGACGGCGGGGCCAACGGACCCCGATGTCGATAGCGGCGCGTAGACTGTCCAGCCCGTGCCAGCACCGTCGGCGACGCCACCGGGCACGAACATCGAACCGAAGAGCAGGAGGAAGGCGGGAACGAGCAGCCAGAAGCTGATATTGTTCATCCGCGGGAAGGCCATGTCCGGCGCGCCGATCATCAGCGGAACGAACCAGTTGCCGAAACCCCCGATCATCGCCGGCATGACCATGAAGAAAACCATGATCAGGCCGTGCGCGGTGATCATCACGTTCCAGAAGTGGAGCGCGGCATTGCCTTCTTCGCCGGCCCATTGCGCCAGATACTGGATGCCGGGCTCGGCGAGCTCCATGCGCATCATGCCCGAGAGCGCGCCGCCGATAATGCCGGCGACGATCGCGAAGATCAGATAGAGGGTTCCGATGTCCTTGTGGTTCGTCGACATGAACCAGCGGACGAAAAAGCCCGGCTTGTGATCGGCATCGTGATGCGCCTCGTCACTGCCTGCGGCTTCGAAATGAGAGGGAGTGGCTGCGGTATCGGTCATCTATGCGATCCCTTAACTGGCTGCGCCGGCGGCGTCGGCCGCGGCGATGTCTTCGGCGTCTTCGGCCGTGTCTGTCTCTGCATCTGCGGGCGCCTCTTCGGTTTCCTCTTCAGTGCCGGGCATCGTACCGCCATTGGCGAGCACCCATTGTTCGAACCGCTCGGGCGAGACGACCTCGACGGCGATCGGCATATAGCCATGGCGCACGCCGCACAGCTCCGAACACTGGCCGAAATAAACGCCTTCCTGGTCGACCCGCGTCCAGCCCTCGTTGAGGCGGCCGGGGACGGCGTCGATCTTCGTCCAGAAAGCGGGAACCGCGAAACTGTGGAGCACGTCCGACGCGGTCACCAGGAAGCGGACATTGACGCCCGCAGGAATGACCATCCGCTCGTCGACCGCCAGCAGGCGCGGTCCGTCCGCATCGGTGCGGAAGCGCGCGCCTTCGGCCTGCTCGCCTTCTTCCTCGAGCATGTTCGAGACGAGAAGGATGTCGCCATGGTCGGGATATTCATAGGTCCAGTTCCACTGGTTGCCCGTGATCTTGACCGTCACCGTCTCACCTTCGGGCAGGTTATACTGCGCCTGCAACAGGCTGATCGACGGCACGGCGATGACGACGAGGATCAGCACGGGAACGAGCGTCCAGATCACTTCGAGCGTTGTGTTGTGCGTCGTTTTGGAAGGCGTCGGATTACGGCGGCGATTGAACCGCACGACCACCCAGAGCAGCAGCGCGAGCACAATGAGCGAAATCACCGTGATGATCGGCATCAGCAGCGCATCGTGGAACCAGCGGGCCTGTTCGCCGACTTCGGAAACCTGTTCCTGAATGCCGAGCGCCCCGGTCGGCATGCCGAACCCTTCGACGGCCGGCGCATGTTCGAAGGCGGGAGCCTCGGCCTCGGCCGATTCGACGACCTCGGCTTCCGCGCCCGGCGCGGGCGCCAATTCGGGTTGCGGCGCAGGTGCCAGTTCCGGCTGCGGCGCGGCGGCACTCGCCGCCGACGTTACGGAAAGCGAAGCCACGGCCAAACCGGCGGCCAGCATCAGATTCGTCAGAATACGCATTTTATCCCCATCGATACCGCTCGCGAAGCGGTCCAAACAGTTCACGCCATAGTGAAACTTGGCCGCTATATAGGCCCGGGATTCGCAGGCCTCAAGCTTCACTTTGGGGAAATTCGCCGGTCGAAGCGCCGGGTTGAAGCCCCGGGTTGAAGCCAATGCAGCCGCCGCTTATGTGGCGCCGGGCACAAGGCAGCGGAGCGCATCATGACCGACGACGATATTCTTTCCGAGTTCCGGGCGGCGCAGGCGCTACTCGAGGGCCATTTCATCCTCTCGTCCGGCAAGCGCAGCGCGCGCTACCTGCAATGCGCGCGCGTGCTGATGGACCCGATGCGCGCCTCGCGCCTCGCCTCGACGTTGGCCGCGCGCTTGCCGCGCGAGATGCGTAGCGAGATCGATGTGGTCGTGTCGCCGGCCATGGGCGGCGTGATCATCGGCCATGAGATGGGCCGGGCGCTTGGCGTGGAAGCGATGTTTCTCGAGCGGCCCGAAGGCACGTTCGAACTGCGGCGCGGTTTCGCGCTGGAGCCCGGACAGAAGGTGTTGATGGTCGAGGATGTGGTGACGACCGGCCTTTCGTCGCGCGAAGCGATCGCGGCGGTCATCAATGCCGGCGGCGAGGTCATCGCCGAAGCCGCGCTCGTCGACCGCTCGGCCGGCGAGGCCGATCTCGGCGTGCCCTTCTTCCCGCTGCTGTCGCTCGATTTCCCGGTCTACGATCCGGACGATCTGCCCGAGGAGCTGGCGGCCATCGAAGCGATCAAGCCCGGCAGCCGACAGGTATGATCCGCGGGCTGGGCCTGCTGCTCAGTCTGTTCGGCCTGTGCGCCGCCCAACCGGCCCTCGCCTTCGATCCCGACCGGCTCGGCCGGATAGCCGAAGCGCAGGATTTCAACGGCGTGATCCTGGTCTCGCGCGGCGACACCATCGTTTATCTGCGCGCCTTCGGCCGGGTCAGCCCACATGACGCGACACCGCACCGGATCGATGCGCAGTGGCGCTGGGCGTCGATCACCAAACAGGTGATCGCGACCATCGCCCTGCAGGAGGTGGCGAGCGACCGGTTGTCGCTCGGTGCGCCGATTGCGCGCTACTGGCCGGACTTCCCGAACGCCAATCGCGATCGCATCACGATCCGGCATCTGCTGGGCCATATGTCCGGTCTGCCCGATCCAGAAGAAACGCCGCTGCTGCCGACGGGCCTCCCGTCATTCTACAGCGAGGACGGCGCGGAGATCGCCGCCGCCGACCGCTATTGCGCCGGACCCGCGCGCGCCGAGCCCGGCGCGACATATCACTATAGCAATTGCGATTTCATCGTGCTGGGCGCGCTGCTCGAGCGCGTCACGCGAACACCGCTCGCAGAGCTGGTGCGGAACCGGATACCGGGCGCGCGCTTTATCGAGGACGGCACCGACGCACTTGCCGGTTATCATTTCGGGCTGCCCGAACCGCCCATCCGCTTCGCCGCCTATGGCGCCGCGGGCGGGTTGCAGGGCACGATCCTCGATCTGTGGCGGTTCGACAGGGCCCTGATGACGGGCCGGTTGCTCGGTCACGATCTCAGCGCGGCGATGTGGGCGGGCATTCCGGCGAACGGATATCATGCGCTCGGCCAATGGGTGCTGCCGGTGCGGCTTGCCGGATGCGCGAAGCCCGTGCGCCTCGTCGAGCGGCATGGCGCGATCGGCGGGGTCCAGGCGCGCAACTTCATCGTGCCCGATACCGATATCGCGGTGATCGCCTTCACCAATCGATCCGAAGGCGAATTCGCGTTCGGGCAAGTCTGGCGTGGCGAAGGCTTCGCGCATGATCTATTGGCACAAGCGGTCTGTCACTGGAGCGAAGCATGACCCATTATCTGCGTCTCGGCGTCAATATCGACCATGTCGCGACGATCCGGAACGCGCGCGGCGGCGATCATCCCGATCCCGTGCGCGCGGCCGAACAGGCGGCCGCAGCGGGAGCGGACGGGATCACGGCGCATCTGCGCGAGGACCGGCGGCATATCACCGATGGCGATATCGACCGGCTGAGCGAAGCACTGACCATCCCGCTCAACCTGGAGATGGCGGCGACCGACGAGATGCTGGATATTGCCCTGCGCCACACGCCCCATGCCGCCTGCATAGTGCCGGAAAAGCGCGAGGAGCGGACGACCGAAGGCGGGCTTGACGCGGCGGGCGGACATAATCACCTCGCCCCGTTCGTGCGCGAACTCAAAAACGCCAATATCCGGGTCAGCCTGTTTATCGAGCCGGATCCGGCGCAGGTCGAGGCGGCGGTCCGGCTCGGCGCGCCGGTCGTCGAATTTCATACGGGCCGCTACGCGCATCTGGACGGCGACGAGCGCGCCACCGAGCTGCGCCGCATCGCCGATGCCGCCGCGCTTGCGGCGAAGAACGGTATCGAGCCGCATGCGGGGCACGGATTAACGTTCGACAATGTCGGCCCGGTCGCCGCGATCCCGCAGATTGCGGAACTCAATATCGGCCATTTCCTGATGGGCGAGGCGATCTTCACGGGGTTGGAGGCAAGCGTGACGCGGATGCGCGAGCTGATGGATTTGGCGAGATGAGTCTTTTGTTTGAGTCCCTCAAACGCCGGGCGCGGGCCATCCGGCCCGCTTGGCTTCGCCGCAGTGGCGGCGGCGCACGGTCGTGCGCTCGCACGCTACCGCGTGCTTCTTTTTCGAAGGATGGCTCCGAGGCCGGTCAGGCCCAGGCAAGGGCGAATGCCTGCCCGGACTTGCTCCGCAGCGAAGCGGAGGAAATAGCAAGGAGGACGCGCGCCCGGATGGGCGTGCGGAAAACAAAAACGCCATGATCATCGGTATCGGCTCAGACCTCTGCAATATCGAGCGCATCCAGAACTCGCTTAACCGGTTCGGCGAGCGGTTCGAGCAGCGCGTCTTCACCGAGATCGAGCGCGCCAAGGCCAATCGCCGCCCCTTCACCATCGCCGGAACCTATGCCAAGCGTTTCGCCGCGAAAGAGGCCTTTTCCAAGGCGGTGGGCACCGGTTTCCGTCAGGGTGTGTTCATGAGGGATATTGGTGTAGTGAACGCGCGGAGCGGCGCCCCGACGCTCGCGCTCACAGGCGGCGCGAAAAAGCGACTTGACGCGCTGACACCGCCCGGCCACCGGCTGGAGGTGCATCTGACGATGACCGACGACCATCCCTGGGCGCAGGCTTTCGTCATCCTTTACGCCCGGTCCGAATAGCCGGACGACAGAAGCGAGTGAGTGAATTGGATCAGGAACGCGCGAGCGACAGCGACGAGCATCTGGCAGCCGCCCTCAAGGCGAGCGAAGACTGTGCCGCTGCGTCCGAGGACGATAATGAAGACAAGGGCACCGACTGGTGGGGCGAGATCAAGGGCATCTTCCTGCTCGTTCTCGCCGTGCTGGCCTTTCACAGTTTCGTCGCCAAGCCCTTCTACATCCCGTCGGAATCCATGATGCCGGGCCTGATCCAGGGCGACCGGCTCGTGGTCAGCAAATATCCCTATGGCTGGTCCTATGTGTCGCCGTCCTTCCACATTCTCCCCTTTATCGAAGGCCGGCTGTTCGGCAGCTATCCCGAGCGCGGCGATATCGTGATTACGGTGCCGCAGGGCGCGCGGGCCGATTATATCAAGCGCGTCGTCGGCCTGCCCGGCGACACGATCGAGGTGCGCGGCGGCGCGGTTATCCTGAACGGCACGCCCTTGCGGCGCGAACAGCGCGAACCGGCGATGATCCCGATCGACGAAAATGTGCCGTGCGACGATGTGCCGGGCCTTATCACGACGGGCAGCGACGGGCTGCGCTATTGCCGTATGCCCGTCTATCGCGAGTACACGCCCGAAGGCCGCTACTACGACACGATCGATCTCGGGCCTTCCCCGGCCGATTATTACGGCCCGGTCACGATACCCGAGGGCCATCTCTTCCTGATGGGCGACAATCGCGACCAATCGGCAGACAGCCGTTCGCCGCTGGTCGGCGGCGGGCTCGGCGGCCCCGTTCCGGTCGAGAGCATCGGCGGGCGGGCCGAGTTCATCACCTTCTCGCTCGACGGCACCTCGCAATGGTATAATCCGGTCAGCTGGTTCAGCGCGATGCGCAGCGGCCGTGCTGGCACCGGCCTGCATCCGGGCCGCGAAGGAGAGGAATGAGCGAGCGCGACGAACGACCCGGCCCGTATGACGGCCGCGCCGGCCCCGCCGAGGTTCGCGACCCGGTCATCCGGCAGGAACTGAAACGGGCCACCGCATGGGCGATGGTCGCAATTGCCGTTATCCTCGTCTGGCAACTGGCCCAAGCGCTGCTGCTGATCCTCGCCGGTATCGTTTTCGCCTCGCTGCTCGACGGCGGGACGAAGTTGCTGCGGCCGATCATTCCGTTCAGCCGGACGTTGCGGCTCCTGGTCGTCGTACTGCTGATCGTCGGCGGCCTGGGCGGTATCGGCTGGCTCGCCGGGATCGAGATCGCCGCGCAGGCCGAACAGTTGCGCAATACGCTCAGCAGCCAGTTCCAGCAACTTCTCGCCATGCTCGACGATCTGGGGATGACGCCAGGCGGTACGGAGCTGACCCAGATTTTCCGCGACGTACTGGGCTCTGTCGGCAGCCTGACATCGGCACTGGGCTCGGCGGTAAGCGGCGTCGCGACGCTGTTCCTCATCATGGTAATCGGCCTGTTCATCGCGATCGATCCGAATATCTACGACCGGGGTATCCAGTGGATGTTGCCACGCGGCACACGGCCCGAATTTCGCAGAACCACCGCCCGCATGGCGAAAACGCTGCAACGGCTGCTTGCCGGCCGCGTACTCGGCATGATCTTCGAAGGATTCATCACCTGGCTGGCCCTGACCCTGTTCGGCGTGCCCATGGCGCTGTTGCTCGGTATCCTCGCCGGATTGCTCGCCTTCATTCCCAATATCGGCGCCTTCATCACCGGCGTGCTGATGGTGGCGGTCGGTCTCAGCGCAAGCCCGGAACTGGGGCTATATGCCTTTATCGTGTACCTCGTCGTGCAGACCTTCGACGGCTATGTCGTCATCCCGATGGTCGCCAAGCAGACGGTCGACCTACCCCCTGCCCTGACACTGTCCACGCAAATCCTGTTCGCGGCCCTGTTCGGGATTATCGGCCTCGCGCTGGCCGACCCGATCGTCGCCATGACGAAAGCCGCGCTCGAACGGCGCTCGGAGCATAATGACGAAGAGGATGAGGAAGAACAGCGGCGCGCTGCCGAGGCAGGGGCTACGCCGACCGACCCCGGCTAGCAGGTTAATTTGTCAGAACATTGCTTGCGCAATGTCGCGGCACCGGGATTCGCTCGTCAGAACATTGTTAGCGCAATGTCGCGGCAGATTCTTTTAGTCAGAATTTCGCTAGCGCGAAATCGCCGCACCGCCCTCCGATGGCATCCAACGACGCTTCGCGCCGTTGGATGCCATCGGAGGGCGGTGCGGCGCTCGACCGATAGGTCGAGTCTGAC
>JBCBSD010000048.1:0-16682 GCA_039819365.1 Pseudomonadota bacterium
CGTGGAGCGATTCCATGACCGCCAGCGTTGGCGGGATTGGAGAGCTGGCGCAAGGCGGTTGGATTCAGTTTGTCAGACTCGACCGGTCGGTCGAGCGCCGCACCGGCCCACTCCCCCTCCCGACCTCGCACAGGGTACACTTAATGGGAGGTCGGGAGGGGGAGTGGGCCGGTGCGGCGCTCGACCGACAGGTCGAGTCTGACAAACTGAATCCAACCGCCTTGCGCCAGCTCTCCAATCCCGCCAACGCTGGCGGTCATGGAATCGCTCCACGAGCGCCCCGAATGCGTCGACCGTCAGCGACAGGCGGATGCGCCCTGTGCGGTGGCGGCCCGGCCCTATGTGCTCGCGGCCACGATCATGGCGTCCGGCATGGCGTCGGTCACGGGATCGATCATCCTCATCACATTGCCGCTGATCCAGCGCGACCTGGGCGCGAGCTACGGTGCGCTGCAATGGATATCGAACGGCTATACGCTTTTCCTGAGCGCGCTGATCCTGATCGGCGGCGGCGCGGGCGACCGTTATGGGCGTCGCCGCATATTCGTCATCGGGATCATTATTTTCACGATCGCCTCGATCGCCTGCGGTTTTGCGCCGACGAGCGAGATCCTGATCGCCGGGCGGATCGTACAGGGAACCGGTGCGGCCCTGATGGTCCCGCAGAGTCTCGCGATCATCGCGGCATCCTTTCCCAAGGACATCCGGGGGCGCGCCATCGGGCTATGGGCGTCTGTGTCCGCTTTGACGACGGCCATCGGCCCGTCGCTCGGCGGGGTGCTGCTCGACGCGACGAGCTGGCGCGCCGCTTTCTGGATCACGCCGCCCTTCGCGCTGATCGCCCTGTTCCTGGCGCTGCGATACGTGCCGGAAAGCCGCAACGACGATGAGACGGGGGCGCTCGACTGGCGCGGAGCAATATTGGCCGCGCTCGGTTTCGGTCTGCTGACGCTTGGCCTCACCGCGCTTTCCGAAGGCGGGGGCACTGTCCGGCCGTTCGCGCTGATCGGGGGCGGCGCACTGCTCGTGATCCTGTTCGTCTGGTCGGAACGCAGCGCCCATAATGCGCTGATGCCGCCGAAATTGTTCGCCAATCGCCGGTTCTCCGGTGCGAATGCCATGACGGTATGCCTGTACGGTGCGCTCGGCGCGGTGCTCTTCTTGTTGCCATTCGATCTGATCGGGCGGCGCGGGCTCAATGCGACCGAGGTCGGGCTCACCATGCTGCCGCTCGGCGTGATCATCGGTCTCCTCTCGCGGCCGATGGCCGGGCTCGCCGAAGATTATGGCGCTCGGCTCTTCCTGACGATCGGTTCGGCGCTTGCGGCGGCCGCCATGATTTGGATGTCGTTCAACACGCTCGGATACTGGACGGGCGTGATCGGGCCGCTGGTCCTGCTCGCCTTTGGCATGTCCTTTGTATTTTCGCCGCTCTCGACGATGGTGATGAACAGCGTGTCCGACAATCAGACCGGGACGGCCTCGGGCGTGAACAATGCCGCGAGCCGGATCGCCGGGCTGTTCGCGGTCGCGATCGTCGGCGCGGTCAGCGCGACATTGTTCGCAGGCGGCGGGCAGGGGCTCGAATTCGGGCAATTCCCGGACACCGGAAGCGCCGCCTATGCAGCCGTCGAAGATCGCTTCGTCCGCGCCCATTCGATCTCGCTGCTGGTCGCAGCGAGCTGGGCGGTGCTCGCCGCCTTCCTGTCATGGTTCATGATCGGACCGGACCCGGAGGCGTAGTTTGTCAGACTCGACCTATCGGTCGAGCGGGCTGGTGCCGCGATTTCCCGCGAGGGAAATTCTGACAAGAACTACGCGGCGAGCGGAAACCTTAGCAAGCGGTCGTTGACGGGCACGAGCGCCTCGGCCGCCATGCCGACCGCCCGGGCAATCTCGGGATGGCCGGCGTCGAGCCCGCCGGTCAGCGCGCCGAAAGCGGGCAGGATCAGCTTGCGTTCGGTCGCCACGAAGCAGCGGCGCGACACACCCTTGCCGCGCACGCGGATACGCAGTTTGGGGTGGAAATGGCCTGATAGCTCGGGGCGCGGTTCTGTGGAATCGGCTTCGTGGCGAAGGAGCAGGCCGTCTACTTCCGCTTCTTCCAAGATTCGCCCGCCGCACTCCGCGCCCAGCGCATCGTCGTGGTTGCCTGTTATCCAAGTCCAGTCGAGCTGGTCGGTCAGCGCGGCCAGCTTGGTCCGGGCAGCGTCGGACAGCCGCTCGCTGCCCGCGCTGTCATGAAAACTGTCGCCGAGGCACCAGAGCTCGCGTGCATCGGTCGCTGCGATCAGCGCCTCGAGATCGGCCAGCGTCGCTTCGCTGTCATAGGGCGGCAGCATCTGGCCGAAGCGCGCAAACCAGCTCGCCTTTTCGAAATGCAGATCGGCGACGAGCAGCGCCCTGCGCGCCGGCCAGAACAAAGCGGCCTGAGGCAGGGCGACAAGATCGTGGCCGGAGAACGAAAAGGGAACCATGCGTGACATGTGCCGCGTATACGGCGGCTAATCAAGAGGCGGCGATACGCGCGAGGCGGGTGGCCGTGAACAGGCCGAGCAGCGCCAGCGGCACGCCGATGGCGCATACCCAGAATCCCGCTGCCGCCACCGTCTGGGCGGTCGGGCCTTGCGCGAACCCGGTCAGGTTCGCGGCTAAGCCGGCTATCGCCGCGCCGGTCGCCGCGCCCGCATCGCGCACAGCGCCGATACCGGCCGATCCGGTGGCGCGTTCGTCCTCGTCGAGCGAGGCCATAACCGCGCGGCTGATGAAGCTGTAGGACAGGCCGAAACCGGCCCCGAGTATCGCGCCGCCCAGTATCACGAGCATCAGCGTGCCGCTGGCCAGTACGAGACTCAGCAAAACCATTGCGGCGGGCACGCAGGCCGCGCCGACAACGATCCAGCGCCGCCGCCATTTTTCGCCCGCTCCTGCAACCGCCAGCGCCGCGCCGGTCCAGGCGAGCGCCTCGACGGCGACGACATAGCCGGCTTGCGTCGCGCTCAAGCCGTTCGTGAATTGCAGGATGGCGGGCGCGTATATCGCGAAACCGACCTCACCCGCCAGCAGCAGGAAATAGGTCGCATAGGCCGCGCCGATCAGCGTGGTGAAGCGGGCGGCATTGCGCGGGAGCAGGCGCGTGCGGGCGCGACGGTCGACGAGCACGGCAGCTGCCAGCAGGCCAAGGCTGACGGGAACGAGCAGCATTTGAGCCGGGCGCGAATCGATCACGCCCGCGGCCGAGAGCATGCTGACTCCGATTACGATCAACGCGATCTGAATGACCGGCAGGGCGCCCGAACCTGTCTTGCGCTCGCTGGCCGGGATGAGCCAGGCCGCGGCCAGTGAGAAGAATAGCGCCTGGCCCGCAAACAGCCAGAATACGCCGCGCCAGTTTCCCGCATCCGCGAACAGCCCGCCTACCAGCGGCCCGAGTATCGTGGCGACGCCCCAGACGCTCGTCGCCGCAGCGAAGACCCGGACGAGATAGCGCTCCTCGAAGACGAGATTGATCGTGACGTAACAGAAACCCGCGACCCAGCCCGCGCCGACGCCTTGCACCATGCGCCCCGCCACGAAGCTCGGCATGTCGGGGCCGAGCGCGCTGATTGCACAGCCTATGGCGAGCAGGATTCCGGAACCGACCATTGCGGGCCTCAGCCCGATCCGGTCGGACAGCCAGCCCGCACAGGATGCCGCCGCGACGACCCCGACAAGATAGCCCGACGTCGCCCAGCCGAACCAGGCGAACCCGTCGAGGTCGCGCCCGACGCTCGGCATGATAGTCGTCGTGACGAGCGCATCGGCGGCCATCAGCCAGATGCCGAGCATGACGAGGGCGAAGGCAGGCCATCGCCCGTCGCCGAGCGTTTCGCGCCAGCCGGCCGTGTCTTCGGCGGTTTCGGCTCCGCTCATTCGCGCATGCTGCGCCGGCGCAATCCGCTAGCCGCCATGGCTCGCCGCATGCTCTTCGGCTGCCCGTAACAGCCGCAGCACATTGCCGCTCCACATCTTGGCGAGATCGCTCTCGTCATGGCCTGCCGCGAGCAGACGTGCGGTGATTTGCGGCAGCGCGGTGATGTCGCGCATATTCTCGACACCGCCGCCGCCGTCCCAGTCCGCGCCGAACGCGACATGATCGACGCCCGCGACCTCGATCAGGTGCATGAGGCTCGCCATGAACATCTCGAAATCGGCATCCTCGCGCGGCGTCACGGCTTCGAGCGCGCGCAGGTCCCGCACATAGGCCTCTTGCGTCTCGCGCGATTCGGAGAACATTTCCATGAAACGCCGGCTCATCGCCTGCCATTCGGCTGTGTTGCTGCGCGGCGCGAGATAGATGCTGTTGACCGCGATGACCCCGCCCGTTTCGGCCAGCCGCTGGATGCGTGCATCGTCGATATTGCGCGGATGGTCGTGCGCGGCCTTGGGGCCGGAATGGGACAGGATGATCGGCGTGGCCGAGAGTTCGACCATCTGGTCGAAGGCCGCGTCCGAGGCGTGGCTGCCGTCGGGGACAATGCCGAGCCGGTTCATTTCCGCGATGAGTTCGCGACCGAGCGGGCTCAGGCCGCTCCAGCGCTCCTCCCCGGTCGCGCTGTCGGCGAACTGGTTGGTCGCCGAATGGACGGGGCCGACCATGCGCACGCCATTGTCGTAAAATCGCCGCAGCGCGCCGACATCCTCGCCGAGCGGATAGCTGTTCTCGATGGCCTGATAGACGAAGCGGCGTCCGGCCGCCGTAATCCGTGCGGCGTCGTCGGCGGTCTGGGCGCGCTCGACGGTGCCGGAATTGGCCGCGATCATAGCAAGGATCATCTGCTGGCGTATCGTGGCCATCGCGGCGGCGCGGGCATAGCCTTCCGCCGTCAATTCGCCCTGCGGCGTCCAGATCACGAAAAAGCCGCCGTCCAGCCCGCCCTCTATCATCCGCGGAATATCGACCTGGCTGTTATCGGTGACATAGTCGTGCCGCTCGGCGATGTTCCAGCCGGGGCGCATCAGGTGCAGCGGCGTATCGAGATGCGTGTCGAGGGTCAGCAGCCGCTCATGTACCGCCGCCGCATCGCCTTCGCCGGATTGAGCGGCCAGCGGCGCGCTCGCAAAACCCGCAGCTATCCACAACGTCGTTCCCAGCCCGATCCCGAATATGCGCATTATATCTTCCCGCCAGTTGAGGTGTCGGCGGCAGGGCTAGCGTTTTTCGCGGGCAATGTCGCGCCCCTAAAACGGTCCAGCCGCCCGGCCCGTCCCGCATCGCTGCAGAAGAGGCCGGACGGCTGGATATGGTCGCAGGAGTGCGACCGGGTGTTCGTGCGGACTTAGAGCCCGCGCATGCCGATACCCATCACCTTGTCGGGCCGGCGCTCGTCCATGATGATGCTGATCGCATGGGTGCGGCCGCTGCCGTTGCGGACCCGCAGCACCATGCCGTTATCGACTTCAGCCACCTCGACCAGCTCGACATCGCCGGTCCGCCGCGCGATCCGGTTCAACTGTTGGACGCGCTGGCGATAGGCGCCGTCGGAGAGCAGATTGTCCCGCGCCCAGCGCGAGCGTTCCCCGCCGCTGCCGTTGAGCGCGGCAATAAAGGATTCGGCGCGCTGCTGCGCGCTCATCATATCGGCTTCGGACTGGGCGGCTGCCGGTGCGGCGGCGGCGACCATGCCGGCCGCGGGCAGCGCCACGGCGGCGAGCAGCAGTCGTGTCTTGGTGGTGATTGTCTTGAACATGATACACTCCTGAACCAGTTGTTTTTGGATATCCGCATAGGGGTGTGCGGATGCGGGTGTATTATTGCTCCAACACAGCCTTGTCGCCCCGATTTCGACGGGCGGCCGGGATTTGTCGATAAACCGATTCGTAACGACAAACGTCGCAATATAGCCGATAAAATGCGGTATTTTCGCCCGAAACGGACTAATTAGGCGTCTTGCATCGCGATTTCCGCCAGCGCTTCGGCCTCGATCAGCAGCGCGTCGTCGACCGTGCCCTGCGCAACATGTTCGCGGCCGATCAGCACCAGCACCGGAACCGCGAGCGGCGATACGCGGGGCAGGTCGACATGGACCATCGTCTCGCCTGCGCGGTCGAGCAGGCCGGCGAGCCGCCTGACGTCCGTCAGCTTCGTGCGCGCATCGGCCCAGGCGGCCTTCAGGAGAAGATGATCGGGTTCGTAGCGGCGCAACACGTCGTAGATCAGGTCGGTCGAAAAGGTAACCTGCTTGCCCGTCTTGCGCTTGCCCGGATGCTGGCGTTCGACCAGCCCGCCGATCACCGCCACCTCGCGAAAGGCGCGCTTGAGGAGATGGCTGTTCTGTACCCAGTCGATGAATTCGTCCTCGAGAATGTCCGGTGAAAAAAGCGGCGCGGGATCGCGGACGCGCTCGAGCGAATAGGTGGCGAAGCTATAATCATTGGCGACGAAGCCGATCGGCTTCAGTCCCGCGGTTTCCATGCGCCGCGTCACGAGCATGCCCAGCGACTGGTGTGCGTTCCAGCCTTCGAAGCTGTAGGCGACCATGAATTGGCGGTCCTCGTGCGGGAAGGTCTCGACGAGCAATTCGCCGGGCTTGGGCAGCACCGATTTTTGGGACTGGACGCGCAACCACTCCTCGACATCTTCGGGAAAGCCTGCCCACTCGGCCGGATTGGCGAGAAAGCCGCGCACCCGGTCGGCGAGATTGGTCGTCAGCGGCATTCGCGCCCCGACATAGGTGGGGATGCGCGCCGGGCGGGACGAGGCGCGGACGGACAGGTCGGTATCCTTGATCCCGATCACTTCGAGGCTCATGCCCGCAAAGAAAAACGTATCGCCGGGCGACAGCGTCGCCGCGAAATATTCCTCGACCGTGCCGAGCTTGCGGCCGTTCTTGAAGCGCACATCGAGCACGGGCGCATCGACGATGATGCCGGCGTTAAGCCGGTGCTGCTTTTCGAATTTGGGATGGCTGACGCGCCATATAGTCTGCCCGTCTTCGTCGACTGTGCATGCGAGCCGCTTGTAGCGATCATAGGCGCGCAGCGCGTATCCGCCTGAGGCGATATAATCGAGCTCGCGGGAAAATTCGGTCGAGGGCAGATCGCGATAGGGGGCGGCGGAGCGGATTTCCTCCAGCATCTCGGCTTCCTCGAACGGGGCAGCGCAGGCGCAGGCCATAATGTGCTGGGCCAGCACGTCGAGGCTTCCCGGGCGGAAGACATCGGGATCGAGTTCGCGCTCTGCCACCGCATCGAGCGCCGCGCGTGCCTCCAGATATTCGAACCGGTTGCCGGGAACGAGGATCGCCTTGCTCGGTTCGTCGAGGCGATGGTTCGAGCGGCCGATCCGCTGGAGCAAGCGCGAGGCGCCCTTGGGCGCGCCCATCTGCACGACGCAATCGACATCGCCCCAGTCGACGCCGAGATCGAGGCTCGCCGTCGCCACCAGCCCGCGCAACTCGCCGCGCGCCATCGCCGCCTCGACCTTGCGCCGCGCTTCGCGCGACAGCGATCCGTGATGAATGCCGATCGGCAGTTCGCCGCCATTCACCTTCCACAAATCCTGGAAGATCAGCTCGGCGAGCCCGCGCGTGTTGCAAAAGACGAGGGTCGTCCGGTGCGCAGCGATGATCTCCATCACCTGTTCGGTCGCATAGCTGCCCGAATGGCCGGACCAGGGAACGCGGTCCTCGGGCAGCAATATCTCGATCTCGGCCTCGGCCCCCGCTTCGCCTTTCACGATCGCAACCCTGTCCCTCTCCGCATCGGGCGCGAGCCAGCGCGCATAGCCGTCCGCATCGGCGACCGTTGCCGAGAGTGCGACTCGTCTCAGCCCCGGCACAAGCCTTTGCAGCCGAGCCATGGAGAGGCTCAGCAGATCGCCGCGTTTTTGCGTCGCAAAGGCATGCACCTCGTCGACGATCACTGTTTTCAGATCCGCGAACAGATTGGCGCTGTCGGCGTATGAGATCAGCAGGCTCAGCGATTCCGGCGTGGTCAGCAACATGTGCGGCGGGCGCCGGCGCTGCCGGACCTTGCGATTGTGCGGCGTATCGCCGGTGCGGGTTTCGACGCGGATATCGAGCCCCATGTCCGCGATCGGCCCGAGCAGGTTCCGCTGCACATCGACCGCCAGCGCCTTGAGCGGCGACACATAGAGGGTGTGGAGGCCGTCTATCGGATTTTCGATCAGTTCGGACAGGCTGGCGAGGAATCCCGCCATCGTCTTGCCCGCCCCGGTCGGCGCCACGAGCAGCGCATGGTTACCGCCGCGCGCCGCCGCCAGCATCTCGAGCTGGTGCCGCCGCGGCTTCCAGCCACGGCCTGCAAACCAGCGCGCGAGCGGTTCGGGCAGGGAGGGGGCGGAACTGTCGGCCATTGCCTCTATCTAGCCGGATTGCCGGACGATGCGAGTGTCCTTGCGGTCGGGTCGCCCAAGGGCCAAAAGCCGCGGCACGCAACAAGAGGGGGTATCATGGCGAATGCGGAAACTGGGCGGGCGGAAACGGCGGAGGAATTCGGCGAACTGATGGGGAAAATGTTTGGTCCCGCGCCCGGCGCCGAAAGGCTGCGCCCATATGAACCGCGCCCGACCGATATCATCATCACGCCTTACGGGAAGTGCGGAACGACATGGCTGCAACAGACCTTTCACCAGCTGCGTACTGGCGGCGATATGGATTTCGACGATATCTCCCGCGTCGTGCCCTGGATCGAAACCGCGCCATCGCTCGGCCTCGATATCAATGCCGAACAAAAGGCCGAACCGCGCGGGTTCAAGAGCCATCTCGCCTATGATGCACTACCCGATGGTGCGCGCTATGTCGTCTCGCTGCGCAACCCTAAGGACGCTTTTGTATCGATGTTCCGCTTCATGGAGGGGTGGTTCATCGAGCCGGGCACCGTGCCGATGGCGCATTTCTACGAGGGCTGGATAACCCCGGGCCCGCAGGGCAGTAATTATTGGGATCATCTGCTCAGCTGGTGGCGGCAGCGCGATAGTGCGGATGTCCTCCTGCTCACCTATGAGCATATGATCGAAGCGCCGAAGCATCACGTCCAGATGCTCGCGGATTTTTGCGGGATCCGGCTCGACGAGGATCTGCTGGCGCTGACGCTCGAACGCTCATCGCTCGCCTATATGCTCGACCATAAGGACAAGTTCGCCGACCCGATGATGCGGGCGCTGTCGGAGGAACGTTGTGGTTTTGCGCCCGGCAGCGATTCCGCCAAAGTCCGCAAGGGTGTGGTCGGCGGTCACGAGACGGAGCTGCCACCCGAAATCGGCGCGGCGATCGATGCGGCCTGGGCGCACCATGTCGAGCCGGAAGCCGGCTTTGCCGATTATGCCGCGCTCGATGCCGAGATCAGGCGCCGCAATACGCCCTAGAGCCCGCCTCAGGGTCGCTCGGCATAGGCCTTGTCAAACGCCGCCTCGAGGTCCGCATGCACGCCGCGCATGCCGTCCACGACATCCTTGCCCCAGTCGAAATAGTCGCGCTTGCGCTCGATAGGCCAGTCTGGCGGTGCGGCGATCAGGTCGCGCAGATTGGACGTCTTGTCGGCGATCTTGACGAGTTTGGCTTCGCGCGACTTGTGCGGGGCATGCTCGACTTGCAGCCGTTTGCGTTCGGCCTTTTCGAGCGATTTATCGTCCGTCACCTCTCCGACGATGGCGGCAACCCGGTCTCCGAAACGCCGCTCGATTTCCTCGATGCTGGTTTCGGTATCCTCGACCGTGTCGTGCAGCACGGCGGCGGTCAGGATTTCGATTTCGTCGATTCCATGTTGCGCCAGCAGGGCGGCGACGTCGAGCGGGTGGTTGATATAGGGCGTGGAATCCGCGCCCTTCCGCCGCTGGTCGCGATGCCGGTCTGCAGCATATTGCGCGGCGTCGAGCAGCAGGTGCAAGGGGTTGTCGTGATTTTGCATAGTTCTCAATTCTCCTAATCATATACTATATAGTTGAAATGGTGCGTCTCGGACATTGGATCGACCCGAAGCCGGAAGGCATTTACGTGCCGGCGGCCGATATCTGGATCGACCCGTCAAAACCCAAGGGTCGCGCGCTCGTGACGCACGGCCATGCCGATCATGCGCGCGGCGGGCATGGCGCGGTGTGGGCGACGCCCGAAACGCTGGCGATCATGGACGTGCGCTATGGCGAGCAGAAAGCGAAGCCGGTTGCCTATGGCGAAACGGTCGAGCTGGGCGATGTCACGGCGCGCTTTGTGCCGGCCGGTCATGTGCTGGGATCGGCGCAGATCGTGCTCGAACATGGCGGCGAGCGGGTGGTCGTTTCCGGCGATTACAAGCGCCGCCGCGATCCCACCTGCCCGCCCTTCGAACCCGTGCCCTGCGATATCTTCGTTACGGAGGCGACGTTCGGGCTGCCGGTGTTCCGCCATCCCGAAACGGGCGAAGAGGTCGCCAAGATTCTCGATACGCTAGCAGCAAACCCGGATCGCTGCGTGCTGGTCGGGGCTTATGCGCTCGGCAAGGCGCAGCGGATGATCTGCGAGCTGCGCGATGCCGGGCATGATGCGCCGCTCTATATTCATGGCGCGCTCCAGCGGTTGTGCGATCTGTATCAGGACCATGGCGTCGATCTCGGCGAGCTGCGGCCCGCGACCGATACCCCGAAGGAAGAGATGCGCGGATCGATCGTGCTTGCGCCGCCCAGCGCGCTCAACGACCGTTGGTCGCGGCGGCTGCCCGATCCGATCACCGCCATGGCCTCCGGCTGGATGCGCATTCGCCAGCGCGCGCGCCAGCGTAATGTCGAGCTGCCGCTGATCGTTTCCGACCATGCCGATTGGGACGAGCTGACCAGCACGCTGGAAGAGCTGCGCCCGAAGGAAGTGTGGGTCACCCATGGCCGCGAGGATGCGCTGGTTCACTGGTGCGAAACCCGGCAGATCAAGGCGCGGGCGCTCGAACTGGTCGGCCGCGAGGATGAGGACGAATAACGGGCCATGCCCGTGTTGCGGCGCGTCACAAAACCGTAAAAAAAGGGCCGCCCGGTAAGGGGCAGCCCTGAAGTTTAGGAGAGGATGCCTGAAAAGGCAGGCTCTTATTACGTCAGGGCCAGTTTTGCTGCAAGTGCGAAAGACACTTTGTGCGTTGCAAAAAATGCAGCGGCGAAATTTTCTTACGCGTCATTGTGAGATCGTGTCGCCGCGAGTTCGGATTCGACGATAAGTCAGCGCCATAGCGATACAGTGTTTGAGGGCGTCGTGGGGCAGGGGGCGGTCGACAGCGAGCAGGATGGCGCGGTTGCCCTCGATGCACAGCTGGTCGCCATAGAGTTGCCGGTAGCGTTCAGCGAGATCGGTCTGGCAATGCACATAGAGGCCTATTTCGCTGTCCGAACTCTTGTGCGCGTTCAGCCGGATCGTCGTGCCGGCCGGATTCAGATAGGCGGGCTCGTTCCATTTCAGCGTCTCTTCGACCGGGCCGACGCCCTCCGTCTCGGCAGCAGTTTCGAAAATCAGATCGCGCAGTTCGAGCAAGCGCTCGCGGATGCCATCCGGATAGTCGGCGAACCTTTCGCGGACGGCGTTCGAGGCGAAGGCCGGTTCCGCCATCAATGCCCGGCTTGCGGCCCGCGTTCGAGGCCGGACGCGGCGAGCTGACCATCGATCTGCGCCATCAGCCGTTCGAGCCCGGCCTCGCTTTTCGCCTCGGCGCGCGCGACGAGCACGTCCTGCGTGTTGGAGGCGCGCAGCAGCCACCAGCCATCCTCGGTGTTCACCCGCGCGCCGTCGGTATCGTTGACGTCCGCGCCTTCGGCCGAGAGCCGGTCGAGCACCTCGTCGATCACCGCGAATTTGCGGCTCTCATCGACCTGAAAACGCATCTCGGGCGTATTGATCATGTCGGGAAGGCCTTCGCGCAGCTCGGTGACACTTTTGCCGAGAATATGCGCCGCCGAGATCAGCTGGACGGCGGCGTACAGCGCATCGTCGAAGCCGTAATAATCCTGCGCGAAAAACACATGCCCGCTCATCTCGCCGGCGAGCGGGCAGCCGGTTTCCTTCATTTTGGACTTGATCAGCGAATGGCCGGTTTTCCACATCAGCGGTTCGCCGCCCAGCTCTGCGATCCGGTCGTACAGCGCCTGGCTCGCCTTCACATCGGCGATAATCGTGGCCCCCGGCTCCTTTTGCAGCACCGGCTCGGCGAAAATCGCCAGCAGCTGATCGCCCCAGATCACCCGGCCCGTGCCGTCGATTGCGCCGATCCGGTCGCCATCGCCGTCGAAAGCCACTCCGAAATCGAGACTGTTGTCGGCGACGAGCTTTTTGAGGTCTGCCAGATTCGCTTCTTCAGTGGGATCGGGATGATGGTTGGGAAAAGATCCGTCGATATCGGTGAAGAGAGTGAAATGCTCGCCGGGCAGTCGCGCGACGAGCTTTTCGAGGATCGCGCCGGCAGCGCCGTTTCCGGCATCCCAACCGATCCGAAATTCGCCGCCCGCATGGCCCGCCACGAGCCGGTCGACATAGATATCGGCGATATCGACAAGCTCGCTGGTTCCGCTTCCAGTCTCCCAGTCTCCGGCACTGGCCATCGCTCCGAGCCCCTGGATGTCGTCCCCGAAAAACGCCCGGTGCTGAAAGACCATTTTGAAGCCGTTATAATCGGGGGGATTGTGACTGCCGGTTATCTCTATGCCGCCATCAACCTCTAGCGTCGCTTCGGCGAAATAGAGCATCGGCGTGGGCCCAAGCCCGATCCGGACCGCATCGACGCCGCTGGCGTTGAGCCCTTCGACCAGAGCCGCTTCGAGTATCGGAGAGCTGGTCCGCCCGTCATAACCGACCGCGACCCGGCTGCCGCCCGCGCGCCGGACCAGTGTGCCGAAGCTGCGGCCGATGGCGCGCGCATCGTCTTCGCCGAGCGTTTCACCGACAATCCCGCGAATATCATATTCGCGCAGAGTGGTGGGGTGGAAGCTATGGGCCATCATTCTCTCTCGTCAGGATTGCGGTCCGGCTGTTCGAAAGCCGATAGTTCGAACCAAGGTGCGGACCCGTCTTTGCGTGTAGATATGTCGGTTTGAAGACTCAACCAGCCCGGGGGCGTCACTCGGCTTGCTTGGGCACCCGTTCGCGCGCTTCGCTGAGCAGGATGTCCCGCGCCGCGTTGACGCGCCGCGCCAGCTCGGCCGAACCGCCGACATCGGGATGCACCTTTGCAATCAGGCGACGATGGGCGCTGCGGATCGAGGCCTGATCGGCATCCTCGTCGACGCCGAGCAACTGCCGCGCTTCGTCCACGGGCATCCGCGCCCGGCGAAGCTGCTGCGAGCGATAGGCGGCCCAGGCGGCCACGCCGGCGAAACAGATAAGCGCCAGGATGCCTTGGCCGGAAGAAAACCATTTGAAACCGAGTATGACAGCCGCGATCGCCGCCCAGTCGCCGCTATCACTGCGCCGCAGCCGGCCCGTCCACCAGGCCCAGGCCGCGATCGCTCCGAATGCCAGCAAAACGAAATGCATGACTGCCTTATACCGTCTCGAACATGTCCTGTGTAACCCCTTGTTCGGGGAGTTGTAGCGCCGCGACCATTTCGCGCAATTCCTGCCGCGCCGCGACATGGCTGAGCCCGACGCTTTCGAAATGGTCGATATCGAGCAGGGTCAGCCCACTCGGGAATAGCTCGCGATAGATGACACGCTCGGAAAGCCCCGGAATCACGCGGAAACCGACGCGACGCGAAAGGTCGCTGAGCGCCCGCGCGACCCGCCGCATATTCTTCGCCTCGATATGCTGGAGCCGGTTTCTGAGGACCACCCAGTCCACTTCGCCGCCGGACTGCGCCTTGGCCTTGCGGGCGTCCCAGACGATTTCGGCGTAAAAGCTCGGTTTGCGGACGGTGTAATCCTCCGGATCGACTTCGCCGATCAGATCGAGATCGACGAAACTGTCGTTGAGGGGCGTTACCAGCGTATCGGCGCGCGCGGCCGAAATGCGCGCGAGCGGATCGTCCCGGCCCGGCGTGTCGATGATCAGGAATTCGCTGTCCTTGCACAAAGCGTCGATACTGCGTTCGAAACCGACGAGATTGTCGGCCTCGCTGACCATGAAACGCGGTGTCGGGAGCCGGCAACTGAGCCGGGTGGCGCTCGCCTCGCGATTTTCGAAATAGCGTGTCGTCGTGCGCTGCCGGCTGTCGAGGTCGAGCACGGCGACCTCGCGGCCCGCTGCCGCAAGGGCCACGGCCGCGTGCACGGCGGTCGTGGATTTGCCGGTGCCGCCCTTTTCATTGGCGAAAACGATGAAATGGCAATCGGCCAAAAACTGGTCCCCCGCATAGATGAACTGCCTTGATTCGGGGCCCCCGCCCGCTCAAAAGCACCGCCGACATATCGGAGGCGCGGAACAGGTGCAATTGGAGAGACGGTTAATCGGAGTGCGCGCGGCGTTGCGCGATTTGCGCGCCGATGGCGGCACGGTGGCGCTGGTGCCGACGATGGGCGCGCTGCACAAGGGCCATATCGCGCTGGTCGCGCATGCCCGCGAACTCGCCGACCATGTCGTGGCGTCGATCTTCGTCAACCCGACCCAGTTCGGCGAGGGCGAGGATTTCGATGCCTATCCGCGCACCGAGGAGGAGGATGCGGCGAAGCTCGAAGCGGCGGGATGCGCGCTGCTCTGGGCGCCCCATCCGGAAGAGGTGTATCCGGCGGGCTTTTCGACGACGATCAGCCTGACCGGCGTGACCGAGGGGCTGTGCGGCGCATCGCGCCCGGGCCATTTCGACGGCGTCGCAACGGTTGTCGCGAAACTCTTCAACCAGATCCGCCCGGATTATGCGCTGTTCGGCGAGAAAGATTACCAGCAGCTCGCCCTGATCCGGCGCATGGCGCGCGATCTCGATTTCGAAGTGGATGTCGTCGGTGTGCCGACGGTGCGGGAGGCGGACGGCCTCGCCCTATCGTCGCGCAACGCCTATCTGACCGCCGATGAGCGTGACCGGGCCGTGGCGCTGCCCGAAGCACTCGCGGAAACGGCCGCGGCGATCCTGCGCGGCGAGCCCGCCGCCGACGCCATCATCGCCGCCAAGGCCAAGCTGTTCGAAGCCGGATTCGGGACCGTCGACTATATCGAGCTGCGCGATGCCGAGACGCTGGAGCCGGTCGAAACGGCCGAGCGGCCGGCCCGGTTGTTGGCGGCGGCGCGGATCGGCAAGACCCGGCTGATCGATAATATCGCGGTGGAGATGGGGTAGTTTGATTTCTTTTGTCAGACTCGACCTGCGGTCGAGCGCGGCACCGGGTTTGAGTTTGTCAGAACATTGCTTTCGCAATGTCGCCGCACCGGCCCTCACCCCCTCCCGACCTCCCAGTCAGGGTACACTCGTGGGAGGTCGGGAGGGGGTGAGGGCCGGTGCGGCGCTCGACCGCAGGTCGAGTCTGACAAATGACTCACCCCCCCCAAAAGCCTCCTCCCGTTAACCTTTTATTATCCATAACCGGTCAATCCCTGTTTCCGACGACAGTCAAAAAGGGGAACAGGGCCATGGCGCACAGTGCCGCAACCGCGAATTTTCTGATCGAGAGCCGCTTGAGAGACGCGGCCTCGGGCGACGAAAACGCCTATTTCGATCTCGGCATCGCCTATTCGGCGGGCACGGACGGGCTCGATATCGACCTGATCGAGGCGCATAAATGGTTCAACCTCGCGGCGGTCCGCGGCCATGAAAAGGCACAACGCTGCCGGGCGGAGATTTCCGACGAGATGACGGCACGCGAAATCGCCGAAGCGCAGAAACAGGCGCGGGCCTGGCTTTCCTCGCTCGAGCGCCGCGCTGCCTGATCCAGAGCGCGTCCCGGCTTGCCCGGATGGTCACCGATATTACCGCTGGATTTTTCCGGGGCTGCTCCATAGGGGTGGCCCTTGTCGTTTGGGAAAAGATCATGTCCGTAACCGCCGTTCCGCTCCGCCCGATCCAGAAGGGTACGCTCGCCAAGCTCTGGATCGGCATCTTCGCGCTGATCGCAGCCGCGCTGGCTTTCGCATGGTTCACCGCGACGCCGAGCGCGGCCCAGTCGCCACAGGCTTTCCTCGCCTGGAACGGCGCGCGCGCCGACGTCGTGACGACCGATTCCGGTTTGCAATATGAGGTTCTGGAAGCGGGCGAAGAAGGCGCCGAAAGTCCCGGGCCCGAGGATGCGGCGGTGGTCAATTACACGCTGCGCCTGCTTGACGGCGAGGTCGTGGACGAGGGCCAGGGCCAGCCGTTCCCGCTGAGCCAGGTTTTCCCCGGCTTCGGTGAAGGCGTGCAGGAGATGACGATCGGCGCGCGCCATATGCTCTGGCTTCGCCCCGAACTCTGGCTGCCGCCTGGCGTTGCGCCCGGCGATCCGCCCGCGCCGCAAATGCCCTTCGAAACCACCGACATCCTCGAGTTCGAAGTCGAGCTGATCGACGTGCTGTCGCAGGAAGAATTCATGCAGCAGATGATGCAGCAGCAACAGTTGCAACAGCAGCTTCAGGAGCAGATGGGCGAACAGCTGCCGCCGCAGTAAAGTTTTTGTCGGAATTTGTTTGTCAGACTCGACCTATCGGTCGAGCGCCGCACCGCCCTCCGATGGCATCCCACGGCGCGAAGCGGCGGTGGATGCCATCGGAGGGCGGTGCGGCGCTTTCGCGCTAGCGAAATTCTGACTAAAAGAATATGCCCCGACATTTCGCGA
>JBCBSD010000049.1:0-15600 GCA_039819365.1 Pseudomonadota bacterium
GCGGCTGACGCGCTATGCCGATGGTCTCCACGCGACCTTGAGTCACGAGCTGGAGGCCGCGCGGTGATACTTGTTTGTCAGACCTTCGGCTTCGCCTCAGGCGCGGCACCGGCCCGCTCCCCCTCCCGACCTCCCACGAGTGTACCCGGGTTGGAAGGTCGGGAGGGGGAGCGGGCCGGTGCGGCGACATTGCGCAAACAGTGTTCTGACAAACAGATCCCGGTGCGGCGATTTCGCGTTAGCGAAATTCTGACGAATACCCCTCATCGCGCCGCCTCCAATTCGTGGCTCAGCGTTGCGTGGAGACCATCGGCATAGCGCGTCAGCCGCGCCTCGAGCCGGTTCAGGCGGTGCGTCAGCCGGTTATAGGCGATAACCGCCGGAATCGCCGCGAAGAGACCGAGCGCCGTCGCGAACAGTGCCTCGGCGATACCGGGCGCCACGACATCGAGGCTGGTCGAGGCTTGCCCGGCAATATCGGTAAAGGCGCGCATGATACCCCATACCGTGCCGAACAGACCGACAAAGGGCGCCACTGAGCCGACGGTGGCCAGAATATTGAGCCGGTCGGTCAGCTTGTCCATCTCCGCCGCGACCGCTGCGCCCATCGCCGTTGCGAGCCGCTGGCGCGTGCCGGGCCGATCGACCGCACCGTTCTTGGTCGAGCGGCGCCATTCGCTAAGGCCCGCGCTGAACACCTTGGCAGCCGAGTTATCGTCGCCCCCGCGCGCGTCGTAAAAGCGGTCGATATCCTCGGCGCGCCAGAAATCGCGCTCGAATCGTTCGCTCTTTTTGCGCATGCCGCCAATCTTGCGGCCATGGCTGATAATGATCGCCCAGGTCCAGATACTGGCCAGCAGCAATCCGATCATCACCAGTTTGACGACGATATCGGCCTGCAGGAACAGCGTCAGCGGGTTCATCAGCGATTCGCTCGCGCCGAGTTCGAATCCTCCCATAGCGGTTATTAGTCTCCCATTTCCAAACGCTTGAACGCATCTATCCATTCGCGCGGCTGACGCTTCGGCCGCCCGTTCGCCGCAACCAGGGCTGCGGTGACATCGCCTTGCGTCAATATGTCGCCCCCGCGCATGACTCGCTGATGAATGGCACAACTCGCAGCCCGCACGCCGGTTACATGGCTGACCACGACGAGATCGTCATCCAGTTTCGCCGGCATGCGATATTTTATGGCGAGATCGACAACGGCATAGGCGCCCTCGCCCGCCTCCATCGTCGCGCGCTGATCGACCCCGGCCAGGCGCAGCATGTCCGACCGGGCGCGCTCCATGAAGCGCAGATAATTGGCGTGATAGACGATGCCGGAGAGATCCGTGTCCTCGAAATAGACGCGAACGGGAAAGCGATGCTGCTTGCCGTCAAAATAGCCGGAGACCGGCCGATCGCGCATATCTTCGCTCATGCCCCCAGCCTTAGCCGGGCCGGACTCGCCGGAAAAGCATGGATTTTCGGGTTGTCGCGGTGCGGGAACCGGTGGGCGCGCTAATCGAACAGTCCGTCTTCCGCGCCCGCGGGCGGATTGAGGCCGAGATGCGTCCAGCCGCGCGCATTGAGCGCCCGACCCCGCGCCGTCCGCGCGACAAGGCCGAGCTGTATGAGGTACGGCTCGATCACCTCCTCTATCGTATCGCGCGGTTCGGACAGGCCGGCGGCGAGCGTTTCGACGCCGACCGGGCCGCCTTTGTAGATATCGGCGATCATGGTCAGATAGCGCCGGTCCATCATGTCGAGCCCGAGCGCGTCGACCTCCAGCCGGTTGAGCGCGGCGTCGGCCGTCTTCGCATCGACCTCGCCGACGCCATCGACATTGGCGAAATCGCGGACGCGGCGCAGCAGCCGCCCGGCGATCCGCGGCGTGCCCCGTGCCCGGGCCGCGATTTCACGCGCGCCATCCTCGGTAATCGAGAGATCGAGCATGGCGGCAGCCCGGCGCACCACCTGTTCGAGTTCCTCGACGCTGTAGAAACTCAACCGCACGGGAATGCCGAAACGATCCCTAAGAGGCGTCGTAATCAACCCCTGCCGCGTCGTCGCGCCGACCAGCGTGAACTGCGGCAGGTCGATCCGTACCGAACGCGCGGACGGCCCTTCGCCGATAATCAGATCGAGCGCGCGATCCTCCATCGCCGGATAGAGGATTTCCTCCACCGCAGGCGCGAGCCGGTGAATCTCGTCGATGAACAGGACATCGCCATCCTCGAGATTGGTGAGCAGTGCCGCCAAGTCGCCGGCCTTGGCGATCACCGGCCCGGAGGTCGCACGAAAGCCGACACCGAGTTCGCGCGCCACGATCTGCGCCAATGTCGTTTTGCCCAGCCCCGGGGGGCCGAACAGCATGACATGGTCGAGCGCGTCCGACCGGCCCTTCGCCGCCTCTATAAAGACGCGCAAATTGTCGCACGCCGATTTCTGCCCGATAAATTCGGCCAGCGTCTTGGGCCGCAACGCCGCATCGACATCCTCGGGCTGTCGCTCTGGCGAGATGGGGCGTTTGCTATCGTTCAAAATCTGTCCATCAGCTGCTTAAATCGGTTCCACATTCAGAACATGTGCGCTCAGACCAAGGGACTGCCAGTCCAAAAATCGGCAATGACCCGATGCGCAGACTTTTGCCCTTTACACGCACGAAAACATTTTTCCCGCAGTTGGGACAATTGAAGAAGAACTGCCCAATCATGAAGATAACAGCAGCGAGAAGAAAAAAGCCGACCGGCCATCCAAAGGGGTAATTCAGTGTAAGATCCAATATCATGGCGATCAGAGCAGTTGGGAAAAATGAAACAATAAATAAGTTTGCTTTGCGAGATACCGGCCAAATTTGCGGTTCTTGAGCTCCAGGATCGCTATCGTCTCTAGTTTCAATCATAATGCTCGACCTCGTCGCCCGGGATCGTCACCCATGGATGTTTGCGCGCCTCCCAGACCGAAAATTTCGGCGGCGGGAAATCGGGATCGCCGAACAGGCCGACCGGGACCGCGATCGCATCGGGCATCGGCCCGCCCTGATACCAGACGGTAGTCCCGCAGGTCGGGCAGAAGTGATAGGTAGTGATATTGCCCGCATCGGTGGTGCGCTCCCATTCGGTCGATTGTCCGGTGATCGTTACGCGGTCGGTGGGCCAGCGCGCCTGCTCGCCGAAGGGCGATCCGCTGCGCTGCTGGCAGGCGAAACAATGGCAGACCGAAACGCGGACGGGATCGCCTTCGCAGGTTGCGCGCAACTGGCCGCAGCGGCAGGACGCTTCGCGCAAGACCGTCATTTTGCCGCCTTTTTCAGCGCCACGCGTACCAACGCGTCCAGACTTGCGCCGTCTCCTAGCTCACCCTGTGCCGCCGCCACGGCGGCCGTCGCTTCGGCGGGCTTGAAGCCGAGATTGAGGAGCGCGGAGACGGCATCCGCGGATGCGCCGCCAGGTGCAGGTGCCGCGCTTCCGCCGGCTGCTGTTGCGATGCCGCCGACCTTGTCTTTCAGCTCATTGGCGATGCGGCTCGCCAGTTTCGGGCCGACGCCGGGCGTCCGCGCCAGCATCGCCGCATCGCCCGCCGCGATCGCCGCCTGAATTTCCGCCGTCTCCAGTGTCGAGAGAATGGCGAGCGCCACCTTGCTGCCGACACCCTGCACACTGCCCAGCATCCGGAACCAGTCCCGCTCGCCCGCGCTGGCAAAGCCCACCAGCCGGATGAAATCGTCGCCGACCAGCATCTCGGTATGGATGGTAACGTCGCCGCCGACGGGCCCGAGCGCCTCCAGCGTGCGCGTCGAGGCGGCGACCTGATAACCGACGCCCTGCACATCGATCACCGCATGATCGGCCGCGCTCGATTCCAGCACCCCTTTGAGCTTCGCAATCATGCGGCATTCTCCACGGCCCGCGCACTCGCCCGGTGATGGGCATGGGTGATGGCGACGGCCAGCGCATCGGCGGCATCCGCGCCCGCGATCTTCGCGCCCGGCAGCAGCACCGACACCATCGCATGGACCTGCGCCTTGTCCGCACCGCCCGTGCCGACCACGGCTTTCTTGACGAAACGCGCCGCATATTCGCCGACCGGCAGCCCCGCATCGGCGAGTACGAGCATCAGCGCGCCGCGCGCCTGGCCGAGCTTGAGCGTGGATTGGGCATTGGTGTTGACGAACACTTCCTCGATCCCGGCATCGTCAGGCGCATGCTCGGCCAGCACGGCACGCAAACCGGCAGCCAGCGTGGCCAAACGATCCGCCATCGGCGCCTTGGCGTCCGTCCGGATCTGCCCGTTGGCGATATGGGTCAGCCGGTTGCCTTCGGCCGCGATGACGCCCCAGCCCGTGCATCCGAGCCCCGGATCGAGGCCGATCAGCTTCAGTTGAGCTTCTCCATGATCTCGTCCGGCACATCGTAATTGCCCCAGACGGTCTGCACATCGTCATTGTCTTCGAGCGCATCGATCAGGTTGAGCAGCGTCTGCGCTTCTTTCTCGTTCACCGTCACCTCGACATTGGGTCGCCAGGCAAGCTTCGCGCCTTCGGGTTCGCCCAGCGATTTTTCGAGCGAACCGGCGACGGCATGGAGATCGTCCGCCGCAGTCCAGATTTCATGGCCGTGCTCATCGGAGGCGATATCTTCGGCCCCCGCCTCCATCGCGGCTTCGAGCACTTTCTCCTCATCGCCTGCATCGGCTTTATACGTAACCAACCCAAGCCGTTCGAACCCGTGCGCGACCGAACCGCTTTCGCCCATATTGCCGCCATTCTTCGAAAAGATGGTCCGCACATCGGTCACCGTGCGGTTGCGGTTATCGGTGAGCGTTTCGACGATCAGGCTGACCCCGGCCGGGCCGAAGCCTTCGAACCGGATCTCCTCGTAATCCTCGGCATCGCCACCGATCGCCTTGTCGATCGCGCGCTGGATATTGTCCTTCGGCATCGACTGACCGCGCGCCGTGTTGACGGCGAGCCGCAGGCGCGGGTTCATGTCCGGATCCGGCGTGCCCATTTTGGCCGCAACGGTGATCTCGCGGCTGAGCTTGGAAAAGAGCGCCGAGCGCTTCTTGTCCTGCGCGCCCTTGCGATGCTTGATATTCGCGAATTTACTATGGCCTGCCATTTGGTCTCGTCTGTCTTGTAGCTGTGTATCTGGCGAGGCCTTAGCGTAGCAGCGCGGCCCCACGCAACGCTTCAACCAAAAACCGGCTCATGCATCGACGGTTCGCTGCCACCATCCGACATCGCGCCAGGCGCCGAACTTCCAGCCGACTTCGCGGTAGACGCCCACCGGTTCGAAGCCGACCGACTTGTGCAACGCTTCGCTGGCTTCGTTGGGAAGCGCGATACCGGCGTAGGCAGCGTGGATGTCATGCGCGGCCAGAATCGGGAAGAGCGCTTCGTACAAGGCCGTGCCGACGCCCCGGCCCGTAAATGCATCCGGCACATAGATCGCGACGTCACAGGAGAAGCGATAGGCATGGCGCAACCGGTGCGGCGAACCATAAGCATAGCCGGCAACCACCCCGTCGACTTCCGCGACGACCCAGCCATGGGAATCGCCATAGCCTTCGATCCGGCGCGCCATTTCGCGTATCGAAGGCACCTCTTCCTCGAAACTGACCCAGGTTTCTTCGACGAACGGGGCATATATCGCCCGGCACTGCTCGGCATCTTCGGCTCGGCCGGGGCGGACCTCCAGGGTCATTGCCGCTTCAACCGAGCTTCACCGCCGTGCCCGATACCGACACCATCAGCATGGACCCGGTCTCGCCGATCACCTCATAATCGAGATCGACGCCCACCACGGCATCGGCGCCCGCATCGTCGGCCTCATGCTCGAGATCGGCAAAAGCCTCGCGACGCGCGGTTTTCAGCGCCTTCTCATAGGCACCGGCCCGTCCGCCCACGATATCGCGTACCTTGGCGAACATGTCGGAAAAGATATTGGCCCCGATGATCGCCTCGCCGGTCACGACGCCACAATATCGGGTGATCGGCCGGCCTTCGACCTGCGGTGTGGTGGTGATGATCATGCCCGGCTCCCTCTCGCTGTGCGCTATTCGCTGCAAGGGCACCCTAGCCGATCGATCCGATTATTCCAGCCTGACTGGGCTAACCCTGGGCTCAGTCCATCCCGAGCGCGGACTTGTAGGTTTCGAGGAGATCGTCCTGCTCGCGCCGGTCGTGTGTGTCCATCTTCCTCAAGCTGACGACCTTGCGCATGACCTTGGGATCGTAGCCGACCGCTTTGGCTTCGGCGTAAACATCCTTGATATCGTCGGCGATGCCCTTTTTTTCTTCCTCGAGCCGTTCGATCCGCTCGATGAGGAGTTTGAGCCTGTCCGCCTGTACTGCGCCGTCCGCCATGATGATCTCTTTCTGCTAGAAATGGGAAAGCGCGACGCTCTAGGCGAGCGCGCTGCAGGCCTCAACCATTCTTCGCAACACTGTCCTTCATCCGCTGCAATTGTTCGGGCGTCGCCTCGCCCTGATAGCGATCTTTCCACTCCGCATAGGGCATGCCGTAGATCGCGGCGCGCGCCTCGTCCTTGGTAAGCGCGCCGCCCGCAGCGTCCGCTATCCAGTCCGCCAGACAGTTGCGGCAGAAGCCGGATAGGCCCATCAGATCGATATTCTCCGCATCGGTCCGGTGCCGCAGATGGGCGACAAGGCGACGGAAGGCCGCCGCTGCGACGGCGTCGTCGATTTCAGGCATGATGGCGGGGTCGGACATCGAAATGGCTCCATTGCAGTTGCACTGTCATGATTAGGCTATAGAGCCGCTTTCATAAGTCCAGCCAGCCGGGAAATATTGTGCTTTCGGATACCGACCCACGCCAGCGCAAAGTGCGAATCCTCGCAACCCTCGGCCCGTCCAGCGCCGATCCCGGGATGATCCGCAAACTCTATCTGGCCGGCGCGGACGCGTTCCGGATCAATATGAGCCACGGCAGTCACGACGACCACAAGGGCGTGATCGCGGCGATCCGCGCGCTGGAAAAGGATATGCGCCGGCCGATGACGATCCTGGCCGATCTTCAGGGTCCGAAACTGCGGATCGGGGAATTTGCAGACGGGCTCGTGCAGCTTGAAAAGGACAGCGTGTTCACACTCGACCGCGACACGAGTCCGGGCGACAAGAACCGGGTCTGCCTGCCGCACCCGGAAATTTTCGAAGCGATCGACGCCGATGCGCGGCTGTTGCTCGACGATGGCAAGATCGTATTACGGGTGAGGGCTGCGGAGGCGGATCGCATCGAGACGCGGGTCGAAGTCGGTGGGCCACTGTCCAACAACAAAGGCCTCAACGTTCCCGATGTCGTCATCCCGATGGCGGCGATGACCGACAAGGATCGCACCGACCTCGCCTTCGCGCTAGACCAGGGCGCCGACTGGATTGCCCTCTCCTTCGTGCAGAAGCCCGAAGACACCGCCGAAGCGCGCAAGCTCATCAACGGGCGTGCGGCATTGCTTGCGAAAATCGAAAAGCCGTCGGCCGTGCATCGGATCGACGAGATTTTGGAGGCGGTGGATGCGGTGATGGTCGCACGCGGCGATCTCGGCGTCGAAATTCCGCCCGAGGAAGTGCCGCCGTTGCAAAAGCAGATTATCGAAAAGGCCCGCACGCTTGGCCGGCCCGTCGTCGTGGCGACGCAAATGCTCGAATCGATGGTGCGGTCGCCAACCCCGACCCGCGCGGAAGTCTCCGACGTCGCAACCGCCGTTTATGATGGCGCCGATGCGATCATGCTGTCGGCGGAGAGCGCATCCGGCGACTGGCCGGAAGAATCGGTGGCGATGATGGACAAGATCGCAACGGCGGTCGAAGCCGATCCAAGCCATTGGGCCCGGGTACATTTCACCGAAACCCTGCCCGATTCGACGAGCGCCGATGCGCTGGCCGAAGCGTCGAACGGCATCGCGCAGACCGTGTCGGCGAGTGCGATCATCTGTTTTACAACCTCGGGATCGACCGCGCGGCGCGTTTCGCGCGAGCGCCCTTCGGTGCCGCTGCTGGTGCTCACGCCGAAACTCAAGACGGCGCGGCGGCTTGGGCTCCTTTGGGGCGCCCATTCGGTGCATACGCGCGACGTCGGGAATTTCGAGCAGATGGTCGCCAAGTCCAAGCGCATGGCGTTGCGCGCCCGGATTGCGCAAGGCGGCGACCGGGTCATTGTGATGGCCGGGGTGCCGTTCGGCACGCCGGGCTCGACCAATGTGCTCCATATCGTCCGCCTGATCGGCAACGAGCTGGAGCGGCACACACAGGACGAGATCGACGGGGACCGCTAGGCCGTCAGTTCAGGAGGCCCTCGTTCTGCAAAGCTTGGGCTAGTGTCTCGGCGTCGCGAAAATGGTGCCCGACAAAGCCTTCGTCTTCGCTGGCGCGGACATTTTCTTCGCGGTCGTCGATAAATATCGCGGTTCCCGGCTCCAGTCCGAACCGTTCGCGCGCCAGCCGATAGATCGCCGGATCGGGCTTCACCATTTTCTCTTCGCCCGAAATAACGATATCGGCGAAGCGATCGATAACCGGCGCGGTCGGCCGAAACATCTCCCAGAACTCGATTCCGAAATTCGTGATCGCGAAGAGCGGGGCGCCCCGTTCGGCGAGCGCATCCACCAGCGCGTGAACGCCGGGAACGGGGCCGGGTATCGTCTCCAGCCAGCGATCGACATAGGCCTGGATAAGCGAGGCGTGATCGGGAAATTCAGCGCTGCGCTCAGCGACCATCGCCGCGAGCGGACGCCCGGCATCGTGCTGTACGTGCCAGTCCAGGGTGACCACATTGTCGAGGAACCAGTCCCGCTCCTGCGGGTCCGGGATCAGCTTTTCGAACAGAAATCGCGGATCCCAGCGATACAACACATTGCCGACATCGAAGACGACGGCTTTGATTTCCGAGGAAACGGCACCGGCCCGCTCTCCCTCCCGGCCTCCCAATTCCATTATACTGTGGGAGGCCGGGAGGGAGAGCGGGCCGGTGCCGTGCGCATCAACGCAGTCCTAGCCCTGGCGCGCTTTGAACCTGCGATTGGTCTTGTTGATCACATAGGTGCGGCCGCGGCGACGAATCACGCGGTTGTCCCGATGACGGCCCTTGAGTGATTTCAGTGAATTACGGACTTTCATGGCGCTGCCCGGCCTTTTTGCTATCTCAATTGTCGGAAACGAAGCGCGCATCTATGGTTGAACGGCGCGAAAGTCAAGCAATTGGGCGCCGGATACCGGCGAGGAGTTTGGTTTGAAACTGCCATTTCGTAAGGGTCGGTCGGGCATGCTGCCCGCCGGAGAGCGGCTATACGCGATTGGCGATATCCATGGCCGTCTCGACCTGTTCGAGGCGCTGATCGCGAAAATCGAGACGGACAATGCCGAACGCGGACCGGCGAAAACGCAGATCGTCCTGCTGGGAGACCTGATCGACAGGGGCGCAGAGTCCGCAGGCGTGGTCGAACATGCGCGATGCTGGAACGCCGATTTTGCTGAAATCGAAGCATTGCTGGGCAATCACGAGGCCTCGCTGCTCGCGGTGCTGGAAGGCGAAACCCGATGGCTGGAAAGCTGGCTCGGCTATGGCGGCCGCGAAACGCTGTTGAGCTATGGCATGCCCGGCGATTTGCTATGGCGGGGCAGCATGCCCGAAATCGCCGAAGCCGTGCAGACCTACGTGCCCGACGCGCACAAGGCATGGCTGACGGACCGCCCGCTATCGCTGCGACGCGGCGGCTATCTCTTCGCGCATGCCGGCATCCGGCCGGGCCGCAAGCTGGACGACCAGGAGCCCAAGGACCTGCTCTGGATCCGCTCGGAATTTCTCGACAGCGAGGCGGATCACGGTGCGGTTATCGTCCATGGCCATTCCATCTCGCCGCAACCCGAAGACCGACACAACCGGATCGGCATCGACACCGGCGCCTATTTCAGCGACACTTTGACCGCGCTCGGCCTGGAAGCGGGCGAGCGCTGGTTCATCCAAAGCCAAGGGGAGCACGCCTCATGAAATTGTTCGTTCCGCTTTTCCTTTTGCTGGCCTCCTGCGGCGTGGCCGCCGACAGTGCACCTTTCGATGCGGACGGCCCGATCGCCGGCAATATCCTGCTCACCGGCAACAAGGGCGAGGACACGGTCAGCCTGATCGACATGGACAGCGGAACGGAACTCGCCCGGCTCGAAACCGGCGACCAGCCGCACGAGATCGCGATTTCCCCGGACGGGCAACGCGCCGCCGTCGTCGCCTATGGCGAAACCTTCATAGACATTATCGACGTCGCGAGCGCCAGCCGGGTCGGCCGGATCGACCTGTCGCCCAACCGCCGCCCCCACGGGCTGGTCTGGACGCCCGACAACCGCTTAATCGCCACGACCGAGGGCAGCGACAGCCTCACCATCGTGGATATGGCGAACCAGTCCGTCTCGGCCATCGCCACCGATCAGGAAGGCTCGCACATGGTAGCCGTGAGCGCCGATCTGACGCGCGCCTATGTCGCGAACATGGGAAGCGGCACGGTCAGCGTTATCGACCTCGCCGCCGGAACCAAGCTGCGCGATATTCAGGCAGGCGATACGCCGGAGGGCCTTGCTTTGTCGCCGGACGGTGCAACCCTCTGGGTCGCGGATCGCGATAATGCGACGCTGTTCGCGTTCGACACCGGGACTTTCGAGCGCATCGCTGAGATCGCGGTCGGCAATTTCCCGATCCGCGTCGCTATGAGCCCCGACGGGCAGACCGTCGTCACTTCCAACTATGCCAGTGGCAGCCTGACACTGGTCGACACGAACAGCCAAGAGGTCAGCCGGACGATCTTGGTCTCGGGCAGCGTTGGCGCCGCGCAGGTCACGATCCTTTTTGCCGAGGACGGCCGCACACTCTATGTCGCGGAGACAGGCCGCAACCGGATCGCGGTCGTCGACCTGGAGAGCGGCGAAGTTATCCGGCGCTACGATGCCGGCGAGGATAGCGACGGGCTGGCCGTGACCACCATCGCCCCGGCCGACTAACCGCGTTCGCCGAGCGCTTTTTCCCATGCCAGCGCATCCTCGACGATCCCGTCGAGATCGGCATGCTGCGGCCGCCAGGGCAGGGCTTCGAGTATCGCGCTATTGTCCGCGATCAGCGCGTCCGGATCGCCGGCGCGACGCGGCTCCATCATGCGCTCCAGCGTAACGCCTGCCACCCGATCGACACTGTCGAGCACCTCGAGCACCGAGAAGCCCCGGCCATAGCCGCAGTTGAGAATATGGCTTTCGTCGGGCGTGGCGATCAGCTTTTCAAGCGCGTCGACATGGGCCGCGGCAAGATCGGTCACATGGATATAGTCGCGCACGCCCGTGCCGTCCGGCGTATCGTAATCCGTGCCGAACACGGAAACGCCGCTGCGCGTGCCGAGCGCGGCTTCGACGGCGACCTTGATCAGATGCGTCGCGCCGGCTGTCGACTGGCCGGACCGGCCGTCTGGATCGGCGCCCGCCACGTTGAAATAGCGCAGCGCGCAATAGTTGATCGGATGCGCAGACGCCGCATCGGCCAGCATATATTCGGTCATCAGTTTCGAGCGGCCATAGGGGTTGATCGGCACGGTCGGCATGGTTTCGGTGACCGGGATCGTCTCGGGAATACCGTAGGTCGCAGCGGTCGAGGAAAAAAGAAAATGCGGCACGCCGCCGGCAATCGCCGTCTCGATCAGCGTCCGGCTCCGCGCGGTATTGTTGTCATAATATTTGAGCGGGTTTTCGACCGATTCCGGAACCACGACCGATCCGGCAAAATGCATGATCGCGTGAATATCGTGCTCGGCGATCAGCGCCGACACCCGTTCCGCATCGCCGACATCGCCTTCAGCAAAGATGGCGCCGTCCGGCACCGCCCAGCGAAAGCCGGTAACCAGATTGTCGAGTACGACTGCGGGCCAGCCTGCATCGAGCAGTGCCAATGCCGCGTGGCTCCCGATATAGCCCGCGCCTCCGGTAACCAGAACTGCCGGTTTTCCGTTCGTTTCCGCCATACTCACCCCTGCTCGACTCCCTTTTGCATCCTTTTCGTGCCACAATCGTTGAATCGTCTATAGCGCCTTGGGTCGCGTTAGGGAGATAGCCCATGCAAAAGACATTCGTCCGTTCTGCCGCCATTGCCACGCTGGCGCTCGTCGCGGCCTGCGCTACGCCATCGCAACGCGGCACGGAGGTGACCCGTTTCCATCTCGGCCAGCCCGTCCCGGCCCAGGCCGTCAATATCGAGCCAGCCGATCCGGAACGCGAAGGCAGCATCGAATATCGGCAATATGCAGCCATCGTGACGCAAGAACTGGCGACGATCGGTTTTAGCGAGACGACGCTCGAAGAGGCCGAGATGATCGCCGTGATCGACGTGCAGCGCGGCACCCGGGCGGAAGTCGCCCGTCGCTCGCCCTTTACCATCGGTATCGGCGGCGGATCGTTCGGCAGCCGCACCGGCGTCGGTGTCGGCACGAGCATCGGCGTGGGCGGATCGCGCGGCGGCGAAGTGAATGTCACCGAATTGTCGGTCGCGCTGAAGCGACGTTCGGAAGGAACCATTGTCTGGGAGGGCACGGCGACGCGCGTCACACGGCCCGGCGAGGAAGATCCGGCGACAATCGTACAGACACTCGCGACGGCGCTATTTCAAGGCTTTCCAGGCGAGTCGGGCCGCACTATCACGGTCGAATGACACTCAGCATTACGAGCGCCTTTGACGGCGGCAATATAGCGGTTCTTTCAGCCAGCGGCGACGCGGCAGAACTGGAAATCGTCAAGGACCATCAATCCGATTTCTATCAATGGTTCTATTTCCGGGTCACCGGCTGCGCAGGCAAAGAGCTGACTCTGACAATCGCCAATGCCGGCGACAGCGCCTATCCGCAGGGCTGGGAGAAATACCAGGCCCGCGTATCGGCAGATCGCGAGCAATGGCGGCTCGCCGATACCGAATATGCCGATGGACAGCTGACGATCCGGCACACGGCGGAAGCCGATAGCCTGTGGTTCGCCTATTTCGCTCCCTATACGATGGAGCGGCATCACGATCTGGTGACGGAAATCGCCGGCCGCGAAGGCGTGATGCATGCCTCGCTCGGCCGGACACTCGATGGGCGAGAGCTCGACTATTTCGCGATCGGCACCGGCGATCTTTCCGTCTGGCTATACGCCCGCCAGCATCCGGGCGAGACGATGGCAGAATGGTGGATGGAGGGCGCGCTCGACCGGCTGACCGATCCGTCCGACCCGGTGGCGCGGGTGCTACGCGAGAAGGCGACCTTTCATGTCGTGCCGAATATGAATCCGGACGGGTCGTTCCGGGGTCATCTGCGCACCAATGCGGTGGGCACCAATCTCAATCGCGAATGGCATCAGCCGACACCGGAGAAGAGCCCGGAAGTGCTCTGGGTGCTCAATCACATGGACAAGACCGGCGTCGATTTCGCGATGGACGTGCATGGCGACGAAGCGATTCCGGCCAATTTCATCGCCGGCTTCGAGGGCATCCCGAGCTGGACCGAGCGGCAGGGCAAGCTCTACGACGCCTATCTCGCGGCGCTGCTCAAAGCCTCGCCCGACTTCCAGACCAAGCTTGGTTATCCTGTCGCCAAGCCGCGCAAGGGCAATCTCTCCATGTCGACCAATCAGGTCGCCGAGCGTTTCGACTGCGTCGCGATGACGCTGGAGATGCCGTTCAAGGACAATCATGAACTGCCGGACGCGGATTTCGGCTGGTCGCCCGAACGGTGCGCGCTGCTCGGCCGCGCCTGCCTGTCGGCGCTGCTCGATGTGATCGACGATCTGGTCTAGCGATCGAGACGCGCAGCGATATGCGCTAGTTTCGCCGGATTGCGCACCGTGTAGATAGCCTCGATCCGGCCATCGGCGATCGCAAAGGCATCCGACTGCAAGACTCCATGAGCGTCGCGGCTGATCATGCCGGGCAGCCCGTTGATCGCGCCGCGCCATAATATCTCTGGCGGTCGCCAACCGCGCTTGCGCCGCAACCCGGTGATAAAACGAACGACCTTGTCGCGACCCTGAATCACGTTGATCGCCGCGATCCTCGCACCGCCGCCATCGGTATGGGCGGATGCCGTCTCCGTCAGCAACGCGGTGAGCGACGCGATATCGCCATCCCGGCTGGCGGCCACGAAAGCACTGACCAGCCGATCGCCATCCTCATCCGCAACCGCGAAACGCGGTTTTGCCTCGCGGACATGCCGCCGGGCGCGGGCGGCCAGCTGGCGGCAGCCCGGCTCGCTCCTGCCCAGCGCCCGGGCGATCTCCGAAAATCCCATATCGAATATGTCGTGCAGCAAATAGGCCGCACGCTCGAGCGGCGAGAGCCGTTCGAGCGCCAGCATCAGCGCGACCGTCAGCGTCTCGGCATTCTCCATCTCGATATCCGGGCTCAACCCTTCGGCCACCGGTTCAGGCAACCACGGGCCGGTATAGGATTCGCGCTGGACGCGGGCCGATTTGCGATGATCGATACAAAGCCGGGTAATCGTCCGCGCGAGAAAGGCGCGCGGCGCGGCGACGGCGGCCCGGTCGGCCGCCGTCCATCTGAGCCAGCAATCCTGAACCATATCCTCGGCTTCAGCGACCGAACCCAACATACGATAGGCGATCCCGAACAGATGGGCCCGGTGCCGCTCGAACTCCCGCGTCGGTTCGGCGACGTCGGTCATGCGGTCCGATCGGGATGTTCGATGGCGAAACCGACGCCGAACCGGTTCCAGCCGTTGATCGCGACGATGAGCAGCGTGAGATCGGCCTTTTCGGCGTCGCTGAAATGCGGGTCTAGCGCCGCATAGTCGGCATCGCTGACATGGCCGCCCGGAAGCTTCGTCAGCAGCTCGGCCCAGGTCAGCGCGGCGCGCTCGCGATCGCTGTAGAGCGGCGATTCGCGCCAGCCATCGAGCAGGAATATCCGCTGCGGGCTCTCCCCCTGTTCGATCATGTCATGGCTGTGCATGTCCATACAGAAGGCGCAGCCGTTGATCTGCGATACGCGCATGCGGACAAGTTCGGCGAGCGGTCTTTCTATGCTGCTGTCGCCCACGGCCGCTTCGAGCGCAAGCATGGCTTTAAGTGTGGCGGGGCTGGCTTCGGGATAATTGAGTCGGGCTTGCATCTGTCCATCCTGTTTGTGGGTGATGCTGTCTGGACGAAACAGGATGGCCGATTGTGACATGCGGAGCGGTTATGCCAAAATTTCTGCGAGAAAATCAGTCATCGCTTTCCAACTCCGGCGATCGGCATCGGCTTGATAGACTACGCCACGCTCAGGCATATTAGCGCTCTTGTCGGTGAAACCATGGCCGGTATGGCCGTAGGCGTGGAGCTGCCAGTCGACGCCGGCGTCGGTCAATTCCTTCGCCAGCGCGTCAACCGCCGAGGGCGGCGCAAGCGGGTCGTCCCAGCCGTGGCAGACGAGGATCTTCGCCGTCATCTCGTTCGCATTGGGAAAGGGTGGCGGGTCATAGATGCCGTGGAAACTGACGACGCCTGCGACCGCGGCCCCGCTGCGCGCCAGGTCGAGGACCGACTTTCCCCCGAAGCAATAGCCGATCGCCGCCACCCTTTCCCAATGCGAACGAGATGACGGCGA
>JBCBSD010000050.1:0-15357 GCA_039819365.1 Pseudomonadota bacterium
CAAACGGCGGAGCGGGTCGCCGGTCTCGGCTATGCCGCGTTCGTCGCCGACATTTATGGCCAGGGCAAGCGGGCGACCCGCGAAGATGCCGATCCGGCACGCTTCATGAATGCGCTGAATGCGGATCGACGCCGTCCAACGCTTGCATAGCCGCCAGAGACGCATGCAGCCGGTCGCGTAAAAGCGCGCGATCCGCATTCAGCGCATTCATGAAGCGTGCCGGATCGGCATCTTCGCGGGTCGCCCGCTTGCCCTGGCCATAAATGTCGGCGACGAACGCGGCATAGCCGAGACCGGCGACCCGCTCCGCCGTTTGGAAATCGGCTTCCTTTGTGCCGAGCACATTGGGCACGATCATCACGCCGGGCCGCATATCGCCCCCTTCGCTGTCGACAACCGCCATGCCCTCGAACGGCCCGTCGGGGCCATCATAAACCGTTACGTTACGCTCGATTGCCATTTCCCAAACCTCTCGCGACGATTCCCGCTCATTCGCTTGTATCGCCGCCCAGCCGCGCTAAGGAAAGCGCGGATCGATACAGGAGTTCTCGCATGCCCCAGCTCGTCCTTGTCCGGCACGGCCAGTCCCAATGGAACCTGGAAAACCGTTTCACCGGCTGGTGGGATGTCGACCTGACCGAAAAGGGTGTCGCCGAGGCAAAAGCGGCCGGCGTGCTGATGCGCGAGAAGGGCGTCGATCACGATATCTGCTTTACCAGCTTCCAGACCCGGGCGATCCGCACGCTCAACCTCGCACTCGCCGAAATGGATCGGCTCTGGCTGCCGGTCGAGAAGAGCTGGCAGCTCAACGAACGCCATTATGGCGGGCTGACCGGGCTCAACAAGCAGGAGATGCGCGACAAGCATGGCGACGAACAGGTCCATATCTGGCGTCGCAGCTTCGATACGCCCCCACCGCCGATGGAAGAGGGCAGCGACTATGATCTGAGCAAAGATCGCCGCTATGACGGCGTCGAGGTGCCGAAGAGCGAAAGCCTGAAAAACACGATTGAACGGGTGCTGCCCTATTGGGAGGCGCGGATCGCGCCTGCACTCAAGGATGGACAGCGCGTCCTGATCTCCGCCCATGGCAATTCGCTGCGCGCGCTCGTCAAGCATCTGTCCGAAATCCCGGACGATGAGATTACCGGCCTCGAAATTCCGACCGGCCAGCCGATCGTCTACGATCTTGCCGACGATCTGTCCGCGCGCGACCGCTATTATCTGTCCGAGCGCTAGGGCCGGCCCGCCATTGCGCGGCGCCGGGCTTCGCACTAGAAGAAATCGCTTCTCTGGCTCAAAGCGCAGGACGAAGCATGACCGAAACGCCGCTGATCGGTATCATCATGGGCAGTCGTTCCGACTGGGAAACGATGCGCCATGGTGCCGAAATCCTGACCGAGCTCGGTATCCCGCATGAATGCAAGGTCGTGTCCGCGCACCGCACCCCGGACCGGCTCTATGCCTATGCAAAAGGTGCCGTCGACCGCGGCCTGAAAGCCATCATTGCGGGCGCGGGCGGAGCGGCGCATTTGCCGGGCATGGCGGCGTCGATGACGCGCCTGCCGGTGCTCGGCGTCCCGGTGGAATCGAAGGCGCTCAAGGGCATGGACAGCCTGTTGTCGATCGCACAGATGCCCGCCGGTGTTCCGGTCGGCACGCTCGCTATCGGCGTGGCGGGCGCAAAGAATGCGGCGCTGCTCGGCGCGGCAATCATCGCGACGCACGACGATGCGGTCGCCACGCGCCTCGAAAACTGGCGTCAGGCCCAGACCGACGCTGTCGGCGAAGACCCGGCAGAATGACGACTCCGCTCGCACCGGGCGCGACGATCGGCATTATCGGCGGGGGACAGCTCGGACGCATGCTGAGCATGGCGGCAGCGCAGCTCGGCTATCGCTGCCATATCTACGCGCCCGAAGATGCGCCCTGCGCTGCCGATGTCGCGGCGCGGCATGTACAAGCGGATTACACGGATGAAACTTCGTTGCGCGATTTTGCACGTACCGTTGACGTACTGACCTACGAATTCGAAAATGTGCCTGCCGGTCCACTGCGCGCCGTTGCCCGAGAGGCGCAACTCCATCCGAATGTCGACGCGCTCGAACTGGCGCAGGACCGGCTATCGGAAAAGGATTATGTCGTCGGCCATGGCGGCCGCCCGGCCGATTATCGGGCGGTATCGTCTCTCACCGATTTGGAGCAGGCGCTACGCGATATCGGCGCGCCAGCCATCCTCAAAACGCGTCGCTTCGGATATGATGGCAAGGGCCAGGTCCGCATCATGAGCGCCGATTCCGCGGCTGCCGCCTGGAGGGAAATCGGCGAACAGCCATCGGTCCTCGAAAGCTTCGTCGATTTCGACAAGGAATTCTCGATCCTGCTCGTGCGCGGGATCAATGGCGAAACGCGGGTCTGGGACGCGCCGGAAAACCGGCACGAGGACGGCATTCTCGCTCATTCGCTCGCGCCCGGTACCGGGATCGTCGCCGAGCAAAAAGCGGCCGCCAGCGATCTGGCGCGCGGCATCGTCGAAGCGCTCGACTATGTCGGGGTGCTGACCTGCGAATTTTTCGCGAGCGCCGCCGGCCCGGTGTTCAACGAGATGGCCCCGCGCGTCCACAATAGCGGGCATTGGACGATCGAAGCGGCGACGACCTCGCAGTTCGAAAACCATATCCGCGCGATATGCGGACTGCCGCTGGGTGATACGTCGCTAACCGCGGACCGTGTCGAAATGCACAATCTGATCGGCGCGGCGGCCGACGATTGGCCCCAATGGCTAAAAAAAGACCGGGCGCACCTCCACCTTTATGGAAAGGGGGAAGCACGCCCGGGCCGTAAAATGGGGCATGTCACGCAGCTCTTCTAGGAACCGCGCATGCCGAACCGGTTTAGCCGGTCTTGGTCGCCGTGAACGGCATTTCGCCGAACGCGCCAGCCTTGATGTTGCCGGCCATCTTGTCGCCTTCGACAGTCGCCGTGCCTTCCAGCGTCATTGGCATCGGTACGGTAATGTCCATCTTCCAAGTGAAGGTATCGCCATCGACCTTGCCTTCCTGGACGTCTGCCGAACCCGTCGCGCCGGCATTCACACCGGTAACGGTGTCACCTTCCTGGTTGAGCGTCATTGTCGACTTTTGCTCACCCATCGGTGAGTTCACGGTCGAGTCCCAAGTTCCGGTTACGTCTGTCATGTGCGAATCCTTCCTTACAGTTATGTCAGTTAATCCGTCCCGACTGTTTCCACAGGCAGGCCCAGTGCGTCAAGCTGTTCCCGGACCTGCGACGCATCGCCCACGACAATCCATGTGAAAGCCGCCGGATCGATGGCCTCGCGCGCGGCCGCATCGAGCTGCGCGCGATCGAACGACCGATACATTGCGGCCAGCCCGTCATAATAATCGTCGGGCCGCTCATAGAGCATGTTGCGCGTCATGCCGGTAATGATGCCGTCCGACGTTTCGAAGCTTCCGGGAAGGCTGCGAATGGAGCCCGCGATAGCGCGGTCGAATTCGTCCTGCCGGATTCCATCGCCGGTGAGGAATGTCGTGATCTGCTCCTGCAGGGCGGCGATCGAGTCGCCGGTCCGGTCCGCCTGCACCGGCGCGCGGACGGTATAGCTCACCGGCCCGGCAAAGCGGTTGATCGCGCCGCTCACGCCATAGGACCAGCCCCGGGTCTCGCGCAGGTCGAGATTGAGTCGCGAGAGGAAACCGCCGCCCAGCGCCTGGTTGACGGTCAGCAGCGGCAGCAGTTCGTCGGTGCCCTCCAAGCCAAGCACCTGACCGCCATAGACATAGGATTGCGGCGAATTGGGCCGGTCGACCAAGATGATCCGGGCGTTCGCAGCGGGAATGGGCGCGTCCATCGGTTTCACGCCAGCCTCGCCGCTCGCTTCCCAGTCGCCGAAGCGCGGTTCCAGCGCGGCGATAACCTCGTCCAGCGTCGAGTCTCCGACCACGAGAATGCTGAGCGTGTCGGGCCGGATCCATTGGCGGTGAAAGGTGAACAGATCCTCGCGCGTGATTTCCGCCACGGACTCCACGGTGCCGAGGCCGCTCGAGGGCCGGCCATAGGGATGCGCTTCGCCGAACAGAACCGGCCATAACGTACGGCTCGCCAGGCTCGGCGGCGATGTGGCTTCGGCAGCAATCTGGGTAAGCTGCGTTGCGCGCAGCCGCTCGACCTCCGCGGGATCGAACGCCGGGTTGCGGACGATATCGGCCAGCAGATCGAGCGAGGGGCCGTAATTCGGCGCTAGAGCAAACAATCCGAACCCCGTGCGATCGAGGCTCTTGCTCGAACTCACCGACGCGCCGAGCCGCTCTTCGGCTTCGGCAATCTGCGTCGAATTCAGGCCGGTCGTGCCTTCTGACATCAGCGCCAGCATAAGCGCCTGCGTCCCGAGCTGGTCGGCGCGATCGGCAGCATTGCCCGCGTCGAATGTCAGCAGCGTCCGTATCGTCGGCACCGTTGTCCGGTGGACGAACCGCACTTCAACGCCATTCGACAAAGTGCCGCGCGCGACGTCGGGAAAATCGAGATCGTCGATCGTGCCGACATCCGGCCGGGGGACGCTGCGCGTGCCCATCGGAGATGCCGCCGCTTCGCCCGATGGCGCAGCGGTCTCGCCGGGCTGGAGATAATAAGCAGGGCTTTCCAGCCGCCCCGTCTGCGCGCCGGAAACCGACAACGCTTCTTCATATTCGCCGCGCTCGCCGGGATCGACGCGCGTCGCAAGGACCGGCCGGGTCAGCCATTGCTGCATGGCGGCGCGCACCGATTCCGGTGTCGCTGCGCCGATGCGCGCGAGCTGGGTCCGGTAAAAAGCCGGGTCTCCCGAATAGAGTTCGCCGCTCGCCAAGACCGCGGCCTTCCCGGTAAATCCGCCAACCCGTTCGAGGCCCGCAAGGCGCGCGGCGACCTGCCGCATCGCCACGCGGTTGACCTCGTCCTGTGTCGGCCCGTTGGCGATATAGTCGGCCAACAACGCATCGAGCCGGGCCGATACTGCGTCCGCGTCGGCCGATGGCGCGACATCGACCTGGACGTCGAATATGCTGACATATTCGAAGTCCCCCACGCTTGCCGAAACGCGCACCGCCGCCTGCTCGTCGCGGACAAGAATATTATCGAGCCGGGAGCTGGAAAGCCCCCCGAATACCGCGGCGGCGACATCGAGATCGGCCGTCGCCGGGTCGTTGAGGCCGGGTACGACCCAGCTGCGATAGAGCCGCGTGGTCGCGACATTGTCCTGCATGACGATCTCGCGGCGCTCGTGGAGCGTCGGGACACCGGGGTCGATCTGTTCCGTCTCCGGCCCGGGCGGGATATCGCCGAAATAGCGTTCGACGAGCGGACGCGCCGTGGCCGCATCGATATCGCCGGCCAGGACGATGACGGCATTGTTCGGCCCATAGTGCCGCCGGAACCAGTCCTGCACATCCTCAAGGCTCGCCGCGTCGAGATCGGCCATCGAACCGATCGTCGAATGACCATAGGGATGGTCCGGGCCGAACAGCGCTTCGATCTGGGCATAGTTGACGAGGCCATAGGGCTGGTTGTCGCCCTGCCGCTTTTCATTCTGGACGACGCCGCGCTGGTTATCGAGCTTCTCCTGCGTAACGGCGCCGAGCAGATGGCCCATCCGGTCGGATTCGAGATAGAGCGCCAATTCGAGGCCCGCGGTCGGAACCGTCTGGAAGTAATTGGTGCGATCGTACCAGGTGGTGCCGTTGAAATCGGTCGCGCCGATCTCGCGCAGCGGCTCGAAATAGCTGCCCGGAGCATTTTCCGATCCGTTGAACATCAGATGCTCGAAAAGATGGGCGAAACCGGTCTGGCCCTCCGGCTCATGCCGGGAGCCGACATGATACCAGACAGACACGGCAACGACCGGCGCCTTGCGATCTTCATGGACGATAACCCGCAACTCGTTGTCGAGCGTGAAGCGTTCGTACGGTATCGACACCTGATCGACGAGATCGGCGGCCGAGACATTGGGCTGCGGGCCGGCCGGCGCTTCGCCATGATGATCGAGCGCCAGGGCCGGCGTCGCGAGCCATGCGAGCGGCGCGAGCAGGGACAGCTTCAGGAAACGCATCGAAGATTTCTCCCGGAAAATGCCGCCCGACCATAGCGGCGCGCAAGCCGCGTGCAAGCAGCGGTTGCGGTCGCTCGACGAACGCCTAAATCTGTCGACGAAGATAATGCGCGCGATATCTTGTGTTGCATTTCTGCAACACTATATCGGTCCGGATACAGGAACAGGGATGGACATATGAATTTAGAGAAATTCACCGACCGGGCCAAAGGCTTTCTGCAATCCGCGCAGACCGTCGCGATCCGCATGAACCATCAACAGGTGCGCGCCGAGCATCTGGCCAAGGCGCTGCTCGAGGACGAGCAGGGCATGGCGGCCGGGCTGATCGCGAAATCGGGCGGCAGCGCCGAAGCGGCCGTACGCGAGGTCGACGAGGCCCTGTCCAAGGTCCCGCAGGTCTCGGGCGGCGGCGCGCAACAGACGCCGCAACTCGATAACGATGCAGTGCGCGTGCTCGATGCGGCCGAACAGATCGCCACCAAGGCCGGCGATAGTTATGTGACCGTCGAGCGCCTGTTGCTCGCCTTGGTCATGGCCAAGGGCACGCCCGCCGGAGATGCGCTCGATAAGGCCGGTGTGAAGCCCGAGGCGCTCAACGGCGCTATCAACGAACTGCGCGGCGGCCGCACCGCGGACACAGCGAGCGCTGAAGACCGGTACGACGCACTCAAGAAATTCGCGACGGACCTCACCGAACGCGCGCGCGACGGCAAGATCGATCCGATCATCGGGCGCGACGAGGAAATCCGCCGCACGATCCAGATCCTCGCGCGCCGGACGAAAAACAACCCGGTGCTGATCGGCGAGGCCGGCGTCGGCAAGACGGCTATCGCCGAAGGCCTCGCGCTACGCATCGCCAATGGCGACGTGCCGGATGGTATCAAGAACCGCACATTGCTCTCGCTCGATATGGGTTCTCTGATCGCGGGCGCGAAATATCGCGGCGAGTTCGAGGAGCGGCTCAAGGGCGTCCTCGACGAGGTGAAGGGCGCGGATGGCGAGATCATCCTGTTCATCGACGAGATGCACACGCTCGTCGGCGCGGGCGCGTCCGAAGGCGCGATGGATGCGTCCAACCTTTTGAAGCCTGCGCTTGCACGCGGCGAACTGCATTGCATCGGCGCGACGACGCTCGACGAGTATCGCAAACATGTCGAGAAGGACCCCGCGCTGCAGCGGCGCTTCCAGCCTGTCTTTATCGAAGAGCCGAGCGTCGAGGACACGATCTCGATCCTGCGCGGCATCAAGGAAAAATACGAACTCCATCACGGCGTGCGCATTACCGATGGCGCGCTGGTGTCGGCCGCAACCCTTTCCGAACGCTATATCACCGACCGGTTCTTGCCGGACAAGGCGATCGACCTGATGGACGAGGCGGCCTCACGCATCCGCATGGAGGTCGAATCCAAGCCCGAAGAAATCGAGACGCTCGACCGGCGGATCATTCAGCTCAAGATCGAGCGCGAAGCGCTCTCCAAGGAGAATGACGACGCCTCGAAGGATCGCCTCGCGATCATCGAGGAGGAGCTCGCCAATCTCGAACAGGAGCTGGCCGAGCTCACCCAGCGCTGGCAGGCGGAACGCGAGAAGATCCAGTCCGAAGCGAAGCTCAAGGAAGAATTGGACGCAGCGCGGATCGCGCTAGAACAGGCGGAACGGGCCGGCGATCTCGCCAAGGCGGGAGAGCTGTCCTACGGCACCATCCCCGATCTGGAAAAGAAGCTCGAAGAAGCCGGCGAAGCGACCGAAGGCGCGATGCTGCGCGAGGAAGTAACGAGCGAGGATATCGCCTCGGTCGTGTCGCGCTGGACCGGCATTCAGGTCGACAAGATGCTGGAAGGCGAACGCGAAAAACTGCTCGCCATGGAAGAACATCTCGGCAAGCGCGTCATCGGGCAGGAAGACGCGGTCAAGGCCGTGTCAACCGCTGTCCGCCGCTCGCGCGCGGGTCTGCAGGACCCCAATCGGCCGCTCGGCAGCTTCCTGTTTCTGGGCCCCACCGGCGTCGGCAAGACCGAGCTGACGAAAGCGCTCGCCGAATTCCTGTTCGACGATCAGAACGCGATGGTCCGGATCGATATGAGCGAGTTCATGGAGAAACACTCGGTCGCCCGTCTGATTGGCGCGCCCCCGGGCTATGTGGGTTATGACGAGGGCGGCGTGCTGACCGAAGCGGTGCGGCGGCGGCCCTATCAGGTCATCCTGTTCGACGAGGTCGAGAAGGCGCATAACGACGTCTTCAACGTATTGCTTCAGGTGCTCGACGATGGGCGGCTGACCGACGGCCAGGGCCGCACGGTCGATTTCTCGAACACGCTGATCATCATGACGAGCAATCTTGGCAGCCAGTACCTGTCTTCGCTCGGCGACGAACAAACGGTCGACGAGGTCGAGCCGCAGGTGATGGAAACCGTGCGCGGGCATTTCCGCCCCGAATTCCTGAACCGGCTCGACGAGATCATCCTGTTCCACCGCTTGAGCCAGGCGCATATGGCGCCGATCGTCGATATCCAGGTCGCGCGCGTCCAGAAGCTGCTCGACGACCGCAAGGTCGAGATCGAGCTGACCGACAAGGCCCGCGAATGGCTCGGTCGGGTCGGTTACGATCCGGTCTATGGCGCGCGGCCGCTGAAACGCGCGGTACAGAAATATCTGCAAGACCCGCTGGCCGATGCGATCCTGCGCGGCGATATCGCCGACGGAATGACGGTGAAAATCGATGAGGGCGAGGGTGCCCTGGCGATGACATTCGGCTAAGCCGCCTCGCATGAGCAAAGCACATGCATGGAGCGCCTATTGGAAACAGATGGGCGAAGCGGGCGGTTGCCTGCCGGGCGCGCCGCCGGCAGTCGACGCGCAATTGGCCCAGCTATGGGCGCAATTCGCACGGCAATTCGGCTCCAACGCGCGGCTGCTCGACCTCGCTTGCGGCACCGGGGCGGTCATGCGCTCGCTGCTGCTCGGTAACAGCGATCTCGATCTCACCGGCGTCGATTATGCCGAACTGCCGAAAAGCAGGTCAAAGAAAATCGCGCTGATAGGCAAGACCGACATCGCAGACATGCCGTTCGACGACGGCCGCTTCGACGGTCTGACCAGCCAGTTCGGTCTCGAATATGCCAATATCGCCGCTGCCGCTCCCGAAATCGCGCGTGTGGCGAAACCGGGTGCCGCACTGCAGCTGGTCGTCCATCATGCGGACAGCCCGATTGTCGAGCAGAACCGCAAGAGGCACGCCGCGCTTAACGCGATCGCGCGATCGTCGATCAGCGATATGGCGCGAACCGCTGCAAGCCAGCCGGGCAACGAAACGGCCATGCTCAGCCAAGCCTTCTCCCTGATCGCACGCAGCCATCCCGATCAACCGGTTGTCCGGGAGATCGCGGCCGGCGTGGATAACGCGATTCGCCTCGGCGGGAAGGCGGCGAACGCCGAACTCGATCGGTTCGAAGAGAATCTCGATCGGGAGCGCGCGGTGCTGGCCGCATTGCTGGATGTCGCACTGGACGATGACGGCATGGAAAGCTTCACCGCAGCACTGGCGTCCGATTTCGATTGCAAGCCAGCCCGCCCCATACAGATTCAGGACCTGGCCGCGCCAATCGCCTGGTCGATCTCCGGCCAGCGCACGAAGTAGAACGCGCAGGCTAGCCAGAGGCGCGATTATCGGTAAAGAGGAGTGCGGCCCCCGGGGCTGTCCCGCGTAACCTTGGAGTCTGGACAATGCGTATTTTCCGAGCCTCTTCCCTCTGCATCGCCGCAGCACCGCTGTTCCTCGCATCGCCCGCCCATGCGGACGATGGCGAAGAGGCCCTCGAGCCGTTTCGCGAGTGCGGCGAGATAAGCGAGGGGCCCGCGCGCCTTGCCTGTTTCGATGCCGCGCTGGCGGGCGCCGATGCCGCGCAGCAGGTGCGCCAGGAACGGCGGCGGCGGCGGACGGTCGAAGATTTCGGCCTGTCCGCTACCCAGATCGAAGAACGCTATGATCGCGAAGTCGAACGCGCCCGCGAAAGTGGCGGCAGCGCGGACGATGTCGCCGATCTCGCGCCACCCGAGCCGGAGGAAGTGACATCGAATATTGTCGAAACATTCATCGATGGCACACGCCGACGCGTCTTCCTGCTGGAGAACGGGCAAATATGGCGCGAGGGCAACAACAGCAGCCTACGCGGCAGGATCCGGGTGGGATCGAGCGCCACAGTCTCCCGCGGCGGTATCGGCGGCTATCGACTGCGTGTCGAAGGGCGGACCGGCTTCATATCCGTGACGCGCATACGTTAACCAGCCTGTCGGATTAGGCTTTCCGGGCCGCCATTGCCTCCGGACGGTAAACCTATGTGCCGGACACACGGCTCCAGCACATGGAATCGCGCAATTCTAACAACCGGCGTCGGGCGTCGGGCAGTCTCCACGCAATCTCAGCACGTCCCTGGCATCGCGGTTGCCATCACGCGCCAGATCTCTCCACTGCGCAATCGTCAGACAGGTTCGTACACGTCGGGCATTCGAGCCAGTGACGCGGCGCGTCCGGCAGCGCACACGCTGCTCAGGATCGACTTCGGCCTCCTCTTCGGCGCCGATGGTTTCGGTCGATGCGCTCTGCTGCGGTTGCGCTGAAACCGATGCGCCGACCAGAAAAACGGAAAACAGCAGCACTGGCAGAGAGTATCTCAATGCGTCGCTCCCAATAAATGGACCAAGCAGCAATCATCGAACGATCATGGGCCATGAAGGCGCCCGGAATATACTGGCTAGTTTCGCTGAATCGAATCGCGCGTCGATTCGTCCACGACGCGGCGAGCATCTCGGTTGCCCTCCCGCGCGAGTTCGCGCCACTCGGCCACTGTCAGGCATGTACGTACGCGCCGCGCATTCGATCCGGTGACGCGCCGCGTCTGGCACCGCACGCGCTGATCCGGATCTTCCTCCTGCGCCTCGACTTCGGGGGCTTCCTCCTGAACCATGGCATTGGCCGGTGTGCCGACCGCAACGGTGAAGACGGCCAGGGCCGGTACAGCTATTTTCATTGCAAAACTCCGCAAGTTATTGATCGAAAATCGAAGATTAACACCCTCCCACGGGTATGTGGCGCGAAAGATACCCCGAAAACGGGCCAGCGACAAGGGTAGGCGATGGCAAGGCGCCCGTCGCCGCGCTAGACGGGCTGCAAATTCATCCGCCTTCAGATACTGCAGGGAAGCAATCGCACCATGATCGGAACATCGTCTTTTTCACTCGATGACAGCGCATGGCTCGCGCATCGCTACGATGAGAGCGCGGATGCCTTTCAGTTCGTCCGGCTTGATCGTGAGGCACGGCGAACCGCAACTTTTCTGTCCGACGAATATTTGCCCGACGATTTGAAGCCCACGGTCATCGCGCGCGCTGAAATTCCGGACGCGCTGCAGAAAAATAGCCCATTGCATTACATCTTCCATTCGGGGTTTTGTTGCTCGACCTTGCTCACTCGCGCGCTGGACCAATCCGGCATGAGCACGGGCCTGAGCGAACCGACGGTATTGCGGGACATGAGCGGCTATCGCCAACGTGCCAACAACGACAAGAAAGTGGCGGCCGTTCTCGAGCAGACACTGGCCTTGCTTGCCCGTCCGTTCGAAACCAGCGAAGCGGTCGTCGCGAAACCGTCATGCACCGTGAACGGCTTGGCCGATCAGCTGTTAGCCATGCACGAAGACAGCCGGGCGCTATTCCTCTACGCGCCGATCCGCCTATTCCTGAACTCCATCGCACGGAAGGGCATTACGGGGCGCCTATGGGGCCGCGAGCTGTTCCTGACTCTGCAGAAGACCGGTCAAATCGATCTGGGGTTCGATGCCGAGCAGTTGTTCGGACAGACCGATCTTCAGATCGCCGGACTCGCCTGGTTGGCCCAGAACAAGATATTCGAGTCGCTATTGAATGAATATGGAAGCGACCGCGTCGCCTCCCTCGACAGCGAGACGTTCCTGGCGCATCGCGCCGAAAGCCTCGCGCGGATCGGACGAGTTTTCGCGCTCGACATGGATGACGGCCGGGCACAAGCGATAGCCGAAAGCGACGTGTTTCAACGCCATTCCAAATTTGGCGACGATTTCGATGCCTCAAGGCGAAAGGCGGAACAGGCCGCCGGAGAGTCGGCGCATGCCGACGAGATCGAAAAGGTGGCGATTTGGGCCGAGGCCGTTGCCAAGGGTTTGAATATCCCGATCCGACCGAGCGGCAACATCATGGACTGACGGGAGCCTGCACGTCGAATGCGACTGTCAGGCGTTCGCCGGCGTCGAACGGAACCGTACCGTGCCACATGATCGAGGGAAAAAGCGCGAGAGTGCCGACTTTCGGCTCGACCATTTCGTATGGCTCGAGGTCGAGGCCGAGCTCGTCGGGCGGCTTGCCGAATGCCAGCCATCCCGCGGGCGGCTCGCCCAATTCGTCCTGTGGCGGCAAGCTCACATAGAGCGCGGAGCTATACCAGCCGCGCGGATGGATATGGTTGGTATGCCGGCCGGACCCGGTCAAACGCACCGACCAGGACCCGCCGAACTGAAACGGGCCGGGACTGTGCCGCAGGACCGGATGATCGGAGTCGATCGGCGCAAGCGCCTGCATATGAGCCATCACGGTATCGACGATGGCCGCCCGCAATTCGCGAATCTCGGGGTCGGCGCGGGCGAATAGCGGGCCATCGGTCTGCGTCCCGCCACGCACGGACTGGCCCGCCATATCCGCTTTCAAAACGTGCAGCGTCCGCAAATGGGCGGCAAGCGCGTCCATATCGACCCGCTCGGCAATGTCATAGGTCTTGATCAGGCGCTCGTCGCGCTCCAGCCATTTCCAGCGCGGATCGTCGGTCATCCTCCACGCGATGCCGAGATAGGGCCACATCTCATTGGCATCGGCATCTTGTGTCCGGGCCTCGCCGCACCGTGCTGCTTCTCCAGGCCGGCCGGTGCGCAGCATATGCCGCATATAGCGCACGGCCAGCGCCATTTCCGTGTGCGGCGCCACGCGATCGAAAAGCCGGTCCGCGCGGTCCCGGTCGCCGACTTCCGAGGCGCAGATCGCTTCGCAAATATTCAGTGCGCGAATATCGCTGACATGGCTTCGTGCGCGCTCGACGACCGCATCGGCCTCGCTAAAACGGTCGACCTGACTCAGCGCATTGATCAGCTTGAACCAGAGGCTCTCGTTATCCGGATGGGCCGCGATCGCCCGCTCGAAACCGTCTGTAAAACGGCTTTTTTCGCCATTCATCCAGCGGAGATTGGCGAGCAGCTCTTGCCCCTCCAGCCAGAGTGGGTTGCTTTTCAGCATGGTGTCTATGTTCGCGATCGCGGCTTCGGTATCCCCGGTCGCGGATTGCGCTGCCGCGTGCCCCATGATTACGGAGCCATCGGCTGGCGAATTTCGCCGCGCCGCTTCGAACAATGCCGTCGCAGGACGTCCTGCCTCCATCGTCACCACGGCAAGGGCATGGGAGACTTTCGGATCGGTCGGCGCGATATCCACTGCCTTGGCAAAAGCGCGTATGGCGTTTTGGGAGTCTTCTTCGGCCCGGTACAACAGGCCGAGGACGTGCCATAATCTGAGATGGTCGGGATGCCGTTCTAACGCGCCTTCAATTACAGGAATGGCGCGCGCCGCACGCCCGGCATCGCGCTCTCGCATGGCGGCGCTGACTAGTGTCTTGGGGTCGTCGGTTGGACGCATTTCGCGGTGTGTAAGCATATTTTAGCGGCGCATTCCACCTTGCACGCGCGCGCGTCATTCGATTTCGACTTGCCCGCCCAACCGCGCGTAGGAGTCGCGCAAATAAAAAGGGCGGCCAGGTTTCCCCGACCGCCCTGATTATGTGTTCGCCGTTCGCTTAGAAGCGCAGGCGACCCGTGAGCGAGTAGCTCCGGCCAAGCGTATCGTACGTCGTCGGGTACGTATCACCCGAGTTGAACGAGCTCGACCCGATGAACGAGCTGGTGCTCGGCGGATCGCGGTCCAGCAGGTTGAACACCGACAGGGTCACGTCGAAATTCTCGCTGACATTCGAACGGATCGACAGGTCGAAGTAGGACGCGTCGTCGAATGCCTGCGACTCCACCAGGAACGGGCCGGCAGGGTTGAAGAATTCATATTCAACACCATCGATCCAGCGCCACAGCAGCGACACATCGACAAGATCGTCGATCGACACGGTCGTGCGGAAGTTGAACGCGAATTCCGGCGTAATCGGCTCGCAGTTACCGCTGAACAGCCCCACACACTCGCGATTGATCGACGTCGGCGTCGCCTGGAACAGCAGTTCGTCGGTCCATGTGCCGTTGAAGTCCCAGTTAATCGCACCGAAGCTCACCGGCAGCGTATAGTTGACCCGGAGATCGATACCGCTGGTTTCGAGCGTGCCGAGGTTCGAGAGCTGGAGGATCAGGCCGAGCGTATCGCCGCCACCGTTCAACGAACCGTTGACCGGGTTACGGCCAATCAGGGCGCAGGCTGCGGGATCCGTACCGGCACCATCATTGTTCGGACCGAAGCATGGCGTCAGAATGTCGCCCGGCGTCGGCTGCGTGATGGCGCCTTCGACCTTGATGTCGAAATAGTCGATCGAGAGAACCAGGCCCGGAATTTGCGGCGGCGTCGCCACAAGACCAAGGGTCAACGAGTCGGCTTCTTCAACATCGACATTCGGGTTACCGCCCTGTGTCGCGTTGATCTGCGCCGCCGAAGGCTGCGGAATGTTGCCAATCGTACCGGCCGGCGCACCCTGAGCGATACAGATGTTCGTCAGCGTGGCATTGCCAACCGGGTTGACGCCCGCGCACGGATCGACCGGCAGCGGCGTCAGGCCGGTGGTGACCGGCGCAAACAGCTCACCGATGTTCGGCGAACGGACCGAACGCGAGAAGATGCCGCGGAAACGGAACCCTTCGAACGGCTCCCAGCTACCGCCAGCCTTCCAGGTGACCGACGTACCGGTGTTGGAATAATCCGACACACGGATGCCGCCTTCGGCCTGGAGGCTGTAGAAGCCCGGAATGTCTTCGAGGATCGGAACGATCAGCTCGGCAAAGCCTTCGATGACGTCATAGCCGCCCCTGAAGGTCGGCGCCGGAGCACCCGTACCCAAAACCTCGTCCTGCGTACCGGCCGAGACGTCTGCGACACGGCTGGCCGTATAGTCGCGATACTCGACACCGACCGCGAAACCGATTGGGGTTTCGGTGAAGAAGCCGGTTTCGCCGAACGTACCGTTAAGC
>JBCBSD010000051.1:0-9557 GCA_039819365.1 Pseudomonadota bacterium
AGCGTTCGGCCCGCTCCGCCGACAGGAAATTGCCGGTCAGCGACAATTCCTTGGCGCGCGAAATGCCGATCGCGCGGCTCAGCTTCTGGCTCAGGCCCCAGCCGGGCATGATGCCGACACCCATGCGCGGGTCGGCATCATGCCCGGCTGGGGCCTGAGCCAGAAGCTGAGCCGCGCGATCGGCATTTCGCGCGCCAAGGAATTGTCGCTGACCGGCAATTTCCTGTCGGCGGAGCGGGCCGAACGCTGGGGCCTCGTCAATCGTGTCGTAGCGGCGGAAGAGCTATTGCCGCAGGCGCGCCAGCTCGCCGAAGACATGCTGTCGGTCGAACCCGATATGCTCGTGAACTATCGCAAGCTGATCGATGACGGGTTCGCCGCATCGTTCGGCGAAGGGCTGGAGCTCGAGCAGGAGCGCGCATCGCTCAATGCCGGTGTCTCGGCGGACGATATCGAAGCGCGGCGCGGCGCCGTTCAGGCGCGCGGACGCGGGCAGGGCGGCTAAACCGCTATTCCGCGGCGATCGCTTCGGGCTTTTCGGACCGCGCAGGACCAAATGCAATCCCGCCCGCCTTGCCGAACACCATCGCCTCGTCCGCTATCGGCGCTTCGCGTATCTCTTTCACATCCTTACGGTAATTCTGCAGGTTGCGCCACACGCCCTTGTCTCCCTGCGCCGGCAATTTGCTCTCCGCCCGCTTGAAATAGCCGGATGAGAAATCGACCCAGGGCAGGCGCTCGATGCGTTCGTTTTCCGGCAGGCGCGGCACGGCGATATCGACGTCATGCTCGTCCATATAGTTGAGCAGCCGCGCGACATATTCGCAGGTGAGATCGGCCCGCAACGTCCATGACGCATTGGTGTAGCCGAAGGAGAAGGCCATGTTCGGCACATCGTCGAACATCATCGCCTTGTAGGTGATCCTGTCATGGAAATTCACCGGCTGGCCGTCGACAACGAGATTGGCGCCGCCGGCCATCTGGAGGTCCAGCCCCGTAGCCGTGACGACGATATCGGCTTCGATCGTCTCGCCGGACTTGAGCAAGATGCCGTCTTCGGTGAAACGATCGATATGGCCCGTTGCCACCGAGGCTGTGCCGTCGCGGATCACCCGGAAGAAATCGCTGTCCGGGACGAGGCACAGGCGCTGCTCCCAAGGATTGTAGCTCGGCGTGAAATGGGTCTCGATATCGTAATCGGGGCCGAGTTCGTCCTGGACCTTGCCGAGGAGGAAATTCTTGACCTTTTCGGGTTTGTTCCGCGCGCGCCGGAAAATGATGTGCTGCAACAGCGTATTGCGCCAGCGGATCATCTTGTATGCCATCCGGCTCGGCAGCCACTTGCGCAGCATATTGGCGATCGAATCCTCCGACGGTCGCGATACCATATAGGTCGGAGACCGCTGGACCATCGTAACATGTTCAGGCGGATTATCGCCGTCGATCATGGCCGGGACGAGCGTTACCGCCGTCGCGCCCGATCCGATTATCGCGACCTCCTTGTCCGCATAGTCGAGATCCTCCGGCCAATGCTGGGGATGGACGACCGTGCCCTTATACTGGTCGAAGCCTTCCCATTCCGGCGTGTAACCGGCCTCGTAATTATAATAGCCGGTGCACATGAAGAGGAAGTTGCAGCTGATCCAGACGGTTTCGCCGTCGCGCTCGGCTTCGACCCGCCATTTCGCCTCGTCGGACGACCATTCCGCGCCGTTCACATGATGCTTGAACCGGATTTTCTCGTAGAGATCGTTCTCGTTCGCCGTCTCGTCGAGATAGTCGAGGATCGAGGGGCCGTCCGCGATGGCCTTCTGCGCGGTCCAGGGTTTGAAGTCGTATCCGAGCGTAAACATGTCCGAATCCGAACGGATGCCCGGATAGCGGAACAGGTCCCACGTCCCGCCGATATTGTCGCGGCCCTCGAGGATGACGAACGATTTGTCCGGGCAATCGCGCTGCAGATAATAGCCGGCGCCGATGCCGGAAATGCCAGCGCCGACAACGACGACATCAAAATGTTCGGGTGCATCTTCGCGAGCCATCAAGCCATCCTTTGCAATTCAGTTGCAATGTAGAACGGATTGACGTTAACGGCAAGTTAGCGGCCGATCGCGCGGGATACCTAACTAACTGCCCAGTTTCACGTTGAGAAAGTCCGGCATCGGGCCGTTCCACTCTTCATCGTCCGCTTCGTTGCTGGTCGCTTTCGCGCGTTCCGGTTTCCGATCGCTCTTTTTCGGCTGAGGCTTTTTCTGCTTCGGTGGGGCGGGGCTTTCATCCTCGCGTTTTGCCTTGGCGCGCGGCTTGCGTTTTGGCTTTGGCTCTTCCGTCGGTTCCTGCTCTTTCGACTCTGTCTTTGGCTTCGACTGGCTTTTCGGGGCGCCCTTGCCGTCGCGCGCGATTGTCTGTCCGGTCAGTTTCTCGATATTCTCGATCGCTTCCGCGTCGGCGGGGGTTACGAGCGTTATCGCTATGCCGTCTGCGCCGGCGCGGCCGGTGCGGCCGATACGGTGGATATAATCGTCGGGATGCCAAGGCGCGTCATAGTTGAAGACGTGGCTGACGCCCTTGATGTCCAGGCCGCGCGCTGCGACGTCCGAAGCGACGAGGATGTTGATGTCGCCGGATTTGAAGAGATCGAGTTCCTTCATGCGCTCCGGCTGGCTCATATCGCCATGGATCTGACCGGCCTTGAAGCCATCCTGCTGGAGCGCCTTTTGCAGGTCGCGCACGGTCGTCTTGCGGTTCGAGAAAACGATCGCGGTGCTGATATCTTCGCTGCGCAGCAGTTTCTTGAGTGTCGTTTTCTTCGACCGGGCCGTGGTTTCGACCAGCCGCTGGTCGATATTGGTCGCCGCCGTTGCCGGGCGCGCCACTTCAATATGCTTCGGGTTGCTCAGAAACTTGTCCGAAAGCTTCTTGATCGGCGGCGGCATCGTTGCGGAGAAGAGGAGGGTCTGCCGGTTCGCCGGCAGCTTCTGGCAGATGCTCTCGATATCGGGAATGAATCCCATGTCGAGCATACGGTCCGCCTCGTCGATGACCAGGATATCGCAGCCCGAGAGCAGGATCTTGCCGCGGTCGAACAGGTCCATCAGGCGACCCGGTGTCGCGATCAGCACGTCGACGCCCTTTTCGAGCGCCTTCATCTGGTCGCCCATGCTGACCCCACCGATCAGCAGCGCCATGTCAAGCTTCTGATATTTGCCGTATTTCTCGAAATTCTCGGCGACCTGCGCGGCGAGTTCGCGCGTCGGTTCGAGGATCAGCGAGCGCGGCATCAGCGCTCGACTGCGGCCATGGCTCAGGATGTCGATCATCGGCAGCACGAAGCTGGCCGTTTTGCCGGTGCCGGTCTGCGCGATGCCGACCAGGTCCTTCATCATCAGGACGGGCGGAATCGCCTCGGCCTGGATCGGCGTGGGTTCCGTATAGCCCGCGTCGCCTACGGCGCGTAGCAATTCGTCGGAAAGGCCGAGATCGGCAAAGGTCATACGATATCCGAGATGGTTGGTAATGCGCGGACTCTACGCGGCGCGCTTGTGGCGCTGGCGATTGGGCGTTGGGGGCGCAAAAGTCAAGAGAAAGCGGGCGCTTCGCGCGCCGATCCGCCGCCCTTAATTGCCCGAACGCGGCTCGAGTATGTGGAATCCGGAAATCGCGCACTCATTCCCGGCGCGCGAAACGATATTGTCGCGGGATGCGCAGATCTGCCCATCCTCGCCCGGCACCATGTAGAAGGCCGAATAATAGCCGAGATTCACGCATTCGGAATCGAGCCTGGCGCGGATCAAACGCCGGTCATGGGTTAGCAAGTCGACGACGCCCGGACGCGTGAACCGGGCGCGGGCGATCGAGGAAACCGGCTGGCAATTGTCCGTTTCCCGCTCGCGCCAGACGATCCCGGAGGGTGCACGGCGGCGCGGGCGCAGGGTCCGGCGGGTCGGGATACGGATGATGATGCGCCGCTCCACGGTCTGCATCGCGAATTGCAGCGAGACTGCCGGAACCGGTCCGGCGGACGCGCTTAACATCAACAATGCAGGTCCCAAGATCGACACGGGTCATCCTATCCTTCGCCCCCATGTCGCGCCTTGCCGTTTAACCGAAGATGAATTGGCCCGGCTTCGCAATGCCGCTATCGTCGGGCCGATGACGGACGATGATATTCTCGAACGGCTTCGGTCCGCGCTGGAACCGAAAAGCGTAGTGGTGGAACCGGACATGCTCGCGCCCTGGCTCACCGATTGGCGCGGCCGGGTCACCGGCAGCGCCATCGCGCTCGTCTTGCCGAAAAGCCGCGAAGAGGTGCAGGCCGTCGTCCGGATTGCCGGCGGGTCGGGCGTCGCGATCGTGCCGCAGGGTGGCAATACCGGCATGGTAGCCGGCGGTGTGCCGCGGCCGGACGACCGGGCGATCCTGCTCTCCCTGCGCAAGATGGATGCGATCCGCGCGGTCGATCCCGGGGACAACAGCCTCACGGCCGAAGCGGGTGTCATATTGAGCCGCGTGCACGAGGCGGCGGCCGAGCATGATCGCCGCTTTCCGTTATCGCTCGGCGCGAAGGACAGCGCGACGGTCGGCGGGCTGATCGCGACCAATGCGGGCGGCACCCAGGTGTTGCGCTTCGGGTCTATGCGCGCGCTCACGCTCGGGATCGAGGCGGTGCTGCCCGATGGCAGCCTGTTCGAGGGATTGTCGACGCTGCGCAAGGACAATCGCGGCTATGATCTGCGCCAGTTGTTCGCCGGGGCGGAGGGCACTCTCGGCGTCATCACGGCGGCAAGCCTCAAGCTCGTGCCCGCGGCGCCGCATCGCTGCGTCGCCTGGCTCGGCCTCGATTCCGCGCCGGATGCCCTCGCGGCACTGCGGTCGCTGGAGGCAAGCTTGGGCGACGCCGTGGAGAGCTTCGAGCTTGTCCCCGAAGCCGCGCTTGCGCTCGTGCTGGAGCATATCACGGACACCCGCTCGCCGCTCGAGGCGACATATCGCTGGAATGTGCTGGTCGAACTGCGCGCCGCAACCGATCCCGAGAACCTTCGCACGCGTTTCGAGACGGCGCTTGCCGAGCTTTTGGATGGGGGCGTTATCGCGGATGCCGCGATCGCCGAAAGCGAAGCGCAGGCCGATGCCCTGTGGAAACTGCGCGAGACGATCGCCGAAGCCGAACGGATCGACGGAGCGGCCGCCAAGCATGACGTGTCCGTGCCCGTCTCGGCGATGCCCGGCTTTATCGAGAGCGCCACCGAAGCGGTCGAACGGAAATTTGCCGGCGTCCGCGTCGTCGCCTTCGGCCATCTCGGCGACGGCAATGTCCATTTCAACGTGCGCGCGCCGGCCGATAGCGACGACATGGCCTGGTACGCCGAAAGTGCCGGAAACGTGAACCGCTTCGTCCACGATCTGGCGCATGATGCGGGCGGTTCGCTGTCGGCGGAGCATGGCATCGGGCAGCTCAAATTGGCCGAATTCGAAAGACTTGCCGATCCCGCCCGGCTGGCGGCTTTGCGCGCCATCAAACGGGCGCTCGATCCGCGCAACATCATGAATCCGGGCAAACTCATACCGCTTGCCAATTCGCCCGATAATCCATAGAGGGCAGGGCAATCCGAGCGGCCCCAAATATCGGCCGCTCCATCATATCTCGTTCACAGGAGACTTTTCATGGCCAGCGCTGCCCCGCAGCAGAATTTTCCGCTATTGTACAACGACGTCGTTCCGCTTTCGAGCCAGGAGCATGCGGGTTACAAATTGCAGGTCCGGCCGAAAATGCCGTTCCTCGCCGATACACATGCGGTGCCCGTCACGATCGACGAATTTGTCATGGTTCAGCGCCATATGCCGATCGTCTTTTCCTCGGGCGACAATCCGGTCCCGCTGGCGCTGATGGGTCTCAATCAGGGCGTGAACGTGTTCCTGAACGAAGAGGGCGAGCTGGCCGGTAATCCGGTCTACATGCCCGCCTATGCGCGTCGCTATCCGTTCCTGCTCGCCAAGCTGCGGCAGGATTCCGAAGAGCTGTCGCTCTGCTTCGACCCGACGACCGATATTATCGGCGAATATGACGAAGGCGAAGCATTGTTCGACGGCACCGAAGCGACCGATACGACGAAGAGCCTGTTGCAGTTCTGCGAGCAGGTCGAAACGTCCGGCCATCGCACGGTCGCCTTTGTCGAAGAGCTGGTGAAAGACGAATTGCTGATGGAAGGCGAAGTGTCGATCGACACGCCGAATTCCGACAAGCCTTTCGTGTATCGCGGTTTCCAGATGGTGAACGAAGAGAAGCTGAAGGAAATTCGCGGCGATCAGGCGCGCAAATGGGTGCAGAATGGCATGATGGCGCTGATCTACGCGCATATGATGTCGTTGCAGCTCGTGCGCGATATTTTCGCGATGCAGCTCCAGCAGGGCAAGGTTCCGCCGCAGCCGGAAGCCAATGTTCCGCAAGGCATGCCGCAGAGCTAAAACGCCTTGTTTCTCATGCGGTTGCGAGTTGTCGCTTGAAACCGTTACGGCGCGTTAATATCTTGGTAGGGCACATCGCTGCGTGCCCCCCTTTCGCAGCCTTGTGTGGACGCATCGATGATGCGTCCCCTCCCTGAACCTGGCCGCCTCGCGCATTTTGCGCGGGGCGGTTTTTTCATTCCGCGGCCAGCGATTGTGGCGGAGCGAGTGCTTCATCGGCCAAGCCGTCCGCGATTGCCCGCACGGTATTTGCGATCCGATTGAAATTGGGTCCCGGCCGATCATGCGCCGCGTCAAGATAGAGCGAGCGGCAGATTTCCAGTTGCAGCCCGTGAATATCGCGTTCGGGCCTGCCGTGCCGGGACAGGATATGACCGCCGGCATAGGGCGCGTTGAGCGCGGTCCGGAAACCTTCGCCGCGGGACGTATCGACGGCGCGCGCCGCGAAAGCCGGCGCCGCGCTGCGCCCATTCCGGTCGCCGATGACGATCTGCGCCGGCGCCGTGCCGCGTGCCGGCCGCAATGGCGGCATCGAGTGGCAGTCGAGCAGGACGGCGACGCCGAACCGGCTGCGTGCCGTATCGAGCATGTCGGACAGCAGCGCATGATAAGGGCGATGGGCCCGGTTGATGCGCGCGGACAGATCGGATCGGGCAATGGGATGGCGATAGATATTGCCGTGACCGGCCATCCGCCGCGGCACGAGGCCGAGCCCGCCGCGGACTTTGGCAGTGAGCTCGACCGCAGCGCGGGCCGGCCGCGGTGTGACCATGGCGCGATCGATTTCGCGTTCGGAGCGGTTGAGGTCGATCCAGGCGCGCGCCGCGTTGCCGATAAGCACGGTAAAGCCGTGCTCCGCCAGCGGCGTAACCAGCCCGTCGACATGCCGGTCCTCGAGCGATTGCAGCTCGCGCTGTCCAAGCCGCGTCTGTTCGAGCAGGCTCTGCGGATAATAGCGCCCGGCGTGCGGCACGGAGAGGATCACCGGCGAGGCTACCGGATCCGGGCCGAGCCGGACGACATAATCCTGCGCAGAATCGCCATTTTCCATGTGCTTCGGCCTATTGCCGGCCCGGTTCAAAGGCAAGCGCGATAAAATTGCGCTCGGGCTGGAAATTTTTAAGGCCTTCGCTCTATAGTATCGCTGAATGCGCCAATGGGGTTGGCGTAAAGACAGGTGATGGGACAGATGATCCGTATCCTTTTGGCAGAGGACGACGCGTCGATGCGCGAATATCTCAAGCGCGCGCTCGAGCGGACGGGCTATGCAGTGGATGCGGCCGATTCCGGCCTATCGGCGCTGCCGCTGCTCGAAAAAGAGAAATATGATCTGCTGCTGACCGACATCGTGATGCCGGGCATGGATGGTATCGAACTGGCGCAGGAAGCCGCGAAGATGGTGCCCGATATGCGGGTCATGTTCATCACCGGATTCGCCGCCGTGGCGCTGAAGAACGGCAAAACCCCACCCAATGCGAAAGTGCTGTCAAAACCCTTTCATCTTCGCGATCTGGTGCTCGAAGTGGACCGGATGTTCGAAGTCGGGGACGCTTCGGGGCTTTGAGAAATCAGCGGTTGCGCATGGCAGGCCGCTCCACTAGATAGCCGGTTCGCGTGGGCGCGTAGCTCAGTGGTAGAGCACTGTGTTGACATCGCAGGGGTCGCTGGTTCAATCCCAGCCGTGCCCACCATTTTTCCCTTAGTGTCAATACAATAACGGACGTTTCGGACTTTCGTCGGATTGATCTGACGGAAAGAAAAAACGGCCATCATGGTGTCCGGCCGGGTCGCATAAAACCGGATGAACCATGATGGCCTTGGCGATTTTGCTATGGAGTGTCGCTACCGCCGAAGACAGCTATCGGCGATTCTCCCGATTCGCTCTGTGACGCACGTCACACAATCTCGAAAAGACCCGCCGCGCCCATACCGCCGGCTGTGCACATCGATACGACGACATAGCGCACGCCGCGGCGGCGGCCTTCGACCAGAGCATGGCCGACAAGGCGGCTGCCGGTCATGCCGAAGGGATGGCCGATCGCGATCGCGCCGCCGTCGACGTTGAGCTTCTCCGGATCGATGCCGAGCGTGTCGCGGCAATAGAGACACTGGCTGGCAAAGGCCTCGTTGATTTCGAAGAGGCCGATGTCGTCCATCGATACGCCGGTGCGTTCGAGTAGCTTGGGGATCGCGAAGACCGGGCCGATACCCATCTCCTCCGGATCGCAGCCCGCGACCTGGAAACCGCGATAGATGCCAAGGATATCCTGGCCCTCGGCCTGCGCCGTCGCCCGGTCCATCAGGATCTGCGCCGAGGCGCCGTCGGAAAGCTGGCTCGCATTGCCGGCGGTGATATGCTTGCCCTCTTTGATGACAGCCCCATCGGACCAGACGGTCTTGAGCCCGGCCAGCGCTTCGGCCGTTGTGCCCGCCCGCAGACCTTCATCACGGTCCAGCGTGACGGTTTCCATCCCGGCTTTGCTGCCGTCCTTTTCGTACAGCTGCTTTTCGACGGTGATCGGCACGATTTCCGCGTCGAGCCGCCCGGCTTCGGTCGCCGCGACCGCCCGCTGCTGGCTCATCGCGCCATATTCGTCCTGCGCCTCGCGGCTGATGCCATAGCGTTCGGCGACGATCTCGGCGGTCTCGATCATCGGCATATAGGCATGCGGCACGCGCTCGATCACCGACTGGTTGATGTAGCGGGGCGCGTCCTTGGTGACGGTATGCGTGATGCTTTCCATGCCGCCCGCCATCGCGACGTCCATCTCGTCGCAGATGATTGCCCGCGCCGCGAGCGCGACGGCGGTCAGCCCCGATCCGCATTTGCGATCGAGCGTGAAGGCCGGGATGCTATTGGGCAGGCCCGCGGCGAACAGAGTCATCCGACCCAGATTGCCGCCCTGCGTGCCCCATTGATTGCCCGTGCCGAAAAAGAAATCGTCGATACGCGCGGGATCGATATTCGCGCGTTCGATCGCGGCGTTGACGACATGCGCGCCGAGCGCCGGGGCCTCGGTCGCGTTGAAGGCGCCGCGATAGGCCTTGCCGATCGGCGTACGCGCGGTGGAAACGATGGCGGCTTCGCGCAT
>JBCBSD010000052.1:0-5338 GCA_039819365.1 Pseudomonadota bacterium
GCGAAGTAAGAGAAGCGATGGGCGCGGACCTCGATCAGGACGCAATCGATGCGCTGCAGCAACAGGTCGAGGGCTGGCCGGTCGCGGTGCAGATGACGCGGCTCCTGGGCAACGACAATAGCAAGAACAGGGGATCGCGCGGGGACATTGTCGGTTCGCATGGTCATGTCGCCAACTATCTTGTGACCAATGTGCTGCGCAGCCAGCCGGACGAGTTGCAGGAGTTTCTGCTGGAAACGTCAATACTCAAGGCGTTCAATACCGATCTGGCCGATACGGTCTGCGGTGATGATGAGAGCAGGTCGCTGATACGGCAGTTGGAGCCTCTTCAGGCGCTGGTCATTCCGCTGGACGATGAACATCAATGGATTCGCTATCACCATCTCTTCGCCGAATGTCTGAAAGATCTTCTCAAGCATAACGATCCGGACAGGTTCGCCGAACTGCATCGGCGTGCGGCCAAATGGTGCAGCGAAAATCGCCTCATTGTCGAAGCAGTCGATTATGCGAACGCGATCCAGGACTATGATCTCAGCCGGCAGATCATCAACGATAACTGCGAATGGATGCGGGCCGAAAACTTTGGTGGTGTTGGCTATGTGAACGCCCTCTTTGCAAATATCCCAGAGGAGGAGATCGCCAAAGATGTGCGTATCCTGTTCTCTAAAGCTCTTGCGTGCATGCTGAACGGCGATCTCAGAAATGCGGTCAGATATCAGGACATGGCAGAGTCGCTCATAGAACGGGATGGGCTCACCCTCGAAACGCTTGGCGACAGGCTGGGTATTGGGACCGGCATTCTCGCGCGTACAGAGTTCGGAGCGGAAAGAGGTGGCGGGTGGTTGAACGCGCGTCTCGAAACAGCTGAAGCGCTGACCAAAGACCATCCCGAGGCACTTTATCTATGTGGTGCGATCAGAACCTCGCTGGCCGGGCAAAGTATGTCGTATGGCGAGTTCGATAAGGCGCGCGAGCATGCTCTTGCCGAAATAAACTCCATGCACATTATGACACCTGTGGTCGCCAGATATATTTTGGTTACGCGCGGTGTTGTCGAACTATGGACAAACAGGCTGGAGGAAGCGCGCCGTTGCTTCAATGAAGCAACAGCCATCGCGGTCGAGTTTGGCGGCGACCGAAGCGACATGGCCTTTATCTGCGAGGTGTTCCTCAAGGCAATCGACTATTGGCGAAGCGATATCGACACAGAGCCGCCTTTGCGGCTCGAGCAGGCGCTTATGCACACTGTGGAAGCCGAGGGCTGGTTCGATGTCTACAGTGTCGGTTTCGACGCGGTCGTTCATGACGCAATTTGTCGGCAGGACTTCGACAAGGCCGATGAGCTCATTGCGAGACTGGAAGAAGCCACCGACCGACTTGTGATCGCGCGCCTTAACAAGCTGACCCAACTGCTCCGGCTCGATTGCACTGCGGCTAGTAATGACTTTGCCCTGGCTGCACCTATTTTCGAAAAAGTGAAAAATTGGCTTGATGCGGGTGAACGAGAGCGGGATGATCTTGGGTGGTTCGTCAGAAACTCCGCCGACTATACCTGTGCGCATTACCTGGGTGCCATCGGCCAGTATGAAGAGGCTCTTGCCCACGTCGAAAGAGGGCTGGCGGACGTCGATCCGCTGGATGTCATCCTGTTTCGTGTCAGAGGTAGAATTCTCAAGGCAGCGCTGTTGGAGCGCATGCAACGACAGGGCGAGGCGGTCGAAACCCTTACGCACGCAATTGAGGATGCTGCGCGCATCGGCTGCACCAGGCCCTTTGCCCGTGACGTGTCCCCGGCCCTTGTCCGGGAGGCTGCGAGAGAAGCAGGCGGCAAAGACGCAAATCCGACGACCAGAGCTTTCGTTGATAGACTTTCCTCGCCCTACTCCAAAGAACTATTCACGGTTCGAGAGCAGGAGGTTCTGCAGGGATTGGCAGACGGGAAGGCGAACAAGGAAATTGCGCGCGACCTCGATCTCACCGATAATACCGTCAAGTTCCACGTCCGGAATATCTATCGTAAACTGAATGTGACGAAGCGCGTGAAAGCAGTCCAGAAGGCCCGGGAGTTGGGCGTCCTCTCGTAGACATTTTCGACAAGATGGATCGTTCGCACTGTCGTGAATTGTGCTCGGGGTTTTCTGGAATCCGGTTACGATTCTCCGATGCCAGGTTACGCTTGATCCAAGTTCCGTCTACGGGGTCATCCCTTTATAATTTGTCGAAAAATTGCTACATCTAAATCGGTTTCTTCTGGATCGATCGGCGATCAGGAACGATCAGGAAGGTGCAATGTCTCAGACACACATGGCGACGGTACAGGCACCGCCGACATGGTTTTCCAGATCGAAAACGCGCGCGCCCAGATTTTCGATATTGTTGGTCGAGCGCCGCCGCCTCCTATCCGCTCTGGATGCCGCGCTCGACAAGCCGCTCTCCTGTATCGTCGCGCCGGCGGGCTTCGGCAAATCCACGCTGTTGGCGCAATGGCGCGACAGCCTGATTGATCGCGATATTCCGTGTGCCTGGATTAATCTCGACGAAAATGATCGGGAAATCCGGCAATTTTTCGCCTATCTGATCTTTGCCTTCGAGGATGCCGGCATATTGCTGGGGCCCCTCAGGCAGACAGCCGAGAACGGTTTTGTCAACATGTCCTCTTCGTCCATAGTGACGAATCTGCTGGCCGCTATCGGCGAAATCGACAAGCGTGCGGTGCTGGTCCTCGATGATTATCATCGCCCGGCATCTGAAGAGATTGACGATTTCGTGAAGGTGCTGAGCGATCAATTCGGCGATCGCCTTCACATCGCCATCGGCAGCCGCAAGCCCGTCGAAATCAATCTCCCGACAATGCTTGTCGCAGGCCGCGCTATCGAGATCCCGTCGTTCGACCTTCGCTTTTCCGACTGTGAAGTAAGGGAAGCAATGGACACGGACCTTGATCAGGAAGCTATCGACGATTTGCAGGCCGAGGTCGAGGGCTGGCCGGTCGCCGTCCAGATGACTAGGCTATTGGGAAACAAAGACCGTATTGATGTGAGATCCCGCCGCCACATTATGGGTTCGCAAGGCCATGTTGCGGATTATCTGGTGGCTAACGTTCTACGCAGCCAACCGGATACAGTGCAGGATTTCTTGCTAGCGACGTCCATACTTGAAAGTTTCAATGTGGCATTGGCCGATGCGGTCTGCGGTCATAACAAGAGCCAGTCGTTGATACGGCAGTTGGAACCTTTGCAAGCATTGGTAGTCCCGTTGGACGATGATTTCGAATGGTTCCGGTATCACCATCTTTTTTCCGAATGCCTGAGCGACCTTCTGAAACACGAGGATCACGACAGATTTGTCGAGCTGCATCGCCGCGCAGCCACGTGGTGCGGAGAGAACCGGCTGATCGCCGAGGCAGTCGATTATGCAAATGCAATCGAGGATTACGATCTCAGCCGACAGATTATCAATGAGAATTGCGAATGGATGCGCAGGCAGAACTTCGGCGGCGTCGGATATCTGAACGGCCTTTTGGCGAACATCCCGGAAGAGGAAATCGCAAGGGATCCGCGGATTCTGTTTTCGAAAGGCTTTGCATCCATGCTGAGCGGCAATCTCAGAACAGCGGTCCATTATCACAATATGGCGGAAGCGATAATCGAACGTAACGGAATTACACCTGAAACTTTCCGCGACAGATTAGGCATCGGAAGCGCTATTCTCGCCCGTTCCTGGTTCGAGGTGGAAAGGGGCGGCGGATGGCTGAACGAACGGCTCGAAACTGCCGAGGAACTCGCCAAGGCAAACCCCAATGTCCGCTATCTCTGCGCATCGCTCAAGACTTCGTTGGCGGGACAAAATGTGTTTTATGGCAATTTCGACAAAGCCCGAACCCAAGCCCTCGCCGCCGAGACGGACGTTCAGCAGATAATGGCCGGCGTGGTGGGCATATATATCCAGGTGACCTTGGGAGCGATCGAGCTATGGGCAAATGAGTTGGACGAAGCGCGCCGTCGCTTCAGAGAAGCGTCAGGCCGTGCAGTCGATTTTGGTGGCGATCAAAGTGACCTGACCTTCATCTGCGAGGCATATGTCAAGGCCATCGACTATTGGCAGAGCGATATCGACAGCGACCCGCCTTTACAGCTCGAACACGCGCTAATGCGCATTGTAGAGGCAGAGGGATGGTTCGACATCTTCAGCATTGGGTTCGATGCGACCGTTCATAACGCAATTTGCCGACAGGATTTTGGTACGGCCGAAGCACATATCGAGAAGCTTGAGAAGGCAACGGAGCGGCTTTTGATCCCGCGCCTCGCCCAACTTGCGCAGCTTTTGCGGCTGGATTGCGCTTTGGCTCTTCATGACTTGGCAAGAGCCGAGCTACTTCTTGAGGAGATACAGGATTGGCTCGACGTCGATGGCAAGGCGCTGGATGATCTCGGATGGTTTGTCAGAATCACCGCAGCTTATTCCCGCGCGGGTTATCTCGGTGCCGTCGGCCGGTATGATGAGGCCCTCGCCCATATTGAAAAAGGCTTGGCGGAAGCGGGAGCGCTGGACATCGATCTATTTCGCGTCAGGGGTAAACTTCTCAAGACGTCTCTCTTGGAGAGGGCGCAGCGACCGGGCGAGGCGGTAGAAGTTCTTACGCATGCAATCGAAGACGCGGCTCGCACTGGCTGTTTGCGGCCCTTTGCTCGCGACGTCCCGTCGAACCTCGTAAGGGAGGCCGCCGATCGGGCACGCGGCAGCACGAAGAACCCCATCGTTGACGATTTCGCCGACAAACTGTGTTCGTCTTATGGCAAAGAACTGTTCACTGTCCGCGAGCAGGACGTGCTGCAGGGATTGGCGGACGGTAAGGCGAACAAGGAAATCGCGCGCGACCTCAAACTCACCGACAATACCGTCAAATTTCATGTACGAAATATCTATCGCAAACTCGATGTGACGAAGCGGGTGAGAGCCGTCGAAAAGGCTCGGGAGCTGGGCGTCGTGCCCTAGTCTGCGTCATTCGACGTGGAGTTTGTGTCGTCGCGAACGTAATGGTTGTTTGCAGATACCGGGCACGAGTTAGTTGGATCGATACAGCGATCGGGAAACGCAATGCCGCAGACGAGTATGATCGCAGAGCCGGAAACACTCACTTGGTTTTCCAAGTCGAAGACGCGCGCGCCCAGATTTTCGATATCGTTGGTGGAACGCAAGCGGCTGTTGTCGACGCTGGATGCCGCGCTTGACAAGCCGCTTTCCTGCATCGTTGCGCCGGCGGGTTTCGGCAAATCGACTTTGCTGTCGCAATGGCGGGAGAGCTTGATCGATCGCGATATTCCGTGCGCCTGGATCA
>JBCBSD010000053.1:0-4560 GCA_039819365.1 Pseudomonadota bacterium
CCCATCAAGTGTACCCTGTGGGAGGTCGGGAGGGGGAGCGGGCCGGTGCCGTTCCGGCCGGAAGGCCGACAGTAAATGAGCATTTTCCAGGATTTCAAACTGCTGCTGCTCGATACGTTCGGTCTCTCCAAGGATGCGCTGCACGTCTATGTCGGGCTGATCGTGTTTTTCGGTACGGCACTGATCTTTCGCCTGCCGTTGCGCGATATCCGACCCGTCCTGGCGGTCCTGCTCACCGCTTTGATCGGCGAGGTCTGGGATATCTATGACACGAATGCGATCGGCGCGCGGCAGGTTTATGCCGGTAACTGGCACGATATCTGGAACACGATGTTCTGGCCGACCGCTATCATGCTGCTGGCGCGGTTTGCACCAGACAAGTTTAGATAACTCAAGCGCATCGAGCAGGATTATGAAGATTTAGCAATGAACTATCCGAGTTAATCTTCACGTATCGTTCAATATGCGATTGCGTAGCGCGGCAACTTCATTGAGAAGACTCTGCTTCTCGTATATGTTCGAGTCGCGATCGAATAAGCGGTATTGGATCGATATTATGAATCCACAAGACTATAGCGGCTATGCCGATATTTTAAACAAAATGATGAGCGATAACTCGTGTGCGTCCTGCGGACCGGCGAACGGGCACGCCAATAGCGGCACGCAGGTGCGCATCTCTTCGCGGATACAGGGCAGCGTCGAAAACGCCTTTCAAGGAAGTGTTGGCAGAGATTGGGTTTTTGACCTCGCAAGTGTGAATGTCGATGAGTCCCTTTTGGACAGGGCGATGATCGATTTTTCTGGTGTGCAGGAAATCCTTTCCAAACATCGCGACGAAGCCATTGAGCTGCTCAAGCATATTCAGGCGGGCAATGTTGATCGGGCCGTTGCTATAGCGCACTCAATCGGTTTGACGGAGGACGAGCTGGTTAGCCGGGGCGGCGGGCTTGGACCTTTCGCCTTGTTGGCCGTGGCGGTCGTCCTCGTTCTCGTTACACCGTCGCCGATCAGTTCTGAGTCAGAAAGTCCGCGGCCGCATCCTCAGCCGATCGCCGACGACATCGAAACGATGTCCGACGAAGAGGAAGGCGATATGGACGGCTATTTCGAAGCGGGGGACTAGGAAGCCAGCCGGGAGAAAGCAAAATGCCAAACCAGCAAGAATTCTGCAGGCGGTGGCACAATCGGTGCGATTTTCTTGAGAACATCATCCGCAACGGCATGGACGATCAACGTTTGTTACGCGCGGGAATCCAGCCGGGCAGTGCGCGGGCGCAGCGACTGCACCACAAATTCCGTTCGGCTTTTCTATTGTGCTGCGATGTTCGGTTTGAGGGGATCGACAATCCTCCACCTCCGCCGTTGCCGCCGGGTCCCACTTCAACGGCTGGCGGAGGTTCATTAGCGGCGACGTTGCCTTTTTTCCCTTGGCTGTTCGGCGGTTGGACGCCCGTACCGGTGCCGGTGGGTCCGGGCCTTCCGCCTCCCGTTGCACCGCCCGTATCGCCGCCAGCGCCAAGCATCCCTGCTGCTCCCCCTTGGGCCGGCCCGCTGGCGTTGATCTTCCTGGCCATGATACTCAATTCGCAGCGGTTTGAGATCAATTGCGATCTTATCGACAGTTGGCATCACGAAGGCCTGAATCTGACGGTCTGCCTTTATGAATGTCCTGGCGGTAGCTGGAAATATGTAGGCACCGTTGGCGCTTGTCCGCCCGTCAAATTCTTTAAGGTTTAGAAATCGGCTGCCATCAGCCCAACGCTTCAACCAACCCGTCGAACAGTCGTTTGCCGTCCATGCCGCCATGGGCGGGCTCGATCATCCGTTCGGGGTGCGGCATCATGCCGAGTACATTGCCGGTCTCGTTGACGATGCCGGCGATATCGCGGGCCGAACCGTTGACGCTTTCGCCGTAGCGGAAGGCCACCCGGCCTTCGCCCTCGATCCGGTCGAGCGTCTCGTCATCGGCGAAATAATTGCCGTCATGATGGGCGACGGGGATCGTGATCGCTTCGTCGGACTGGTAGCGGCTGGTGAAGGCGGTCTGGCTGGACGCCACGGTCAGCGCCACATCGCGGCAGATGAAATCGATGCCCGCATTGCGGAGCAGCGCGCCCGGCAGCAGTCCCGCTTCGGTCAGCAGCTGGAAACCGTTGCACACGCCGAGTATCGCGACGCCCCGATCCGCCGCCGCCTTCACTTCGCGCATGATCGGCGAATTGGCCCCGATCGCGCCGGAGCGCAGATAGTCGCCATAGGAAAAGCCGCCGGGCAGGGCGATCAGGCCGAGGCCGTCGGGCAGCTCGGTTTCGCGGTGCCAGACCATTTGCGGCTTGGCGCCCGTCGCATGTTCGAGCGCCACCGCCATGTCGCGGTCGCAATTGGAACCGGGAAAGACGATGACCGCGCTTTTCATCAGGCGTCCTCGGTCTGCGGCCGGACGATCTCGAAATTCTCGATCACCATGTTGGCGAGCAGCTTGCGGCACATCGCCTCGATGTCTTCGTCCGATACGCTGTCGTCGAGATCGAGTTCGATCAGCTTGCCCTGGCGGACATCGTTGACGCCATCGAACCCGAGCGATTCCAGCGCATGATGAATGGCCTTGCCCTGGGGGTCGAGTACCCCGTTTTTGAGGGTCACATGGATACGGGTTTTCACGAGCCGATCTCCTGCAGGGCCAGAGTCGCGCGCTCTATGGGTCGATGTCGCTTTGGTTGCAAGGGGGAGCCCGGATACGGTTGTGAACGCCGGGATCGGGCGTTTGTCATTCAGCCGGCGAGCTATGCCTGCCAAAACCCTTAAGCGGCGTTAACCGGATTTCAAAACCTAAAGTGTTAGTCTCCACCGCCTGCTTTTTTGCATGGCGCGTAGAGAGTGTGTCCGGGGAGGCTGTAACCATGGTTATCATGTCACTGGCGATGTTCATCGCACTGTTCGCCTTTGGCGGGGACATACTCGGCTATCGCGATCCGACCGGAATGGTGCAGCTCGCGCTCGTCGCAACCTTCGTTTTCGGTATCATATGCGGCAACAAGATCGGCCGTTAACAGCCTGAATTACTGCAATTCACGCTCGCGCTATTTCCCGCGCTTCTTGCGATGCTGTTCAAGATCGAGCACCTCGTTCTCCGCGCCTTCGGGCAGCAGCCCCAGCCGCCGGGCGACTTCCTGATAGGCTTCGACTTCGCCGCCCAGATCGCGGCGGAAGCGATCCTTGTCCAGTTTCTCGTCCGACTCCATGTCCCAGAGCCGGCACCCGTCGGGGCTGATCTCATCGGCCAGCAACAGCCGCGAATAATCGCCGTCCCAGATGCGCCCGAATTCAAGCTTGAAGTCGATCAGGCGGATATTGATGCCGGCGAACAGCCCGCTCATGAAATCGTTTACGCGGATCGCCATGTCGGCGATCTCGTTCATCTCGTCCTGGCTGGCCCAGCCGAAGCAGGCGATATGTTCCTCCGCGACCAGCGGATCGCCGAGCGCATCGTCCTTGTAGCAATATTCGATCAGCGTGCGGGGCAGGGGCGTGCCTTCCTCGACGCCTAGCCGCTTGGTCAGCGAACCGGCGGCGACATTGCGGACGATGACTTCGATCGGCACGATTTCGACCTGGCGCACCAATTGTTCGCGCATGTTGAGACGGCGGATGAAATGATGCGGCACGCCGATATGGCCGAGCCGGGTGAAGATATGCTCGGAAATCCGGTTGTTGAGCACGCCCTTGCCGTTGATGGTGCCCTTCTTCTGGTTGTTGAACGCGGTCGCATCATCCTTGAAATACTGGATAATCGTGCCCGGTTCCGGGCCCTCATAGAGGATCTTGGCCTTGCCTTCGTAAATTTGGCGGCGGCGGGACATTGGCGTGACTCCCAAAAAAGAAACGCGCCCCGGACGCGGCGATAATGAGCGCGCGCGGGCCGGGGCGAGCAGAGCCATATAGCGAATGACGGCCGGTCGCGCAATCGAGCGCGCGCGAGGGCCGGGACGGTGGGCCCCGGCCCTCGCGGTGCGGATCAGGCGGCGCCGACCGGCGTTACCGTGAGCAGGATGAACGTCCCGCTGACGGCGAGGGCGGCGATCATGATCGCGCTGCGGAAACCCGCCTCTCGAACCTTGCGCAGCAGCGCCTCGCGCGCCGTTTCCAGGCAGCGGGCGCAATCTTCGCCGATCCGCGTCAGCGCGTCGCCCGTGGTATCGTGATGGGCATTCCATACCCGGCAATCCATTTCGTCACGCATTTTCAATCTCCTTATGAGCGGCTGGTGGCAGAGACGGAATTAGGCTTTTCCATTCGCCATTCCCAACTAAACGCTCGACATTTACTATAAGGAGAGCTTATGGATAGCTCATGCGCAACCTGCCGCCCCTTGCCGCCATTCGCGTGTTCGAGGCCGCCGCCCGGCACGAGAATTTCACGACCGCCGCCGAGGAGCTCGGGATGAGCCAGGCGGCCGTCAGCTATCAGGTCAAGTCGCTCGAAGCCTGGCTCGGCGCGCCGCTGTTCCGCCGGGAGCGGGGGCGGGTCGCGTTGCTCGACGCCGCAGCGCCGCTGGCGACC
>JBCBSD010000054.1:0-3614 GCA_039819365.1 Pseudomonadota bacterium
CCGATAGGAAAATCGCCGCACCGGCCCTCTCCCCCTCCCGGCCTCCCATTAAGTATACCCTGTGGGAGGCCGGGAGGGGGAGAGGGCCGGTGCGGCGAACTTTCGCCAGAAAGTTTCTGACAGAGAACTCGCGTCGATTCCCTGCTAGGAAACTTAAGGCCACAAAAGACTCGCTTGATGCTCGGCCGCCCAGAGGTTAACGCGCACGTCAACCGAAACACAGCCTTTCACGGAGTCCGCATCATGACCATTTCCTTCGAAGACAAAGTCGCCATCGTCACCGGCGCCGGCGGCGGCCTGGGCCGCGCCTATGCGCTCGATCTCGCCAGTCGCGGCGCGAAGGTCGTGGTCAACGATCTGGGCGGCGCGCGCGACGGCACGGGCTCGTCGGACGCAGCGGCCAAGGTTGTCGAGGAAATCGAAGCGGCCGGCGGCACGGCGATGGCCAATGGCGGATCGGTCACCGATGAAGAGCAGATGGTCGAGATGGTCGCCAAGACGAAAGAGGCCTGGGGCGGCGTCCATGTCGTCATCAACAATGCCGGCATCCTCCGCGACAAGAGCTTTGCGAAAATGACGATGGACGATTTCCGCCTCGTCGTGGAAGTCCATCTCAACGGGTCCGCCAACGTCACCAAGGCGGTCTGGGAAACGATGCGCGAACAGGCCTATGGACGTCTGCTCATGACCGCCTCGTCGACCGGCCTCTACGGCAATTTCGGGCAGGCCAATTACGGCGCGGCCAAGCTCGGCCTGGCCGGGCTCACCAAGACGATCGCCATCGAGGGTGCGAAGTATAACATCAAGTGCAACACGCTAGCCCCGATCGCGGGCACGCGGATGACCGAAGACATTATGCCGCCGGAAATGTTCAAGGCGCTGTCGCCCGATAACGTCGTGCCGGCCGCCGTCTATCTCGTCGGCGAAGAGGCCCCGACCAACATGATCGTCGGCGCCGGCGGCGGTTTTTTCCACGCCGCCTATGTGACGCACACCCAGGGCGTCGCCCTCCCCGAAAGCGAGCGTAATGCCGAAGGCGTCGCCGCCGTCTGGGACCAGATCATCGACCGCGCGGACGAATTCGTGCCCCAGAGCGGCGCGGAACAGGGCATGCAGGCAATGAAGAAGCTGCAGGAGCTCGGGGGATAAGCTCCGTTCTTCGCCAGGCCTCCATTTGACCGGAGGTCGATTTGCCGTTTAGCTCCCGCGCTGCAGGGGAGCCGATACAATGAACGACGCCGATCAAAACGGCCATTCGCATGAAGGCCTGCAAAAGCTGGCTTTTTGGACGCGATGGACGTGCGCTTTGCTCGCCCTGTGCATCCCGTTCATTCTGTTCGATCTTTTCGAGAGCGTAATGTTCGTGAACGGCGGTTTTGAAAACTGGTCGTATGATAGTGTGACGACCTATGATTCGATCTCCGCCACGGTGGCATACGTCAATCTTGGTGTAACGGTCATCAGCACTGCAGTTTTTGGCCGCTGGATCTACGTCGCGGCATCCAATCTCGTCGACTATGGTGTCGAACAGTTCGAATATACCCCGGGCTGGTCTGTCGGCTGGTTTTTTATTCCGATCGCTAACCTTTTCAAACCCTATCAAGCAATGCGGCAAATATGGAATGGCAGCCGGGGCTCACCCGGTGGCGATATCGACGCCAATCACACACTTCTGATATTTTGGTGGGGTAGCTGGCTGGCAACCGGCATTGCCGGCAATATATCATTCCGAACGTTCATGACCGCGGAATTTTACGAAGATTTTTACCGCGGTTATTCGGCTTTGCTCGTCAGCTCGCTGGCCAGTCTCGTGCTTTTCCCGATAGCGTATCAGCTCGTCGTCCGGGTCAATTCCGCCCAACAATCGTGGACAGACTATAGATCGGTCTTTGACTGAAGCCGCATTGTCGCCGGTTCCTGCGGCGATCTGGACGGTATTACGCTGTCCTACAGCCTCCCCGGTCTGATATGATCGCGTCATGCCGCGCATCGCAGCCCCGCGACCCTCTCCGCTTCCAGAAAAAGCCATTTTTGCACCGATCCGCTTTCCCGCTTTAGGGTGTGTGACCATTGTGACTTTTGACGCCGTCGATCCCGTTCGCTTCCCTCCTCTGGCAAGAGGTGTGTCGGGAAAGTGTACTGCGAAAATCCGCATTTTTTCGTGCCGTTAACCCGTGTGAACGCGTGTGAAGTTAGCGCGTTTTTTCATCGCCATCCTCCACCCGGGCTGTGTCACCCACTATCAATCGTAGTGCCGTATTGCATCACCAACACACCTATGGTATGGCGTCCCGATAAAGGCAAAAACAGGAAGGATGCCGATGTATAGCGAAAGCGATCTCGAGGCGGCGGTTGACGCCGGGGCGTTGAAGGAGGCGGATGTCGCCAAGTTCCGCCGGTTCATGGCGGCGGATCGGTCCACCGCTCTTGTCGATGAGGAGCATTTCCGGCTCATCAGCGGCTTCAACGATATCTTCGTGGCGATTGCGAGCGTGTTGCTGCTCGTCGCCATTGCGTGGCTGGGCGGCGAAATCCAGCCCTGGATCGGCGCGCTCGGCGTCGCCGCCGCATCATGGGGACTGGCCGAATATTTCACCAAGGTCCGCCGCATGGCCTTCCCTTCGATCCTGTTGCTGCTCGCCTTTGTCGGCGGCCTGTTCGGCGCGGTTGCGTCGGGATTGATCGGAGACGAGGGCCGGTACGGCCCGGGCGACGAAGCCATTGTCGCGACCTATATCTCGATTGCCGGGGCGGTGGCCGCGGTCGGGGCCTACCTTCATTGGCGGCGGTTCCGCGTCCCGATCACCATCGCGGCGGGCGCAGGCGCGGTCGTCGCGACCATCGTCGGGCTGGTGGCCATCGTTACGGACGGGCAGGTCGAGCCCTTTCTGCACCCTCTGCTCCTCGTCGCTGGCCTAGGCGTATTCGCGCTCGCGATGCGCTGGGACATCAGCGACCCGGTCCGCGAGACGCGCCGCTCGGATGTCGCTTTCTGGCTGCACCTGCTCGCGGCACCGTTAATCGTGCATCCGATATTCGCCGAGATCGGCGTGCTCGAAGGCACGCTGACCGTGGCTGGCGCGGCGCTGGTGATCGGCCTTTATATCCTCATGGCGGGAATCGCGCTGGCGATCGACCGGCGGGCGCTGATGGTGTCGAGCCTGATCTACGTCCTCTGGGCGCTGAACGGCCTGTTCGACCGGTTCGGGGCGGTCGAAACCAATATCGCGCTTGCCGCACTGGTGATCGGATCGGCGCTGCTGCTGCTCTCCGCCTTCTGGCACACGGCGCGCGGGCTGGTCGTGCGGCCGCTGCCCGAAGCGATCACGAGCCGGCTGCCGGTAATCGGGAAAGAGGAGACGGTTGCGGCTTGATTTGTCGGACTCAATCTGACGGTTGAGCGCCGCACCGGGATTTGTTTGTCAGAACGTTGCTGACGCCACGTCGCGGCAGCGGGCTTGATTTGTCAGAATTTCCCTGGCGGGAAATCGCCGCACCGGCCCGCACCCCCTCCCGGCCTCCATTTCAGGTAACACTCGTGGTTGGCCGGGTGGGGGTGCGGGCGGGTGCGGCGAAATTGCTTTCGCAATGTCGCCGCACCGGCCCGCACCCCC
>JBCBSD010000055.1:0-1838 GCA_039819365.1 Pseudomonadota bacterium
AGCCCGACTGGAAACGCGAGGATGCGAAAACCGTCTGCGCTCTCATGGAGCGCCTCTCCGGCGAGAAACCGAAAATGTGGGGCCCGTCGATCATCGCCCTCCCGGCCGCTTTCATATTTGTAATGATACTGGCCGAAGCCGATGATCGACGGGCCCCACATTTTCGGTTTCTCGCCGGAGAGGCGCTCCATGAGAGCGCAGACGGTTTTCGCATCCTCGCGTTTCCAGTCGGGCTCCACAGCCTCGATGAAATCGGCCGGGCTTTTCCCCGTCGGCTTGGTCTTGTTCTCCGCCATGCCTCTCTCCCATCACTAGAGTTGCGCGAATCCCGCGTAGCGCATAGGCCGCGTCGGTCTATTCAATAGCGAATTATGGAAACCGTGCCGATGGCCGAGAAAATCAACCGTGTAGTCCTCGCCTATTCGGGCGGGCTCGATACCAGCGTCATCCTGAAATGGCTCCAGGTCGAATATGGCTGCGAGGTTGTGACCTTCACCGCCGATCTCGGCCAGGGCGAGGAACTGGAGCCGGTACGCGGCAAGGCGCAGATGGCCGGCGTCAAGGACGAGCATATCTTCATCGACGATCTGCGCGAGGAATTCGTCCGCGACTATGTCTTCCCGATGTTTCGGGCCAATGCCGTCTATGAAGGGCTGTACCTGCTCGGCACGTCGATCGCGCGGCCGCTGATCTCCAAGCGCCAGATCGAGATCGCGCATGAAGTCGGGGCAGACGCCGTCGCCCATGGCGCGACCGGCAAGGGCAACGACCAGGTGCGCTTCGAGCTTGGCTATTATGCGCTCGACCCGGACATCAAGGTCATCGCACCGTGGCGCGAATGGGATCTGACGAGCCGGACCAAGCTGATCGAGTTCGCCGAAGCTCACCAGATCCCGGTCTCGAAGGACAAGCGCGGCGAAGCGCCTTTCTCGACCGACGCCAATCTCCTCCACACCTCTTCCGAGGGCAAAGTACTCGAGGATCCGTGGGAAGAGACGCCCGACTATGTATATTCGCGCACCGACAATCCCGAGGACGCACCGGACACGCCGCAGCATATCGAGATCGATTTCGAGCATGGCGATCCGGTCGCGATCGACGGCGAAACGCTGTCGCCCGCCAGCCTGCTCGCAAGGCTCAACACCCTCGGCAAGACGCACGGCATCGGCCGTCTCGATCTCGTCGAAAACCGCTTCGTCGGCATGAAATCGCGCGGCATGTACGAGACGCCGGGCGGTACGATCCTGCTCGCCGCGCATCGCGGGATCGAACAGCTCACGCTCGACCGCGGCGCAATGCATCTCAAGGACGAGCTGATGCCGCGCTATGCGGAGCTCGTCTATAACGGCCTGTGGTTCAGCCCCGAGCGCGAAATGCTCCAGGCGGCGATCGACCACAGCCAGCAGGATGTGACGGGCACGGTGCGGCTCAAGCTCTACAAGGGATCTGCCGATGTCGTCGGCCGCAAGGCGGACGTCGCCTTCAACCTCTACAGCCAGGATGTGGTGACCTTCGAGGACGATGCGGGCGCCTATGACCAGCGCGACGCCGAAGGCTTTATCAAGCTCAATGCGCTGCGGTTGAGATTGCTCGGGCGGCGAACGCGTTAGGGAATTCTGTCAGACGCGATTTTTCGGTCGAGCGGTAAAGATTCTTTCTGTCAGAATTTCCTTTCAGGAAATCGCCGCACCGGCCCTCTCCCCCTCCCGACCTCCCAACCTCCCAACAGGGTACTATCGGGGGGGGGGTCGGGAGGGGGAGAGGGGCGGTGCGGCGATTTCCTGACAGGAACTTCCGATCGGAAGTGCGGCGTGTCGGGCGGGAGGGGAGTGGGTCGG
>JBCBSD010000056.1:0-1580 GCA_039819365.1 Pseudomonadota bacterium
GATTCTGTTTGTCAGAATTTCGCTAGCGCGAAATCGCGGCACCGGCCCGCTCCCGCTCCCGACCTCCCATTAAGTGGACCCTGGGGGAGGTCGGGAGCGGGAGCGGGCGGAGATGGCACAGGCTCCCGACCTCCCACAGGGTACACTTAATGGGAGGTCGGGAGCGGGAGCGGGCCGGTGCCGCGATTTCGCGCTAGCGAAATTCTGACAAACAGAATCCCCTACCCCCAGGCAATGATGCGCCAGCCATTCTTGCGGGCGATGCTGCGCAGTCTCGCAGTGGGGTTGGTTGCGATCGGTTCGCCGGACCATTGGAAAACCGGTATGTCGGTGGGGCTATCCGAATAGAAGCGGACGGCGATATCGTCCGTCGTCAGCCCTTCAGCCTCAGCCCAAGCTTCGACCCGGCGCAGCTTCGCCTCGCCGTAGCAATTCTCGCCATCGATCTCGGCCAGTATCCGCCCCTCTTCATCGCGTTTTACGAGCGTGCCGATCACATCGTCGAAACCGAGCTTACGAGCGAGCGGCGCGACGTAGAAAGCATAGGACGCGGTCGCGAGAACCAGCCGATGGCCCGCCGCCTTCTCCTTCGCAATCCGCGCGCGGGCCTGGGGATAGACATTGTCGGCGAGTGTCGCGTCCGCGAAACTTTCGGCGATTTCGGCCATTCTGTCCGCGTCCACGGGCGAGCCGAGCAGCATATCGTGCATCCGCTCCTTCAGCGTTCCCCGGTCGAGCGCGCGCAGCAGATAGCCGCCAAAGAGAAAAAGCAGCCCGGGCAGGAAGATCAGCCGCCAGCGTTCATGCCGCCATGCAGCGTGCATAAGAAAGGGCATGAAGGTCGGCCGTTTGGTGATCGTCTTGTCGAGATCGTAGAGCGCGATTTTCGTCATCAGCGCGCTCCATAGCATGAAGCAACGTCTTGCCGAGCGTGGATTTTCGCCGCACAAGGCAGGCCGATGAGTCTCGAGGCGGATTTCACCGAACTGGAGGAGGACGGAGAGCGCATTATGCGCTTTTCCGGCCGTCTCACGATAGCGCGCCTTGGCGACGTGCCGCAGCGGCTCGATGCGATCGCGATATCGCCGGCACGGGTCGACATTACGGCCGTCGATCGGGTCGACACCGTCGGCGCATGGCTGTTGCACAAGCTGACCCGCGATCACGGCGCCGAGATTGCCGGTGCCAGCGATCATGCCCAGCGCTTGATCCGCCAGGTCACGATCGCCGACGACCCGGCCAAAACCTATGACGAAGATGAAGGCCGCCTCCACAGGATCATCCAGCGCATAGGGGCGTCGACGCTGGAATCGCTCTCCAGCCTGAAGGGTCTGCTCGCTTTTTTCGGGGGACTGCTGATCGCGACGGGCAGCGTGATCCGGCATCCGGGCCGCATGCGCTTCAATGCGGTCGTCCAGCGCTTCGAAACGGTCGGTGTTTCGGCGCTCGGCATCATCGGATTGATGAGCTTCCTGATCGGGATCGTCATCGCCCAGCAAGGCGCGGTGCAGCTCCGCCAGTTCGGCGCCGAGGTATTCACCATCAATCTCGTGGGCCGGATCACAACCCGCGAACTGGGC